>JAFQRF010000023.1 GCA_017410195.1 Clostridia bacterium | reverse complement strand
GTAATTGCGGTTGTTGTCGCTTTGTTGCTTTTCAGATCTTCTGATAATACCGATTATGCGGAAGATACAACAAACGGGATGATTCTTGATGAAATTGAAAGTCTTCTTCCATGGGAAAACAGCGGAAAAAAGCCTGCCGATTATACATGGGAGGAATATCTTGCGCTATCCAATTCAAAAAAAGAAATGTTTTATGAAAGCTTTGAAAATTCGGAAGAGTTTGATAAATGGATAGCAAAAGCACAGTATGATGTTCTTCCGTGGAATAACGGCGGAAAAAAGCCTGCTGATTATACGTGGGAAGAATATCTTGCCTTATCCAATTCAGAAAAAGAAATGTTTTATGAAAGCTTTGAAAATTCGGAAGAATTTGATGAATGGGCAACAAAAGCACAGAATGATGCTCTTCCGTGGAATAGCGGCGAAAAAAAGCCTGCTGATTATACGTGGGAAGAATATCTTGCCTTATCCAATTCGGATAAAGAGCTGTTTTTTGAAAGCTTTGAAAATACAGAAGATTTTGATGCGTGGCTTGATGCCAACCAGCCCGGGTGATGATTTATGAATATACTTATTACAGGTGCCGAGGGGTTTGTCGGGAAAAACTTGACAGAGGCATTAAAAAATATCCGTGACGGAAAAGACCGTACACATCCCGATATAAATATAGAAGAAATATATTGTTTCGATGTCAATTCTTCTGAGCGTGAGCTTGATAAATACTGTGCAAATGCGGACTTTGTTTTTAATTTTGCTGGCGTTAACCGTCCTCAGAATCCTGAAGAATTTATGCAAGGTAACTGCTGTTTTGCTGATAAGCTTCTCGGGTTACTAAAAAAACACAGGAACACCTGTCCTGTTGTGCTTTCAAGCTCCATTCAGGCAACCTGCATCGGACGATATGACAGTGAGTATGGCAGAAGCAAAAGAGCAGGGGAGGATCTCCTTTTTGAATATGCCGAAGAAACGGGTGCAAAAGTTTTGGTTTACCGTTTTCCGAATCTTTTCGGAAAATGGTGCAGACCAAATTATAATTCAGCTGTTGCTACCTTTTGCAACAATATAGCAAATGATCTGCCTATAACAGTTAATGATCCGTCTGTCAGCCTTGAATTGCTTTATATTGATGATTTGGTTGATGAAATGCTTCTTGCGCTTGAGGGTAAAGAGCATCATTGTTCTTTTGACGGAATTAAAACAATTGTTGATGAAAGCGGAAAATTCTGTTGCGCATTAACAACTCATTGTGTTACTCTTGGTGAAATTGTTGATCTGTTAAATAGTTTCAAAGCTCAGTCAAAGACTTTGATGATGCCCGAAATACCCTATAATAGTTTTGAAAAAAAGCTTTATTCGACATATCTCAGTTATCTTCCGAAAGAAAAAGCATCTTTCACTCTTAAAATGAATTGCGATGACCGAGGCTCATTTACCGAACTTCTCAAAACAGAAAAATGCGGGCAGCTCAGCGTTAACATATCTAAGCCGGGAATAACAAAAGGACAGCACTGGCACAACACAAAATGGGAGTTCTTTATCGTTGTTTCAGGCAAGGCGCTTATTCAGCAGCGCAGAATCGGCAGCGATGAGATTATGAATTTTGAGGTCAGCGGTGAAAAAATCGAGGCTGTTCATATGCTGCCGGGTTATACCCATAACATAATTAATTTAAGTGATACCGAAGATTTGGTAACGGTTATGTGGGCAAACGAAAGCTTTAACCCTGATAAGCCCGATACCTTTTTTGAAAAAGTATAAATCTGATGAAAAGGGAATTTTTATGAATATAAAATTTGATTATTCTGATATCAGTTTCAAAAATAACGGTAAGCTCAAGCTTCTTATTATTGTGGGAACAAGACCTGAAATAATAAGGCTTTCTGCCGTAATAAACAAATGCAGAAAATATTTTGACTGCATTCTTGCTCATACGGGACAAAATTATGATTTTAACCTTAACGGTGTTTTTTTTCGCGATTTAAAGTTGGAGAATCCTGAGGTATATATGGATGCAGTTGGCGATGATTTAGGTGCAACTGTTGGCAACATCATCAATTGTTCTTATAAATTGATGAGTCAGGTTAAGCCCGATGCTCTTCTTATTCTCGGCGACACAAATTCATGTCTTTCGGCAATATCCGCAAAACGTCTGCATATTCCTATATTTCACATGGAAGCAGGTAACCGATGCAAGGATGAGTGCCTTCCCGAGGAAACCAACAGAAGAATTGTTGATATCATTTCTGATGTCAACATGGCGTATTCGGAACATGCAAGGCGCTATCTTGCTGAATGCGGACTTCCCAAAGAACGAACTTATGTTACCGGTTCGCCGATGGCTGAGGTTCTCAGTGCAAACCTTGCAGAAATCGAAACAAGTGACATACTCAAAAAGCTCGGACTTGAAGAGAAAAAATATATTCTCCTCTCTGCACACAGAGAAGAGAATATTGATACTGAGAAGAATTTTCTTTCACTTTTCAGAGCAATAAACAAGCTTGCTGAAAAATATGATATGCCGATTCTTTATTCGTGCCATCCCAGAAGTAAAAAGCGGCTTGATGAGAGTGGGTTCGTTCTTGACAGCCGAGTGATAAAGCATGAGCCTCTCGGCTTTCACGATTATAATTGTTTGCAGATGAACGCATTTGCGGTTGTTTCGGACAGCGGAACCCTTCCTGAGGAAAGCTCATATTTTACTTCAATAGGAAAATCTTTTCCTGCTGTATGCATCAGAACATCAACGGAGCGTCCAGAAGCTCTCGATAAAGCCTGCTTTGTGCTTGCGGGAATAGATGAAAAATCATTGCTCAACGCTGTTGATACAGCGGTTGAAATGAATCTGAATCAAGATTTCGGAATACCCGTTCCGGATTATATTGAAGAAAATGTTTCGACCAAGGTTGTTAAGATAATTCAAAGCTATACAGGTATTGTTGACCGTATGGTCTGGAGAAAATATTGATAAAAAGCAGCAGTAATTCCGAACGATTACTGCTGCTGATTTTTATTCGTTTACCTTATCATAAAACAAGTTTATAACAAGTTCTTTTAATTTTGCATCGTCTGCGTGAAATTCAATGAATTCTTCGCTTTCAACGATATTGCCCTCGGGAGTAATTATTTCTTTGATTTCATATGATGAAAGTCTTTCGGCTGTGTCCGACAAAACCGTTATGGAGCAATCAGTTACGGTATAATCGGCAATCGCGTTATAAGCGTTGAGAATAAGTTCTTCGTCTGATTCATATGCATTCTTAAGCTTTGATGCAAATGCTCCCATATACTGACGTTGTCTGCTCATTCGGGAAATATTGGTCTGGTCGCCTACATTTCCTCTGCCTCGAACATAAGTTAATGCCTGTTGACCGCTGAGAAGAACCCTTTCTCCTTTTACGAGTGAAGAATCAAGCTCTGAAAAATCTTCGAGAATTTCAACCTCAACTCCGCCGACAACATCGTTCAGTGCAGCAACGGCATCCATATTAAGCGAAAGATAATTTTCAATTTCAACCTGATAAAGGAAGTTCGAAACTGCCTTAACCGTATTTTTGCAGCTGAGTTCAAGACCGTTTCCGTATGTGTGAGCAAGAGCCAACTGTCCGGTAATTGAACCTGCCTTTTCGCCCGTTAAACCGAGAACGGGAATTTCGGCAATTGTGTCACGGTTTATCTGGAGTACAGTACATGTTTTATCATTATCGTTAAATATAAGCAGAGCAATAAAGTCCGCCTGATTGGAATTATTGTATGATGCACTTTCATAAACCTTGCCAAAGCTGTCGATACCGAGAACAAGAACGGTATCAATGTAATTCTTCGGTTTATATTTATTGCCTTCGTAATGAATATAATTTTTTTCTTCGTAGGAACTGCTTGGCAGTGAAGAAAGGTTGCTCGCATCCGCTTTTTCCACAATGTAATCTTCTGCTTTGGTCATTCCGATAAAAAGAACTGCAAGAATAATTACCGCAGTAAAAAGCGCTGCGAGGATCTTAAAAGTTGAACTTTTTATACCCTTCATAGCGCTTCACCTTAAAATCTTAAATTGTAATTGCTTAATTATTTAACACTTGCACGCTTCTTTGAAGCAATAATAAGCAGGCAAACGGAACCCATGCCGAAAATGGCAGCAAGTACCCAAAGAGCTGTAGTGTTGATATCTGATGTTGCAGGGGACTGAACAGCACCGGTATCTTCTGTAAGGAAAATAACGGGGCAAAGCTTATCGAAAACAACAGTGATACTTCCGTCCGGATTTATTGTTACTGATTCAACGAATTCCCATCCGCTTTCGTCGGAGCAACGGGTGAGAGCCATGATTTTTTCTTTAAGGCTTGCGCTTATGTCAAATCTAATCTGAAGCTTTTTGCCTTCCTTGAAAATATCCTGATATGTGCCGACAAGAGTAATATCAAAGAAATCGCGGACAATCATTCCTGCAGGAATCAGTTCGTTGAGCTCTTTGAGACTTCTTGCATCAAGAATTTCTTCGTATGAGGTCTGCATGTAAACAACATTAACTCTTTCGTTAGCGACCTCAATTTCCGAATATGCAGTAACAATAATCTGACCGTCGGGTTTTTCACCTGTTACAAGATGAATGCCTTCCACAACCTCGTTATCTTCATCGAGAATAAGAGCATCAAAGAAGATACCTTTAAAATCCTGAGGTACGATAACGGGATGGTCTTTTGAACCGACGCTGGGTCTGAAATCGCCTTCAGCGGCAAAAGCAGCAACGCTGAGGCTTAATACCATAAGAATGGAAAGTACAAGAGAAATTGCTTTTTTCATATACATCATCTCCAAAAAAATTATTATATATCTTCTTCGCAAACAGCCATGACAACATACCTTCTGGAATAATCGGATTCAAAGCATGTTGAAAGCATAAGAACACGGTCGTCCGGTGTAATGCTGACTGTTTCGTCAAAAACCGCAATAAGCGAACGCGTTGAATATATTTCTTTAAAATATTCTTCAAAAATCAGTTTATTATTAAAATTATGATAATATAAAATATGAGAATTGTCAAGCGGTACGGCACAAAAAACGCGGTAAACAAGTTCATTTTCAGGCAAATATACCGTTATTTTATTAAATTTTAAAAAAGTTTCAGGGTTAGTGTATATTTCCTGAAGTTTACCGAACATCGCCCCCGAACTCATGTGGTGACCGTAAATGATTGTTACGGGATCATTGAAATCTGTTTTATTGTAATCCTCAATAAACAAGGTGCCGTTACGGTCATAGTTTCCGTAAATATCACGTCTGAGATAATATGAATTATCGCCTTCGTGAAATGCAACGGGATAATCAATATCAGTTCCGTTGATGTTGAGCCATGCAAAAACATCCGGCGATTCTTTTTTTATCGATGCAAAATCAATCGGGCTTTCATATTTTATGCTTTCGCTGAAAGCTTCAGATGCTTTGGTTGCGGAAAAATCTGTTGAAACACTCGGATTGGGTATGTTAGTTTCTTTTTCAAAAAAAACAGCCAAAAAAATGCAGATAACACAAATGACTGCAAAAACAACACCGAGAACAATCAATGAATTTTTTGATTTCATATGAAAAGTTCCTCCAATGAGGTTTTCTTTTGTGAAAAAGCGAGCCTTCCATTAGAACGGATTTTGTTAACGGCATCATTACCGAGCTTGTCGGATATGGCTTTGCACGCTTCTCCGAGATTCGGTCTGCGAGTGGTTATGTTATGGCAATCCGAACCGAGAAGATGAATTTTTTCTTTTGCAAGAAGTGAAAAAGCTGTTCTCGATGTTTTTTTATCAATAAAAAAACTTGCGTTTGCTTGAATCAGAACGGGCAGACCTTTAAGTTTATCGGCAAGCTTTTTATCATGAAGAAGTTTGATATATCGGTCAATGTGTGCTATGAGCGGAATGATTCCCTGCTTTTCGTATAATGCTTCAAGCTCACAAAGCATTCGCTCGGACCATCGGCAAACCGGCATTTCTACCATGAGAAGAGGAGTCCCTGTAATTATCAGCTTGTTCAGTTCATCGCAGTCACTCATTCCTTCAAAATAGCCGACCTCAGCACCCGGAATGATTTTTGGAAGAGAGGAGCCTTCAATTGTTTCGTTAAGCTTTTGATAAGCGGAATTTCGCCTCAGAAGAAAATCAGATGGACTCTCGTCAGAGGCATAGAAATGCGAGGTTGAAACAATATAATTAATGCCCTGCTGTTTCGATAAAGTCAGCATTTCAATTGATTCGTTTATGCTTGAGCTTCCGTCGTCTGTTTTTGGAAGTATATGTGAGTGAAAATCAATCATTTCGATTCCTTTTTCTCGTAGCTTTCGGGAGTTTTATAATCGCTTCCGTAGTATTTGGAGTAGTATTTACTGTATTTGCTGTTTTTTCCGTATTTACCGTATTTACCGTAAGCGCCGCTTCCGTCCGATGCACCGTTGTAAACAAATCCGATGATATTTGCTTCAACAAATTCAAGCTGATTTACGGTGTCTTTGAGTGTATCAGTTCTGCAATAATCCTGACGGACAACAACAATCATTCCGTCGGTTACCTTTGAAACAATAAGAGCATCAGATACGGCACAAATGGGGGGAAGATCGATGAAAATATAGTCATAATGCTGCTTGAGTGAATTGAGCAGGGATGACATTCTTTTTGAACCGAGAAGCTCTGCGGGATTGGGCGGCAGATCGCCTGCGGGAATTATGTCAAAACCGATGTCGCTGTTTGAACAGTTGTATCTCTGAAAGGTTTCTGTTACCTTGTCAAGACCGACAAGCAGATTGGAAAGTCCGTTTCCCTTATTCAAGTCAAGTTTTTTGCTGATTGATGGGATACGCATATCGGCATCGATAAGAAGAACTTTTTTTCCGTTAAGTGCCATGGTGTATGCAGTGTTGATTGCCGTAACGCTTTTGCCTTCGCCTCTGAGTGCGCTTGTTATTCCGACAACACGGCAGGTTGTATTATCTGCAAATGAAAAAAGAATATTGGTTCTGAGTCTTTTATAAGCTTCCGATGCCGCAAAATTCATTTTCTCGCATATGGCGGTACCGTCAAGAGTGTTTCCGGATTTTGATGAACTGCTGTTTTTTGTGTTTTTCCTTATCAAACTCATAAATATTTCTCCTTTCCTGCAGATTATTTATTCGAAGATGAACTGTAGTCCGAAGCATAGTATCCGCTTGATTTTGAGTTGCGCATGTTGGGAATAGCGGCAAGTATCGGGTAGGGATAAGTCTGGCTGAGATACTGCTCTTCTCTTACGAAAACATCAAAGAGTTCACGTATAATAATTATTGCCATGGAAATTAAAACGCCTAAAACCATGCCGATAAAAGTGTTCTGGGCATAGCTTGGTCCCGAACGTGAGGTCGGAACGATTGCGTAGTCAACAACTCTTACCGAGCTGCCGTCAACAATTTCGGCAATTCTCTTGGGGAGTAACGTTGCAATCGCATTGGCAATTTTTTCGGATTCTGAAGGATCAGTACTTGTAACAACAACCTCAAAAATTTCCGTTGAGTTAACGGGGGCTGCCGAAATCATGTTCTGAAGCTCGGTGTAGCTTCTGTTAAGTTCGGCATACTCAATTATCTCATTAAGAGAGGTTCTGGCTTTAAGGATAACAATATAAGTATTAACAAGTTCCTGTGCGGCGCTGAGCGATGATGTTGAAATATTAAAGCTTGTATTGCCGACAGAGAAATTACTGTTGTTAACGTAAAGAAGTGTTTTCGCTTCATAAGTCGGTTCAATGAAAAGATATGTAAAACCGAATGTTGCTGAGCCGAATATGATTGCTGCAAGGATAACAGCCCATATTTTTTGCCAGACTGCTTTCAAAAGTCGGAGAACATCTATTTCAATGAATTCTTCTGTTTTTTTCATTTAATCACACCCAAAATCAAATTCCATAATATTATAATATAAAATTATATATAAATCAATAGTAATTTTTTGTTTTTGATACAACAATTTTACGTTTCTTATGTGGCGTTTTTGCATAATTCAGGTATCCGTAATGATTTGTGCTTGAAATAAATTTCAGACAATGTATAATTATATCGGTGATACAAATGACAGATGAACACATCCTCAAAAGACTTTTTGAAATGCAGGATTTGAAATACCGTGATTTCCATTCAAGGCTTATGCCGACTGTATCAAAAGAATTAATTATCGGAGTACGTACTCCCGAGTTGAGAAAGTTTGCAAAGGAAATATCAAAAACACCTCATTCGGGAACATTTATGAAAATATTGCCTCATAAATATTATGAAGAAAACAATCTGCATGCATTTCTTATTGAATCAATCAAGGATCACGATACTTGTATTAATGAGCTTAACAGATTTTTGCCTTATGTTGATAATTGGGCAACGTGTGATATGATGCGACCGAAAATATTTAAAAATCATCTCACGGAACTTTTAGGACAAATTAAAATATGGCTGAAATCAGATGAAACATACACTGTTCGCTTTGCAATCGGAATGCTGATGTGTTTTTATCTTGATGAAAAATTCAGCATCGTTTTTCCGGAAATGGTTGCGGAAATACGTTCAGATGAGTATTACATAAAAATGATGGTTGCATGGTATTTTGCGACGGCGCTTGCAAAGCATTATGATGCCGTTATTCCGTTTCTTGAAAATAACCGACTTGACGCCGATACACATAACAAAACAATCCGCAAAGCGATTGAAAGCTATCGTATAACCGATGAACAGAAAAAATATCTCAGAACGCTGAAAAGAGATTTGTGATGTTGCATTTTTGAGAAATTTGTGATAAATTATAAAATATAATTTTAAAGGAGCAATGAATTATGTTTTATAAAATTGAAAATGAATTTTTGACATGTGAAATTGATGATATGGGTGCACAGCTCCATTCTCTTGTACTCAAGGAAAACGGCAAGGAATACATATGGCAGGGCAATCCCGATATCTGGTACGGTCAGGCACCCGTACTTTTTCCTGTTATCGGTCAGCTTATTGACGATAAATTCCGTTATAACGGCGTTGAATATACGATGCCGAAGCACGGACTTGCGAGAAAGCTGCTTTTCAATGTTAAAGAGTGTGAGGGTGCAAAAGCGGTTTTCAGCCTTGAAAACGATGAAAATACACTCAAGAGCTATCCGTTCGAGTTTGAACTTCTTGTTACATTCGAGCTTAAAGAGAAGTCACTTGTGAACACAATGACGGTTATTAACAAAACAAACGGTGAAATGTATTTCTCAATCGGCGCACATCCCGGATTTAATTGCAATATAGGCGATGTCATTGAGTTTGAGCAGCCCGAAACTCTTGAAACAGAACGAATAGACAGCGATAATCTTCTTATTCCCGAAAAGTTTCCCGTTATTGAGAATTCAAAGGAAATCGTGATTACCGAAGATATTTTCAAGAAGGATGCGCTTATTCTTTCGGGCATCAAATCAAAGAAGCTTACCATTAAAGGTGAAAACGAAGTGGAGTTCACCTTCGGAGACTGTCCCGTACTCGGTATCTGGGCAAAACCCGGCGCACCCTATGTCTGCATTGAGCCTTGGTACGGCATCAATGACGACAGAGATGTTAAAGACGATATTTCAAAGAAAAGAGAGATTCAGCATCTTTCCGAAGACGGTCGGTTTGAGTTTTCGTGGGTTGCAAAAATTAAGTGAATTGAATATCACCCATAAATTTTGCGTTTGCAAAACTTATGGGTGATATTTTTTAGTTAGAGATATTTATTTATAAATTTTTTAATCGCACTCCAATATATCTCGGGATAAACATAACCCGATGCAGCATGAGTTGCACCTGAAACAATAAGTTTTTCCTTTTCACATTCTGCATTTTCATAAAGGGGCTGCAGCATCCAGAAGGGGACAACCGAGTCTTTATCGCCGTGGATAAAAAGGGTGGGAGTGCTTGATTTTTTGATCTGCTCAAGCGGTGAGTTTTCCTTGAAATCAAACTTCAGCTTTCTTTTGGCAACCGTATTGACAATGTTGAGAATGATGTCGGCAGGAATTTTTGTCATTTCCCTTATCTGAATGCAGTACTGATCCCAAAGAGAGGTGAAACCGCAATCTTCAATGCAACACTTAACATTTGCGGGGAGGTTTTCGCCCGTTGCGTTCATAACCGTTGCCGCACCCATGGATGCACCGTGAAGAATGATTTTTGCAGCCGGATTTTTGTCGATGATATAATTAATCCAGTCGATGATGTCAAGCCTTTCAAGCCAGCCCATGGTGCAATAATTGTGTTCGCTTTTTCCGTGCGCTCTGAGATACGGAAGAATTACGTTGTATCCCATTTCATAGAAATGCTTTGTGAAAATGCTGTTCTGTGAAGGAATTCCAGTAAAACCGTGGCACGAGATTACATATACATTGCTCGGGATTTCGTTTTCATAATAATCGGCGTAAAGGCAGACTCCTTCTTTATTGAAAAGATATATTTCGTCGCATGGTTTTTCTCTGTAAAACTCAATTCCCGCAATTGCTTCTTCGCTTTCGTAAAAACATGCACTGTCTTCTGACGGCATAACCGAACTTTTTTCAATTGCTTTTTTTATGCCGTTTCGGCTGAGAAAATTTTCTGTAAACCAATTGCCGATTGCTGCGGTGGCAACGCCTGCAACAGCGCCCGTGATTGCCGCTTTTTTGAAAAATCCGTTTTTCTTTCCCATAAATTTCCTCCTTTAAATATGATTGCCGTGCACTCATAAGAATGCACGGCTGAATAATTAGTCTTTATTCTTGTGACGCATGATTTTTGAGGTTGTGTTCTTGACGAATTCTGTGCGTCTGATTTTGAAGTCAACGATTCTCTTATAGGGGGGAAGCTTTTCGTTGACGGACTGAACAACCTCGTCCATGATGTCGTGCAGTTCTTCGTCTGTATATTCGTCGGCATCCTTGCCGTATCTGTCTTTCATTTCCTCAAAGTTGGGGAAAATTCTTGCGGCAACGATTGTTTCGCCCTTCTTGTTTTCATCACCGATAACAAGGCTTTCGCCGGCTCTTGTATCCGTGCTGAGATGAGATTCAAGCTCTTCGGGATAGATGTTTTTACCGTTGCTGGTAACGATAACGTTCTTGCTTCTGCCCGAGATATAGTAATGGCCCTGCTTGTCAACATAACCGAGGTCACCTGTGTGGAACCAACCGTCTTCATCAATAACCTTTGCTGTTTCTTCGGGGTTATTGTAATAGCCGAGCATAACCATGCCGCCTCTTACGCAGATTTCGCCTACGCCCGTTTCGGGGTCGGGGTTGAGAATCTTTGCTTCGCTGCCGGGAATGGGTTCACCGACCGATTCAGCCATATGAAGCTTATCGTGGTTAATAATTGCAAGGGGAGCGCATTCAGTAAGGCCGTAGCCGAAGATAATCTGAATGCCGAATGCTTCAAAATCCTTGAGAATCTGGGGGTTAATGGGTGCAGCGCCGCAGATGATGAGTCGCATGTTGCCGCCGAATGTGTCGATAATTTCTTTGAAAAATACCTTCTTGAGGTCTATGCCGACCTTTGCTGCCGCCTTAACAAGAACCTTGCCTACCTTGAAAAGCGTTTCGCCGTGAGGCTTGTTTTTGATAGCCTTCATAAGTCTTCTGTGAACTGTTTCAAGAAGAAGAGGAACGGCAACGAAAACAGAGGGATTGAATTCCTTCATGTTTTTGAGAACATACTTAAAGCCGTCGCAGAAGGTTACTTTTGCACCGCAATAGGGAGCAAAGAAAAGAATAATTGTGCTTTCATATGTGTGGTGAAGGGGGAGCATTGAGATTCCGCAGTCGTCGGGTGAAATTTTGATAACGCTCATTGCCGACATAACTTCATAGCAGAAGTTTCTGTGGCAGAGCATAACACCCTTTGACATGCCGGTTGTACCCGAAGTGAAAAGAAGTGAACACATTTTTTCGGGGTCTATTTCAGCGTTGAGATAACGCTTATCACCGCTTGCAAGAAGTTCCTTACCTTTTTCAACAAGGTCATCAACATGAAGAATGCCCTCTTCTTTTTTGCAGTTCATCGCAACAATAATAAGGTCTTTCTTCAGCTCGTCCTTTCTTGCGTTGAGCTTTCTTGCTATTTTCTTGTCGCAGAAGAAAAGTTTAACGTCGGCTGTGTTGAGGATATTATTTATATCATCAAAAAGAAGCTCCTTATCAACGGGAACAATAACGCCGACACCGGTTACGGTTGCCATATATGAAAGGCACCACTGATAGCAGTTATCGCCGCCGACAGCGATTTTTTCTCCGGTAAGTCCCATATCGGTAAGAGCTGTTCCGAGTGCCTGAATCTGTTCAAAGTAGGTTTTGTATGTGATTTCATAAAGATCGCCTTCGCTCGTTTTAACGTCGAAAGCGGGTCTGTCGCTGTAGAGCTTGGCGCTCTGTGTTATCAAATCTCTTAAATCTTTAATCTGTCTGACATCATAAAATGTTTTAGTCAAAAGATAAACACCCCATTTTTTCATTATATGCACAAAACAGTTGGTATTTTAACATTTCAAATTCTAAAAATCAAGGGTTAAATTATTAAGAATTTTCTAAATATTGTACAGAAGATTGGTGAAATGTAATATATTTTGCGGTTTGACTCATTTTATATGCGTGTTAAATATATAAAATTTGACATTGTTGCTTTTATTTACATTATATGTTATAATAAATTCAAATAAGGGAGGTCTGAATATGAGCAAAGAAACTTCAAGTGCGTCTGATGTAAAAACGAATGGAGCAATACCCAACCGAAATCTGTTTGCATATTCTGCAGGTATTGCAGGTCAGAATATGAACTATGGTTTCATTAACGGCTGGTTGTTCTATTTTTGCAACAATGTGTTGAAAATAAGTGCCGATGCGGTCGGATTGATAACGGGTATAAGCAGATTGTGGGACTCAATCAATGACCCGATTATCGGTGCTCTCATTGACAGACATACATTCAAAAAAACCGGTGAAAAGCTTCGTCCTTATTTGATTTATCTCCCTGCAATCATAGGCGTTATCAGCCTGCTTATGTTTAAGGATTGGAATTTCGGCGGAGAAAAGGCAATTTTGTATGTTCTTGTT
The DNA here is from genome assembly GCA_017410195.1 of Clostridia bacterium. Taxonomy (GTDB): domain Bacteria; phylum Bacillota; class Clostridia; order Oscillospirales; family Acutalibacteraceae; genus CAG-177. The sequence goes on along the minus strand of JAFQRF010000023.1, from coordinate 177,153 downwards.
CTCTATCTGATGTGGGATTTGGTTTATTCGATGCAGGATGTCGCTCTTTGGGGAATGCTTGCGCTGAGTTCACCGCGCTCCGAGGAACGTGCAAGGGCGGCCCAATGGACTGCAATCGGTGTTACGGCAGGCGGCGCACTTGCCGGTCTTGTACCCCTTGTGAAGGATATTGCAATCAATAATTTCGGTGCAACGGATAAATCTTTTTTCTTCGGTGCGGCATTGGTTCTCGGACTCGGCGGTCAGCTTATTTCGATGTCGGCATATAAAATGCAGGAATCGGTCAAAAGTGAGAAAAAAGAAAAAGAGAGCCTGTTTGAAGCGATTTTTGTTCTGCGGCATAACAAGACAATGCTGCTTATTTCGCTTGCAAGAATTCTTGAATATATCAAGCTTTCCGTTCCTTGGGCATATTTCTTTGAAAGCCAGGTTTCCTATAAGATTGGCGGTACGGAAATCGGCGGCGGTACAACTCAGTTTGTTTACGGCTTGCTTACCGGTGCACCCGGTACTTTTGCGCAGTTCGCCGCAACCAAAATAGTTGACAAAGTCGGCGGCATGAAAAGGGTTCTTATTCTTGCTCAGGTTTCTTCAATAGTACTGAGAATTATATCGTATTTTGTCGGCTTCAAAAATATATGGAATATAGTGATTGTCGCTGTTCTTATGGGACTTCAGAGTATTCCCGCATCCATGGTTAATATTGCCCACCGTTCCCTTATGAGCGATTCGATAGACCATGTTGAATATAAGACAGGTAAGCGCACCGAGGGAATCACCTTCTCTATGCAAAATTTTGCAACGAAGGTCGGCGATGCGATTGCGCTCTTCATCAACGGTAAATTGCTTACTCTCGTCGGATATAATCAGAACCTTGCAATGACCGCTCAGAACGCTGTGTTTATGAAATGGCAGTGGCCGATGTTTATCCTCGGTCCCATTGTCGGTGCGGTCCTTTATCTTGCTGTTATTATCTTTGTTAAAGATGATAAAGATGAAAGAAAATTCATTGAAGAGGAACTCAGAAAAAGACGTTCCGAAGAGGTTGAAAGGGCAAAGAAAGAGCTTGCTTCGGTTTGACAATAAAGTAATATTATGATATATTTATTAATTAATGTAACAAATTTTATTTATGGAATGAAGGCTTGGGTATGAAAAAAAGCGGCAGATTTCTGAACAGAGATCTGATTTTGTATCTCATCGATATGTCGGTTATCGGTGCAGTATATATATTTGTTCTGTTGTTTGATACCTTTTCGGGAAAAAAATTGCTCCCGTTTTACTGCTATGCTGCAGGGCTTGCGGTGGTAATATCGGTTTATTTATTCTGCTTTCTGTTGTTTAAGGTTAACAGAGTTATATGGCGGTATTCTGGAGGCAGAGATTATCTGAAGGTATTTCTCGTTTCTCTTCTCGGAGGGGCAATATCATGCTTAATTCTTAATGTTTATTACGATGCGGTACCGGTTATTTATTGTGTTTTTGCGGCATTGGTTTCATCTTTACTTCTTGTTTTTTCAAGAATTATTTACAGAGAAGTTTTCAATAACCGTAAGATGAACGAAAACGGAAAACGTCTTCTCATTGTCGGCGCGGGTGAGGCAGGGTCAAGAATGCTCGGCGAAATACTGGCACATCCTGCCTGCGGCCTTAATCCGATAGCTTTTGCAGATGATGATCTTCAGAAGCTGAACAGAAGCATTGACGGTGTCAGGGTTCTTGGCAGAATTAAAGATATAAAAAGAATATGCGATGAAAATGAAATAGAAACTGTCTATATTGCAATTCCTTCAGCTACCAATGAACAGCGTTCGTACATATTGGAAGAATGTGCCAAAACGACTTGCACAGTAAAAATTCTTCCTTATCTCACCGATATTTTTGAAGAAAATGATTTCATCGGCAAGGTCAGGGACATAACACCCGATGAGCTTCTCGGAAGAGAACCTATAGATATTGCGGATAAAAATATTCTTTCGTTTGTTAAAGATAAAACAATAGCGATAACGGGCGGCGGCGGTTCAATCGGTTCAGAACTTTGCCGCAGAATAGCCGCTCACTCTCCTAAAAGGCTTATAATTATTGATATATACGAAAATAATGCTTATGATATTCAGCAGGAATTGATTCAGAAATATAAAGACACTCTTGACTTGCAGGTTTACATTTCAACGGTATGCGACTATAAAAAAATCAACAGCATTTTTGCTGAAGAAAGGCCGGATGTTGTTTTTCATGCTGCGGCACATAAGCATGTTCCTCTTATGGAAACGGTTCCCGATGAAGCGGTTAAAAACAATGTTTTCGGAACATTTAACACCGCTTTTGCAGCAAAGAATAACAAGGTTAAGAAATTTATTCTTATTTCAACCGATAAAGCTGTAAATCCCACAAATATAATGGGTACCACAAAGCGTGTTTGTGAAATGCTGATCCAGTATGTTGACAGTATTTCTTCCGATACCGTTTTTGCGGCCGTCAGATTCGGTAATGTTCTCGGTTCGAACGGATCTGTAATTCCTCTTTTCAAAAAGCAAATTGAAAGCAGGAGTGATGTAACGGTTACACACCCCGAAATGATAAGATATTTTATGACCATTCCCGAAGCGTGCCAGCTTGTATTGACGGCAGGCGCAATGGCGCAGGGCGGCGAAATTTTTGTTCTTGATATGGGTAAACCCGTTAAGATTGACGACCTTGCAAAGAAGATGATAAGCCTTTCGGGTCTTGTTCTCGGAAAAGATATCAATATCCGTTATGTCGGTTTGCGTCCCGGCGAAAAGCTTTATGAGGAGCTGTTAATGAGCGAAGAAGGTTTGAAAAAGACCCTTAATGAAAAGATCTTTATCGGAAAGCCTATCGCTATGGACCATGATAACTTTAAAATTCAGCTTGATGAACTTGAAAAGCTTGTCAATAAAGAGGGAGTAACTCCTCTAAGCGTTGAGAAAAAACTTTGTGAAATTGTACCGACTTTCAAAAGATATATACCCGAATAAATAATTAAGGGGCTGTCCGTATGTGGCAGCCCCTTATTACTATATCATTTCAAGCATATTCTTAAGATTCTCAAGACCGATTTCAATACCGTCAAGGCAGTTTTCAAGTCCTTCAAATTCCATGCTGACATATCCGTCATATCCTGCTGCTTTTGCAATTGAAATGCATTGCATAACGGGAATATCTCCGTGACCGATTATTGAGCCTCTGAGATAATTTCCGCCTCTTGATTTGAAGAAGCCTTTGCCCGGATTAAGTCCGTTGCCGTTCTTGATGTGGAAATCCTTTGCGTGGATATGTTTTATGTACCGTGCGAGTCTGCCGGTTGCAGATGCGCTGTTTTCATCAACGCAGCAGAAGTTACCGATATCAAGCAGTACACCGAAGTTTGAATTACCGACACCGGTGATTATTTTTTCAACGCGCTCGCTGTCCTGGCAGAAAAAGCCATGATTTTCAATGCAGGTAACGATATCTTTTTCTTTTGCGTATTCGGTAACTCTTCTGCAGCCCTCCACAAGTGTCGGAAGAATCTGCTCAAAGCCTGCGCTCGATTTAAGCGAATCGGGCATTCCCCATGCCGCATCGTGACGCATAACCTTTGCGCCGAGTATTTCCGCAATATCAGCCTTGCGGCAGATGCGCTCAACCTCGGTGTCAAGTCCTGAATCGCTGAGAAGATTTGCAGAAATTGTGTATGCAGTGATGGGAAGTGAAAGCTTTTCGCTTTCTTCTCTGAGAAGCGAGGCGTATTCTGTTTCGCTCATATCGTTTTCGGGGGAGAGATCGATGAATTCAATACCGTCAAAGCCCATTTCTTTGGCTATTTTCATTATACTCAGCTGAGTTTCTTTTCCTGAAGAAATCAACTGTTGGAAGCTGTAGCTGCTGACTCCGATTTTCATGTTTATTCACCCTTAACCAAGATTCTTAAGAAATTCGACGGCAGCCCTGATATCTTTTTCGGGATCATCGCCGACTTCTCTTTCGATTGTCAGGAAGCCTTTATAGCCGATATCCTCGAGAGCATTGAGATATTCAACCCATTTTACGCTGCCTTCACCGAGGGGAACCTCAAGGAATGAGTCCTCGGTAATGATAACATCCTTTTTAAGTCCGTAAACAATTTCGGGGTCTTTGAAGAAAATCTGCTTGCCGTCTTTTGCATGGGTGTGAACTATATATCTCTGAAGATTGTAAACAGCACCTACGGGATCATCGCCCGTAACCATAACAAGATTTGCGGGGTCAAGGTTAACGCCTACGCCCGTTGAACCGAGAGAATCAAGAAATTCTTTGAGAACTGCCGAGGTTTCGGGACCTGTTTCGATTGCGAAATGCGCACCGATGCTGTCTGCATATCTTGAAAGCTCAAAGCATGCTTCCTGCATAACCTTATATCTGTCGTGGTTCTTATCTTCGGGAACAACGCCGATGTGAGTTGTTACAACATTTGTATCAAGCTCTTTTGCAAGGTCGATTATTCTCTTTGATTTTTCGATTTTTTCAGGATTTCTGTCAGCAAAGCTGAATCCGCCGCCGCCAAGGTCGCCGCAAAGAGCGGAGATAACAAGTCCGTTATCCGCAACAAGCTTTTTGAAATCAGCAATTTTTGATGCTGTCATGTTTTCGGGTGACATTTCACCGCGGGTAGCGTAAACCTGAAGTCCCTGCGCACCGACTGATGCGGCTTTCTTTACTGCTGTTGTGATGTCTGTTCTGAAACTGTCGATGATAACACCGATAGGAAATCTGCTCATATTGAAAACTCCTTTGCGTATAAATGTTTTATGTTTAATTTTATGATATCAAACATTGCATGAATTGGCAAGTTTTTTTTGTAATTAACTTTACTTTTTTAAAAATTATGGTATATTATTATTTGTATAAATATATACTTATTAATTAGGAGGTTAATACTATGTCAAAAATTAAAGTTGCGGTTATCGGATGCGGAAATATTGCGAATGCTTCACATATTCCCGCTTATATGAAACACGATGAGGTAGAAATAAAATATTTCTGTGATATTATCCCGGAAAGAGCGGAAAAGTGTGTTGAAAAATACGGCTGCGGTATCGCTGTTGCTGATTATCACGATTTTCTTAACGATCCCGAAATCGATGCTGTTTCCGTTTGCACACACAATGATTTTCACTCGATCATTTCAATTGATTTTCTTAAAGCGGGTAAGCATGTAATGTGTGAAAAGCCGGCGGCAAGAATTCTTTCGGAAGCACTCGAAATGCAGAAGGTTGCTCATGAAACCGGCAAGATTCTCAACATCGGTGTTGTTAACAGATTTAATACTTATGTTATGAAAATCAGAGAGCTTATCGAAAATGGTGAACTCGGTGAGGTTTATCATGTTTACGCATCCTTCCGTAAGCACCGTTCGATTCCCGGTATAGGCGGTGATTTCACAACCAAGGCTAAATCGGGCGGCGGCGCGCTTATTGACTGGGGAGTTCATTTTATTGATTTGATTATGTATTGCTGCGGTGATCCCAAGCCCATTTCGGCATCGGGTGAGGCGTTCTGTAAGCTTGGTAAAGACATCAAAAACTATGTGTATACAGGCATGTGGGCATCTGAAACTGCCGATATGAACGGCACCTATGATGTTGATGATTCTGTTGTCGGTCTCGTGCGTACAACAGGACCTGTTATCAGCTTTAACGGTGCATGGGCGCAGAATATCGGTGAGGATGAAATGTTCATCGATTTCATGGGCGACAAAGCAGGTATCAGACTTCAGTATTGCTCGGATTTCCAGATCTGGTCTGTTAAGAACGGTATGCTGACCGAAACAAAGGTTGCCGCTAAAGAAACCGTTATGTATGAAAACGAAATTAATGATTTTATCAGATGTATAAAAACGGGCGATAAAAACCAACAATATATTGACTACGCAGTCGAAACTTCAAAGATTCTTCAGGCGATTTACGATTCATCAGACAGCCACAGCGAAATTAGAATTTCATAAAAGGAGTAATTATTATGGATATCAGAATTTTTAAGAATGAAGCAGAAATCGGTCAGGCAGCAGGTAAGCTTTTCTGCGATTTTGTAAGCGAAAATCCCGGATGCGTTCTCGGCCTTGCAACAGGTGCAACTCCCGTGCCGACCTATAATTATATTGCAGAGCAGTATGCTGCAGGAAAACTGTCCTTTAAGGATGTAAAAACCTTCAATCTCGACGAATACTGCGATCTTCCCAAGAATCACAAAAACAGTTACTATACATTTATGAACGAAAATCTTTTCTCAAAGCTTGATATCAATCTTGATAATGTCGGCTTCCTTGACGGCAACGCTGCTGACCCCGAAGCGGAAAGCGCACGTTATGCCGCTGATATTGCTTCTAAGGGCGGAATTGACATTCAGCTTCTCGGTATCGGCAGAAACGGTCATATTGCATTCAATGAGCCTGCAGATGAGTTTACAGGTGAAAGCCATAAGATTAAGCTTACCGACAGTACAATTGAAGCTAACTCAATTTATTTTGATGATATCCCCATGCCTCGTTATGCAATGACAATGGGTATCGGCTCAATCATGAAGGCAAAGAAGATTGTTCTTATTGCTACCGGCGCATCAAAGGCTGAAGCGGTTAAGGCTATGATTAAAGGTCCTGTTACACCTCATTGCCCGGCATCGGTACTCCAGCAGCATCAGGATGCTGTTATCTTCCTTGACGAAGCTGCAGCAGCTCTTCTTTAATTTAAATTCTGTTTAAAAAACAGGAGGTAAAATCCAATGGACAAAAAAACATTTTATATAACAACACCGATATATTATCCCTCGGATAAGCTTCATATCGGTCATACTTATTCTACCGTAGCGGCGGATGCAATGGCTCGTTACAAGCGTTTTCAGGGCTATGATATCTTCTTCCTTACCGGCACCGATGAACACGGTCAGAAAATTGAGGACAAGGCAAAGGATGCAGGCGTTACTCCCAAGGAGTATGTTGATAACATTGTTGCCGGCATTAAAGACCTCTGGAAGCTGATGAATATTTCAAATGATAAGTTCATCAGAACAACCGATGAATATCATGAAAAAGCAGTTCAGAAGATATTCACCAAAATGTATGAAAAAGGTGATATCTATAAGGGATATTACGAAGGTCTTTACTGCAAGCCCTGCGAATCATTCTGGACTGAAACTCAGGCTGTTGACGGAAAGTGTCCCGACTGCGGCAGACCCGTCACAAAGGAGAGAGAAGAAGCTTATTTCTTCAAGCTTTCGGCTTACGGCGATAAGCTTGTAAAATATTACGAAGACCATCCGGGTTTTATCGAGCCTCAGAGCAGACAGAACGAAATGGTCAATAACTTCATAAAACCCGGTCTTCAGGATCTCTGTGTATCCCGTTCGTCCTTTAAATGGGGCATTCCTGTTCCCGTTAATGAGGATCATGTTATTTACGTTTGGCTTGATGCTCTCACTAACTATATAACTGCTCTCGGCTTCGGCTCGGAGGATGATACCCTCTACAGGAAATTCTGGCCTGCCGATGTTCACCTCATCGGTAAGGATATTATCCGTTTCCATACCATTTATTGGCCTGCTTTCCTTATGTCAATTGACGAACCCCTTCCCGAAAAGATTTACGGTCACGGCTGGGTTCTTCTTGAAGGCGGAAAGATGAGCAAATCAAAGGGTAATGTTGTTGATCCCGTTATCCTTGCGGAAAGATACGGCGTTGATGCACTGCGTTATTATCTTCTCAGAGAAATCGCTTTCGGTTCAGACGGCGTATTCTCAAATGAAAACCTTATCAACAGAATCAACTCCGATCTCGCAAATGACCTCGGCAACCTTGTTTCAAGAACAGTTGCTATGGTTCAGAAGTATTTCGGTGGAACAATTCCTGCAGAGAGAGAAGCAGGGGAGTTTGACGATGATCTTAAGGCTCTCGCTGCTCAGACTGTTGCCGATGCTGAAAAAGAGCTTGATAAGCTCAATTTCTCCGTTGCATTGACCGATATATGGAAGTTCATTTCAAGAACTAACAAGTATATCGATGAAACAGCTCCCTGGACTCTTGCAAAGGATGAATCAAAGCAGGCAAGACTTGCAGAGGTTATGTATAATCTTTGCGAAAGCATCAGAATTATCTCTGTTCTTATTGCTCCCTTTATGCCTGCAACTTCACCCGAAATAAGAAAGCAGCTCGGTATTGCAGATGAGATTACATGGGATGAATGCAAGTGCTTCGGCAAGGAAGCAACATACACGGTTGTTAAGGGCGATATTATTTTCCCGAGAATTGACCTTGAAAAAGAGCTTGCAGCTCTTGAAGCTGCAAAGGCGGAGGCAAATCCCGTCAACCCTCTTAAAGAAGAAATTCAAGGTGTTGCCAAAATCGGAATTGATGATTTTGCAAAGGTTGACCTCAGAGTCGCTAAAATTACTGAATGTGAACCCGTCAAGAAAGCAAAGAAACTTCTTAAACTTACTCTTGATGACGGTACGGGCGATCCCAGAACTGTTGCTTCGGGCATTGCGAAGTGGTATAAACCCGATGATCTTATCGGTAAGAGCGTTATTCTTGTTTCAAATCTCAAGCCTGCCGTTCTCTGCGGTGTTGAGAGTCAGGGTATGATTCTTGCTGCCGATGCAGGTGAGGATGATGTTAAGGTTATCTTTGTTGACGGTATTCCTGCAGGAAGTAAGGTAAGATAAAATATGTTTAATAATATCTTTGACAGTCATGCACATTATGACAGCGAAGCTTTCAATGATGACCGCAAAGAGCTTGTAAGCGCCCTGCCAGAGCGGGGCGTTTGCGGTATTATAAATTGTGCAAGCGATATGGCATCAGCTCTCACAAGCCTTGAGATTGCTGATGAATTCGATTTTGTTTATGCCGCTTGCGGTGTTCACCCGCACGAAGCAGATAAGTGCAAAAGCGGATATCTTCCCGTTCTGAAAAAGCTTTGCATGGAAGAAAAATGCGTGGCGGTTGGTGAAATCGGACTTGATTATCACTATGATTTTTCTCCGCGTGACATCCAAAAAAAAGTATTTGAGCAACAGATTGTTCTTGCTAAGGAGCTCGATTTGCCAATTATTGTTCACGACAGAGAGGCACATGAAGATACCATGACTCTTCTCAAAAGGTACAAGCCCAAGGGCGTTGTGCATTGCTTTTCGGGTTCACCGGAAATGGCGAAAGAGGTTGTAAAGCTCGGAATGTATATTGGGCTTGGCGGTGCGGTAACATTCAGGAACGCCAGAAAGCCGAGAGAGGTTGCGGGGATTGTTCCCGATGAGTTTCTTTTGATTGAAACCGATTGTCCCTATATGACTCCCGTACCTTTCAGAGGTCAGAGATGCGATTCATCGTTTATTCCGTATACAGCAGAGGTTATCGCTGAGGTAAGAGGAACGACCGCACAGTCAATTCTCGACCTGACAAGAAAAAATGCTAATACACTTTTCGGATTGGAGCTGTAAAAATGTTTTTTCACGAAAAAACCTATGATATAGATGAGCTTGCAAGATGGAATCTGCATTTACATACGAATTTTTCACGCTGTGCAAAGCCTGAGATGAATGCAAGAGATATTGTCCGTGCGGCAGATGCGGCGGGTCTTGAAATGATTGCTTTGACGGACCATAACTATCCGCATAAGCCCAACGCCGTTGCCCAGCAGAGATATGACCTTATGCGTGAGATTGATGGATTTGAAAGAAATGTCAAAGTTCTTATCGGTGCGGAGCTTTCGTCCTATGGCATAAACAAGTTTGCCGATGACATTGCCTGCGATAACTCGCTTGACTACAGACTTTACACCACTAATCATTATCACCAGGATTATTGGGAGCATCCCGAAGAAAAAACTCCGAGAGCTTATGCGGAGCATATGCTTGCGATTATGGAAGGCGTTATTGCAAGCGGCAGAGCCGATTGCTTTGCGCATCCGTTTATGGCGGGATATGTTAAGGCTTTTGCTGATTTCCATGATGTAACAAAAGCATTCAAGGACAACGAAATCGGCGATATCATGGAAAAAGCGCATAAAAAAGAAATTGCATGGGAGCTTAATGTCCCTGCGATTTTCGGGGATCATGATTTCTTTAAACGGTATTTTCAGATAGGCAGAGAGGTTGGCGTTGTATTTAATCTCGGCACTGACGGACATGCACTTGAAAACGTTGATACAAAGAAATTCACTGAAGAACTTAAAAGAATACTTTATTAAAAGAATAAACCGTTATGATTTCTCCTGCGAGATTTCATAACGGTTTATTTTAAATATTGATTTGTTTCTTTTTCAGCCTTCCGTTTACCGACTGTCTGAGAAGCGTGTAAAGCACGGCGCATAACGGAACGCTTATCAATATTCCGACAACGCCGAGAAGGTTACCGCCGATTGTAACTGCGGTAAGTACCCATATTCCGGGCAGACCGACGGATTTTCCGACGACCTTCGGATAAATGAGATTGCCTTCAAGCTGCTGCAGGATAACTATGAAAACAACAAACCAGACTGCTTTCATCGGGCTTACAAAAAGAATAAGGAAAGCTCCGATTGCCGTTCCGATAAAAGCACCGAAAACGGGTATGAGAGCGGTAGTGCCGACGAGTACGGATATAACCGCCGCATACGGCATGCGGAAAATAAGCATGCCGATAAAGCAAAGCACTCCGATTATGACTGCTTCCATAAGCTGACCGGTCAGGAAATTTGTAAAGGTCTGGTCTGCAAGCTCGATAAAATCAAGAAACTTGTTGACCTTTTCTTTACGGAAGAAAGCATAAAGAACTTTCTTTGAACCTGAAGCAAGCTTCTCCTTCTGAGAGAGAAGATAGAAGGAAAAGGCGAATGCGATAACCAGATTGACAACGCCGGTAACAATCGAGCCGGTGATGTTGAGAGTTTTATCAACAATTCCGCTGTTGTTTATTGCATTTCCGAGTACATTCATTATTTTTTCCGCATTGAACGAAAACTCAGGAATGGTGAAACCGTGGCTTTCCGCAAATTTGACTGCGGAAGCAAGCCATCCTTCAATTTTAGATATATACTGAGGAAATGCATTTGCGATTGTTCCGAAAGTGTTTTTGAATTCCGGAATAATCATAAAGAGTAAAGCAAAAACAATTCCGACCATGATGAGAGTGCTTAAAATAAGGCATACAGGTCGTCTGAGCTTTTGTGAAATCTTTTCTGTCTTTTTTTTCGGGATTTTATCCCAGAGCTTTTCGAGCGGACGCATTAAAACATTTATTACAAATGCAATGCAGAATCCGAGAATGAAAGGCTCGACAACAGTCATTATTCTGTCAAACACCAAGGAAACCTTGTCTGTGTTATTTAGAGCCCAGTAAATGAGAATAACCGCACCTGCCGCAAGGACAAGATATTTGAATGTTCTTTTTGTAAATCTGAATGTTACGCTGCCGAAACCGTCATCTTTTTTATCTGACGCTGCTTGGGTTTCAGCGGGGATGTTGTTTTCTTTCATTATGAAAAATCAAACCTTCTTTTTCTTCATAAAGCCTAAGCCGATTGCCATGATAACAGCGAATATGATAAGGTAACCGGGAATTTCAGCCTTGTGTGCAACGAATGCCGCAACAACCATGAATAAGCTGCCTGCAATTGCAAGAGCAGGAACAACAAAACGCTTGAATGCGGGGAGCTCTTTATCAAAGAACATCTTGAAGAAGATGGGAATGTAGAAGGGATAGATTGTAACGATGGGAAGCTCCGTGGGGTCGAATGCAAACATCTTGAGGGCGTCTGCAGTTTCACCGTTGAGGTTTGCAAAATAGAAGTAAACAAGCCATGCAGCGCAAAGGAGAAGAGCAAGAATCGATGAGTTGCCGGGCATGTTTGTATGTTTGTCAAGATAGCCGAAAACGTGGGGTGCGGGGCCTCTGCCTCTGCTTGCGATTGAGTAGATGCCTCTTGTGCAGCCAAGCATAAGTCCGTTAAGAGTACCGAGGCATGAAACGATAACGAAAACAAAGATACCTGTACCCATTGCTTTGCCGAATACTGCGCCGAATGCATTTCTTGCAGCTGCCTGACCGCTTGCCATCATATCGGCATTTGTGATGCTGCCTGCAAGACCTACATAGTAAAGAACATAAATAGCAACGATTATGAGTGAGCCGATAACAAGAGCCTTGGGAAGATTCTTTTTACCGTCCTTAAGTTCAGCATTGATTGATGTTGCGATAATCCAGCCTTCATATGCGAAAACTGTTGCACAAACTGCTGTGAATACTGCGTTTGTGGGAGTGATTGAGGGATCAACAACTGTTGTGAAGTTTTCAACGAGAACGCCGTTTTCATTTGCGATACCGTATATTGTACCGACTATGCCCATGAGAAGCAGGGGAACGAGCTTGATAAATGTTGTTGAAACCTGGAACTTACCCGAAATAATAGGAGAAAGAGTGTTTAGCGCATAGCTGCCTACAAGGTAAAATGCCGTAAGAACAAAGCACATACCGCTTGTAGGATCTGCGCTGTCGCCCTGGAAAACAACAAGAGTATATCTTGCGGAAAGCCATGCAAGAGCCATTGTAAGGGTGGGATAATAGATTGTGCTCAAAAACCAGCCGATAACATAGCCGTATTTTTCGCCGATTGTTGCTTCGGCATAGTCTACGACGCCGTTAACTTTTTCGTACTTTGTTGCGAGGATAGAGAAAGTATAAGCGGAGATAATCATGATAACGCCGCCGATTATCCATGCAAGAATACCGATTTTGAGATTGCCGCCTGTTTTGTTGAGAATTGCCTCTGCCTTGAAAAATACGCCGCTGCCCACAACTATGCCGACAACCATGCAGATTGCGGTAAGCAAGCCGTATTTTTTCTTGAGTTCGTTTGCCATTTTTTTACCCCTTTTCATTAAAAGATAATTAAATTTTACAATGTTATTTATCAAATGTCAATTATTTTTTAATTTAAATCTTTAATTGGATAAAACTCACCTTGCCTTTGTGCGAAAAATGTGCTATAATCAAATAAAGTATTTTTCGGAGGCTTATGTCATGATAAAAAAAATATTTATCATCGCTGCGGTTCTTTTAATGGTTTTAAGCTTTTCTGCATGTGAAATAAAAAACGGTAACAAAACTCAAAACAAACCGGAATATTCTTTTACGCAAAAAGAAACGGTCGTTTTCAATTATTTCAAGGATAAAATTCCTGATTTTAATTTTGATAATGAACCGGTTGAAAGATACCGCGACGGTATCAGCTACACTTTTTCCGTTACCTGTTCACAGAATGAATTTAAAAAATATGTCAAAAAGCTTAAAAATAACGGATTTGAGCAAAACACCGTTGAAGCTGAAACATATTTCAGTGCCGATACCGACGACGGCTTTTTTGTTGAAGCAACTTATGTAGGCGATATGCTTACGGTATTTGTGAAAAAAACATAAAAATCAGCAGTGCGCTTTCTTTTAATGAAAATGCACTGCTTTTTTTGTTAAAGAATAATGCAGATAAGTCCGCTGCAGCCTTCGTTGATTACTCTTTCAAGTGTTTCACGCAATTTAAGTCTTGCGTCGCCGGGCATGCGGTAAAGCTTGTTATGAAGACCTTCATTTACAAGCTCATGCAAAGAAGTTCCGAAAATATTTGATTCCCAAATCATTGCGGGATTTTCTTCGAATTCTTTAAGAAGATATTTTATCAGTTCTTCGGACTGTGATTCCGAGCCGACAATCGGCGCAACCTCGGTCTGAATATCTGCTCTCATAATGTGAAGTGAAGGAGCGCTTGCTCTGAGTCTTACTCCGTATCTGCCGCCCTGTTTCATAATTTCAGGTTCTTCAAGAGTCAAATCGTCAACATCGGGAAGAACAATTCCGTAGCCCGTCGCTTCAACTTCTTCAAGTGCATTGCGGATTCGTCTGTATCCGCTTTGCTCCGAGGCAAACTCTTTCATCTTTTTCATCAGCTCTTGTTCGTTACTGACCGGGATTCCTGTTTCTTCCTCAATAATTTTGAAAAACAGATTCGGATGAAGTGAAACGGTTATTTTTGCACTTCCCGTCGCAAGATTCATGCTGTCGATTGAAGAATTGCTTATATGTTCGTTTTGAGAAACGGCAGATGAGAAGGCATCAATATCTCTTACACGCTTGAGTTTTTCTGCTTCTGAGCTGATTTTTTCAAATATTCCCGACCTAAGCCAATGATTTTTGCCGAGTGATGTTACCCAGCCGGGAAGGTCGATTTTTACCTCCTTAATCGGAAACTCAAAAAGTATCTGTGAAAGAATTCCGCTGATTTCATCCTGTGTGAGTTCAAGACAGTTAACGGGTACGACGGGTGCTTCGTAGTCAGCGGTCATTTTGGCTGCAAGTGCTTCGGCAGATGGGGATTTGGGGTTTTTACAGTTGAGAAGAACAACAAAAGGTTTGTTTATTTCTTTAAGTTCATTTATTACTCTTTCTTCTGCTTCTGCATATTCATTTCTCGGTATTTCACTGATGGAACCGTCGGTTGTTACCACAAGCCCGATTGTTGAATGCTCTGAAATTACCTTGCGTGTTCCGATTTCCGCCGCCATATTAAAAGGAACTTCTTCCTCAAACCATGGGGTTTTGACCATTCTCGGTGCCTCGCCTTCAATGTAGCCGAGCGACGAAGGCACGATATATCCAACGCAGTCAATCATTCTAACCTTCATTTTAGATTTTGACGGAAGAGTAATTTCAACCGCATCCTCTGGAATGAATTTCGGTTCGGTTGTCATAATTGTTCTGCCGCCGGAGGACTGAGGCAGTTCGTCTGTTGCTCTCTCTCGTCTCAGACCGTCTTCCATGTTCGGCAGAACCATGTTTTCCATGAATTTTTTGATGAATGTTGATTTTCCCGTTCTCACGGGGCCTACAACGCCGATGTAGATGTCACCGCCCGTTCTTGCGGCAATGTCCTGATAAATATTTGTGTTAGCCATTTCTTGTCCTCCGATTTATCTTTTTGGGTTGCTTCCGTAAAATCTATGCGTAATCGGGGCAATGTATGACCGTTTGATTAAAAAAGAAGGGATGAAATACTTGAAACATTTACTGCTTTTTTCATTTTCACCATTCCTTATCAGCTGAAAAGGATGCTGAGAGCAAACAGCGCCTGAGCGGGAAAATATGTGTATGCAACAAGTATATCGTTGCATTTAAGCTTCGGTTTTCCGTAAAGCGAAACGGCAAGAAAGGTATCCGAAAGAAGAAACAGTCCGCCTGCCGCAACAAGGCATATTCCGAAATCCTTATTGCCTTCAATGATTGATACAATACCTCTCGAAACCGAAAAAATAAAAGAGAACATAAGCAGGAAGGAATATGCAATCATGATTCTTCTGCCCTTCGGAAATCGGATTTTATCAGCTAAAACTTCGATTACCGCAGCAACGCAGAGAGCAAGGAATCCGAGTGCAATCTGCTTTGTGTATGGTGCAAGAGACGGCTTGCAGTTGAATATGAATGTGTAAAGATATATTGTGTGTCCGATTGAGAAAAAAAATACTCCGAGCAGAAAAAATTTGCTGTTTTTATAATCCAGCCAGAAGTCACCGAGCAATCCGAAAAACAGCGCCGCAAGCATCAGGCAGGCATATTGCGAAAAATTGCTGTGTGCAGCCGCAAATATACCGGTAAGCAAAAATAATGATGAACAAAGCATTTTTGAATGAAGCGGTTTCTTTTTGAATGCGGGCAGAAGGTGTGATAAAACCGTTATTACTACGGTTGCCGCAAAAAATAAAAAGGGAATTAATTTTAGTAAATTCATATTAAAAAACCTCTCTCTTTATTTTGAATATTTTGCTGCCTGAGTAGTAGCAAGAACATCGCAGCGCTCGTTTTCCGGATGACCTGCGTGACCCTTTACCCAGACTATTTTATATTCATGCTTGCGTATTTCGTTTATCAGTTCTTGCCAGAGTTCAGGATTGAGAACGGGTTTTTTATCGGCTTTTTTCCAGCCGTTTTTCATCCAGTTCCAAATCCAACCCTGCAAAAACGCGTCAGCCACATATTTTGAATCTGTATAAACGGTAATGTCGCATTTTTCTTTCAGCTTTTTAAGTGCCTCTATAACTGCCGTAAGCTCCATACGGTTATTGGTTGTTGAGCTTTCGCCGCCGCTCAGCTCTTTTTCGTGAGCGCCGTAACGCAGTATTGCACCCCAACCTCCGGGACCGGGATTCCCCGAGCATGCACCGTCGGTAAAAATTTCGACTTTTTTAAGTTCAGCCATATTTAATCTCCGTGAAAATTATTCTAAAGTAATTATAACATTGTTTTTGCTTTCAAACAAGATATATTTCGGTTATTTCTCATATAATTTGCCAATAATATTTCAGAGAAATCTGAAAGGAATGATTTTTATGAAAGCAGTGATTATGGCAGGCGGAGAAGGAAAACGACTCAGACCGCTTACATGCACTCTTCCGAAGCCTATGGCAAAAATTCTCGGCAAACCCGTTCTTGAATATATTTTTGATTTGCTTTGCATGAACGGAGTAACCGATGCGGCTGTGACTCTCGGCTACATGCCGCATGCGGTCGAGAAGAATTATGAATACAGCTATAAAAATATGAATATCAGATTCATTAAAGAAGATGAACCGCTCGGAACAGCCGGGAGCGTGAAAAATGCGGCGGCAGGGTTTAAAGAACCTTTTGTTGTTATCAGCGGAGATGCAATGTGCGACTTTGATTTGGAAAAAATCATGCTTTTTCATAAAGCAAGCAATGCAAAAATAACCATTGTTGCAACCGATGCGCCCGACCCGAGAGAATACGGAGTAATAAAAGTCGGGGAGCATAACAGAGTTGTCGGATTCATAGAAAAACCTGCGTGGAATCAGGCAATCAGCAGCCTTGCGAATACGGGTGTATACATCATAAATCCCGAGTGCCTTGACCTTATTCCGAACGGAAAAAAATATGATTTTGCTTCTGACTTGTTTCCGCTGATGCTTGAAAGGGATATGCCGGTTTTTTGTTATCATACCGACGGTTATTGGTGCGATATCGGAAATGTTGAGGCATATCTTAAATGCCAGCGTGACATGTTTGACGGAAAAATAAATGTTTCTTTGAATCCGACGGCAGGAGGGGTTTACACAAAAAACGGATTACCGGACGGTGACTATGCAATCGTTCCTCCCGTATATATCGGAAGCAATGTTGAAATTGAAGACGGAGCGGTAATCGGACCTTACGCTGTTACAGACGATAACTGCTATATCGGAAAAAACGCAAAAGTAAAGCATTCGGTCATTCTCGAAAACAGCTGGCTTGCTGCAGGTGCATCCGTTACGGGTGCGCTTGTATGTTCGGGTGCGGCTTTGAAAAAAAGAGCGGCAATGTATGAAAACAGCGTTGCAGGTTCGGGAAGTGTAATAGGCGAGGATGCGAGTCTGATGCCGGGTGTTCTTGTGTGGCCCGGGAAAATCGTCGGTTGCGGATCAAACGTATCGTCAAATGTCAAATACGGCAGCGTGAAATCGGAAATGCTTGGTGAAAACGGCATCAACGAAAAGAATGGTGCAAGACTTAACGCAGAGACGTGCGTAAGGCTCGGTGCAGCTGTCGGAAACACGAGAAACGGCAGGAAAACCGGTGTTGCAAATGACGGTTCCAAAACGGCGGGAGTAATGCAGCTTGCAATAACGGCGGGACTTTCAGGAAGCGGCAGCACGGTTTGGGATTTCGGCGAATGCTTTGAGTCACAGCTGAATTTTCTTGTTAATTTCTGCGGATTGGGTGCAGGTTTGTTTATAAGCGGTAGAGATGAACGAACGGTTAAAATCTGCGGAGAGGGAGGGCTTTCCATTCCGAGATTTTTTGAGCGTGAAATAGAAAGCGGAATTTCAAGGGGAGAATTCAGAGAGATTGCAGAGAATGAGGTCAAAGAAATTTCTGATATGTCAAGCGTAAAGCTTCTCTACAGTCAGGAGCTTTTTAAGCAGGCACCTTACGGTTTGCAGGGAATCGGTGTAACCTTCCGAAGCGAAAACGAAAGCATCAGAATTCTTCTGGAAAACAGTGCTTCGAGGCTTGGTGCGCACGAGAGCGAAGATCTTATTTTTGATGCGGATTCAACGGGAATGCATATTACGGCACAGACTGAAAACGGAAATATCGGCTATGAAAAGCTTCTTGCAGTGTGCTGTTTTAATGAAATGAAAAACGGCAGGGATATCTCCGTTCCTTACGATGCACCCGCATTTCTTGATTCGCTTGCAGAAAGCTGCGGAAGAAAAGCTTTCAGGTATCTCAGCACTCCTGCGGATAATTCCGATTCTGCGGCAAGGCGTCTTGCTGCAAAACAGATTTTTGTCCGTGACGGGCTTTTTCTTGCGGTAAAGCTTCTTTCTGTAATGAAAGAGCGTGAAATGAGTCTTGATGAACTTGTTTCGGAAATTCCCGAAAAATACATTGTCAGAAAATCCGTTCCCATATCATTTTCACCGACGGATTTATCATCGCTTGTCGGAGAAGAAAAAATAAGCATCAGAAATGATTTCGAAGGAATAAGACTTGTGCGTGACAGCGGAAGACTTTTGATAATTCCCGAAAGAGGCGGAGAAAGAGTAAAAATTCTTGCGGAAGCGGATACAATGGAAGCGGCAAATGAGCTTTGCACCGACATCGAGGATATAATTGAATCTGCAGCCGAAATCAAGCAAAAGCAGAATATATAGATATAAAATTTTTATAAATTAATACTGTAAAAACTTGACATTGGATTTGTAAAAGGATAATATATACTGTGGGGCAGGAGTACTGCTCCGCAAAAACATAATTTTAACTCAATTTAATATATTAATTTTATTTGAGATTGGAGAAATCATGCAGAAAAAAAACAATAAGCAAAAAGAAAAAATCACAAAAGAAAAGAATACAAAGGAAAAAACTCAGAAGGATAAGTCTGCCAAAGACACTGCAGCAAAAGCTCAGCAGAAAAACAGACGTTTTCAGTCCGGAAAAAAACAGCAGAGAGGTTATTCAAAATCAAGAAACGGCTCTGCAAAGAAGTACAGAAAGGCTCAGGAGACCCCCGTTAAAATTGCTTTTCTCGGCGGACTTAATGAAGTCGGCAAAAATATGACTCTTTATGAGTACGAAAACGATATGTTCCTTGTTGACTGCGGTCTTGCTTTTCCCGACCCCGAAATGCTCGGCGTTGACCTTGTTATTCCCGATTTCACTTATGTCGAGAAAAATCTTGATAAAATTAGGGGTATCGTGATTACTCACGGTCACGAAGACCATATCGGCGGTCTTGCATATCTGCTTAAAACAGCCAATATTCCCGTTTACGGTACAAAGCTTACAATCGGTCTTATTCAAGGTAAGCTTAAGGAACACGGTCTTCTCAGCAGCGCAAAGCTTTATGAAATCGCACCGGGAGATGTTGTTGAACTCGGCGGATTTTCGGTTGAAGCAATTCACGTCAACCATTCTATTCCCGATGCCATTGCTCTTGCAATCAAATGCGGCTGCGGAACTATAATCCAGACGGGTGACTTTAAAGTTGACAGTACCCCTATTGACGGCGGAATGATTGATCTTTCGAGATTTGCTCAGCTCGGTAACGAAGGCGTTCTTGCTCTTCTTTCTGATTCGACCAATGCGGAAAGACCGGGCTATACCGAAAGTGAACGCAAGGTCGGCGAATCGTTTGAAGTGCTGTTCAGAAAAGCAGGAAGAAGCAGAATCATTGTTGCAACCTTTGCTTCAAATATCCACAGAGTCCAGCAGATTATCAATGTTGCAAGCTCTCTCGGCAGAAAGGTTGCAATTATGGGCAGAAGCCTTGAAAATGTTGTCAATATCAGCGCACAGCTCGGATATCTCAATATCCCCGAAAATGTTCTTATCAATGCGGATTTAATCAATAAATATCCTGCAGAACAGATTGTTATTATTACCACCGGCAGTCAGGGCGAGCCGATGTCCGCTCTTTCGAGAATGGCATTTTCCGACCACAGAAAGGTTGAAATCTGCCCCAATGACTATGTTATCATTTCCGCAACACCCATTCCCGGTAACGAAAAAACCGTCGGTAAGGTTGTCAATGAGCTTCTCAAGCTCGGTGCGGAGGTTATTTATGAAAAGATGTATGACGTTCACGTTTCGGGTCATGCTTGTCAGGAAGAGCTGAAGCTTATTATGGGACTTGTCAAGCCTCAGTATTTTATTCCCGTTCACGGTGAACAGAAGCATCTTCGTAAGCACGCAATGCTTGCAGAGGGTATGGGTATTCCCAAGGACAACATTTTTATTGCCGATAACGGATATGTTGCCGAAATCAATCACAGCTCAATTAAGAGCGGTGCGGCTGTGCCTGCGGGTAAAATTTTTGTTGACGGTTACGGCGTCGGTGATGTCGGCAGCGTTGTTCTTCGTGACAGAAAGCATCTCGGTCAGGATGGTATTATTGTCGTGACCGCTTCGGTTGACTACGAAACGGGTCAGCTTATTGCAGGTCCCGAGGTAGTGTCAAGAGGCTTTGTTTATGTCAAAGAGGCGGAGGAGCTTATTGCTCAGGCTCGCAAGGTTGCCGAAAAGTCTCTCGAAAACTGTTACTATAACAATATCACGGATATAAATGCCATCAAAGGAAAGCTCAGAGATTCCGTTTCTCATTTTGTTTATGAAAAAACAAAGAGAAGCCCGATGATTCTTCCGATTATAATGGAGGTTTAAATGAAATTCAAAGGTTTTTGGTATGACAGCTTGATAATCTGCCTTATTGCGGGTATTTCTGCGGCTTTTATTGCCATGACCGTTTTTGTTGAGCCGCGCCTTGCAATTGCGGAGTGCATTGCTTTTTTGATTGTGTGTGTTATTGTTGTTTACAGAGCGGTAACCGCCAAAAACAGATACAAAAGATTTATTATAAAGACTTCTAAAAAGCTCGATTTTACGGACCAAAAGGTTCTTTCCGCCTTCCCTTTCCCCGTTGCGGTATGTGACGGAAAGGGATACATAAAATGGTGCAGTGATTTGTTTTTCAATGAGATTTCATGCGGAGAAATAACTCAGACTGATAAAATTGAAAAGTTTGCAAACGGAATGGACATTGACTCAATCATGCATTCCGAGGAAACCTGCGTTTCGGTTGACGGAAGATATTATTCCGTATATCCCGTGCCTTATCAGTCAGGCGGTGATGCATACTGCGGACTCTATTTTCTCGATAATACAAGGCTCAAGAAAACCGAGATAGAATATCATAACACCTTGCCTTATGCCGTTATGATTGAAATGGATAATCTTGACGATTCGAGAAATGATTTCAGGGACAGCGAGAAAACCGAAATCCGAAGTCAGGTTGAGGCGGCGATGGATAACTGGTCGGAATCCTATGACAGCTTTCTCAAGAAAATCGGCGATGACAGGTATCTGATTATCACTGAAAAGAAAAATATCAACCGCATGATTGAAGATAAGTTTTCCGTTCTTGAAACTGTCAGAGGCTATGAGTATAAAGGCAAAAAAACGGGAGTAACTCTTTCAATCGGTGTTTCATCGGGCGATAATATCAAATCATGCGAAAAGAAATCAAGAAAAGCTCTTGAAATGGCTCTCGGCAGAGGCGGTGACCAGGTTGCAATACGCACTCAGGACGGCTACGATTATATCGGCGGTGTTTCAAAGAGTGCTGAAAAGCGCAATAAGGTAAAGAGCAGAATAGTCGGTTCAACGCTTGCAGAGCTTATGAAGTCAAGCAGCAACGTTATCCTTATGGGTCATTCGTTTACCGACCTTGATGCAATCGGTGCGGCAGTCGGTCTTGTATGTGCGGCACAGAGTTTTGATATTCCCGTTTTTATTGCAACTGACAGAAAAAAGACTCTCGCGGGTACTCTTATTGAAAAGCTTGACAGCGAAAATATGGGCGATATAATCATAAATCAGGAATATGCTCTTGAGCTTATGACAAAGAAGACCCTGCTGATTGTTGTTGATACCCATATCGAAAGCTTTGTTGAATTCCCGAAGCTATACGAGAAAGCTGAAACAAGGGTTATTATTGACCATCACAGAAGAGCGGTTACGGATATCGAAAATGCACTTATATTCCACCATGACCCGGGAGCTTCTTCAACCTGTGAAATGGTGACTGAGCTTCTCCAGTATATCAATCCCGAAATCGAAATAAGCTCAACCGTTGCCGAAGCTTTGCTTGCAGGCATTATGCTTGATACAAAGGATTTTGTTATCGGTACAGGTGTAAGAACCTTCGAGGCAGCCGCATTCCTTAAGGATAAAAATGCTGATACGGTTAAGGTCAAGAGGCTGTTTGCGAATACTCTTGAAATGAATAAGCAGAGAACTGCCGTTATATCTTCGGCTGAAAGCTTTATGAAGTGTGCAATCGCAATTGCGGATTTCACTTCAAAGGATATAAGAGTTATTTCCGCTCAGGCGGCGGATGAACTTTTGAAGGTAAATAATATAAAAGCATCTTTCGTTATGTTTGAAAATGCGGGAGCGGTAAATATTTCCGCAAGAAGCTTCGGTGAAATAAATGTTCAGGTTATCATGGAGTCGCTCGGCGGCGGAGGCCATCAGACGATGGCGGCGTGTCAGCTTAAAGGGTATGACATGAGAAAGGCGAGAGCGGCGCTTGAAAACGCAATTAAAGATTTTTTTGAAAATAAATAAGGAGATATACAAAAATGAAAGTAGTTTTAACACAGGACGTTAAAGGTCTCGGAAAAAAAGGTGAGCTTGTAAATACATCCGACGGATATGCAAGAAACTTCCTTTTCCCCAGAAAGCTTGCAATGGAAGCAAACGCTCAGGCAATGAGCGAGCTTAAAAACAGAGAGGCTGCCGAAAAGCACCGCATCGAAACCGAAATTGCAGCTGCAAAAGCAAGTGCCGCAAAAATTGAAGGCAAGACGGTTAAGCTTTCTGCAAAGGCAGGCGCAAACGGTAAGCTCTTCGGCTCGGTAACATCAAAGGACGTTGCCGCAGCAATCTCAAAGCAGTTCGGACTTGAACTTGACAAGCGCAAGGTAGCAGTCGAGGATATCAAATCCTTCGGCACATATCCCGTTGAAGTAAAGCTCTATAACGGCATATCCGCATCAATGTTTGTTATGGTTGCAGAATAATAAAATTCCGAACGGAGAATTAAAATGGCAGACAACAGTTTGTTATCTTTAGATAATATTCAGATGCCGTTCAGCGCAGAGGCGGAGCAGGCGGTGCTCGGAAGCATTCTTGTTGACCCTTCGTGTCTTTCGCAGGCGGCGGTATATATAAGCCCGGAAGCGTTCTATCTTCCTCAGCATTCGGCGATTTTTGCAGCAATGATAACCATTGATGCATCAGGAAAAATCATTGACCCTCTTGTTGTTCTGGATTTGCTGGTTCAGCAGGGTGTTTATGATAACGGTTCGGGCAGAAACTATCTTTTTGAGCTTGCCCAGATGGTTCCTTCAACAGAGAATGTTGAAATGTATGCAAAAATTGTCAGAGAAAAGTTCTATATGCGGACTCTTATCGGTATTTCAAGCGAAACCATCGAGAGTGCTGTTGCTCAGGAAGAAACTGCGGATACCCTGCTTGATAATGCAGAGCAGAAAATCTACAACATCCGTCAGGGTAAAACAACAAATGCTCCCTCAAAGCTTAAGGATATCATCGTTAATAATGTTTATGATACCCTTAAGAAAATCACAGGAGAAGATAAAGACTTATATAAAGGCTATACCACGGGTTATTCTGACCTTGATAAGGTTTTGACCGGTCTTAACCGTTCCGACCTTATTCTTATCGGCGCCCGTCCCGCAATGGGTAAAACAAGCTTCGCTCTCAACCTTGCCCGAAATGTTTCGGCAATCGGTAAAAGAAAGGTTCTGTTCTTTTCTCTTGAAATGACAAAGGAACAGCTTGCAATGAGAGTTCTCGGTACGGAAGCGAGAGTTTCCAGCATGAAGATGAGAAACGGCAATATTTCTCAGGATGAGTGGATAAGACTCGGTATGGCAACGAGTGCGCTTAATGACTGTGAGCTTTATTTTGATGATACTTCAAGCATAACCGTTCCCGAAATGAAAGCCAAAACAAGGCGTTTAGGCGGTGTTGACTGCGTTATAATTGACTATCTCGGTCTTATCAAGGGCAGCACTCGCACCGAAAACCGTGTTCAGGAAGTCAGCGAGATTACAAGAAATCTCAAGATGATGGCGAAGGACCTTAACATTCCGATTATATGCTGTGCACAGCTTTCGAGAGGCACGGAGGGCAGAGGAAAGTCTCATAGACCGCAGCTTTCAGACCTTCGTGAATCGGGTTCAATCGAGCAGGATGCCGATATCGTTATGATGCTTTACAGACCCGATTATTACAAGGGAGAAAAAGACGATGACGGTGCTGATGACGGCACAGCGGCAGAAGAAGCAAATCTTGCGGAAGTTATCGTTGTAAAAAACCGTCACGGTGAAACGGGAACAGTTCAGTTTGCGTTCGACGGTGAACATACGCTTTTCCTTCAGCTGGAGAAAATTCACGATGATTAATAAAGTTAAATCCGTAATCGGCAAATATGATATGCTTTCCGAGGGCGTAACCGTTGTTGTCGGCGTTTCAGGCGGCAGTGATTCAATGGCACTTCTGAGCATTCTGAACTCAATTAAAGATGATTACGGGATAAAACTCATTGCCGCTCATGTCAATCACGGACTGAGAGGCGAAAGTGCGGACAGAGATGAAAAATTTGTTGCTGATTTTTGTAATTCAAACGGGATTGAATGTCATATTCTTAAAGCTGATGTTGCCGCAGAAGCAAAAGAAAACGGTATGGGCTTTGAGGAGTGCGGAAGAAAGGTCAGATATAAGTTTTTTAACTCGTTCGGTGAGAATGTTATTATCGCAACCGCTCATAATCTCAGCGACAGAACGGAAACTTTTCTTTTTAATTTTGCAAGAGGAAGCTCGTTAAGAGGGCTTTGCTCGATACCTGCGGTGAGAGATAATATAATCCGCCCTTTGATTGAATGCACAAAAGATGAAATCAATGCTTTTTGCGAGGAAAAATCAATTGAATATGTGACCGATGAAACCAATTCCGATGTTTCTTATGCAAGAAACAGAATCCGCCACAATGTTGTTTCCCAGTTAAAGCAAATCAATCCGTCTTTTGAGGCTTGTGCTTCAAGGTGTATTAATTCACTCAACGAGGATGAAGCATTCCTGAATGCACTTGCGCATGATCTGGTACGCAGCTCCGAAAAAGCCGGCGGATATGATACGGAAATTCTGTCCGAAGCAGCTTTGCCGCTTATGAAACGTGCTCTTATCATGATTACCGAGATGAACACCGGAGTTACGCCGGAATACCGTTCGCTCGAAAAAATCATTGCTCTTTTAAAGAATGGCGGCAATACTCAGATTAACGGCGGAGTTATCGTGAGAGTAAGGAAAGAAATTCTGGATTTTCCATCTGAAAGCAGCGGTATTTCTTCC
Source organism: Clostridia bacterium (assembly GCA_017410195.1). GTDB lineage: Bacteria > Bacillota > Clostridia > Oscillospirales > Acutalibacteraceae > CAG-177. Next base: position 151,667 of record JAFQRF010000023.1, on the reverse strand, counting down.
GTTGAGCTTGAAACGGAAATTGTTAATATTAAGGAAATAAATAATTTACAAAACATTTCAAATCGGTACTTGGAATATTATCTGGATTGTGATAAAATACACGGAAAGGTATTTGTCAGATGCCGTGAAGCGGGGGATAAGATAACTCTCGCAAAGCGTAACTGCACAAAATCATTAAAAAAGCTTTTTAATGAGCTTTCTGTACCTCCCGAAAAGCGTGATTCGATTGCGGTTATTGCCGATGATAACGGACTTCTCATTCTTGAAGGAATAGGAATTGACAAAAGAGCTGCCGTTACCGAGAAAACCGAAAATGTTATGATTGTCAGAGTTAAAAGATAAACGGTGTATGAAAGGAAAGCTGTTAAATGCTTAATGATATTGAAAAAATATATTACAGCGAAGAAACTATAAAAGATATTGTAAAAAAACTCGGTGCGCAGATAACAGAGGATTATAAGGACAAGAACCTCCTTCTTGTCAGTATACTTAAAGGCTCCGTTATTTTTATGGCAGACCTTATGCGTGAAATAAAGGTTCCCTGCGCAATTGATTTTATGTGTGTTTCGAGTTATGCGAATAAAACAGAGTCATCGGGTGTTGTCAAAATTGTTAAGGATCTTGATATAAACCTTGAAGGTTATGACGTTCTTATTGTTGAGGATATTCTCGATTCGGGAAAAACCCTCAGCTACATCAAGTCCATTCTTATGTCGAGAAATCCCAAAAGTATGAAAATATGTACTCTTTTGGATAAACCAGAACGAAGAGTTGTAGATGATGTTTGGTCAGATTATTCGGGTGCTGAAGTTCCTGATGAATTCGTTGTCGGCTACGGTCTTGATTATGACGAAAAATACAGAAATCTTCCGTTTATCGGAGTTCTTAAAAGAGAAGTATATGAAAAATAATAGAGTTCCCTTTGGGGAAAGCTAAATTAAGGAGTGATTTTCCGGTTGAATACTAAAAACAGCAATTCGGGCAATTTTAAAAAGAAAATTATTACTTTATTGCCGTATATTCTGATTCCTGTTATGATTATCAGCGGTATGGCATATTATGCAACAACTCAGCAGCAGGAAAAGACAGAGTATTATGAGCTTGTTGCGCTCTTTGACGAAGGAAAGGTTACCGAATACAAGCTCAATCTCAGCAGCGGTGCGCTTGTTTATTATGTTGAAGGCGATAAGCAGGAAAAGAATTTTTCCGTTCCGAGCGTAAGCCTTTTTGTTGAGGATATCCACGACAGCGTAATAAAATATAACCGTGAGAATCCAGATAAAAAGATTAAAGCGGATTATATTGCAGGCTCAACGGGGCAGTGGATTTATAATATTGTTCCCACTCTTCTTCTGCTTGTTACAATGGGTGCATTGACATTCTTCATGTTCAAACGAATGAACCAGACAATGACCAATGAAAACAACCGTACTCTCAGTTTCGGTAAGGCAAGAATCAAGCATGCAAAGGATGAAAAGAGAAAAACAACATTTAAGGATGTTGCAGGTGCAGACGAAGAAAAGGAAGAACTCGAAGAAATTGTTCAGTTCCTTAAGGATACTTCAAAGTTCGATTCGCTCGGTGCAAGAATTCCCAAGGGTGTTCTCCTTGTAGGCCCTCCCGGTACAGGTAAAACCCTTCTTGCAAGGGCTGTTGCAGGAGAGGCAAATGTTCCGTTCTTCTCAATTTCGGGTTCGGATTTCGTTGAGATGTATGTCGGTGTAGGTGCATCGAGAGTCCGTGACCTTTTTGACCAGGCAAAGAAAAATTCACCTTCAATCATCTTTATTGACGAAATTGATGCCGTGGGCCGTCACAGAGGTGCAGGTATGGGCGGCGGACACGACGAAAGAGAGCAGACCCTCAATCAGCTTCTTGTTGAAATGGACGGTTTCGGTGCAAACGAAGGCGTTATCGTTATCGCTGCAACAAACCGACCCGATATTCTTGACCCTGCTCTTCTCAGACCCGGCAGATTTGACCGTCAGGTAACCGTTAACTATCCCGACACAAAGGGCAGAGTTGAAATTCTTAAGGTTCATGCAAAGGGTAAGCCCATCGGCCCCGATGTTGACCTTAACAGCATTGCTCATGCAACTGTAGGTTTTACGGGTGCAGATCTTGAAAATCTTCTCAACGAAGCCGCTCTTCTTGCTGCAAGGCGTGATAAGAAAGCAATCACGATGGAAGAAATCGATGAAGCCGCTCTCAAAGTTCAGGTCGGTTCAGAGAAGAAATCACACAAGATGAATGAAAAGGCAAAGAAGCTCACCGCATATCACGAAGCGGGCCATGCAGTTTCAAGCTTCTATCTTGAGCATACCGATCCCGTTCATCAGATATCGATTATTCCCAGAGGTATGGCAGGCGGCTATACTCTTTACAGACCCGTTGAGGATAAGAATTACACCTCAAAAAATGAGATGCTCGATAACCTTGTCAGCCTTCTTGGCGGACGTGTTGCCGAAGCTCTTATACTCGGTGATATTTCAACCGGTGCATCAAACGATATTGAGCGAGCAACCGAAATTGCACGTAATATGGTTACCAAATACGGCATGAGTGAAAAACTCGGTCCCATTTCATTCGGCGGAGAAAATCACCAGGTTTTCCTCGGAAAAGATTACAGCAATGTGCGTAATTACTCCGAAAACATTGCATCTCAGATTGACGAAGAAATCGAAAACATTATCAGAAATGCTTACGGAAGAACCGAAACAATTCTCACCGAGCATATGGATAAGCTTCATATTATCGCTCAGAAGCTTTTTGAAAACGAAAAGATGACGGGCGAGGAATTTGCGGCAATTATGAGTGAAAACGTAATTGCAACGGATGAAGAAACAACAGAGGAATAAAAAATTATCACCGCAGGCAATCCGTCTGCGGTGATTTTGCGTTTATGACCTTTTTGAAACCTTACCGATAAGCATACACAAAATAAAGAAAACAATGTTTGCCGCAACGATTGTTGAGCCTACGGGCGTACCGTAAAGAATGGCAATGAATATTCCCGTAACAGCACAGATAACGGCAATTACCGATGAACTGATTATAACAGAAAGAAAGCTTTTGAAAATTCTCATTGCAGAAAGGGCAGGGAAGATAATAAGCGCTGAAATGAGAAGCGCACCGACAAGGTTCATTGCAAGAACGATGACTATTGCCGTAACAACCGCAATCAGCGTATTATAAGCTTTGGTATTTGTACCTGTTGCGGCTGCAAATCCTTCGTCAAACGTAACCGTAAATATCTTGTGATAAAATATAATGAAAACAAGCAAAACAATAACGGTTAATGCAAGGCAGAGAATTACATCGGTTTGTGAAAGTGTCAGTATTGAGGTTGAACCGAAAAGCGTTGTGCAGACATCTCCGCTGACATTAGACGATGCGGAGAATATGTTGAGAAGAAGATAACCGAGAGCAAGTGCGCCGACGGATATCATTGCTATTGCCGCATCACCTTTGATTTTGCCGCTTCCGTTTAAACCGAGAAGAATAACCGCAGCAACAACTGTTATCGGTAAAGCAACTGTCATTGGAGCAAGGTTGCAGACAGTAGCAACGGCTATGGCACCGAAAGCAACATGCGAAAGACCGTCACCGATCATCGAATATCTTTTAAGCACAAGGCTGACACCGAGCAGAGCAGCGCAAAGAGCGATCAGTACGCCCGCGATAAGTGCATATCTTACGAACGGATAGCTGAAATAAGAGGTGAGTGTTTCAATCATGGTCATGCCCTCCGTCACAAATAAAGCAATGGCAGCCGTCACTTGTTTTGTATTCTTCTTTTGTCCCGAAAAACAAAGGCTTGTTGCCGATGTGAAGAATGTGAGATGCAAATTCAATGGCAGCGTGTATGTCGTGGGAAACCATAATAACGGTTATTCCCTCGTTATTAATATTCGAAATCAGACGGTAAAGATTTTTGGTTACAACCGGGTCAAGACCTGCAACAGGTTCGTCAAGAACAAGCAGCTTTTTTGTTGCGCATAAAGCTCTTGCAAGCAGAACTCTTTGCTGTTGACCGCCGGAAAGCTCTCTGTAGCATTTATTAGCAAGGTCGGAAATCCCGAGTTTTTTCATAATTTGAGCTGCATTGTCTTTTTGTTTTTTTGAATAAAAAGGTCTTAATCCGCAGGAATTAAGGCATCCCGAAAGAATAACCTCTTTAACTGAAGCGGGAAAATCCTTTTGAACCTGTGTTTGCTGAGGAAGATAGCCTATTTCTTTTTGCTTAAGACCGTCAGAAAATTCAATTTTTCCCGAAAGAACATTTTTTTGTCCGAGCAAGGTTTTCATCAGCGTGCTTTTCCCTGAACCGTTTTCGCCGACGATGCAGAGATAGTCGCCTTTGTTAACGCTGAAATTAAGGTCGGTAACAATCGGTTTTCCCTCATAGCCGAGCGATACACCGTTTACATTTATCAGAGCCATCAGTTGAGTGCCTCCCGAAGAACATCAAGATTACTTTTCATTATATTAATATAGCTTGCGCCTCTTGCGATATCTGCCGAAGAAACCGATTGGCAGGAATCAAGAACAGCCGTTTCAGCTCCGGTTGATTCGCAGACGGTTTCTGCAAGTGAGCCGTCAGAACCGTCGATTGTAAGCACAAAGGGGAGATTAAGCTCCTTCGTTTTGTCAATCAGAAACGCCATTGTTTCAAAGCTTGCTTCGCTTTCGGAAGAACATCCCGCGAACGCAGCGTAATACGTAAGTCCGTAATCATCTGTCAGATATCGGAAGGGGAATCTGTCTGCAAAAAGAACGGTTTTTCTTGCGGACGATTCAATAACAGTTCTGTATTCTTTGTCAAGTGCGTTGAGCTGAGAAACATAATTTTCGGTATTGGCTCGATATTTTTCAGCATTTTCTGGGTCTGCTTCGCATATCGAATCGCAGAGTGACCGTGTTATTTTAACCGCATTTTTAATCGAAAGCCAGATATGCTCATCCTCTTCGCTGTGGTCACCCGTATGAGCTTCGTGATGTTCATGCTCGTGGTTTTCCTGCTGCATGCCTGCAACATATTCTTCCTTGAGAGTATCAACCAAATCCATTGTTTTAATTATAATGAGTTCGGGGTTGTTTGCGGAATTAATTACTCCTTCTGCCCAATTATCGGAAATTCCGCCGCCGTAAATGAAAATATCTGCAGAACCGATTTTGATTATGTCCTTTGCAGTCGGCTCATAGCTGTGAAGATCTGCGCCGTCATCGAGAAGAAGTGTTAATCCCTCCTGAGTACCGATGACGTTTTTTGCAAAATCATATTGAGGAAAGGCGGTGCAGACAATGCTCAGTCCTTCTGTTTCTGTTATGTTGTTTCCGCATGAACAAAGCAGAAGAACGGTAAATATAACCGCAAAAAAAATCGATATTCCTTTTTTCATTTTTTACTCCTTGCAGGTATTGCATTTGCCGAGCAATACCGTGTGATTGTCTATTTCAAAATTCGTTGAACTCTTTATGTCATTTTGAATTATTGATGTAATACCGCTGTCAAGATGATAAACTTTGCCGCATCCCGTGCATTTCATGTGGAGATGACCTTCGCATTTTTCGGTATTGATGTACTGATAAACGAAGCTACGGCTGTTACTTCTGACGGAACGTTTGACTATTCCGTCCTCGGTAAGCTTGGTTATAAGTCTGTATGCTGTGCTTTGGCTTATGCCCGATTCTCCGATTGAACTGATTATTTCTTCAATTGTAAATGACTTTTCACGGTTTTTCTGCAAGAAATCAATCAGCGTTTTTCTTTGCTGTGTGTGATAAACTCTCATTGTCAAATTCACCTCAGATTTGAGAATAACTCTTGATTTATTATACACATTTGAGAACATAAGTCAATATAAAAATAGTTTTTGTTGACTTTATTCTTCAATTGGGGTAAAATAACAAATGAAATTTTACTGAAAACGGAGGATTATCCAATGAAAAAACGCATTCTCTCCGCAGTTGTTGCGCTTGCACTTGTAATTGGTGCATGCTTTTGCGTAAGCGCAGAATCTGCAAAGTCACCCCTCAGATTTGACGAAAACGGCGAATTCAAAATTATGCATCTCTGCGACTGTCAGGATGGCTATCCTGCAAGCGAAAAAATGCTTAAGTTTATCGATGCTGCTCTTAAAGAGTACCAGCCCGATATCGTTGTTCTCGGCGGCGATAACGTTGTTGCTGATTTTGAGGACAAGGATGCTGCAATTAAGGAGCTTGTTGATGTTTTCGTTGCAAACGAAACATATTTCACCCTTGTTTTCGGCAACCATGACTGCGAACAGGGCATGACAAACGATGAGCTTATGGTGCTTTATCAGAAGTACGGCGGCGAGTATTGCCTTGCAAGCGACCCCGAACCTGAACTTCACGGCTGCGGTACACAGATGCTTCCCGTTCTCTCAACAATGGGCGACAGAACGGAGTTTGCTCTTTATATGTTTGATTCAGGTTCACACGCATACGATGAAAACGGAAATGACGTGGGATATGACTGTGTTCATGAAGACCAGATTGAGTGGTACAAGGATACAAGCAAAAACCTCGAAGCTCAGGAAGGCAAAAAGATTCCCGGTCTTGCTTTCCAGCACATCGTTGTCGGAGAAGCATATGATGCTCTTTTCTATGAAACTTCAAATGACGTTGATCTCGGCGTTCTTACTCCCAAATATAACGGCAAGACTTATACGTTCTTCCCCAGAACAAATAATTTTACCGGCTTCCTTCTCGAGTTCCCTTGCCCCGGTTACTATAATTACGGTCAGTTTGATGCTATGGTTGAGCGCGGAGACATCCTCGGTATTTTCTCAGGTCATGATCACATCAATAATTACGAAACCGAGCTTGACGGTATCAAAATAATTAATACTGCAGGTGCAACCTTTAATTCATACGGCAAAGAGATGACCAGAGGTATGCGTATGATTACCGTAAGAGACAGCAATACATGGGAATTTGAAACCGAGTCGGTTACAATCAACGGTTTTGCTCTTGAAAACGATGATTTTGCAAGCGATGCAGGTATTATCAGCGTATTTGCAATGATTACCGAAGGTCTTGCAAAAGTTATGCTTGCTCTCGGTGAATTCTCGGGACTCTTTGCAGGTGTTATTGATCTGATTAAATAATCTTTTCTAAAATTAAAACAGTAACTCTGATAATTTCGGAGTTACTGTTTTTCTTTTGGGCATAATATCTTAGGGTGATATTATGGTTTATGCAGTTATTTGCACCGTGTTTGCTTATCTTCTCGGAAGCGTAAGCACGGCGATTATAGTTTCAAAAAAATTCTTTGGTTATGATGTAAGGAACTACGGAAGCGGCAATGCTGGTGCCACCAATATTCTGCGAAATTTCGGCAAAAAAGCCGGAGCGATTGTTTTCTTTCTTGATTTTTCAAAGGGGCTTATTGCCGTTGCAATTGCGAGGGTTTTTGTTGCATTTTTTGATGCATCTTATGAATGTTTGCTGCTTGCCGGTTTTTTTGCTCAATTTGGTCATACATTCCCTCTGTTTTTTAAATTTAGAGGAGGAAAGGGAGTAGCGACTGCCGCAGGTGCTGCACTTGGAATTATGCCTCTTGTTGCGGTTATACTTCTTGCAGCGTTTGCGGTTATTGTTCTTCTGACAAAAACGGTTTCTCTTGCATCAGGAATCTGCGCTGCCTTTTATCCGTTGCTTGCCTATTTTCTCAGCGGAGTGAGATCGGAATATAACTTTGTTTTTGCGGTTTCATGTGCCGTTATGATAGCTGTTAAACATGCGCCGAACATTGCAAGGCTGCTTGACGGAGAGGAAAAGAAGATTTCAAATGATTAGCATTCAAACCTCTTTCTTGATTTTCTCAATTATCCTTTTTTCAAGTCTTGAAATGTAGCTCTGAGATATTCCCAAAGCATCTGCGACTTCTTTCTGTGTATATTCTCTTCCGCCTCCGATACCGAATCTCATGGTCATTATCATACGTTCTCTTTTTCCTAATGAATTAACCGCTTTGTAAAGTCTGCTGCGTTCATCTTCCGCTTCGATATCTCTGTATACATCGTCCGGCTCGCTTCCGAGAACATCGGAAAGCAAAAGCTCATTTCCGTCCCAATCCGTATTCAGAGGTTCATAATATGATACCTCGGCTTTTGAGGAGTTGGTTTTTCTCAGATACATCAGAATTTCGTTTTCAATGCATCTTGATGCGTAGGTTGCAAGCTTGATGTTTTTTGAAAGTCTGAATGTATTGACGGCTTTAATCAATCCGAGCGTTCCGATTGAAATAAGGTCCTCAAGTGGTATACCCGTATTTTCGAATTTTTTTGCTATATAGACAACAAGTCTGAGGTTGTGGACTATCAGTGTTTCCCTTGCTTCTTTGTCACCGTTTTCGAATTTTTGCAGGCATTCAAGTTCAATTTCATTACTCAGCGGCGCGGGCAGAGTATCCGGTCCGTTTATGTAGTCAACTTCTATCTCAAATATTTTTGACTGAAGCTTTATAAATAAATTTTGCAGTAATTCTTTAATCATACCGCAATCGTGCCTCCTTTTATACTGTTTTCAACCGTATCGAGAAAAGGCACACCGAAGAGTGCTGAATATCCTCCCGATACGATTTTTCTTTCCGTGACTGCTATGTAGATTTCTTTGCTTTCGATCCATTTGCCTTTTATGTTTATTTCAATTTTGTCTGCCAAAAAAGAGGGGAGAGCGCCGCCGCTTTTGATTGTTGAGAACGGAATAAGGCGAAAATTTTTCATTGCCGTTAAATCGGAGCTTTTATACAGCTTTGATATAAATTCTTTTTCGCAAATTATAACGGGTCTGCCGGAAAAACAGTCGCAAAGTGTATTCCCTGAATCAAAAAGCGCCTTGCATTCAATCGTTTTTTCTTCGTAGTATATTTTTATTTCATAAATGCTTTTTTGCGGTACTTTGCTTTTGGTGAAGCGCGAAATAATACTTAAAACACAGTAACAGATAATTGCACTGACGGTCAGAGTTAATATATTAACATCGAAATATACAATTCCGTTTTTATATATGGCGGCGTTTGGTATCACTGTTGTGCACAGCGCGAACATAATTCCCGCAAACCCGAAATTAACGAGCGCAAATGTCGCACAGTTTTTCAGAAATGCTTTTACGCTTTTTATACCAAATGCAGTAATTACAATAACCGCAAAAAAAAGCAGCTTTATCAATATATTAGCAGCAACCGTTATATTATCAATGAAAATAATAAGAGAAAATAAACCTCCGATTGCCGAAGAAAGCAGAAATCTGCGTGTTTTGAAATTACATCCCGTCATCGCTGCACTTGCCCGCAAAAGAAGATAGTTAATTATTAGATTTACAATAATAAGTACATCCGCATAAATAACCGTTTTCAGATTTATCACCTCTGTTTTCAGCTTGATTATAAACCCTTGACGGATATAAAATTTGTCGCAACGGGTAAGATTTTTCCAAGTTTTCTATTGAATATCTGTTAATCGGGGTATATAATAATTTTGATAGGAGGATGATAAAATGAAAGGTTATCTTTTTGATACGCATGTGCATACAAAGGAGTCAAGCTCTTGCGGAAGAGTGGCGGCTGCGGATATTGTTGCACGATATAAAAAGCTCGGCTATGACGGAATAATCATTACCGACCATGTTCACGCAAGCCAGTTCGGCAAGCACGGTTCAACATATGAGGAGCAGGCAGCAAAGTATCTTGAAGGCTACAAGGCTGCCAAAGCATTTGAGGATGAAAAATTTCATGTTATTCAGGGAATGGAAATAAGATTTCTTGAAAACGATAACGATTATTTGCTTTACGGCTTTGATGAAGATTTTATTTTTTCGGATGATTTAGCTCATTATGAAACTCTTGAGGATTTCAGACCCGTTGTCGAAAAGAACGGTTTGATACTTTTTCAGGCACATCCGTTCAGATGTAACATGACCGTTATTGACCAGTCGCTTCTTGACGGAGTTGAAGTTTATAACGGGCACGGCGACCACAATTCAAGCAATGATATCGCATATAAGTGGGCGCAGAAATATTCACACAGAATGCTTTCCGGCTCGGATTTTCACGGAAATGATACAATGGAGCCGGGCGGTGTTTATTTTGAGGACTATGTAAAAACCTCAAAGGATGTTGCCGAAGCTCTCAGAGCAGGCAAATATTCTCTTAAAGTATTTAAAAAATGAAAACGGCGGAATACCGCCGTCTGATTAAAACAACTGATTTCTGCCTTCTTCGAGCTTATGAACAAGTCTGTTCATTTCGGCTTTTGAGCGTACACTCTTTGAAAGGTCAATAACCCGTTTTCTTTCGTTTTCATTAAGTGAAGAAAATGTGTTCATCGCTTTCTCACTTCTCGAAAGTGCCATTCCGAGTCCTTGCGGCATACCGTTAAAATCAATCATAATTAACACCTCATATATATTTTTTTCGGTTAGTTGACGATTTATTCTTGTAAACACCGCAATGTTGTGATATAATTGATAAAATAATCTCAATATGAGGGAGAAAATAAATGAGATACAGAGAAATGGGAAAAACCGGAGTTGAGGTTTCGGCTCTCGGCTTCGGCTGCATGAGATTTCCGGTTATTGACGGCAACGGAGATAAGATTGATGAAGCGAAGTCAATTGAAATGATTCGCTACGCAATCGATAACGGAATAAACTATCTTGACACCGCCTTTTTTTATCACGGAGGTAACAGCGAAAAGCTTGTCGGCAATGCACTCAAAGACGGTTACAGAAAATTGACTTATCTTGCAACGAAGCTGCCGCTCGGTAACGTTAACTGCGAAGATGATGTTGAAAGAATTTTCAACGAACAGCTTGAAAAGCTTGATACGGACTATATTGATTTTTATCTTCTTCATGCAGTCAATAATGATTCATGGGAAAACCGTGTTTTAAAATTTGATATCATGCCGAAGCTTGAAAAACTCAAGGCGGAAGGTAAGATAAAGCATCTCGGATTTTCGTTCCACGATGACCTTTGGGTATTCAAAAAAATAATTGATGCCTATGACGGCTTTGAATTTTGCCAGATTCAGTTTAATTACATTGACGTTGATTATCAGGCAGGTATAGAAGGGCTTGAATATGCGGCATCAAAGGGACTTGGCGTAATTGTTATGGAGCCGCTTCTCGGAGGGAAGCTTGCAAATCCTGCCGAAAATGTTGCTTCAAAGCTTTTAAAGGATAAAACACCTGTTGAATGGGCGCTTGATTTTGTCTGGAACAGACCCGAGGTTTCGATGCTTCTGAGCGGAATGGGTTCAATGCAGATGGTAAATGATAACATGGGTTATGCAGATAAATCATTTCCGGGTATGCTTTCGGAAAGCGAGCTTGAAATGCTTTCCGATGCGAAGAAAACATATGACGAAATGAATCTTGTTCCGTGTACCGGCTGTGAATACTGCATGCCTTGCCCCGAAGGTGTTCTTATTCCGAAAGTTTTTTCGGCATTCAACAATATAGCAGTTGGCGGCAGAAGGCTTGTAAAGGAAATATTTCCCGAAATAGAGTCAAACGCCTCGCTTTGCCAAAAGTGCGGGAAGTGCGAAAAAGCATGTCCTCAGCATATTGAAATTATTGAAACATTAAGAAAAGTCAAAAACCAGTTTTGAGGTGAACAATAATGAAAATTCTTTTTCAGGGAGATTCAATAACCGATGCGGGCAGGGATCGCTCGGATTATCATGATCTCGGCAAAGGATATCCTTTCTATGCGGCAAAATATATTAAAGAGGATAATTCTGATATTGATTTTGAATTCATTAATCTCGGAATAAGCGGTGACCAGACAAAGGATTTGGTTAAAAGGCTGCAGCCTGATTTTATCGAAGTTCAGCCCGATATCGTGTCAATTCTTATCGGAATTAACGATACATGGCACCGTGCTGCTTTCCGCAAATGGTTGAGCAATAAGGTTTTTGAAGATAATTACAGAAAAATTCTTACTGAAATTAAAGAAAAAACAAATGCAAAGATTCTTATGCTTGAGCCGTTTCTTCTTTATGCACCCGATAAGGAGTTTTTCAGAAAAGATCTTAATCCTAAAATTGACATAATAAGAAAGCTTGCAAAGGAATTTGCCGATTTCTATATTCCTCTTGACGGTCTGTTTGCATCTGCAAGCCTCGGTAAGGAAAATCTTCATTGGTCGGATGACGGTGTTCATCCCAACGCCAACGGTTCGGAGTATATCGGCGGACTTTATGCAAGAGCGATCAAAACCATAATTGACGAAGTTGGTCTCGGAAAATAATGAAAACAGTTAAGAAAATATTTAATTATATTTTTGTTGACGGACTTTCCGGTATGGCTCTCGGACTTTTTGCAACGCTGATAATCGGAACGATTCTTGAACAAATCGGAAATTTCATTCCAGATGCTGTCGGAGTATATTTCACATATGTTGCTTCGGTTGCAAAATCATTGACGGGTGCCGGAATCGGTGTCGGAATGGCTTTTAAATATAAAGCCTCACCGCTTACCGGAGTTTCTGCTGCCGTTGCAGGCATGACGGGAGCATTTGCATCAAAGCTTCTTGCCGGTGCTGTTATCACGGGTTCGGGAATGCTTTACTCGGGTCCCGGCGATCCGCTTTCAGCCTTTATCGGTGCTTTCTTTGCAATAATATTCGGGAAGCTTGTCAGCGGAAAAACAAAGCTTGATATTCTTATAACTCCTGCAGTTTCAATTTTTGCAGGTTGTGCGGCAGGGCTTCTTATCGGTCCTCCCGCATCAAAGGTGACAACATACATAGGCGAAATAATAACATGGGGCATGGAGCGTCAGCCTGTTATAATGGGTATAGTAGTTTCGGTTGTTATGGGTATTTGCCTTACTCTCCCGATAAGCTCTGCGGCAATCGGAATTATTCTCAACCTTTCGGGCATTGCCGGCGGTGCGGCTGCAGTCGGATGCTGCGCAAACATGATAGGCTTTGCGGTTGCAAGCTACCGCGAAAATAAATTCGGAGGTCTGCTTGCGCAGGGAATAGGAACTTCAATGCTCCAGATGCCCAACATAGTCAGACATCCCCAGATATGGATTCCGGCAATTGTTTCAAGTGCGATTCTCGGTCCGATTTCTTCTGCAGTTCTAAAAATGACCTGCTATGCATCGGGTTCAGGCATGGGAACGTCGGGTCTTGTCGGTCCGATTATGACATACTCTTCGATGGTTGATTCGGGAGTTGATTCCAAGATTGCGTTGATTGAAATAATCGCTATGCATTTTATTGCACCTGCGATAATTTCTTTTGCGGTTTCGGAATTCATGAGAAAAAAGAAACTTATAAGCTTCGGTGACATGGAGCTTAAAGATATAGATTAATAACGGAGGTATTAAATCATGGCAAAAAAATTAACATCAGTCATTCTCGCTTTTGCGGTTATCCTTACCGCATTTGCAATTCCTGCTTCGGCAGATGACGGAACCTCGGACGTTGAAAGAGGATTTTACCGTGTTGTAGACGGTCTTCTTGATACTCTCGTAACCGGTATCTCGTACCTTATCGTTGAACCCCGCAGCTTTGTTGCAAAAGACGATTATGTTTCCGAGAACTTCTATGAGGGTCATTCTCCCGAAGAGTTCCTTGATGCTCCTGCAGAGGGTGCGCAGTGGTCGCTCGGTTATGCAAATGCATCAATCCTCACAGGCAAAGAGCTTGAAGAAGAGCATTATGTCGGCGGCAGCCTTTCTGTTACCAAGAAGCTTGCCGATGAAGTAAGAGATGATCAGAAAATCAGAACCGTTGCAATTTCCGACGGCAGAGGCATCAGCATTTTTGCTGCTGTTGATACCTTTGGTCTTGCAAACAACGAAGTAAGAGTTATAAGAGAAAAATTCCAGGAATATGCGGATTCAAAGAATCTTGAAATTACAAGCATCAATATTTCCGCTCTCCATCAGCACAGCTGCGTTGATACCTTCGGTCTTAACGGTGATATTCTTGGCGCTCTTTTCACCTCATCAATGAGAAATCTTCTCGGTCTTGAGCTTCCCAGCGGTAAAAATAAGAACTATATGGAAAATCTTTATAAGGTTTCCGTTCAGTCAATGATTGATGCCGTTGAGAATATGCAGGCAGGTAATCTCTATTACGGCAACATTGATGTTTCCGAGTTTATCAGAGATAAGCGCGATCCTCAGGTTTATGACGGCAACCTCAACAGACTCCGTTTTGTTCCTGCGGATGCAAATGCTCAGGAAACATGGATTTGCAATCTTCCCATGCATTGCGTAGGTAATGGCGCTGCAGGTACAATGCTTACCGGCGACTATCCCTATTTCATGGAAGAATATATCAACGAAAATGCAAATGCGAACTTCATGCTTATTCTTGGTGCAGAGCTTGCAATCACAACGGATTATCCCGAAGATCTTAACAGAGATCCCGAAATCATCGCTGAATATGACGAAGGCTATGCAGGCATTGCAGCTTTCGGTCACCTTCTCGGCGAATATGCATGCAACATCACCGAAGAGGAATATGTTGCACCTATTCTTAACATCAGACATACCGAACTCTTTGTTCCCGTTGATAACAGTATCTTCAAGCTTGCTGCAAGAGGCGGTCTTCTTACAAATCAGGTTGTTAAGAACGGTCTTGCTTATGAAGCGGCAACTGAACTCGGCTATGCTGAATTCGGAACAGACCTCGCATTTGCAATTATTCCCGGTGAGCTTGCACCCGAAATCGCTTACGGCGGTGCAACAACTGCTGAGGATTCATGGGACGGAACAGAGTGGAACTATTCTGCTTTTGCCGATGCAACAGACAGAAAGCTTATCGTTTTCGGAATCACAAACGATCAAATAGGTTATATGATGACAGAAAATGACTGGCGTTCATATCTTACCGAGAATGAAGAAATTGTTTCAACAGGCCCCAAGGCAGGTGCATATGTTGCAGACACATATCTCACTCTTTTTGATGAGATTAACTGATTGATTTTATTTGAAATACCCCACAGTTTTCTGTGGGGTAAAGGTATTATCCTTTACGGATTAAGGCGGTGATTTTACGGGCAAGAAAAATACAATTAAATATGCTCTTAAAGAAACCGACTTTTTGCTTTATCTTCTTTGCATACTGACGTCGGCGTTCGGTGCATTGATGGTTTACAGCGCAACAAGAAATGAAGCTATAGAGGCAGGGGAGCTGATAAGCCGAGACTGCCTTGCGATGATTATTGCCGCAAGTGCCGGTATTATTATCTGTCTGTTCATATCATTCCTTGATTATGATGCCGTTGTCGGTTTGTGGCCGCTTGTTGGCGGAGTCTGTCTGCTTCTTCTTTTGCTGCTTTTTCCGTTCGGCGAGGGTACTACAGACAGACCTGATGCGAAGTGTTGGCTTCCGATAATCGAAACAGACGGTTTTTCACTCGATTTCCAGCCGTCGGAGCTTGCGAAGATAGGTTTTATTGTTACGTTTACGGCGCATCTGAACGCAGTCAAAGATAACATCAACAGCATCAAGAATATTCTGCTTCTTGCGCTTCATGCGTTTGTGCCGATTGTAATTATTATTATCACCGACGACCTCGGTTCCGCAATGATTTTTGCACTTATGTTTGTCGGCATGATGTATGTAGCCGGTGTCAAACTCAGGTATTTTGCAATTGCGATAGGTTTGATTATTGCAGTTGCGCCCCTGCTTTGGACTAAGTTTTTGGCAAGCTTCCATAAGAGAAGAATTCTTGCGATTTATTTTCCTTCTGCGTTGAGCGAGGATGTGTATAAAAACATCATTTATCAGCAGCAGAGAGGTGTTAATGCCATCGGTTCAGGTATGTTCTGGGGTGACGGTCTTTTTAAAGGAACTTATACTCAATCCGCAAAAGGTGTTCCTGTTAACGAAAGTGACATGGTTTTTACCGTTGTCGGCGAAGAACTCGGCTTTATCGGGTGTGTTGCTCTTCTTGCGGTATTTGCCTTTATAATTCTTAAAATTGTTTCCGTCGGAAAAATGTCAAGAAACCTCACGGGCAGCCTTCTTTGCTTCGGGACTGCGTTTATGATTGGCGCACAGACTGTAATTAACATCGGAATGTGCCTTATGCTTCTTCCGAGTATAGGTATTACTCTGCCGTTTATGAGTGCGGGAGGTTCGTCAAACCTTTGCGTATATTTTTCAATCGGGCTTGTAATGAGTGTTTACCGATTTAACTGCAATCGTGAACCGATTAATTTCAGGCTGACGAATATCAGTACTCCTTTCTCGGAAACGTAAATACGGTTAATCACAGAGGCTTCTGTCCTCTGTGATTTTTTATTACAATATGTTGACATAATATTGGTTATTTTTCTTGACAAATCACCAAATGTGGTATAAAATCAATATAACTGTAATAATAGGTTAATTATTGCTTAAAAATATAAACGTGATTGGAGTGGAAACACAAGTGAGTGAGAATATTATTCAGTATGTCGTCGCTGCCGGTAACGGTGATACCGATGCAATGGCGAAGCTCTACTCAAAAACATTAAAAGCCTCATATTTTCTTGCTGATTTGCTTTGTGCCGGCGACGGCTCGGCAGCCGAGATAACAAAAAAGGCGTACGCAAAGGCTTTCTGTTCGATCGATAAGCTCAAAAAGCCCGAAGCTTTTGAGATATGGATGAAGCAGAATGTTGCGCTTGTTTATAAAGAAACCCAGAAATTTGTTTTTGGCGATGCAGAAGCCGGTGCAGCCGAATCATCATCTGATTTTCTTCCTGAAAATGTCCTTGAAAGCAAAGAATCGTGTGTTAAGATTCTTGACGCGGTTGCAACTCTTAAGCCTGTTCTCAGAACTGCGCTTATACTTCATTATAATAACGGAATGCCCGTCTCTGCTCTTGCAAAGTTTCTCGGAGTTTCCGAAAGCACGGCAAATGCTCTTCTCGGTAAAGCACGTGCCGAAATTCTTGCCTTTTGCGGTATAGAAGCTGCATCGGGTCAGTCAAAATCTCTTCCCGTTTTAACAAGAATATTCCAGTTCAAATCTGTTGATGTCTCAATAGAAAATACAGATGTAAGAGATATCTTTATTTACGCAATTGATGCATACGAAGCTTCAAAGCCTGCTGTTCAGGAGAGTGAAGCTCCCGTAAAAGAAGAAATATCCGAAGATAAGTCATCCGAAGAAAATGTTTCCGAAGCTGCGGAAGAACCGGTTCAGAATGAAGCTCCCGCACAGGAGGAAAAACCTGAGGAAGAGCCTGCAACGGAAGCGTCAAATATAATTTCATTCAAGCAGAAAATTAATGAGATTCTTGACAGCGAAAAGACTCCTGCCGGCGAAGAAGCTGTTGCTGAAACCGAAGCGGCGGCAGAGGATGCTCCTTTAAGCGCCGATGAAATCGATATCCCCGTATTTAATGTTTCGGATATAACACCTTCCGTTTCGGATGAGACTCTTGATAATTTTTCATCGGACTCCAAGCCCGAAAAGCCTGCGGAAAAGAAGCCAAAATTCAAAATTAATCCCAAGCTTCTCGGAATTATCGGAGCGGTTCTTGTTGTTATTATTATAATTGCCGTAATCGCAGGCGGCGGTTCTGACAGTCCCGATGTTGAAAAAACGACCGGCGGAGCTGAAAATCCCGTCGCAACAACTCAGGCTCAGGCTGTTTCCGCAAGCGGATATAACTGGGTAGAGGGCGGATTTGCAGAATGTGAAGAAATTGTTTATCTTGACGAAAACTGTTGTTATTTCAAGTCAAAGACGACCGGTAAATACGGTCTTATGGATTATCAGGGCAACGTTATTCTTCAGCCCTACTATGACGGTTTCGGCAGATGCACAAACAGCGTGAGAGATTATCTCGGAACCGACAGCTATCACAGCTTGGTGAAGCTCGGCAATGAGTCATATGAATTTTCAATTCTTGACGGTGTTGTCACCGTTTCTCAGACTCCTCATTCCGCTCATACCATCGATACAACTCAGAAGCTTGAAGATGTATCATATGATGAACGTGACCGTTATTTCGAAGGCTATGCAGCTGCAAGAAAAGACGATAAGTGGGGTTATGTAAGTCAGGAAGATGACAAGAGAGTCATCAAATACGAATATGAAGCTGTCAATGACCTTCAGCTTGGAGAATCAGCATCATGCGATTACTGCCGACCCGTAACAGGCGGACTTGTTGCTGTTAAAAAAGACGGTAAGATGGGTATTATCGACCTCAAAAATAAAGAGGTTGTTCCTTTCAGCTATACAAACATTATGCCGGGTAAGGATGGCGTATTTATCGCATGTAAGGATGGCGTTTGGGGTGTTATCCTTGTCGGTGATGCGGTTTCAACCTTCAAGGGTGTCAACATCAATGTTATTGAGCAGGAATCAACAAATGCTGCTGATACTCCCGAGGATACATCGCTCGGCAAATATAAGGTAACATCAGATGATGGCGCAAATATCAGAAGTGATGCCGGAGCGGATTATGATCTCGTTGGCGAGCTTGAATACGGTGATGTTGTTGTCGGCTATGCAACAAAAGAAGCTGCAAACGGCAATGATTGGCTCTGCATCAAGCATGAAGGCGAATATGCCTGGGTTGCAATGAGTAATCTTAAATCAGTTGAATAAAAATTTTGTCCGCAACCGTCACTACGGCGGTTGCGGAAGACTGCAAAATATAATAATGAAGCTTTGACGGGGAAGAATTCTTCGCTTGCTTATCAGAGAGAAAACCGATTTGCTGAGACGGTTTTTAAGCATAAAAGCGGATTAAGGCCGCCCTTTAGCTCTGCCGTGATGAACGGCGGCGTTGCCCGCGTTAAGGGTTTTGAGAGGTGCAGATGCACAATTTGGGTGGTACCGCGGCTTATGCCGTCCCATTGCCGAATTGTTGAATTGCACCCTTTTTTATTGTTGATTTGTAAATTTTCGGAGCATAATTGCTCCACAGGAGGATATTTAATTATGAAATGGACCGGTCTTAATGAATTAAGAGAAAAATATCTCGAATTTTTTGAGTCTAAGGATCATCTGAGATTGCCCAGCTTCTCACTTGTTCCTCAAGGTGATAAGAGTATTCTGCTTATCAATGCGGGTATGACCCCGATGAAAAAGTATTTTACAGGTGAGGTTACTCCGCCCAAAAAGAGAGTCACAACCTGCCAGAAGTGTATCAGAACACCCGATATCGAGAATGTTGGTAAAACTGCACGCCACGGCACATATTTTGAGATGCTCGGCAACTTCTCGTTCGGAGATTATTTCAAGCGTGAAGCAACCGCATGGGCTTGGGAGTTTTTTACAAAGGTTCTTGAAATTCCTGCAGAGCTTCTTTATGTCAGCGTTTATCTTGAGGATGATGAAGCGTATGATATCTGGACAAAGGAAGTCGGAGTTGACCCCTCTCATATGGTTCGCTTCGGCAAAGAGGATAATTTCTGGGAGCATGGTGCAGGTCCTTGCGGTCCTTGCTCGGAAATTTATTTTGACCGAGGTCCTTCAAAGGGATGCGGCAGCCCTGACTGTAAGGTAGGTTGCGACTGTGACAGATTTATCGAAGTATGGAACCTTGTTTTCACACAGTTTGAAAACGACGGCAAAAACAACTATACTCGCCTTGCAAATCCCAATATCGACACAGGTATGGGTCTTGAAAGACTTGCCTGCGTTATGCAGGATGTTGAAAACCTTTTTGAGGTTGATACAGTCCGCAACATTATGAATCACATTATGGAAATTGCAAAACTTAACTATCACGATGACGAAAAGAAGGACGTTTCGCTTCGCGTTATCACAGACCATATCAGAAGCACAACCTTTATGGTTGGCGACGGCGTTCTTCCCTCAAACAGCGGCAGAGGTTATGTTCTCAGAAGACTTCTCAGAAGAGCTGCACGTCACGGAAGACTCATCGGGATTGACAGACCCTTCCTTGCGGAGGTTTGTGATACTGTTATTGCCGAAAATGCAAACGCATATCCCAACCTTGTTGAGAAGAGTGACTATATCAAAAAAGTTATTTCAACGGAAGAGGAAAGTTTCTATAAAACAATCGATTCGGGTCTCGGACTTCTTAATGATATGATGGAGAAAGCCGAAAACGGTATTCTTTCGGGTGAGGATGCTTTCAAACTTCAGGATACCTACGGCTTCCCCATTGACCTTACAAAAGAAATTGCAAACGAAAGAAATATTACGGTTGATGAGGAGAAATTCCGTCAGCTTGTTGAAGAAGCAAGACTCAAAGCAAAGAGTGCAAAGAGAAATGCTGCGGATTCAGACTGGAGAAACAACGGTGTTTCCTTTAAAGATGTAGCAAAATCCGAGTTTAAGGGCTATACCGAAAACGGCACGGAAGGCACGGTTCTTGCACTTGTTTCCGATGGCGAAAGAAAAGATTTTATCAATGACGGTGACAGTGCGATTGTTGTTCTTGATAAAACTTCTTTCTATGCCGAAAGCGGCGGTCAGACAGGTGATATCGGTGTAATCAGAATCGGTGAAAGTGTTTTTGATGTTACAAACACAACCAAAGATCCTGACGGCGCATACCTTCATCACGGCACTCTTACAGGTGACGGCATAAAAGTCGGCGATGTTGCCGTAACGGTTTATAATGAGGAATCAAGAGCTGCAACAAAAAGAAACCATACCGCTGCCCATCTTCTTCAGGCTGCACTCAGAGAAACTCTCGGCTCACATGTTGAGCAGGCTGGTCAGCTTGTTAACAGCAATGCAATGAGATTTGACTTTACCCATTTCTCGGCTCTTACCTCAGAAGAACTTGCAACAGTTGAAAAAAGAGTTAATGAAGTCATTCTTTCTGCTGTTGAAGTAACAAGCACAGAAATGCCCATTGAAGAAGCTAAGAAAATGGGTGCAATGGCACTTTTCGGAGAGAAATACGGCGATGTTGTCCGTGTTGTTAAAGCAGGTGATTTTTCAACAGAGCTTTGCGGCGGTACTCACGTTAACAATACAGGCAAACTCGGTCTTTTCAAGATTGTATCCGAATCATCCGTTGCAGCCGGTGTACGCAGAATCGAAGCCGTCACGGGCTATGGTGTGCTTGATTATATCGAAAAGAACAACGCTCTTATTGCAAACACAGCCGTTAATATGAAGCTTGCAAATGTATCTGAGCTTGATAAAAAAGCTAACTCACTTATGGCGGATCTCAAAGCAAAGGATAAGGAAATTGAGCAGATTCGTGCAGAGCTTTCACAGCTTAAAACGGGCGACCTTATGAGCAATTCCGTTGATATCAACGGCGTAACTCTTATTGCAACAACGGTTGAAGGTGTCAATCCCGGCGACCTTCGTTCGATGTGCGATAAGGTTAAGGAAAACGATAATGCGGTTGCCGTTATCTGCGGCATTAACGGTTCAAGCGCAAACTTCGCTTGCGCATGCGGCAAGGATGCCGTTGCAAAGGGTGCACACGCGGGCAATATTGTCAGAGAAGTTTCAAAGCTCGCAGGCGGCTCAGGCGGCGGCAGACCCGACAGTGCAATGGCTGGTACAAAGGACGTTTCAAATGTTACAGCTGCCATGAATGCGGTTGCAGATATTCTTAAAGTCATGATAAAATAAAATTCAGGGCGGGATGCTCTCATCCTGTCGATTAAATATAACGGAGTGTTACTATGGACTGTATATTTTGTAAAATTATTAAGGGAGAAATCCCCACTACAAAGGTTTATGAGGATGATACCGTAATTGCTTTTAATGATATTGAGCCTCAGGCTCCCGTGCATATTCTTATTATTCCCAAGGAGCATATTGCTTCTGCGGCAGAAATTGATGAGAGCAACAGCGCTCTTATTGCCCACGTTTTTGAAGTTGCTGCAAAAATTGCAAAAGAAAAGAACCTTGACGGCTTCAGAATAGTCAACAACTGCGGTGATAGCGCTGGTCAGACCGTGAAGCATATTCATTTTCATCTTATGAGCGGCCGTGAATTTACATGGCCTGCAGGTTGAGGAGAAAGAGCTATGTCAGAGTATTACAGAGTTGATATTGCAGGTCTTGAAAGAGATCTGCTCAGATGTCCCATAAGCGATAAGCTTGATATTGCCGCATTTATTCTTTTCGGCGATGTCGAGGTAACCATTCATTCCGCAACAAAGCTTCTTGAAAAGCTTCCCGAGTTTGATTACATAGTGACTCCCGAAGCGAAAAGCATCCCACTTGCTTATGAAATGTCGAGACAGAGCGGAAAAAAATATTTTGTTGTCAGAAAAAAGGCAAAGCTTTATATGAAAGATCCTGTTTCTGTCAATGTGCGTTCAATTACAACCGATGCCGTGCAAACTCTTATTCTTGACGGTATAGAAGGTGAGCAGATAAGAGGAAAGCGTGTTGTTATTCTCGATGATGTTATAAGTACGGGTGAATCTCTCAAAGCTGTTGAAACGCTTTGTGAGAAGTTCGATGCAAATGTTGTTGCAAAAGCGGCTGTGCTTGCGGAGGGTGATGCGGCTGAAAGAACCGATATTACCTTCCTTGGCGTGATTCCTCTTATTGAAAAATAAAAGGGTGATTAAATGCCTCGTCCTTTTGCTGTAATCGGTTTTACGGTATTTTTTACGATTGTTTTATTATATAATTGCGAAATAAAAGTGACGGCAGGTGTTCTTGCTGTTTATGCCGTTGCTTTGTCAGTAAGCTTTTTTGTCACTGAAGCAAGAAAACAGCGGGTTTTGCCGTGTGCTTTTGCTTCGGGCATTCTGGCATGCATACTTTTGCTGTCTGAATCTGCGTTTTATTATCAGCCTTCCGTTGCTTATGACGGAAAAACCTGCAACATTATTGCTCAGCTTACCGATTACCATGAATACCGATACGGCAATTATTATTATAATGCTGAAACTGTTGAGATTGACGGCGAAGAAGTTCGGCATAAGTTAAGACTTGTTTTTTCAACGCTTCCCGATGCGGAAGCGTATGACATTGTTGAAGGCGAGTTTACTTTCTATGTTCTTGGTTCTTCAAGTGAAGAATATCTTGCTTCCAATAAGGCAAAAGGTGTTTTTATCGGGGCATACCCTAAGGAAGGGGATTTCTCGGTAAAAAGAATTCCTGAATCAGAGAAGCCTTTAATGAAAAAGGTTGTTGATACGAGACGAGCGATAAAAAATGCTGTAAACCGAGCTGTACCCGGCGACTGCGGAGCGCTCCTCACGGCATTGATAATAGGTGATAAAAGCGGTCTTTCGGCGGAAATTATGAGCAATTTCCGCATGTCGGGTATTACTCATATTATCTGTGTTTCGGGATTTCATCTTTCCTTATGGGCAATGGTGATACTTGAAATACTGAGGTTTCTGAGAATTAATGAAAGAATTGCAAGCATTATTGCTGCAATTGGTGTTGTTGCATTCATGCTTGTTGCAGGGATGACTTATTCTGTTGTTCGTTCGGGAATTATGATGCTTCTCTATTTGCTTGCAAATGTAATTTGGAAAAAGAGGGATTCACTTAATTCACTCGGATTTGCGCTTACCGTTATTGCTCTTTATAATCCCTTTGCAATGGGATCTGTCGGACTTCAGCTTTCTGCACTCTCAACTCTCGGGCTGATACTTTATTCTCAGCATGTAAAGCCTAAAATATATAATTTGATTAATAAAATTGATAATGTACCGCTTACCGAAGTGCTTAAATCTCTCGCATCTTTGGTTTGTGTTCCGATAGCAGCAACTTCATTTACCGTTCCCGTTTCCTTGCAGCTTTATGATGAATTCAATTTTGCTGTTTTGTTTTCAAATCTGCTTGCTGTTCCCGTTGCAAGTTTTTGTATGATAATCGGTGTTATGGCTGCATTATCGGGATTGATACCCGTTGATATCTTCAACCCATTTACGTATGCGGCTGATTTCACGGCAAAAATTTTACTTGAAATTTCAAGGATTTTTTCTGAATATGATTTGTTCGTTTTCAGAGCGGATAACGACAGCCACCGAATCCTTATCAGCGGAATTCTTCTTGTATGCGGCGTGTCTGTTTTTATTGCTTATTCAGGAAAAAATCTTTATAAAATAACATGCGCTCTGTGTGCTGTTATGTTTGTTGCCGGTATTTCATTTTTCTCTGTTTCGAGAGAATGTGAAACAAGAATTAACATTGTTGATGTCGGCAACGGAACTGCTGTTCTTGCATCAAAGAACGGAGAAAATATTCTTATCGGCTGCGGCGGTACGGAGTTTCTCGGTTCTGTAAAAATTTCGGATGAAATTATTAACTGCGGCGGTTCAATTGATGCGATATTTGTTTCCGATGAGGACAGATATTCTGCCTCATATCTCAATAATCTGCTTATGCAGTACAGACCCGGCAGCATTTATTGCAATGATTTGCCTTTCGGAAGCGATTTGCTTCTGAACGGCTGTGATACATACGGGTTTGATTCTTTATTACAATCAGAAAATTTTACTGTTAAAACAGTCGGTAACATCTGCGCTTATCTTAAAAGCGAAGATATGTCTGCTTTGATTTGTTTTAATCCCGTTTTTGATTTTTTCGGTTTGCCGTCTGAATTCAGAACGGCTGATATAATTATTTCACGAAACGATTATCCCTTGAATATTTATGCGGATAGTTGCAAATTAGTAGTTATAAATTCTGAAAATCCGAGAGGTGTTCTCATTCAAAAAGAGCTTTCGGATTGTGGAGTAAAATGCGTTGCAACGGGCGGATGCGGTAATATTCTGATCCGCGGCGAAAACGGATACGTCAGCGCAAACAGAGAGTAGAAAAAGAAAGGATAGTTTTTATGCCGATTTTAAATGAATCCGCTTTAAAAGAAAAGCTGAAGGGCAATCCCGTCGGCGCTTATCTGATTTACGGCGAAGAAAGCTATCTTAAAAAAATATATATTGATAAAATTGTTGCAAAGACGGTTGACGAATCCTTTGCAGATTTTAATTTCCATACTTTCGACGGAAAAAACAGCACTCTTTCGGAAATTTATGAGAGTGCTGAGGCTGTCCCGATGATGGCTGAAACAAAGTGTATACTTGTCAAGGATTTTCCGATCGATTCACTTGATGACAACGGATTTGAGCAGCTTGAGCAGCTTTTGCGTGATAATCCTGATGATTGTGCACTTGTTTTTTCGTTTGTTGCACATGAGCCCAAGGGTGCAAAATGGACTAAAGCCGTTAAATTGTTTGATAAATTCGGATATGCCGTCAAACTTGAGAGAAAGACATCTGCCGAACTCATAAAAATGCTTGAAAACGGCGCAAAAAAGAGAGGCAAGCCCTTTGCGAAAGGGGTTGCATCATATTTGATATCCTGCGTCGGAAGTGACCTTAATACATTGCTCAACGAAACAGAAAAAGCCTGCGCTTATGCGTCGGGTGAAGAAGTTTTAAAAAGCGATGTTGATGCCGTGTGCATAAAAAGCCTTGAAGCGAAGGTTTTTGATATGATTAAAGACCTTACGGCAGGCAGATTTGACAGCGCATTCAAAAAACTTTCTTTGCTTTTTGAACAGAGAGAGGATGAATTTCAGATTCTCGGCGCACTTATTGCGCAGTATTCGGATATTTACAGAGCCAAGGCTGCAGTTAAATCTGGAAACCGTGCGGAAGCGGTTGCAAAGTTTTATAACTATGCAGGTAAAGAATTCAGGCTTACAAACGCCGCAAGAAACGGTTCGTCGCTCTCTTTTTCGGATATAGGAGAGTGCGTGGAAATCCTTTCTTGGGCTGATACCACACTTAAAAGCTCCGCTCTTGATAAAAGACTTGTGCTTGAGCAGACTGTTGTGAAACTTGCGAGAGTCGGCAGGAGATAACTATGATAAAAATAAGACAGGCGGTTATCGTCGAAGGAAAATATGATAAAATAAAGCTTTCGGGAATCATTGATGCGCCGATTATCCAGACGGACGGATTTGGTATTTTTAAGGATAAAGAGCTTCAGATGATGATAAGAAAGCTCGCTGAAAAAAGAGGAATTTTAGTGCTTACGGACAGTGATTCCGCAGGCTTTAAAATCCGTTCGTTCATAGGCTCTACCGTTGACCCGAAAAATATTATTCATGCATATATACCTGATATTTTCGGGAAGGAAAGCCGCAAAACAGAGCCTTCAAAAGAGGGAAAAATCGGTGTTGAGGGAGTATCGGAAGAAATTATTATGCAGGCTCTTGCAAACGCAGGGGTTCTCTGCGAATCATCGCCCGAACCCGAAAGACCTATAACGAAACTCGACCTTTATGAGCTTGGCTTTGCAGGGGGAGAGGATAGCGCCAAAAGAAGAGCCGCAATGCTCAGATATTATTCTTTTCCCGAAAGACTTTCCGCAAATTCCCTTATAAAAGTTCTTAATTGCGTAACTACATACGAAAGATTTCTTGAAGATGTAAAAGAGATAGAAAAGGAGATTTCCAAATGCTGAGAATCGGTCACGGATATGACGTTCACAGACTCGCCGAAAACAGAAAACTTATAGTCGGCGGCGTTGATATTCCTTACGAAAAGGGTCTGCTCGGGCATTCCGATGCGGATGTGTTGCTTCATGCCATAAGTGATGCTTTGCTTGGTGCGGCAGCACTTGGAGATATCGGATGTCTTTTTCCCGATAATGATGAAAAATATAAGGATGCGGACAGTATTGTTTTACTTAAAGAAGTTGTGGAGGTGCTTAAAGACAACGGTTATTCCGTGGTAAATGTTGACAGCACTTTAATTGCACAAAAGCCCAAAATGCGTCCGTATATTGATGAAATGAGAAAAAATATTGCTTCTGCATGCAGAATTCCTATGGATTTTGTCAGTGTAAAAGCAACAACTGAGGAAGGACTCGGATTCTCCGGCAGCGGAGAGGGAATGTCGGCGCATGCTGTGTGCCTTATAGAAAAATAAATTTTTTGTTAAGATTTCATTATTTGTTTGCAACGTTGCGTTCTTTGTGCTATTATTAAAAATCGGATAGGAAGATAAAGGGGGTTGGTCTGCGTTTATGACCGTATTTGATAATATTACGGACTTTTTTTCTAAAGTTCCGTCGCTTAATTTCGGGATAACCGATTTTCTTGATATCTGTCTAGTGACATTTATTCTTTATAACGGAATAAAACTCATAAGAGAAACCCGTGCTTTTCAGCTTGTTAAAGGCTTGATTTTACTTGCTTTTGCATATCTTGTAATTACCGTTCTTGAAATGCAGGCAAGCTCTTATGTTTTCGGAATTGTTTTCCAGAACATATTTATTATTCTTATTATAATTTTTCAGCAGGAAATCCGTCAGGTACTTGAAAAGGTCGGTAAAAGCAAATTTACCGGTTTATCGTGGCTTATGAGGGGAAATGATTCCGAGAGAACGGCGGTAATTAAAGAGGCGATTATTGAAATTGCCAAGGCTGTTCAGCGCATGAGCGATGCAAAAATCGGCTGTCTTATTGTTATGGAAAAAGAGATGCTTCTCGGCGATGTTTTAAAGACAGGCAAACCTGTTGATGCAAAAATCACCCATGAACTTATCGGTAATATTTTCTTCCCCAAATCTCCGCTTCACGATGGCGCAGCTGTTGTAAGAGACGGCAGACTTCACAGCGCGGGCTGCGTTTTACCGCTTACCAAAAGCGAGGAAGTTTCAAGTGATCTCGGAACACGTCACAGAGCTGCTCTCGGTATGAGCGAGCAGAGTGACGCAATGGTTATTGTTTCATCGGAGGAAACGGGAATTATTTCCATTGCATATAAAGGAAATCTTACAAGAGAGCTTACGGAATCCGAACTTCGTGAAATGCTTATAGATTATCTTGTTGACAGTTCAAACGAAAAAGGCATTATGGATGTCAATATTTTCACAAAATTTTTTAAAGGTAAAAAGAAATGAAGAAAAAGCAAAAAATAAGTGACCTTTTTTATGATAACCGTTTTCTGTTTGTTTTTTCGCTGATTGTGGCGGTCGGATTCTGGCTTGTTGCATCGGTTGAGTTCAGCACGGAAATAACCAAAACGATTACCGATATTCCCGTTCAGATTGATTACGGCAGTATTGAAGAAAATTTTGGTTTGGAAGCATTCGGCAACACGAAGTTTTCTGTTGATGTTACCGTAAGCGGGAAAAAATACGTTGTTGATTCAGATGATATTGCCGATGATATTGTTGTAAAAGCATCGACTGCTGTCAGCACTCCCGGTACGCAGAAGCTGAAGCTTGATGTGTCAACCAAGAGTGAAAGACCGGCTTATGAAATTGTCGGAATTTATGAGAACAATGTTCCGATAAATGAAATAGAAGTTTATTTCGACTATCCCAAAACGAAAGAATTCCTTGTTGAGCCTGATATAACCATAAGCGAGGATTCGGTTGTCGAAGGGTATCATCTCGGCGATTATATCTTTCAGGAAGCAAATAAAGTGAGCGTATCAGGTCCCGAAAGCCAGGTTAACAGCATTGAAAAGGTCGTTGCAAGTGCTGTGATTGACGGCGTTCTGACGGAGAATACAACGGTTGATGCAGCTTTGTCTGCCATTACTAAGAACGGTTCGAGTCTGAACTACACCAAATTTGACCGCAAATCGGAATATATTCAGATTACGATTCCTGTTTACAAAATTTCGGAGCTTCCCGTTGAGTGCGGTTTTATTAATATTCCGTCCGATTATATCAACAGTTTTCCGTTTTCGGTTACCGTTGAACCTGCTTCGGCTGTTTTCGGAATACCCGAAAAGAAGCTTGAGGGTATAACAAGTATTGAAATCAGCTCTGTTGATTTTTCTGAGCTTCATTCGGGAATCAATACTTTCACGGTTTATGCTTCTGATATTCCGGGCGTTGTGATGCTTGACGGTACAGAGTTCTTCACCGTTACCGTTGACATGGGTGAGCTTTCATTTTCAACAATTGAGGTTCCTGCAAGCGTAACTTTCAACAATGTTCCGAGCGGAATAACTGCGGAGCTTTCAAGCCTTGAATTTACTCATATAACAGTTTACGGTCCGAAGGAATCCGTTGATAAAATTACCAAGGATAATATTGTTCTTGTTGCAGATTTGAAGAATGTTGATGAAACGTTGAAGGGAGAAGCGACCGTTCCCGTTACATTCTCAACATCCGACTGTTGGTCATACGGCAGTTATTTTGCTACCGTAGAAATATCATAATTAAATTTTCTTTGTATCAGTCCGTGCAAAAATGCACGGACTGATTTTTTGTGCAATAAATTTTTATAATAAATATAAAATATATATTAATTTTATATTAATTATATATTTAACTGTTGATTTATGGAAATAGAATGTGTTATAATATCTTGAAAAATTATTTATAGCGAAAGGGGTGTACCGGATGAAAAAGATTGTTACATTGTTGGTTGCAATTTTGTCGTTGACTCTTATTTTGTCATCATGTGATTCGGTTGATGTTATCCGTCCGGTAAGCGCACTTCTTTCACCTCCGCTTTATTATGAAGAATATGAGGAGCTTGTTGATGCGTTCAACGCCGCTGTCGGCAGCGAAGTGCTTCTTTGCAGCCCTAAAAACGGTGACCATAAATCGGCTATTATTCTTGATGATGTTGATAACGACGGTGAAACCGAGGCGCTGATTTTCTATAAGGATACGACCGATACTACGGTTGCAAGAATGCATTATTTCAATATTTCATCCGGAAAATGGGTTTCCAACGGTGATTTCAACGGCTATGGAAACGAGGTCGAAAATGTAGTTATCGATGACATGGACGGTGACGGCTTCAAGGAACTGATGGTTGCATGGAGTATTTCGGGTGTGTCGTCAAGCAATGTAATGTCGATTTACCGTGCGACTTTTATGACAGGCAAATATAAAGAAATTTCAAACGAAACCTGCACCGTCTGTGAGGTTTTTGACGTTGACAGCGACAATAAAAAAGAAATTTTTTACATCAGTCAAAGCAATACCTCGGGCATTATGCAAAAAACCGCAAAGGTAATGAAGCTTTCGGGCGATTCGGTTGTTCATATGGGGGAAACCAAGCTTGACCCGAATATCAGCAGCTATATCTCCGTGAAAACCGAAAAGTCGAGCGGTGACTCGCCTTTAAAAATTTATGTTGATGCGCTCAAAGGCGAAACCAACATGATAACCGAGCTGATTTATTGGGATAAGGATAAAAATGAGCTTGTTGCCCCACTTCTTGATAATGAAACTATGTCAAATAATGTAACGCTGAGGTTTGAACCCATCGCAAGCTCGGATATAAACAACGACGGAATAATAGATATACCGGTTCAGTCCGAGATTTTCGGAAAGGGCGATGATTCGGTTACAATTGATACTGAAAACATTTATCTTACAAGATGGATTGATTTTGAGTCGGCTTCAAAATCCGAAACGGTTGCAAATACTTTGATTAACCGTTCTGACGGATATATGATTTTTCTTGACAGAGATGAAATTAATTCCCTCGGTATCCGTAATTACCGTTCTCAGAACTGTTGGGTTGTTTACCGAACCGACGGCAGCGAAGATTCGGCTGAAGAAATTTATTCTGTAATGAAGGTTTCATCAGAAAGATGGAATACTGAAACCTATAAGGCGTACATTCCGATTGTTGAGAAAAAAGATTTTACGGTTTGTGTTTATATTACCCCGACCGGTCAAAAATCGGGAATTGACGAAGATTATATAAAATCAAAAATAACAAGATTACCTTGATTTAAGGAGAAAAAAGATGAAGAGGGTTTTAATTGCCGAAGACGAAGCGGCTATAAGAGAATTTATTATAATAAACCTTCGCAGAGCAGGATATGAAATAATCGAAGCGGAGGACGGCGCAAGGGCACTCGAGCTTTATGATGCAAACGGTGGAGATATTGATATTGCGGTGCTTGACGTTATGATGCCGAATGTTGACGGGCTTGAAGTGTGCAAACAGCTCAGACAGAGAAACAACACCATCGGAATCATTATGCTTACTGCAAAAACCCAGGAGATGGATAAAATAACGGGACTTATGATGGGTGCGGATGATTACGTTACAAAGCCGTTTTCTCCGACTGAGCTTGTTGCGAGAGTTGATGCTATTTACAGAAGAGTTGCAATGAGCAACGGAATCAAACCCGCAGCGGTTGATGTAATTGAACTCGGTGATTTCAAGCTCAATATCAGAAACAGAACTCTGACTAAAAACGGCGAATATATCGAGCTGACCCAGGTTGAGTTCCAGATGATGGAGTATTTTTTCACGAATCCCGGTGCTGCGCTCAGCAGAACCGATATTCTCAACAAGGTCTGGGGCAATGAATATTTCGGCGAGGAAAAAATAGTTGATGTCAACATAAGACGTCTGAGAATGAAGATTGAAGAAGAACCCTCGGTTCCCAAACATTTAACAACAATCTGGGGAATCGGATATAAGTGGATTGTATAAAACTGTAAACATATGCCGTGAAAGGAGGAGAGAACTTGAAATTTGTCGGAATTACAAAACGATGGTTTCTAAATGTTGCATCGATAGTTATTATTATTCTCGTTGCGATTTCTGTTGCTCTCATCTTTTCACTCCGAAGTTATTATTACAGTGCAGCGGCGATGACACTTGACTCCTATTCATCTGAAGAAATTGCTTCAAGTATCAATCTTTACGGAGATACATCTGAAAAAGGCTTTGAAACGGCAGGCAGAAAATTTGTTGAAACTTTCCCTGATAAAGAAACAATGGCTGTCTGGCTTATTGACAGTTCCGGGAATATAGTGCTTTCATCCAGCGGATTTGAAATAAAGGGCGAAGTTGAAATGCCAGATTATGCCATGGCACTTGTAAACGACGAGGGCAGCGCTAAGTGGACCGGCAAGCTTCCGTCCGGCGAAAAAATTATGGCTTCAACTTGCATTTACGATTATCCCAACGGTACTCACGGCGGCGCAATAAGATTTATGGTTTCTATGGAAGCGATTGATGAGCAGCTTATCAGAATATGCTTGCTTATCATTTCCGCATGTGTTGCGCTTTTTTCGCTTGTTGTCATTTCAGGAAGCTTTTTTACCCGTTCAATCGTTAATCCCGTCAAGTCTATTGATGAAACGGCAAAACGTATTGCGGGCGGTGATCTTGAAGCGAGAATCGACCATTATCCATATAATGATGAACTCGGCGACCTTTGCACCACAATTAATGACATGGCAACAAAGCTTGCTGCGACAGACAGATTAAAAAATGATTTTATTTCAACTGTTTCTCATGAATTGAGAACTCCTCTTACCGCAATAAAAGGCTGGGGCGAAACTCTTCTTCAAATAGGAGATACAGATCCGACAATGACCGAAAGAGGAATGGGCGTTATCATCAGTGAGGCATCCCGTCTTAATGATATGGTTGAAGAGCTTCTCGATTTCTCAAGAATGAGCAGCGGAAGGCTGCAGCTCAAGAATGAAAAAATCGATATTCTTGCTGAGCTTGATGAGGTTGTTTTTGCATTCAAGGAACGCTCGATGAGAGAGGGAATTGAGCTTGTTTACAATGCTCCGAGAGTTCTTGCTCCTGCAACGGGAGATTCGGCAAGAATTAAGCAGGTTTTCATAAACATTCTCGATAATGCAATCAAATATACAAAACACGGCGGTAAAATTAACGTTATTGCCGAAAGACCGAATAAGGCGACGCTTGTTATTTCCGTAAGCGATACGGGTGCGGGAATATCTCCTGAAGATTTGCCGCACATCAAAGAAAAATTCTTTAAAGCGAATACAACCGTCAGAGGTTCGGGTATCGGACTTGCTGTTGCGGATGAAATTGTCAAGCTTCATAACGGTGAGCTTGAAATAAGCAGTGTTCTCGGGGAGGGAACAACCGTAAAGATTACACTTCCGATTGAGCGTGCAGAACGTGATTCGTCGGAAAAGGAAGGAGACTCAAAGACTGATGAGCACAAAGAAGAAATGTAGTTATGTTGCCGTAGGCGGTCAGGCGCTTATGGAAGGAATAATGATGAGAGGACCTAAGGGTACGGCAATGTCACTCCGTCTGCCCGACGGCACTATTGAAACACAGATGAAGGATTTTGTTTCCGTAAGAAAGAAATTCAAAATTCTTAATCTTCCTCTTATCAGAGGTGTTGTTTCATTTATTGAATCGATGATTTTCGGCTATAAGCTTATTATGGAGTCTGCTGAAAAAACCTCGCTTGATATGGAAGAAGAAGCTGAGTCAAAGCTTGATAAATGGATATCCGACCATTTTGGACCTAAAATGATGGCGGTTATCGGCTCAATCTCTGCGGTTCTCGGATTCGGACTTGCCTTTTTTCTGTTTATGTGGCTTCCGAGTTTTGTGTTTGATCTTATTAACGATAAGCTTGCTGGTGGAGAAATTTCTGCTCTCAGAGCGATTTTTGAAGGAATAATCAGAGTTATTATCTTCGTTGTTTATATGTATCTCGTTTCCAAGATGAAGGAAATTCATAGAGTTTATATGTATCACGGTGCGGAGCATAAAACTATTTTCTGTTTTGAACACGGTAATGAGCTGACTGTTGAAAACATAAAGAAAGAGCTTCGCTATCATCCCAGATGCGGAACAGCCTTTATTTTCGTAACCATTCTTCTCAGCATTCTTGTTTCGTCTGTTGTTTCTGTTCTTTTTCCTGCTCTTACGGCAAACAGAGCGGTTTGGATTGCGGTTAAGGTTCTTATAATGCCGCTTATTATGGGAGTCGGTTTTGAATTTATTCAGCTTGCAGGCAAATATCCCAATAAGATTACAAAAGCTCTTTCGGCACCGGGTCTGCTTATGCAGAGAATAACAACCGCAGAACCTGATGATGCAATTATTGAAGTTGCAATTGAAGCGATGAAGGCTTGCCTGAGCGGAGAAGTTCCTGAAAAAAGTGAACCCGATTCGGAGAATGCGGAATGACAGTAGCGCAGCTTTTTGAGAAAGGCAAATCTCTTCTGAAAGAAAACAACATTGAAAACTATGCCAACGAAGCCCGCTGGATTTTCGAAGCCGTTTTTGAGTGCGGCAGAGAATATCTTATTTTTCACTCGGAGGATGAAACCGAAACGGAAAAGACGGAGCGTTATTTGGAGTTGACAACACGGAGAGCAAGCGGCATTCCCGTTCAATATGTTATCGGTTCATGGGATTTTTACGGCGAAACTTTTTCGGTAGGCGAAGGGGTGCTTATCCCCAGACCGGAAACGGAAATGCTTGTTGATTTTGCTGCTGATTATCTGAAAAATAAATTAAATCCGGTTATTATTGATTTATGTTCGGGGACCGGATGCATCGGACTCAGCGTTGCAAAAAGCTTTTCCGATTCAAAAGTTTTCCTTGTTGAAAAATCGGAAAAGGCATTTGAATACTTAAAAATTAATCTTGAAAAATTCGGATGTAAAAACGCAACTGCAATTAATGGAGATATTTTTGAAGGCTTTGAAAGCTTTGATATTCCTGAACCCGATTTGATTCTTTCAAATCCGCCTTACATTGAAAGTGCTGAGATACCGAGTCTTCAGTCCGAAGTGCTTCTTGAGCCTTCGATGGCTCTTGACGGCGGGAGTGACGGACTTGATTTTTACAGAGCAATTAACGAAAAATGGCTCCCTTATTGCAAGGGTGCAATTGCGGTTGAATGTGGAGAGGGTCAGACGGAAAGAATTGAAAAATTGTTTTCTTCGTTTTGCGGCAATACTCAGTCATTGGCCGATTTTAACGGGATAAAAAGAGTTGTTCTCGGGTATATCGGTCAGGAAAGGAAAATAAATGATTTTTGATTTATTGAGAAACGGATTTTCGATTGATGTAATGATCAATCTGCTTGCAAGAGTGTTTGTTGTTTTCTGCACACTTCCGATTCACGAATATGCACATGCACTTGTTGCGACAAAGCTTGGCGATGATACCGCAAGACTCAAAGGCAGGCTTACTCTTGCACCTTTGGCTCATATCGATATAATGGGTGCTGTTATGATTTTTCTTGTCGGATTCGGTTATGCAAAGCCAGTGCCTGTTAATCCGAGAAAATTTAAAAATCCCAGAGCAGGAATGGCACTTACCGCTCTTGCAGGCCCGCTCTCGAACCTTCTTATGGCACTTTTCTTTATGATTCTCGCAAATGCAGGTTCGCTTATTTTGGCTTCATCAGCTTCGATTGTTGCGCAGGTTTCTGTAATATTTTTCAGCGTAGCGGCTCAGATTAACGTCAGTCTTGCAGTCTTTAATCTTATTCCCATTCCGCCGCTTGACGGTTCAAGAATCGCTAATCTGTTTATTCCGCAGAAGTATTATTTTAAAATAATGCAATATGAGCGTTATATTATTCTCGGTGTTTTTGCACTTATTATTTTCGGTATTCTTGATAAGCCGCTCAGTCTGATAACAGGGGTTGTTATGACGGGTATTAACTTTATCGCAAGATTGCCGTTCTTACCTTTCATCTAATAACCGAAAGGGGTTATTTCTTTGGAAAAACTACAGTATAAGCTGGAGGTCTTTGAAGGACCTATGGATTTGCTTCTCCAGCTTATTTCAAAAAAGAAGGTCAGCATCAACGATGTACCGATAATGGAAATCATTGAGCAGTACCTCGAATATGTCCGTCAGATGCAGGACGATAATCTTGAGGTTTCAAGCGAATTCCTTGAAATGGCAGCAAGACTTTTATATATCAAAACAGTGTCTCTTCTTCCCGTACATGAAGAAGCCGAAAAGCTCGTTGAAGAACTCAGAGGAGAGCTTACCGAATATCAGGACTGCAAAATGGTTGCAGGTAAGCTTCAAAATCAGGCGAAAGGCTTTGATTATTATTCAAGACCGCCTGAAGAAATCGAAGTTGATATGACTTATACAAGAATTCATGAGCCATTTGAAATTTTTAAAGCGTATATTGCTGCAGTCGGCAAAGGCAAGCGTAAGCTCCCACCGCCGATTGAAGCTTTCAGAGGAATTGTAGCTCATAAAATCGTTTCTGTTTCATCGCGAATCGGTTTTATCATCGATAAATTTAAAAACAAGAAAAAGCAAGGTTTCCTTTCGTTTTTTGAAGAATCGGAATCCCGTTCCGAAATGGTTGCAACTTTTCTTGCACTTCTTGCAATGGCAAAGGCAAAAAGAGTTCAGATTGACGGCAACGGAGATGACGTTGAAATAACCTTGCTTGAAGGCGGAGAGGAGAGTATCGAAATTGACGAATGAACAAATTCGTGCGGCTTGCGAAGCAATTCTTTTTGCGTCGGGAGAACCGGTTGAAGTTTCAAGAATCGCTCAGGCTCTCGAACTTGATGCAGATGTTGTCAGCGGTGCTTTATGGGAGCTTTCCGTAAGTCTTGATGAACGTCAGAGCGGTGTCTGCCTGCTTCGTCTCGGAAGCAAATATCAGCTTTGCTCCCGTGTAGAATACGCACAGCAGGTCAGAAACGCACTTGACCTTAAAAAGAATGCTCCGCTTTCTCCCGCTGCATTTGAGGTTCTTGCGGTTGTTGCATATAATCAGCCGGTAACCAAAGCTTATATCGAGCAAATCAGAGGTGTTGACTGCTCAGGTGTAGTTGCAACTCTTTGCCAGAAGGGGCTGCTTGAAGAGAAGGGAAGGCTTGACCTTCCGGGAAGACCTCTTCTTTACGGTACAACTCCTGATTTCCTCAGGTGTTTCTGTTTGTCATCGCTTGCAGATTTGCCTGAGCTTCCCGAAAAGCCCGAAATAACCCAGGAACCCGATGATGAGATCGATAATGAGCAGGGCGAACAGATAAGAGATTTCTTTCAGAATGAGGAGGGAGCGGCAGATTGACGGCACTTTTAATCATACTCGGAATCATAGCTTTTTTCATTGTGTTGCTTTCGGTAAAGTTCGTTGTCACTGTCCATTATGAAGATGAGGTTGAGCTTTCTTTGGGATGGCTTTTCCTGAAGTTTAATATTCTTCCCTCGCATGAAAAGAAAAAAAAGCCAAAGAAAGATAAAAAGCCGAAAGAAGAAAAAACAAAAGATCAGAGTGAAATTATAAAAGAACCAAAAAAGAAAAAGCAGGATAATATGTTTGTCCGTTTTTACCGCAACCGAGGAGTTGAAGGCGTTGTTCAGCTTCTTAAGGATGCTGCAAAAGCGGTTGGCGGAATGTTTAAACGAATCGGCAGAGCTTTCCTTTTTGAAGAACTTTATATTTCAATGACGGTCGGCAAAGGTGATTCTGCGCAGACTGCAATCAAATACGGAGAAACCTGCTCTGCAGCTTTCCCTGCAATGGGTCTTATTGTCAGCACGATGCGTGTAAAAAAATACAGTCTTGAAATCAAT
Source organism: Clostridia bacterium (assembly GCA_017410195.1). Classification (GTDB taxonomy): domain Bacteria; phylum Bacillota; class Clostridia; order Oscillospirales; family Acutalibacteraceae; genus CAG-177. Next base: position 114,452 of record JAFQRF010000023.1, on the reverse strand, counting down.
CCCGATTTTATTTACGGAAAAAGCAACGCAAAACTGCATACCAAAATATCGGTCAGACCGATAAAGCTTATCAATGCGGTGGTAGTTGTTGCGTTTGAACTTCTGTTCAAGGTGGTTATAAAGCTGCTTAAGCACAGCAAGGCTCCGAAGCCTGAGGTGGAAAAGCAGGTTATAAATAATACAAATTCATAATAAAGAAAGGCGGAAAACAAAATGAAAGAACAGTCAGCATCAGGAATTCTCGGCACATCAATTGAAAAGATAAAGGACCTTGTTGATGTCAGCACAATTATCGGTGACCCTATAAAAATTAGCGAAACTCTTCAGATTATCCCTGTTTCAAAGGTTACTTACGGTTTTGCATCGGGCGGTACCGATTTCCCCTCAAAGAGCAATCAGGAGCTTTTCGGAGGCGGAGGCGGAGCGGGCATAACTATTTCTCCCGTTGCTTTCCTTGTTGTCAATAACGGCAGCGTTTCGGTTAAGTATATTAACGCAGCGGAAGGTTCCGTTGAAAGAGTTATCGGAATGGTGCCCGATATCGTAGATAAGGCAACAGATGTTATCAGCCAGCTCAAGAATAAAGATAATACTGTTGATAACGCAATTAATGATTATATGGCTTCAACAGAACCTACGGCATAATTTACAGTATTAATAATTGCTTATATCCGCATATATTTTAATATTTGAAATATGTGAGGATGAGCTGATTGAAAAAAATAATAATTGCCCTTGTTGCGGCGCTGACAACAATTTTCTGCTTTGACATTTCCGTTTATGCTAACGTCGGCGTATCGGCTGAGAGTGCAGTGCTTATGTGTGCCGATAACGGCAGAATTCTGTTTTCGCGAAATGCCGAGAAACAGCTTTCAATGGCAAGCACAACCAAGATTATGACTTCGCTTATTGCTCTTGAATCGGCAACTCCCGAAAGGGAAATTGTTGTTACAAAAGAGATGGTTGCGGTTGAAGGAACTTCGATGGGACTTATGCCCGGTGACAGTGTTTCAATGGAAGAGCTTGTTTACGGGATGCTGTTGCAGTCAGGCAACGATGCGGCGAATACCGTTGCTCATGTTATTGGCGGAAGCCAGGAAAGCTTTGCAACGCTGATGAATGAACGTGCAGCTGAAATCGGCATGAAGAATACAAATTTTGTAACAGCTTCGGGTCTTGATGATGAAGGTCATTATTCAACGGCGTATGACATGGCATTGCTTGCATGCGAATGTATGAATAATCCCGAGTTTGCCGAGATTTGCTCTCAAAAAAAGGCAAAGCTTACTTACGGAAATCCTCCTTATTCAAGAACACTGACAAATCATAATAAGCTTCTTTGGAAATATTCCGATTCAATCGGAATAAAAACAGGTTTTACAAAGAAAAGCGGAAGGTGTCTTGTCAGCGCAGCAAAAAGAAACGGAGTTACTCTCGTTGCGGTAACGCTTAATGCGCCCGATGACTGGAACGATCATATTTCCATGTTTGAATACGGATTTTCAAAATGCAAAGGATCTTTCATTTGCTGTGATTTGAGCGGCGTTACGGTGAAAGTTGCAGGCGGTGAAGTTTCAAAGCTATCCGTTGAGCTTGCATATAATCCGGAGTGGATCTCGGGTGAACCGTGCAGCTGCCGTGTTTTACTTAAACCCGTAGAATATGCGCCGATACCCAAAGGTACGGTACTCGGAAAAGCGGTGTTCTGTTCTGAAAACGGAATAATTGACGAAGTTCCGCTTGTTGCATCGGATTCCGTATATATCAAACCCGTTTTCGATGAAGAACCGGAAAATGAGGGCAGTTTGTTTCACAATATTATTAAAAAGATTAAAGATTATTTTTTCGGTGGTGAACCAATTGACCGATAATAAAATCAGACTTCAGAAATTTTTGTCCGAGGCAGGTGTTGCTTCAAGACGTAAGGCTGAAGAAATGATAAGAAACGGACTTGTTAAGGTTAACGGCAGCGTTGCTCAGATTGGCGATACTATTGACCCGAAAAGAGATACCGTTGTTATTAAAGGGAAAAAAATAAGAAAAGAATCCAGCCTTCGCTATATTCTTCTTAACAAACCGAGAGGATATGTAACAACAACCGATGACGAATTGGGCAGAAAATGCGTGCTTGAGCTTGTTACCGATATTAAAGAACGCATTTATCCTGTCGGCAGGCTTGACAGAGTGTCGGAGGGTGCGCTGATAATGACAAACGACGGCGCATTTGCAAATGCGATGATGCATCCGTCAAGGCATGTGCCGAAAACCTATCGTGTTACCGTTCGTCCGGGTATTACTGCGGAGCAGGTTGATATTCTTTCAACCGGAGTCGAAATTGACGGCAGAATGACTGCTCCTGCCGATGTCCGTGTTCTCTCAAAAGAGGAGGGCAGATCAGTTCTTGAAATTGTGCTTTATGAAGGCAGAAACAGGCAGATTCGCCGTATGTGTGAGGCGCTCAATCTTGAAGTTGCAAGGCTCAGACGAATTGCGGTCGGCTCTGTAAAGCTCGGAATGCTTCAGACCGGTGAATGGCGAGACCTTACACCGCAAGAGGTTGAAAGCCTTTTTAAAGCAGCAGGAATAAAGAACGACGGTGATTCAAGATGATAAAATTTTTACCCTTTGAAGAAAACGGTTATATCGGAATGAAAGCATATGAGAACGAATCGGAGCTTGGATTATGCACTTTTACAGTTAGCGGCTACAGCATGATTTTTGAAACCGTCAGCTGTGAAGATGATTTAATCATCGAGGGGCTTGCAAGGGCTGCAATGAATTACGGCGCAAACCGTAATGCTTATATTGCTGAAATTAAAAAAGAGCAGTTCTGCCCTGCGTTTGAAAGACTCGGATTCAAAGGCGATGAAGTTATGAGCGTTGAAATTCCCGAAGCCTTGACTTCGACAGGCTGTTCATGCTCTGATTCAAAACCGTTTTAAAAAATATAGGAGATGTTTTAATCCATGATAAAAAGTATGACCGGCTACGGCAGAGCGCAGCAGCTCGCAGACGGTATGAATATAACAGTAGAAATAAAAAGTGTTAACCACAGATATTTTGAATTTTCTTCTAAGCTTCCGAGAAGCTACGGCTTCCTTGATGAAAAGCTGAAAAGCTTCTTTAACGGTAAGCTGACAAGAGGAAAGATGGAATGCTATGTTCAGATTGAAGCGATTGAAGAACCCGATACGGTTATCAGTCTTAACCATTCACTCGTCAAAGGATATCTTGATGCATATAAAGAGCTTGCCGAAACCTATGGGCTTGAAAATAATATCAAGGTTTCCGATATTTCAAGAGTCAGCGATATTTTTACGGTTCGCAAGCAGGCGGCTGACGAGGATAAAATCTGGAATGCTGTAAGCATTGTTGCTCAGTCGGCGCTTGAGGGATTTGTTGCCATGCGTGAGCGTGAAGGTGAAAGACTCAAAGCGGATATTCTTTCAAGACTTGACGAAATAATTGCCAATGTTGAGTATATTGAAATACGTTCGCCCGAAACGGTTAAAGAATATAATGAAAAGCTTCTCGGACGTCTGAAGGAGCTGCTTTCGGAAGCTCATATCGAAGAGCAGAGAATTCTGACAGAGGCAGCAATATTTGCGGATAAAATTGCCGTTGCGGAAGAAACGGTCAGACTTCGCAGCCATATTTCACAGCTTCGCTCATTTCTTGAACAGAGTGATGCCGTCGGAAAAAAGATGGATTTCCTTGTTCAGGAGCTCAACAGAGAAGCAAATACCATCGGTTCAAAGGCTCAGGATGTTGAAATTGCACGCAAGGTAGTTGCGATTAAAGCAGAAATCGAAAAAATCCGTGAGCAGATTCAAAATATAGAATAACGGAGGAAGTGCAATGAAGCTTATCAATATCGGCTTCGGCAACATGGTTAATGCAAGCCGTCTTGTTGCGATAGTCAGCCCCGAATCCGCTCCTATCAAAAGAATTATTCAGGAGTGCAAGGAAAAGGGAACGCTTATCGATGCAACCCACGGCAGACGCACACGAGCGGTAATAATAACCGATAGCGACCATGTCATTTTAACGTATCTTCAGAGCGAAACGGTTGCGAACAGACTTAATGACGATATGGACGAGCTTGATGAAGAGGAGGATGATGAATAATGAATAACGGAATTCTGATTATTCTTTCAGGTCCATCCGGTTCAGGTAAGGATACCGTTCTTAACGAACTTGTTAAAAACCGTGAGGATATAAAAATTTCCGTTTCAATGACTACCCGTGAAAAAAGACAGGACGAAATTGACGGTTATCATTACTATTTTGTTGACAGAGATTATTTTGAGAGAAAAATTTCTGAAGATAAAATGCTTGAATATGCAGAATATGCCGATAATTATTACGGAACACCTAAAGCTCCCGTTGATGAAATGCTTTCAAACGGCAAGGCTGTAATTCTTAAAATTGAGGTTCAAGGTGCAGAAAAAATAAGAAAACTCTATTCGGATGTAATCAGTATTTTCCTAATGCCGCCATCCATGAGGGTTCTCGAGGAGCGCTTGAGAGCGCGCAACACGGAGGATGAAGAAACAATCAATCACCGTCTTGTTATTGCCCGTGAGGAAATGAAAAAAGCTCCTGAATATGACTATGTAGTTATTAATGATACTGTTGAAAATGCAGTTGCAGGAATTGAAACAATTATCAAATCCGAAAGACTCAAAACCGCAAGAAATAAAAAAAAGATAAGTGAGGTAATCAATAATGTTTAATCCCGATTTAAGAGGAGTTCTCAAAAACCATCTCAGCCGCTATTCTCTTGTTACCGCTACCGCAAAAAGAGCAAGAGAAATTTCCGAGCATGCGGAAGAAAATAAAATTATTATGACGGAAAAACCGGTAAGTCTTGCAATTGAAGAAATTGTCAACGGCGAATATGTTATCGTTGAACCCGAAGAAATCAGAAATATCTGATTAAATAAAACCTTAGCAGGGGAGTGAAATCAAATGAAATATGCAAAGGTTGCCGTTGAGGCTGCGACATTTACCTTTGATAAAGAATTTGATTATATCATTCCCGAAGAACTGGAAAAGGATGCACTTAAGGGCTGCAGAGTAACCGTTCCGTTCGGAATAAAAAACAAAAAATGTCTCGGCATTATTTTCGATGTAACAGATACTTCTGAAGGGAAAAAGCTGAAAAAGATTGCCGAAGTGCTTGATGAAAAACCGCTTTTGAATGAAGAAATGCTTTCTCTTGCGGTTTGGATTAAAGAAAGAACCTTTTGCACTCTTTACGAAGCAGCCAAGGCTATGCTTCCCGCAGGCATAAATCATAAAATGGTTGTGTCATATGCCGTAAATCCCGAAGCAGATGAAAAAACGATTGCATCCCTTGACGGAACCGAAAAAGAAATTTTTAGTTATCTTAATGAAAGAAAAGTTTATGTTAAGAAAGATTCGGTATGCAAGGCGCTGGGGCTGAAAAACAATTCTTCTTTTTTTAACGATATGGTTAAAAATGGTTTGATTCTTTGCAGCTATGATGCGGTAAGAAATCTCGGTGATTTGTCGGTTAAGATGATACGCATTATATCGGACGGAGAATATAACAATAAAAAGCTCACACAAAAGCAGCAGCAAATTATTGATATTCTGAAAGATATCGGAACCGCATCGGTTAAAGAAATATGTTATTTTACCGGTCTTACTCCCGCCGTTGCCAACACTCTTGTAAAAAACGGTTTTGCGGAATATTATGAGCAGGAAGTGATTAAGCTTCCTGATTTTGCCGATAAGAAAGGCGAGAGAACTTATATTGCTCTTACCGAAGAACAGAATGCGGCGTATAAAAGTCTTTATACTCTTGCAGCTTCGGAAAAACCGTCGGTTTCACTTCTTTACGGTGTTACGGGCAGCGGAAAAACCTCTGTTTATATGAGCGTTATTGATAAGGTTGTTGATGCCGGAAAATCTGTTATAGTTATGGTTCCTGAGATTGGACTGACTCCGCAGACTATTTCTCTTTTTTGCGAAAGATACGGCGGAGATATTGCCGTTTTTCACAGCGCACTTTCAATCAGAGAGCGACTTGAGCAGTGGAAAAGAGTAAAAAGCGGAAAAGCAAAAATCATTATCGGTACAAGAAGCGCGGTTTTTGCGCCTGCAGAAAATATAGGCTTGATTATTATTGATGAAGAGCAGGAGCATACATATAAATCCGAGCAAACGCCGAGATATAATGCAATAGATGTTGCAAAGTACAGAGCGGCATATAATAAGTGCCTTCTTCTTCTTGCATCTGCAACTCCGAGCGTTGAGAGCTTTGCTTCGGCGCAAAACGGAAAATATAATTTGTGCAGACTCGAAAAAAGATACGGTAACGCTGTTTTGCCTGAAGTTATAACTGTTGACATGCGCACAGCCGAAAAAGCTCAAGGGTGCAGAGCGATCAGTCAAACACTTTTTGAAAGCCTTAAAAAAAATTATGAGGACGGAAAACAGTCCATTCTGCTTATTAACAGACGAGGATTTCATACTTTTGCTGCCTGCAATTCATGCGGAAGTGTAGTTTGCTGCCCTCATTGCAGTATATCGATGACATATCATACCGCAAACAACCGTCTTATGTGCCATTATTGCGGTCATTCCGTTCCGTTTTCAAGCGTTTGCCCCGAATGCGGAGAAGATTCTGTAAGATATTCGGGATTCGGTACTCAGAAAATTGAAGACGACTTAAAGCATCTTTTGCCCGATGCTAAAATCGTCAGAATGGATACAGACTCAACATCAGGTAAAAATTCTCATGAAAAGCTTCTGGATAGCTTTGCAAAAGGTGAATATGATATAATGATAGGCACTCAGATGGTTGCAAAAGGCCTCAATTTTCCGAATGTAACGCTTGTTGGTGTCGTATCGGTTGACCAGCAGCTTTACAATGACGATTTTCGCAGTCTTGAAAAAACGTTTTCACTTCTTACGCAGGTTGTCGGTAGGTCGGGAAGAGGCGAATTCAAGGGTACTGCAATAATTCAGACATTAACACCCGAAAATGAGATAATCCGGCTTGCCGCAAAGCAGGATTATGATGCGTTTTTCAAAACCGAAATAAGACTTCGTAAAGCACTTGTTTATCCTCCTTACTGCGATTTATGCGTTATCGGTTTGACAGGTGAAAACGAAACCGTTGTAAAAAATGCGGCAAGAGAAGCTCTTGATATTCTTAAAAAATATGCGAACGGTGAATTCAAGGGCGAAAAGATTATCGTTCTCGGTCCTATGCCTGCAAGAGTGGCAAAAGTCAACGAAAAATACAGATACAGATTAATTGTAAAGTGCCGCAATACGGCACGTTTCAGAGAAATGATTTCAAGGTTGCTTGTTGATACGGGAAGTGATTCACGCTTTTCTAAAGTGACCGTTTATGCGGATATTAATCCGGAAAATACTTAATTATCGCATTTGAAAGGATTGACATTTATGGCAATCAGAAATATCGTTAAAATCGGTGATCCGATTTTGGCAAAAAAATCACGTCAGGTAGAGAATTTTGATGCACGTCTGTGGCAGCTTCTTGATGACATGAAAGAAACCATGTATCATGCAAACGGAGTCGGTCTTGCTGCTGTTCAGGTTGGCATTTTGAGAAGAGTTGTCGTAATTGACTGCGGCGACGGATATATTGAACTGATAAATCCCGAAATAATCAGCAGTGAGGGAGAGCAGTTTGCAGAGGAAGGGTGCCTTTCTCTGCCGGGTGAATCGGGCGTTACATGCCGCCCTGCCGTTGTAAGAGTAAAAGCGCAGGACAGAAACGGAAAATGGTGCATTTATAAAGGTGAAGAACTCAAAGCACGCTGCTTCTGCCATGAACTTGATCATCTTGACGGAATTGTTTTTACACAGAAGGTTATTAAAAAGGAGCTTTCGGAATGAGAGTAGTTTTTATGGGAACTCCCGAGTTTGCCGTTCCGTGCTTGCAGAAGCTCATCGACTGCGGACACGAGGTTACAGGTGTTTTCACTCAGCCTGACAAACCTCAGGGAAGAAAAATGATAATGACTCCGCCACCCGTAAAGGTTCTTGCGGAAGAAAACGGAATCAGAGTGTATCAGCCGAATAAAATGAAAGACGGTACGGCTCTTGAAATGCTCAGAGAAGCCGATCCCGAGCTCTGTATCGTTGTTGCATACGGAAAGATTCTTCCAAAGGAAATTCTTGATTATCCCAAATACGGCTGTATCAATATTCATGCGTCTCTTTTGCCGAAGCTCAGAGGAGCAGCTCCTATTCAATGGTCAATAATCAACGGATTTGAAAAAACCGGCGTAACGTCAATGCAAATGGACGAAGGGCTTGATACCGGTGATATGCTTATAATGCGTGATGTTGAAATCGGTGAAAACATGACTGCGGGTGAGCTTCATGATGAGCTTTCAGCTCTCGGCGCAACGGTCCTTGAAGAAACAATTGATGCACTTCTGAAAGAAGAGCTGAATCCCGTAAAACAGAATCACGATGAATTTACTTACGCTCCGATGCTTTCAAAAGAACTGTCACCTATTGACTGGAATTTGAGTGCAAAAGAGGTTCATAATAAAATAAGAGGTCTTTCACCGTGGCCTTCAGCCAACGCAAAGCTTAACGGAAAGACTGTTAAAATTCATAAAAGCAAGCTTGTACCTGAAAAAGGGGAGGTTGCGGGTCAGATTGTTGAAGCAGGCAAACGCCTTGTTGTTTGCTGCGGCGATAATAACTGCATTGAAATCCTGAATCTTCAGGCGGAAGGTAAAAAAGCTATGTCTGCAGCCGATTTTATGAGAGGTAATCAGCTTAATGTCGGTGATAAGTTTGAATAATACGGAAAGGAGATAATTATATGCCGTATTTCTTTATCGATTATTATTACATTATTCTCGTTATTCCTGCCATGCTGCTTGCGGTATGGGCGCAATATAAGGTAAAATCAACCTATAATAAATTTTCAAAAATAGAAAATTCAAGAAGAATAACCGGTGCATATGCGGCGCAGTCTATTCTAACTTTCTATGGAATAACCGATGTCAGAATTGAACAGACATCGGGAAAGCTTACCGACCATTATGACCCGAAATCAAAAGTTATCCGACTTTCGGATGGCGTTTATAACAGTACGAGCATTGCTGCGGTCGGCATTGCGTGTCACGAAGCGGGTCATGCTGCACAGCACGCGGAGGATTATAAACCTATAAAAATCCGAAATTCGCTTATTCCGGTTTGCAATATCGGTTCATCTTTGGGAATTCCTCTTGCAATTGCAGGCTATTTCTTCGGATTTGAGCCGCTTATCACGATCGGACTTCTGCTTTATTCCGCAATTGCTCTTTTCCAGGTTGTGACTCTTCCTGTTGAATTCAATGCAAGCAAGCGTGCAATTAATGTTATCGGAGAAAGAGGTCTTCTTTCGGAGGATGAAGTTCCGAGTGCAAAAAAGGTGCTTTCAGCTGCAGCGATGACATATGTTGCATCTATGATAGTTGCACTTGCAAATCTTCTCAGGCTTGTTTTGAGATTCAGAAGAAATGATTGATTTTTCCCCGAAAGGATGCTGAATATATGAAAAGTGCGAGGCAGGTTGCGTTTGAAGCGCTTCTTAAGGTTCACCGCGACGGTGCATATTCAAACCTTGCCGTTGACAGTCTTTTAAAAGAGAACAGCGGACTTGATGAACGTGACAAAGCTTTTGTCTGCAATCTCGTTTACGGTACTCTTGACAGACTTATGCTTATTGACTATAATCTCGGTCTTTATCTTAACCAACCCGTCAGAAAGCTAAAGCCTGAGCTTCATACCATTCTCAGAATGGGTACATACCAGCTTTTGTTCATGGATAAAGTTCCGTCAAGGGCGGCTGTCAATGAGAGCGTAAATCTTGCAAAGGTAAATAAATCATCCTTTGCTGCTTCTCTTGTTAATGCGGTGCTGAGAAGAGTATCTGATAACGGTCTCAGGCTTCCTGAGGGTGATGAAAAAGATCCGAGCTTTCTCTCAATAAAATATTCCTGCCCCGAATGGATTCTTTCATTATGGATTGATGCATACGGATTTGAAAATGCTGTTGCGCTTGCCGAAAAAGCTCTTGAAGCTCCGAATGTTGTGATCCGTGCAAACACAACAAAGATTTCAGCCGATGAACTTATTTGGAAGCTTGCCGAGGAAGGCGTTATTTCAGAGAAAACAACAGTTGCAAAGGACGCGCTTATTCTCAGCAATACCGGTTCTGTTGAGGAGTTTGAAGCATATAAAGAAGGTCTTTTTCATGCGCAGGATATAGCTTCTCAGATCTGCTGCATGGCACTTGATCCCAAGCCCGGTGAAACTGTTTTTGATATGTGTTCTGCGCCCGGCGGAAAAGCTTTTACAATCGCTGAAACAATGGAAAATAAGGGTATAGTCAGAGCATTTGACGTTTATCAGTCAAGGGTTGAACTCATAAAAGGCGGTGCCGAAAGACTCGGACTTGAAAATGTATTCTCGTACCTTTCAGATGCATCAATATTTAATGAAAACTATGGCTTTGCGGACAGAATTCTTTGCGATGTTCCGTGTTCGGGTCTCGGCATTATCCGCAGGAAGCCCGAAATCCGTTTCAAGAGCCGTAATGATATTGACAATTTACCCGAATTGCAGTATCGTATATTATGTAATTCCGTTAAATATCTCAAAGACGGAGGCAGAATTGTTTATTCAACCTGTACGCTTAATCCTAAAGAAAATTCAGAGGTTTGTGACAGATTTTTAGCTGAGCATCCCGAGTTTTCGGCTGTTGAAATTATGCCTGATTTGCCGAGATACAGCGATAATGATAAATACCTGACTCTTATGCCTCATATTCATTCCACGGACGGATTTTTCGTTGCCGCTTTCTGCAAAAACGGGGGTAACAAATGAGCATGGATATTCTTTCAATGACCCTCGGCGAGCTTACGGAAGAATTTTCAGCAATGAACATTCCGAAATTTCGTGCAAAGCAGGTTTATGAATGGCTTCATAAGCACCTTGCTTCCGATTACGAAGAGATGACAAACCTGCCTAAAGTCCTGCGAGAGCAGCTTTCGGAAAAATTTCCGCTTTTTAATTGCTCTGTTGCAAAAAAGCAGGTGTCGAAGCTCGACGGTACTGTCAAATACCTTTTTGAAATGCATGACGGCGATTTCGTAGAAAGCGTTGTTATGAAATATAAATACGGCTACACCATATGCGTATCCTCGCAGGTCGGCTGTAAAATGGGATGTGCTTTTTGTGCATCAACTCTCGGCGGTTTTAAAAGAAGCCTTATGCCAGGTGAAATTCTTTCTCAGCTTTACACAGCGCAGAAGGATTTAGGTGAGAGGATATCTCATATTGTTCTGATGGGTATGGGAGAGCCGCTTGATAATTACGACAATGTAATGAGATTTCTGGAACTGATAACAGATGAAAAGGGGCTTAATCTCTCAATGAGAAATATTTCCCTTTCAACCTGCGGAATAGTTCCGAAAATTCGTGAGCTGCTCGATAAGCATATGCAGCTTACACTTTCTATCTCCCTGCATGCGCCGAGCGATGAGCTTCGCAGCAGGATAATGCCGATAAATAAGAGATATCCCGTTGATGAGCTTCTGAAAGTATGCAGAAAATATGCCTCGGAAACCTCAAGACGAATTTCATTCGAATATGCGATGCTTTCGGGTGTTAATGATTCCGATGAATGCGCTTCTTTGCTTGCTTCAAAGCTTAAAGGTATGCTCTGTCATGTTAATCTTATTCCGGTTAATGAGGTTGCGGAAAGTCCGTTTAAGCCGAGCAGCCGTGAAACAGTTGAACGTTTTGTTGAGATTCTCGGAAAAAACGGAGTGAATGCTACCGTCCGACGTAAGCTCGGTTCCGATATTGATGCTTCGTGCGGTCAGCTCAGACAAAAGGAAAATAAAAACCGGAAGAAGGGAGTTGAATAAATATGAAAATTGTTGCAAGAACCGATAAGGGTGTTGTTCGTGATAACAACCAGGATTCATATACAGCCTTTGAACTTGAAGACGGTGCGATTCTTGCTGTTGTTTGCGACGGAATGGGCGGTGCAGCTGAGGGTGCACTCGCAAGCTCCGAGGCGGTAAAGCTGATAAGAGAAAGTGTTGCCGAGAAATATCAGAGCGGTATGAGCGATATTTCTATAAAAACGCTTCTTGTTTCGGCGGTTGAGAATGCCAACAAACATATTTTCAGTCTTTCAAAAACCGATGAAAATTATGAAGGAATGGGAACAACGGCAGTTGTTGCCCTTGTTGCAAACTCGTTTGTTTATATTGTTCATGCAGGTGACAGCAGGGCTTATAAAATAACCGAAGGAGAACTTGTTCAACTGACACGGGACCATTCCGTTGTTCAGAATATGCTTGAAAACGGTGAAATTACTCCCGAGGAAGCAATTGAACATCCCAGCAAGCATATCATAACCCGAGCTTTGGGTGTTGATGATTTTATTCGAACAGATTTTTGTCAGGAACCCTTTGATGAAGATGAAGTGCTTATTTTATGCTCCGACGGCTTGACTAATTATTCAAAGCCTGATGATATATTAAGACTTACAAGCGACGGCTGTTATTATAAATATGCTGACAGACTTGTTAATCTTGCAAATCAAAACGGTGGCGGCGACAATATAACGGTTGTTGCTGTTGCTTACTGATACCATTGACTTGTGATTTTGAAAGGAATGTTTATATATGGATAATTACACCGGTAAAAGACTTGACGGAAGATATGAAATTCAGGAAGTTATCGGCGTCGGCGGCATGGCTGTTGTCTATAAGGCATATGATAATATCGACGACAGAACGGTTGCGGTTAAAATTCTTAAGGATGAATACCTTGCGAACGAAGAGTTCCGCCGCAGATTCAAGAATGAATCAAAAGCAATTGCTGTTCTCTCTCACCCCAATATCGTTAAGGTTTTTAACGTCAGCTACGGCGACAGACTTCAGTACATAGTAATGGAGCATGTTGAGGGCATAACGCTTAAGGAGTACATTGAGCAGCAGGGCAGGCTCGGAATTAAAGAAACCGTACATTTTACTATTCAGATTCTCAGAGCTTTGCAGCATGCACATGATAAGGGAATTGTCCACAGAGATATAAAGCCTCAGAATATTATGCTTCTTTCAAACGGTAACATAAAGGTTACGGATTTCGGCATTGCGCGTTTCAGCTACAGCGATACAAAGACTATGACTGACAGTGCAATCGGTTCGGTTCACTATATCAGCCCTGAGCAGGCAAGAGGCGATACAACTGACGACAGAGCGGATATTTATTCAGTCGGTGTTGTTATGTATGAAATGCTTACGGGTCAGCTTCCGTTCCAGTCTGATAATTCCGTTTCGGTTGCACTCATGCAGCTTCAGACCGACCCAAAACGCCCGAGAGAGCTCAACAGCAGTATTCCTGTCGGTCTCGAGCAGATTATCATGCATGCAATGCAGAAGAATAATAAGGACAGATATCAGTCTGCCGCTGAAATGCTTCTTGATATTGAAGAATTCAAGAGAAATCCGACAATTCGCTTCCAGCGTGATTATTTTGTTGATACAGACCCCACAAAGTATGTTCAGAGAAGAACATCAAATGTTCCCTCACAGCCCGTAATCAAGACTCCCGTTGTAACTCAGCCGCAGGTTCAGATGCCGGTTTATGAAGAATATGATGATTCGGAGGATGACGGCAAGAGAGGTAAGGGCGGACTTATTGCAATCGGAGTTATTATTGGTTTGCTTGTTATTTCGCTTGTTGCGTTTGCATTTACCTATTTCTTCACCGATGTTTTCAGAAACACTTCTGCAAGTGTTCCTAATTTTGTCGGGATGAATTATGAATCAGAAATTAAGGATAACTCCAAATATTCAGCATACACCTTTGAAATCAGTACTATTTCAAACAGTGCATATGAAAACGGAACTGTTTTTGACCAGGAGCCTGACAGCGGTCAGAAGCTCGGCAAAGACAGCAATGTCATTCAGCTCGCAATCGTTCAGAACGAGGAGAAGGTTGTTATTCCCAATGTTGTCGGATACGGACATGAGCTTGCGGAACAGACTCTTAAAAATAAAGGTCTTACTGTTAAGCTTACTCCCATGCTCAGCCTTACGGAAGAATTCGGTAAGGTAATAAAAACTGACCCTGAGGCAGACACTGAGGTTGACGGCGGAACAGTTATTATCGTTTACTATGCAAGCAATGAGGATCTTGTTGAGGTTCCGTCGGTTGTAAACTTAGGCTGGGATGTTGAAATGGCTGAGGCGATGATTAACTCCGTTCAGCTTGTTATGGATCCCGAAATAAAAGAGGAAAACAGCAATGAACCCGCAGGTACTGTTATCAAGCAGTCACCAGAGGCAGGAGAAAAGGTAATGCCCAACAGTAAGGTTTCTATTGTAATCAGCAACGGTATTCCCGAATCAAGTGAAGCTGAAATAAAGATTAATCTTCCCGCCTCAGGTTCAAGAGGAACTTTCGAAGTCTTTGCAAATAACGAGTCTGTTATGAGCAAGTCTTTGCTTCTTGACGGAAGCGAATATCCCTTCACTATCGAAGGCAGCGGAGAGGATGTTTCGGTTAAGATTTATATTGATAATAAGGAGTATTATACTTGCACCGTTGACTTTACACAGAGTCCTGCGGTTGTTACAAACGGAACTTATTCATCATCGAGCATCATTTCAAGCGGACGTAAGCAGATGCCCTCGGTTGTCGGTATGACAATGAGTCAGGCAATCAATCATCTCGGTTCAAGCGGTTTCAACGTAAATAATATCCGAATTGAATATCAGACTGTTTATATGGAGTCTGAAAACGGCGTCGTTCTTTCACAGACCCCATCAGCCACATCTTCGGGAATTATGGGTATAACGCAGACCTATGACACAAATACCGAAATTACACTTGTTGTCGGTCAGAAGGAAGGTCTTTGATTAAGTGTCTAAGCTTGACGGAATTATAATAAAAGGCATCGGCGGCTTCTATTATGTTGAAGCCGCCGGAGAGATATATGAATGTAAAGCGAGGGGAGTGTTTCGGAAATCCGGAATAAAGCCTCTTGCAGGTGACAGAGTTTCAATCAGTATTAATGAAAATGCGGAAAATACCGTTGATGAAATTTATGAAAGAAGCTCGCTTCTTCAAAGACCTCCAGTTGCAAATGTTGACAGACTTTTTATCGTTTCATCGGTATGTGAGCCTAAGCCTGTTCTTCTTATTATTGACAGACTGACTGCTCTTGCGGTTAACAAAGGAATAGAACCGATTGTTGTTTTCACAAAGAATGACCTTGAAAGTGCGGATGAATATGTCGATATTTATAAAAAGGCGGGAATCAGAGCTTTTTCTGTGTCTTGCGTCACGGGAGAAGGCGTTGAATCGGTCAAGTCTGAACTGAAAAATCATATCAGCGCATTCTGCGGCAACTCCGGTGTCGGAAAATCGTCTTTGTTAAATGTTATTGATCCCGATTTAGCTCTTAAAACAGGCGAAATAAGCGATAAGCTTGGCAGGGGTCGGCACACAACACGCCACAGCGAGCTTTTCAAGGTTGAAGGCGGATATGTTGCGGATACTCCCGGCTTTTCTTCTTTTGAAACAGAGGAAACCGAGCTGATTCTTAAAGAAGATTTGCCCTATGCTTTCAAAGAATTTGAAGAATATCTCGGTCAATGTAAATTCTCATCATGTCTGCATACAAAAGATAAAGGCTGCAGGATAATTCAGGCAGTCGAGGAAGGAGATATTCCTGCAAGCCGTCACGAAAGCTATTGCTCAATGATGGAGCAAGCAAAGAATATCAAAGAATGGGAACTTAAAAAAAGGTAACGAAAATCATCACCGCTGATTATACTGTAATGAGCAAAGACTCATGCTGTATCTTCGGGCGGTGATTATTTTTGAGATTTCATTCAAATGGCTCTGTTTTGATTGCATTTGCAATCGGAATGGTTGTTGCTGCATTGTTCCCATATACGCTGGCTGTTCTGATAATTGCCGGAGTACTTATTCTTGCAGGTCTGAGCCTTTGCAGATTTTACTGAAAGGGAGGACACAGATGAAAGTCGTTGTTGTTCGCAGTCCCAAAGCTCTGCGCGGCTTATTAAGGATGATGTTCGGAATCAAAAAGCAGGAAAATGAATTTTAGACGATAAAAAAAGAGACGGTCTTTAAAGAGAGGACCGTCTCTTTTGCATATCTGGTTAATATTCAAGCGAACCTTCAAAGACAAGCTTTGTTGAGCCAGTAAGGAATACGCCGTCATCGCTGTAGTTAACAATGAGGTCGCCGCCGCGTACTTTAACGGTTATATCGGTGTTCTTCTTGCAGAAGCCGTTTTCAACTGCTGCAACTACCGCTGCGCATGCACCGGTACCACAGGCAAGAGTTTCGCCGTTACCGCGTTCCCAGACTCTCATCTTAAGAGTTGTTTCATTAACCACTCTTACGAATTCAGTGTTGACTCTGTGAGCGAAAATGTCTGCCTTTTCGAATTTGGGACCGACTTTCTCAATTTCAATTGTATCAACTCTGGGAACAAATACGACGCAGTGGGGGTTACCCATTGAAACGCAGGTAATTCTGTGTTCTTCGCCGTTGATTGTTACGGGATAATCTATGAACTTGTTTGTTCCGATTGTGCTTGTTACGGCATTTTCAAGGTCTGCCTTGCCCATGTTTGCGCAAACAGAGCTGACTTTGCCGTCCATTGTGTAAAGCTCAACGCTCTTAACACCGCTTGCGGTTTCTATTGTTACGGTTTCGGTATCAACATAACCTTTGTCATAAACATACTTTGCAACCGAGCGCATTGCATTACCGCCCATTCTGCCTTCACTGCCGTCAAGATTGAATACTCTCATCTTGACTTGAGCAACATCAGACTTCTCAACAAGGAGAATTCCGTCGCTGCCGATTCCGTGGTTTCTGTCGCAAAGGCTTACGCAAAGACTTTCGGGGCATGTGATTGAATTGTCAAAGTTTTCAATAACGATATGGTCGTTGCCCGATGCATCCATCTTAACAAAATTAAGTGTCTGTCTTTCGGAACGCATGTTGTTGATGTCAACAAGCTCTGTATTCTGCTGATTGAAGCGGCTTGCGATGATGTCGGCAAGTGCGTTTGCTGTATCAAGCGATGTTATGCAAGCAATTGAAAGCTGAATTGCACGTCTGTGAAGAGCAATGTAATCTCCCATGGTAGAATCCTGGAGTGCGCCGGTGTAAACAACATAGTCAACCTTGCCGCTTTCCAAAAGATCATAAATTGCGGAATTGTCATCATATCTGCTGTTTACATATTCAACATCAATGCCAAGCTGAGAAATAGCATCTGCGGTTTCTTTTGTGGCATAAATGTTAATTTTAAGGTCATCAAGCTTCTTTGCAAGTGAAACGGCATCGAGCATATCGTGACTGTCAACACTGAGGAGAATGCCAATGTTCTTTTCTGCTGTGGGAAGTTGAATCTTGAAGCCTGCCGAAGTGAGACCTTTATAGAGGGCTTCTGCAGTAGTCTTACCGATACCGAGAACTTCACCGGTTGACTTCATTTCGGGACCGAGGATTGAGTTAACGTCCGAAAGCTTTTCAAATGAAAATACGGGAACCTTAACTGTAAAGTAGGGGGGAGTTTTATAAAGACCTGTGCCGTATCCGAGATCTTTAAGAGGCTGACCGATCATAACTTTTGATGCAATGTCAACCATCGGAACACCGGTAACCTTGCTGATGTAAGGAATTGTTCTCGATGCTCTGGGGTTAACTTCAATAACATAGAGCTGATTATGATTAATAAGATACTGAATGTTGACAAGACCCTTTGTACCGAGAGAAAGAGCGAGCTTTTCTGAAACGTCGCAGATTGTTTCACGCATCTTATCGTTGAGATTATAGGGGGGATAAACAGCGATTGAGTCGCCGCTGTGAACGCCTGCACGCTCAACGTGTTCCATAATACCGGGGATAAGAACGTCCTTGCCGTCAGAAATAACATCAACTTCAAGTTCTGTACCCATCATGTATTTGTCAACAAGAACGGGATTTTCAATTTCACCCGAAAGGATGATATCCATATATCTTTCAACGTCTGCATCCTCGTGAGCGATTGTCATATTCTGACCGCCGATAACGTATGAAGGACGGAGAAGAACGGGATAACCGAGAGTGTTTGCGGCATTGAGTGCTTCCTGCTTTGTCATAACACCCATACCTTTAGGTCTACGGATAGCAAACTTCTCAAGCAGTGCATCGAAACGCTCTCTGTCTTCTGCAGTGTCAATACCGTCAGCTGATGTGCCGAGGATTGTAATACCGTTTTCGTCAAGGAATTTGGTGAGCTTGATAGCGGTTTGACCGCCGAATGCAACAACAACGCCGATGGGCTGCTCAACCTTGATAATGTTCATAACATCTTCGGGAGTGAGAGGCTCAAAGTAAAGTCTGTCGGCTGTATCGTAGTCGGTTGAAACTGTTTCAGGGTTGTTGTTGATGATTGCAACTTCAAAACCAAGCTCTTTGAGAGTCCATACGCAATGAACTGATGAATAGTCAAATTCAATACCCTGACCGATTCTGATAGGACCTGAACCGAGAACGATAATTCTTTCTTTTTTGCTCTTTTCAAGGAAGGGACGTGCTTCGCATTCTTCATCGTATACAGAGTAGAAATAGGGAGCTGCAACGGGGAAGTTCGATGAGCAGGTGTCAACAATTTTGAAAACAGCATCCTTGTGTGCGGGAAGCTCGTCCACACCGGAAAGTCGCTTAAGAGCTGCATCGGTATAACCGTAAGTCTTACCCTGATTATAGAGTTCAACGGTCATGTTGCCGTCTTCGATAGCCTTTTCGTAATCGGCAAGATTTTTGAGCTTGAGAAGGAACCATTCTGTAATCTTAGTGATTTCATGGATTTCTTCAATTGACATACCGCTCTTGATTGCTTCAAAAACAGAGAAAAGTCGCATATCATCTGTGTTTCTGAGTCTGTCAACAAGAGGAGCGTTGGTTTTGGGTGCTGCATTGAGAGTGTCAAGTGAAATCTCCGCACCTCTGACAGCCTTCATGATTGCGTTTTCAAATGTCGGACCGATGGACATAACCTCACCGGTTGCCTTCATCTGAGTGCCGAGCTGACGGCTTGCGTTAACGAATTTGTCAAAGGGCCACTTGGGAAGCTTAACAACAATATATTTAACATCCGGTTCAAACTTTTCGCAGTTGAGACCTGTTGTTTCGTTCTTGATTTCATCAAGAGTGATGCCGAGAGCAAGCATTGCAGTTACCTTAGCGATGGGATAACCTGTTGCCTTACTTGCAAGAGCAGAAGAGCGGGATACTCTGGGGTTAACCTCGATAACAGCATAATCCATACTGTTGGGGTCGAGAGCGAACTGGCAGTTACATCCGCCGATGATGCCGAGTGCATCAACAATATCAAGAGATGCCTTGCGCAGCATCTGGAATTCTTCGTCTGTAAGTGAAAGAGCGGGAGCGGCAACGATACTGTCGCCGGTATGGATACCGACGGGATCGAAGTTTTCCATGCTGCAGACAGCAATGCAGTTGCCTGCGCTGTCACGCATAGTTTCAAACTCGATTTCTTTCCAGCCGAAGATGTATTTTTCAACAAGTACCTGAGTGATGGGGGAGAGGTCAAGACCTGTTTTTGCAATGACTGCAAGTTCTTCTGCGTTGTATGCAACACCGCCTCCGCCTCCGCCGAGGGTGAATGCAGGTCTGATGATAATGGGATAACCGATTTTTTCTGCAATTTCAAGAGCGGTTTCAACATCGTTTGCAATTTCAGAGGGGATAACGGGCTGACCTATGGACTCCATTGTGTCTCTGAACATTTTTCTGTCTTCAGCTTTATCAATCGCTTCGGCATTTGTTCCAAGAAGCTTAACGCCCATTTTGTCAAGATAACCGTCCTTGCTCAGCTGCATAGCGATGGTAAGACCGGTCTGTCCGCCAAGACCCGCAAGAAGACTGTCAGGCTTTTCTTTTTCAATGATTCTTTTGACCGTTTCTGCGGTAAGAGGCTCAAGATAGATTTCGTCAGCAAGAGCCTTGTCGGTCATAATTGTTGCAGGGTTTGAGTTGACAAGAACAACATCAAGACCGGCGTCTTTAAGAACACGGCAAGCCTGCGTTCCCGCATAGTCAAATTCGGCAGCCTGACCGATAACGATGGGACCGGAGCCGATAACCATGACTTTTTTGATATCTTTATTGATTGGCATATTTAATACCCCCTTGTGCTGATTAATCCTTAAGAAGCTTTACGAGAACTGCTTTTTGAGCATGAAGTCTGTTTTCAGCCTCTTCAAAAATTTCCTTTGCGTGTGCTTCAAATATCTTTGCGGTGATTTCTTCCTCACGGTGAGCGGGGAGGCAGTGAAGAACCATTGCATCGGGTTTTGCAACAGCCATAACGCTGTCATTTATCTGATAGCCGTCAAAAATCTTCTTTCTTTCTTCGGCTTCGCTTTCCTGACCCATTGATGCCCAGACATCGGTATAAAGAACATCTGCATCCTTTGCTGCTTCAAGAATATCGGGAGTGCATACGAAGTCGCCGTTTTCTGCAGCCCATTTCATGATTTCTGCATCGGGTTTATAGTTTTCAGGGCAAGCAATGCTGACAGCCATACCCATCTTTATACCGCCAACGATAAGTGAGTTTGCCATGTTGTTGCCGTCGCCGATGTAGCAGAGCTTGTTTCCTTTGATTGAGCCTCTGAACTCACGTATTGTCATAAGATCAGCAAGCACCTGGCAGGGGTGGCAGTAATCGGTAAGACCGTTGATGATGGGGATTGAACCGTATTCGGCAAGGGTTTCGACATCGCTTTGGTCGAAGGTTCTTATCATGATTCCGTCAAGATAACCGGAAAGCACTCGTGCGGTATCGTTAACGGGTTCTCCTCTGCCGAGCTGAATATCATGCGAGCTGAGGAAAAGAGCCATGCCGCCGAGGTCATACATACCGACTTCAAAGGAAACTCTTGTTCTGGTTGATGATTTTGCAAAAATCATGCCGAGAGTTTTGCCTTTGAGGAGATGATGTTCGATTCCGTTTTTCTTTTCGTATTTGAGCTGATCAGCGAGATTGAGAATTTCGTTGATTTCGTTTGTGCTCAAATCCATAAGTTTGAGTAAGTGCTTCATATATGCCTCCAAAAACAATTATTAACAAGTTAAAGTTTATATTCGATATATTATAACATATATATCTTAATTTTTAAATCCTTTATCAAAAAAAAGTTTCGTTTTTTTGCAAAAAAATACCGTCATCAAAGCTGATGACGGTTAGATAAAATGCCATATGAAAAGACAGGAGTAAAACCTGTTGCAACAGATGAGCAGCAGGCTGTGCAGAATGTTGATTGGCAAAAAGCGGTAAACATTATTTTCCTCCCATGAATTCAATAAGTGCGAAATTCTGTTCCTGAGAAAAACCCGAAACATTAAAAAGAACAAGCACTCCGTCATAATCTGACGGGGTTATTTCTTTAATTTGTGTGTGTGAACAGTAACGCGGATCAACAAGCGTTATTTTTGAGTAATGCTCGGCAAGGAAAGGTACAAAGCAATTTGCATAGCTGTCTTTGATAATTAAAAGTTCTTTGCTGATGTTTATGTTTGTGTTTTCAATAGTGATTATGCCGTGATTGCCCGAAAGAAAAAATGAATATTTATCTTTTTCTTTTAAATATTCATTGAAATAAAGAGAATCAAAAACATCGTTTTTAACAGATAATTTGAACTTGGTATCCGTTTCATAAACATTGATTGAATCAAGCTCAATATTTTCGTTCAGAGTTTTTGAGTAAAGAGTACCCTTGAATTCGTTTGTAACTGTTTTTATTTCAAAATTATCATAAGGAATCAATCCGAGTTCTTTTGATGCTTTAAGATACGCGTGATATGCGGCATCGGTTGTCCAATGGTGGTCTGTTCTGTAAAATCCGTAATCAACAGAACAGATTTCCCGGGAAACATCGATTGATTTAATTTCTTTAAGCTTTGAAAAGCAGTATTCAATATATTCCGATTCGCTGTCAAGATTCAGATATGACGGCAACGAATCTTTGAATTTTTCCTGCGCAGTTATAATCGGCATAAAATAAAACGGAGTGTCAGGATTTTTTGCTTTAAGTTTATTCAGTGAAGAAAGATTTCTGTCAGTCAGAGTATAATCAATGTCCTTGAAGGTCTGAATAAGGCTTCCGTTGTGTTCAAAAACACCGTTAATTTCGTTTTTTCCGATAAGTGTTTCAATTTTATTTTTTACTCTGATAAAATCTTCTCTTAAAACAAAATGATCCGAAAAATAATCTGCCATTCCGTTCATAAAAGAACGGCTTTTCCAACTGCCTAATGTCAGCTCGGGAAATTCAGCAAGTGTTTTGTTTTCATTGTAGCTTACGGTTTCTTTTTCTCCGAAAAGCGTAAAAACAGGGATAATGATTATCGCAAGAAAAAAGAGGATAACTCTGAGAACTCTTGTTTTCATTGTTTTCTCCTAAAAATTGAAGTAGAGGAAGGGGTTGTATGTCGCATCAACAAGATAAGCGATGCACGCCGCCATACCTGCGGCTTCACCTGCAATACATATACCGTCAAGCTTTTTACCGCTTGTTATCTTTTTCCAAAGCTTAAGCGGAAGTCCTGTTGCGGTTATTGCGGCAATGATTAAAATGATTGAATAGTTGTGCAGTATATTAATGGTGAATGTATCGCTGAATGCTCCCGAAAAACCGAACATTGCTCTTATATATCCGAGTTCTGACGCAGGGGAGGTGATTTCAAATATTACCCAACCGATAATAACCGCAAACAGTGTATAAATTCTTGTGACAGCAGACGGAAGCTTTTTAATTACTGAAGCAAAAACAAATTTTTCGAGAATCAAAATTATTCCGTAGTATATTCCCCATATAATGAAGTTCCAGCTTGCACCGTGCCACATGCCTGTAAGAAACCAGACGATCAGCAGATTACGTATTGTTTTTCCTTTTCCGTTTTTGCTTCCGCCGAGCGGAAAGTAAACATAGCTTTTGAACCAACCGCCGAGGGTCATATGCCACCTGCGCCAAAATTCGCTGACTGATTTGGAATTATACGGATAATCGAAATTTTCAGGAAATTTGAAACCGAGCATTTTTCCCAGACCGATTGCCATATCACTGTATCCCGAAAAATCAAAGTAAATCTGAAGAGTGAATGCAATGATACCGAGCCATGCAGTTGCAGCAGGAAGTGTACTGTAGTCTGTTTCTTTAACTGTTGTCCAAAGTTCACCGACGGAATTCGCAATAAGAACTTTTTTACACAGACCGCAGATAAAAGTTGAAATTCCGTCGCTTAAAGCATTAAAATCAATTTTTCTTTCTTCAAGTTCTTTTGAAATATCATTATAAAGCACAATCGGTCCTGCAACAATCTGAGGAAACATTGTAACAAATGCAGCGAACTTGACAAAACTTTTCTGAACGGTGATATTTTTTCTGTAAAGGTCAATTGTATACGACATTGACTGGAATGTGAAAAAACTGATGCCGATGGGAAGAGGAAGATTTGGATTATAAAGCGAAATACCGAAAGCTGAGTTGAGAGAATCAATAAAAAATCCGCTGTATTTGAATAATCCGAGTAAAGAAAGATTCATTACAACAGAAACTATTAATGCAGCTTTTCGGATTTTTTTATTAGCTTCAAATTTATCCATGATTCTGCCTGCAAGATAATCAATAAGAGTTGACAGAATCATTATCAGAACATAAACCGGCTCACCCCATGAATAAAAAAGAAGACCGGAAAGAAAGAGAACTGCGTTTTTTAACCTGAACGGTACTGCATAATAAACAAGCAGTGTAACAGGCAAAAACATAAACATAAATACGGGTTCAGAAAAAACCATAATTTATTTTCTCCGATTTAAATTATTAATCAATTGATTCTAAAATATCATTAACCGATTCGGGATTTTCGCAAATGCACATGATTACGGTGTTAACCGATGAAATTATTGCCGCAGCTTCAATTTTCGGAACCTGGTCGGGACCGTAATCACTGTAGCCTTCCTTGAGATATTCTTTTCTGGAATTTATTGCTTGCATCACGGTTTCGGCTGCAATGCTGTCTGTGCAGTTGAAAACAGCAACTTCATCTGCCGTTGCACCGCTGCCGACGTATATTGCAGCCGCTGTGCAGAGCGAAGGGTCTAAGCCATAAATGGAATATGCAGCTTCGGCTGTACTTTTTTCAAGTGATTCACCAAAGGTAAGCCCTGCATAAAGTGTATCAGCAATAATATCTGCATCATAAGTTTTTGTTTCTTGTTTTATACATCCGCTGAATGCAAATATCATTGAAATTGCAACAAAAAATGCTGTTATTTTTTTCATCTTATGCCACCCTGAATAATTAAATGATAGTTTCTGCGAGATAATTAAGCCAGATTTCTGAATATTTTTTGTTAAGATGTATTCCGTCGCTTGCTGCTTCGGGAAGAAGAGCGCCGTCGGCATCTTTAAGACAAGAGGGCTGTTCAATAAATTCAACGCCTTCATCAGCCGCAAGCTGTTTTATTTTTTGGTTAAGTGAGTTAATCGTTTCGTTATTGCAGCCGAATTCATTTTTTGCCGATGTTTCCGCACTTACAGGAAGAACGGAATGCAGATATATCTTTGCATTCGGTATTTTCTCTTTTACAGCCGCAATAACCTTTGAGTATCGCTGAATAAAAATATTCTGATTAGGCCAGCCGCATTCGTTATCGCCAAACATGAGAATTACTTTTTCATAATCTTTGCCGTTCAGTTCATTGATGACCGTTACATTACTGCCCGATACCGATTTTGTAAAAACAGTATCAACATTAAGACCTACAACGGAATAAACATTTTTTGCAAGCCCGTAATTCTTGAAAGAAATTAATCTTGAATTTCCAATGAATACTGAGTTGTCAAAACAGCTCAGGTCTTTAGGGTCGGAAGATTTTGTCTGCGAAGCAGTTGTTAAAGGGATAATGCCGGGAATTTTTATTGTAGGAATCTGAATGGGAAAAACAGGAGAGGTCGGCTTTGCTTGTTTAGTATTTTCGATTGTTGTTATATCTTCTTTTTCTGTTTTTTTCTCGGTTATTCTGAGTGTTGTTTCGTTGTTGACAGATAATGCTTCGGTTGTAAACATCTTTGATGTCAGTTCGGTAATAACCTGTGTGAGAGCAGTTGATGATTTTTCAAATTTGCTTTGAGATTCTGACTGAATCGTTGAGGTCGTATTTTCGGAAACAGCGTTTGTTAATGCGGTTTTTGAAACAGAAAATCCCAAAATAATTATCAATGCAACGCCGCACAGAATAAAAATATTTTTATTTTTCATTAAATTTAAATCACCTTGAGTCCCAAATAATCCAAAATGTATTTTACAATATTGATTATAATAAATCAATGTAAAATTAGTTACAGTTTTATAACAAATTATTACATTTTTAATGGAATTTTACCAAAAAAATCGGCACCGTATTTCGGTGCCGAAAAAGCATTATTTAAGTCTTTCTTTAATGATATTTTTGACGGTGTCAATGACCTTGTCAAGTTCAACCTTCATGCTGATTTCTTTGTCTCTTGTAACGATTTCGCATACGCCATCCTTAAGGTTTCTGGGGCTTACGATAACTCTTACCGGAACACCGAGAAGGTCAGCGTCCGAGAACATTGCGCCGGGTCTGATGTTTCTGTCGTCATAGATAACTTCCATTCTTTCGTCAAGCATCTTCTGATAGAGTTCATCCGAAACACCTCTGCACTCATCATCATCAGCCCTCAGACAGCAAATCTGAACATGCCAGGGAGCGATTGACATCGGCCATATGGGACCGTATTCATCGTGATGTGCTTCGCAGACAGAAGCTGCAAGTCTGCCTACGCCGATACCGTAGCAACCCATGATAGGATACTGAAGGTTTCCTTCGCTGTCAAGATACTGCATTCCCATTGATTTTGTATATTTTGTACCAAGCTGGAAGATGTTGCCGACTTCAATACCTCTTGAAATATTAATTGCAGGCTTACCGCACTTGGGGCAGATACCGCCTTCCTTGATTTTTGCAAGATCAATATATTCTACGTCGCCGATATCTCTGCTGATTTTGAGTCCTTTATAGTGGTGGTCAAGCTGATTTGCACCGCATGAGAGATTGTGCGTATTTTCAAGTGATTTATCAAAAAGAACGGTGAACTTTTCGCGGTCAAGATTATAAGGACCTATAAATCCTGCAAAAAGTCCGCAATCATCTGTGATTACTGCGGGATGAACAGCTTCACCGAGATAATTCGTAAGCTTTGTTTCGTTGATATCAAGATCGCCTCTGACAAAAATAACAACGTATTCATCTGTCATATTCTTCTGGTAAACGACAGCCTTGCATGATTCTTCAAGAGGAGTCTTGAGGAAGTTGCAGATATCTTCAATAGTATGAATATCGGGGGTATAAATAAGCTCAAGCTCGTTTGATTCACCGTTCATTTCATTTTTGATGATGCTTTCCGCCGCTTCCATGTTTGCTCTGTAATCACATTCGGAGCAAACTGCAATCGAATCTTCGCCGATGGGGGAGAGAAGCATGTATTCATGTGAAATGCTTCCGCCCATCATACCGGAGTCTGATGCAACGGTAATAACCTCGGGAATGCCAGCTCTTGCAAAAATACGCTCGTATGCCTTGTAGCAGATATCGTAATATCTTTCAAGGTCTTCCTGAGAAGTATGGAAGGAATATGCGTCCTTCATTGTAAATTCACGGACTCTGATAAGCCCGCCTCTGGGACGTGCTTCATCACGGAATTTGGTCTGAACCTGATAAATCATGAAGGGGTATTTAGTATAGCTGTTGGCATATTCTCTTACAAGCTGAACGGCAGCTTCTTCATGGGTCATGCCAAGTACCATGGGTGAATCGTTTCTGTCCTTAAATCGCATAAGCTCGCTGCCGATGCTTTCGTATCTGCCCGATTCCGCCCAGAGAGATGCAGGCATAACAACGGGGAACTGAACCTCCTGACCGTCGATTGCATCCATTTCTTCACGGATAATATTTTCGATTTTTCTTGTGATTCTTCTGAGGGGCATAAATGATGAATAAATGCCGTTTGCTACGCCCTTCATGTAGCCGCCTCTGAGCATGAGAGCGTGGCTGTCGATGACGCAATCCGAGGGCTTTTCTTTAAAACGTTCGCCTGCAAGTTTGTCGATTTTCATTAGTTTTACCTCCAATAAAAAATGCCCCTGAGCCAACGGCTCGGGACAAACTGAATAGTCTGCGGTACCACCCGGGTTCGGACTTAACGTCCGCTCTTTTTTATCCTGTAACGGGGAAATCCGGCACGGCTTACTTTTTCTTTCGGCGTGCAGCTCAAAGATGGGTTCGGTCAAACGGAAATAAGAGCTTTCACCAACCGCTCTTTCTCTGAAAAATCCGAAAAACTTACTTTTTCTTATCACAGCTTTTTATTGTTTAATGTATTTTACAATAATCATAAACGAATGTCAATGATTAATTTTATATTTTTACACGTTAGACATTATAATTTTGTTTTTATTCCGTTAATAAAATGTTAAAAAGTCACACATAATTATTCTTTTGTGTGATAAAAGGTGTTGCATAATTTGTTGATTTGTTCGAAATAAAATGATAATATATAGAAAAAGACAAAATTAGGCAAAACTGTCTAATTTTACAGAAAAACAGAAATGAGGGATATTATGAGCAGCGGAATGAACGTTATAACCGGAGGAAAAGGCTATGTCGGGTATGCTTTGGTTAAGGAGCTTGCCGAAAGAGGCGAAAAAATGCGTCTTCTTTTACGTTCCGACAGTCCTGTTTTTGACGGCATAGACTGTGAAAAGGTTATTGGTGATGTATGCGATTATGATATCCTTGAAAAAGCATTTGAGGGTGCAGAAACAGTCTATCACGTTGCAGGTGTTGTTGATATCAGCGGCACTAAGGATAAGCAGGTCTGGAATGTCAATGTTGAGGGAACGAAGAACGTTGTTGCGGCATGTAAAAAAACGGGCGTTAAGAATCTTATTTATGTTTCTTCCGTTGATGCCGTTCATGTTGATGATGATATGGACGTTATTCGTGAGGTTTCACATTTTGACCCGGATATTGTTGAAGGTGCTTATGCGAAATCCAAGGCAACAGCTACACAATATGTTCTTGACAGTGCGGACGAAAATCTTAAAGTTTGTGCCGTTCATCCGAGTGCGTGTATCGGTCCTTACGATAATAACCGTACATCAAGTATGGTGACGGTAATTAACCTTTTCTCAAAGGGATTTTTCTCGCTTACATTTGATTTTGGCGGATATAACTTTGTTGATGTCCGTGACGTTGCAAAAGGTATGGTTGCTGCTGCTGAAAAAGGTCGCAGCGGCGAATGTTATTTCCTTTGCGGAAAAGCGTATACGCTTGATGAATTTATGAACGCGCTTGCCGATGTGTGCGGAAGAAAACATCCGAAAGTTGTTATCAAAAAGAAGCATGTTGATACAATTATTCCTATCTTCGAGAAAATCTTTAAGGTTGCAAATCTGCCGCCGGTTGTAAACGAATATGCGATAAGAAAAATTTGCGAAAACTGCAGATTTACATATGAAAAGGCAGAAAAAGAACTCGGATATTCTTCTCGTTCTCTTGAGGACTCACTCAGAGATACGATAGCGTGGCTTAAAGAAAATGATTAACAAAACAGCTCGGTTTCGTTTGAAGCCGAGCTGTTTTTATATAAAAAATCCTGTTACAAGTGCCGAAACACAAGCTGCGAGAGCGACAACCGTAAGCGGAAGCTTAAAATACGCGAGAATAACCGCAACAACGGTACCGACAATTGCAGTAATATTGTTATCCGTTGAATAAAAAATTGACGGGAAGGTCATCGCACTCAGAACGGCATAGGGGATGTAATACAGTACACTCTGAATGAACCTTGATTTTATTTTCTTCCTGAATATTGTAAACGGTATCATTCTTATAAGGTATGTTACGCCTGCCATAACGGCAATATAAATCAGCATGCTCATGTTATTTCACTCTCACTTTCTGCGAGTTCAATCGGGAAAAGGATAGCGCCGATAACCGATGCTGCAATTGAACTGAGGATTATTGCAAATCCGAATGATACCCCCGGAAGCAAATATTTGAATGCCATACTGAATGCCGCTGCAAAGCATATTACGAGCAAATCTTTTCTGCTGTTTTTTGCGGCAGGAACAATTATTGCAATAAACATGCCATAAAGGAGAATACCCATTGCAGCCGTAACAGATGCGGGAAGAATGTTGCCTGCAAACGCACCGGCAGCAGTACCGCATGTCCAGCCCAAAGCGGATATTGAAATTAGTCCGTACATATATGACGGAACCAGTTTCTCTTTCTGTGAGGATGCTACGGCGAATATTTCATCGGTTATACCGTATGAAGCAACCATTCTGTGGATTGTTGTAAATGATTTGTCAAGTTTTTGAGAAAGAGACAGACCCATGAGCGAGTAGCGCAGATTAATAACGAACTGCGTTGCTGCCATTTCAAAAATTGCACCGCCGGCAGCAATAATGCCTACTCCTGCAGCCTGACCTGCTGATGTCAGATTGGTTAATGAAATTATAATTGCATTAATGGCAGAAATGCCTGATTTAACTGCCATAATTCCGAATCCGAACGAAACCGACAGATAACCGAGAGCAATCGGAATTCCGTGTGACAGTCCTTTTCTGAAAGTTAATTTCATGTTGAGATTATCCTTTCGTGCATCAAAATTCCCGACTGTTTCATTTCTGAAACAGCCGGGAGAACGCTGTTAAATTGATTATTTGATTTCTTCAGCGATTTCTGCAAAGCCGTTCATTATTGTTGAGCCTGCATATCTGCCGAGTGAAATCATTTCCTGATAGTGGTCGCCGAGAAGAGCCATTGTGTAGTCATTATCGGGAACAACATAACCGAGTGCGTCGTTCATAAGACCGAAGCAGATTGCATCTTCACCGAAAAGCTCATAGATTGTTTTACATTCAAAAGCTTTACCTGAGTAAGAACCGTCAGCTGTGAGTGAACCGCCGCCGCAGATGAGGTCCTGAACGATTTCGCCGGGCATAAATGCAACTTTAACGCCGCCGATTTCCATATATCCGATTTCTGCAAAGATGTAGTAATCAAGACCTTCTTTGCAAACTGTGTAATTAACAAGGTTAAGCTTGCCTACAAGCTTGATAAGGGGATTGGTAACCTTAATTTTAACTTCTTTGATGAGAATATTGAGGTTGGGTTCAAGAACCTTTTCTGTTACAGGTTCCCAGCCTTCGTACCAAAGAGTATAATTTTCACCGCCGATTTCTTTTTCTTCAGCAATCTTAGCTTTTTCTGCATCAGTCATATTGGCTTCGATCTGCTCAACTGTGTTTGTGAGATTGAGAGCCATGTTTGCGATTTCATATCCGTAACGGAGAGTTTCTTCGTATCTTCTTTCTGTGGGAACACCGTCACCTGCGGGACCTCTGCCTTCATAAATACCGGCGATTGCTCCGTTGAAGAACATGAAGTTAAAGCCTTTTTCTTCAATTTTTTCGCCGAGATAATAAATATAGTCGCCTGTAAGGTCTCTGCCGTTGTCGATTTCGTCAACAGGAAGTCCTGCAACGTCGGGATGAGCAGCGATATTAACTATCATTGTGGGCTTGTAATTTGTGTCATCGGGTGTGAAAACGAATCTTGCAAGCTCATCAATTATTGATGTTGACTGACTTCTGTTCTTGTTATTGAAATATTCATCGTTTACTTCTTTGACAGCGTATGTAAGAGTACCGGAACGCATATCTTCAACAGCTTTTTTCATTGTTTCGGCTGCTGTTTCATAAACGAATTCCATATATTCAGCGTCTGCGCCTCTTTCTTTTTCAAGGAAGGGGATGTAAGACTTTAAAAGATTTGTGAAAAGCTTGGGGAAAAGGTTTGTCCAAAGACCCTGAGTATCGATACAGCTGTGGGTATGTGTTGATGAAACGTTGATGCTGTTGAATTCAACACCAAGATCCATGGCTTCAACGCGCTTGCGGATTTCCTTGATATCGCCGTTTGAGAAGCCGATGCAGTCGATGTTTGCAAAAAGAGCAACTCCTCTGTCCGAACCGTCGCTGAGAGCGATAACTCTTATCTGCATATCATCGATGATTTCTTCAACCTTGTTAACCATTCCGTTGTTGGGATCGATGAAACCGCCGAGATAATAGTCTTTTGTTTCCCAGTCTGAAGGAACGAGTGATGCTTTAGCGTGACCGAGACTCCATTTGGCATCTGCCTTTGCTTCGTCATTCCATGTTTCTGTTCCTTCGTAGAAGTTTTCAACAACTCTGTCTTCTACTTTGATGAAATCTTTGCTGTCAGGAACTATAAAGTTAAGTCCGCCGACAAGAGTTGAAAAGATAAGAGCAACAATACCGAGACCTGTATTTTCTAATGTTTTACCGAGATCTGCAGCAGAAGCTGTGGTTGTTGCCGATGAACCGCCGATGAGGAGGGACATGACAAGAATAATGCTGAGAATTTTCATGCCGATTTTTTTCATGTTTGATTTCTCCTTACATTTTACTTTAGTTTGTTAATATAATAACACTAAATTTTAGGAGTGTAAAGTGTTTTTTGACCATTACTAAAAAAATATTTTTAAGAGTTGAAAAAAAAAGAGATATAGAGTATAATAATAAACATTAATATATTGGATGTGATTAAGGATGAGCGGTCTGAAGCGTGTTGCTGCTGTTCATGATATATCCGGAATCGGCAAATGCTCGCTTACTGCGGCAATTCCCGTGATTTCTGCTGCAGGAATAGAAACAGCTGTAATGCCGACTGCCGTTCTTTCAACTCATACGGGAAATATCAGCGGTTTTACATACAGAGATTTGACGGATGACCTTATTCCGTTTGCAAAGCATTGGAAATCTCTCAATGTAAAATTCGACGGTATTTACAGCGGTTTTCTCGGCTCAACGAAGCAGGTTGATATTGTTTGCGGATTTATTGATGAGTTCAAAACCGAAAACACCGTTGTAATTGTTGACCCTGCGATGGCGGATGGCGGAAAAATGTATACAACCTTCGATGATGAATTTGCAAATGAAATGATTCTTCTTTGCAGAAAAGCGGATATAATTGTTCCGAATCTTACCGAAGCGGCTTTTCTTCTCGGTGAAGAATATATTGAACCTCCTTACAGCAAGGACTATATTGAGAGAATAATAAAAAAGCTTCTTGAAATCGGACCTTCCATGGTTGTTCTGACGGGAGTATGCTTCAAAGATGATGAAATCGGCTGCGCTGTCGGATGCAGAAATAAATCTGAAATTTTTTACAAGTTATCCGAAAAGTATCCGGGTATTTATTACGGCACAGGTGACTTGTTTGCTTCTGCACTGACCGGTGCATATCTCGGAGGAAAAAGCATCTTTGAAAGTGCGGAGATAGCACTTGATTTTACATGCGGAGCAATAAAAAGAACGTTTGAAGCGGGAACGGATACCCGACTCGGCGTCAATTTTGAACAGGGATTGGGCGAATATATAAAAAGAATTGGAGAATAACTATGAGTTTTGCTGATAAAGTTTTTATTGAAACATGTAAGGATATTTTACAGAACGGATTTTGGGATACGGAGCTTGATGTCCGCCCCAGATGGGAGGACGGCACTCCCGCACATACCGTAAAAAAATTCGGCGTTGTCAACAGATATGACCTTAGCAAGGAATTTCCCGCTCAGACTATAAGAAAAACATTCATCAGAAGTGCCGTTGACGAAATTCTCTGGATATGGCAGAAAAAATCTAATAATATTGCCGATCTCGGCAGCCACGTCTGGGATTCGTGGGCTGATGAAAACGGAAGTATCGGTAAGGCGTACGGTTATCAGCTCGGAGTTAAACATCATTATAAAGAGGGCGATATGGATCAGGTTGACAGAGTGCTTTTCGACCTTAAGAATAATCCCCAGAGCAGAAGAATAATGACCAATATTTATGTTCATCAGGATTTGAGCGAGATGGCGCTTTATCCTTGTGCATACAGCATGACTTTTAACACTTCCGGCAACAAGCTCAATGCAATTCTCAATCAGCGTTCTCAAGATATGCTTGCTGCAAATGCATGGAATGTTGCGCAATATGCTGCTCTTGTTCATATGTTTGCTCAGGTGAGCGGACTTGAACCCGGCGAATTTGTTCATGTTATTGCCGATGCACATATTTATGACCGTCATGTTCCGATTATTGAAGAACTTATCAGCAGAGAACCTTATGATGCTCCCGAATTTGTTATGGATAAAAGCATAACGGATTTTTATGAGTTTACAAAAAATCATTTTTCGCTTGAAAACTATAAATTCCATGAGTTCAGCGAGAAAATTCCCGTTGCAATCTGAGAAGAGGTAATATTAAATGAAAGCAATTGTTAATGTTGATAATAACTGGGGCATCGGTATCGGCGATAAACTGCTCAACCACATTCCGGCTGATATGAAATTTTTCAAAGAAACAACAACGGGTAATGTTGTTGTCATGGGCAGAGCGACTTTTATGACCTTCCCCGGACCGAAAGCTTTGCCGAACAGGGTTAATATCGTTTTAACAAAGGATGAGGATTGGACAGCTCGCGATGTTATCGTCTGCCATTCTATAGAGGAACTGTTTTCTCAGCTTCAAAGATATGATACAGATACGGTTTATGTTATCGGCGGTTCAACTGTTTATGAGCAACTTCTTCCGTATTGCGATACCGCTTATGTAACGAAGGTTGATTCGAAAAAAACGGCAGATAAATTCTTTCCCGATCTTGATAAAATGAAGGATTGGGCGGTTAAGTGCGAAAGTGAGTCTATGGAGCATAACGGAACATCTTTCAAGTTTGTAACATACAATAAGATTTAATAATGGCGGATTCATGTCCGCAGTTTTCAGACCGCTGCGGATTAAAGCCGTACGGTCTGATTTTATCGGAAAGGTGTGGTGATTATATATGGATGCCGTACAGTATAAATGTCCGAATTGCGGTGCGGGTCTTAAGTTTGACCCCGAAAAGCAGGATTTCAGTTGTGAATACTGTGATTCCGTTTTTAAAGAGCAGGATTTCTTTAATGAAGATTCAAAGCTGGATTCACAAACGGCAACAAGAGGAGAAGCGGATGAATTTGAAAATGCTCTTCTTTATGTCTGTCCGAGCTGCGGTGCACAAGTTGTTACTGATGAAACAACTGCTGCAACAACCTGCTATTATTGCTCAAATCCGATTGTCCTTTCGGGAAAATTGAGCGGTGAACTGAAGCCCGATAACATAATTCCGTTCAAAATTGACAAGGAAGGTGCAATCTCAAAGTTTAAAGACCTTTGCGGAAAAAAGAAATTTTTGCCTAAGGATTTTATTGCCGAGTCAAGACTTGAAGAAATAAAGGGAGTTTATTTTCCTTATTGGTATATTGACGGAGAGTCAAGCGGTAATATAAATGCAACATCAAGACAAGTAAGGTCGTGGATGGTAGGGGATATGCGTCATACCGAAACAACCGTCAGAGGTCATTTCAGGCAGGGTAATCTTTCAATCCGAAGTATGCCTGAGGCGGCGCTGAAGAGCAAGGATAAGGATATTCTTAAATATGTCTGTCCTTTTAACAGTGCTGATTTTGTGCCGTTTTCCATGTCTTATCTGTCCGGTTTTTTTGCTGAAAAGAGAGATGTTGAGAAGAATGAAATTGAAAATTCCGTAAAGAATAAAATCAAGTCGTTCTCGGGAGATAAGCTTTTGCAGTCGATTGAATATGCTAATGCCACTGTTAAGGACAGCAGTATAAATGTCGGCGAACTCAGATGGAGCTATAACCTTCTGCCTGTTTGGGTACTAAATTATAAACATAACGATAAAAATTATATATATGCTCTCAACGGTCAGACGGGAAAAGTATACGGCGAATTGCCGGTCTGCGGCAAAAAGCTCGGAGTACTTTTTGCAGGAGTAACGGCAGCAGCCTCCGTGATATTAACGGTTCTTACGGAGGTGTTGTTCTGATGAAAAAGATTTTATGTGTTTATATATTGCTTCTTGTTATATTATCTTCTTTTTCGTTTAATGCGTTTGCTTACGGAGAAACGAGAATTGATGATGCGGCAGATTTGTTTTCCGATTCTCAGGAAGAATCAATAGTCGAGTCTGTTCTTGGCTTTACCCTTGAAACCGATTATTCAATTGTTGTTTTAACAACTGATAATGCAATGGGAAAAACTTCTCAGGCTTATGCCGATGATTATTTTGATAATCTCATTCTTTCCGAAGGCTGGGAAGAAAAAGGCATACTTTTTCTGATTGATATGGATAACCGTGAGGTTTGCATATCAACTATGGGAGAGTGCATTGACGTTTACGCGGGGTCAATTGATTATATCATCGAAAGCGGTTATAATGAGCTTGCAGACGGTAATTATTCCGAGTGCATTATTCTTATGATTGATTCCGCTGCTGAATGTGCGCAGATTATTCCCGATGATGATTATTACGACGATTATCCGATTTATGATGGCGGCAGTAATTATGATATTTATTATCAGCCGTCAAATGATTCGTTCAGCTTTTCGAATATGCTGATATGTATTGTAATTTCGGTTATTATTGCGGCAGTAACGGTTTTTGCCGTTAAAAGCTCATATAAAAATATGGGTAAAGGCGATGAGTTTGATGCAGATGACGTCATTCTGAATCTGACGGGTTCCAATGATACCGTTATCAGCAGAAATGTAATTACAACACGTGTTCCGAAAAATAATAATCATCATAAACCCGGAGGAGGTTCATCCGGCGTAGGAGTATCCCACCGTTCGTCGGGCGGATTCAGCCACGGAGGCGGAAGCAGAAAATTCTGATCTATTCTGGAGGAACGATAAAATGAAAAGAAAAGTTGGTTATGCTGTTGTCGGTCTTGGAGTCGGTAAGCGTCATGCAGAAGCTGCAGCAAAATCCGAAAATGCAAATCTTGTTGCTGTTTGTGACTTGATTCAAGAAAAACTTGATAAAATTAAAGAGCAGTACCCCGAAACACTCATCTACACCGACTTTGATGAAATGCTTAAAAACCCCGATATTGAAGCGGTGAGCATTGCTGTTCCCAGCGGTATGCATGCTGACTTTGCAATAAAAGCCATGAGAGCCGGAAAGAATGTTCTCATAGAAAAGCCGATTGATATTACGGTTGATGCTGCTCTTGAAATCGAGAAGGTAAGACAGGAAACAGGTATGAAAGCCGGTGTTGTTCACCAGAACAGATATAACGCTGACATGACTCCTATGCATAATGCCGTAGTTAATGGAAAAATAGGCAGAGTTCTTTTCGGAGATTTTGCCGTTAAGTGGTACAGAACTCAGGAGTATTATGATAACGGCGGATGGAGAGGCACATGGAATATGGATGGTGGCGGTTCTCTTATGAATCAGGCGGTACATACCGTAGACCTTATGCAATGGTTGATGAACAGCGATGTAGAGAGTGTTACTTCTCAAATGGCAATATATGACCATAAAATAGAGACCGAAGATTTTACGGCATCGCTAATTAAGTTTAAATCCGGAGCAGTCGCAACATTTATAAGTACAACCTGTGCTTATCCCGGAATCAGTACGGATATAAGAGTTTACGGCACCGAAGGCTCAATGGAAGCTGATCAGGATGAGCTTAAGCTTTGGAAGTTCAAGGGTGCAGGAGAAAGCGAAGAAAAGGAAATGCTTGATAAATATGCGGGCAACGGTGCCGCTGCAGCTCTTGATCCTACTCTTTGCACAGGGCATACTTATGTTGTTGAGGACATGATAAATGCTGTTCTTGAAGACAGAGACCCTTCTATTGTTCCTATGGAAGCGATAAAGAGTGTCAGAATTGTCAATGCTGTTTATGAATCTGCAAGAACGGGCAAAACAATTTATTTTGAATAGGAGAAAATATGGGAAATATATGGCATGATATTAATCCGAAAAGAATAACTGCAGAAGATTTTATGGCGGTTATTGAAATAACAAAGGGCAGCAAGAAGAAATATGAACTCGACAAAGAAACGGGTGTTCTTATGCTTGACCGTATTCTTTATACTTCAACGCATTATCCCGCAAACTACGGTTTCATTCCGAGAACCTACGGCGATGACGGCGATCCGCTTGATGTAGTCGTTATATGCAGCGAAAAAATTGACCCGATGACTCTTGTGCGCTGTTACCCGATAGGTGTTATAACAATGAAGGACAGCGGAAAGCTCGACGAAAAAATCATCTCCATTCCGTTCAATGACCCCAACTATAATTCTTATAAGGATATCAGCGAGCTTCCAAAGCATGTTTTTGATGAAATGACTCACTTTTTTACCGTTTACAAGAATCTTGAAGATAAAGAAACTGTGGTTGACGAGGTTCAGAATAAAGATGCCGCAATTGAAATAATTGAGAAAAGTATCGGCAACTATATACAAGAATTTTGCAGATAAGTTTTGAATTATGTTCTAATTGTGTATTTACAATTCAATAAATTTGTTATAAAATAAACTTTATATACAAGGCTGACTTTTCCGGCAGCCTGAATTTTCAAAAGGAGTGATATACGATGGCCATTTATTGTCAGGAGCCCTCAAGAACATTCAGCGAATATCTTCTTATCCCGGGCTACACATCGAGGGAGTGCATCCCCGCAAACGTAAACCTTAAAACACCTCTCGTCAAATTTAGAAAGGGTGAAGAGGAATGTCCTCTCAGCCTTAATATTCCTCTTGTTTCTGCAATCATGCAGTCTGTTTCAAACGATACAATGGCGATTGCACTTGCGAAAGAAGGCGGCGTTTCGTTTATCTACGGTTCACAGTCAATCGAAGATGAAGCAGCAATGGTTGCAAGAGTTAAGAGTTATAAAGCAGGATTTGTTGTAAGCGATTCAAACCTTAAGCCTGATTCAACACTTGCAGAGGTTCTTGATCTTATTGAACTTACCGGTCACAGCACAATGGCTGTTACTGATGACGGAACTCCCAACGGAAAGCTTCTCGGCGTAGTTACAAGCAGAGATTACAGAGTCAGCAGAATGGAGCTTGAAACACCCGTTTCAGCATTTATGACTCCTTTTGAGAAACTTATCACCGCTCCGGAAACAACAACTCTCAAGGAAGCAAACGATATCATCTGGGAGCATAAGCTCAATTCGCTTCCCATTATCGATAAGAACGGCAATCTTCTTTATTTTGTTTTCCGCAAGGACTATTCACAGCATAAGGACAACCCTCAGGAGCTTCTTGATGCAAATAAGAGTTACATCGTTGGCGCAGGTATCAATACTCTCGACTATGAAAAGCGTGTTCCCGCACTTGTTGAAGCAGGTGCAGACGTTCTTTGTATCGACTCATCCGAAGGCTATACCGTATGGCAGGAAATGACTCTCGCATTCATCCGTGAAAAGTACGGCGACAAGGTTAAGGTCGGCGCAGGTAATGTTGTTGACCGCGAAGGCTTCCTTTTCCTTGCAAAAGCAGGTGCAGACTTTGTTAAGGTTGGTATCGGCGGCGGTTCAATCTGTATCACCAGAGAAACCAAGGGTATCGGCAGAGGTCAGGCAACAGCTCTTATCGAAGTTGCTGCAGCAAGAGACGAATACTATAAAGAAACAGGTATTTATGTTCCCATCTGTTCCGACGGCGGTATCGTTCACGATTATCACATGACACTTGCTCTCGCAATGGGTGCCGACTTCCTTATGCTCGGCAGATATTTCGCACGTTTCGACGAAAGCCCCACTAACAAGCTTATGGTTAACGGTGCATACGTTAAGGAATACTGGGGTGAAGGCTCCAACAGAGCAAGAAACTGGCAGAGATATGACCTCGGCGGTAAGGCAAAGCTCAGCTTTGAAGAAGGTGTTGACTCATATGTAACCTATGCAGGTCCTCTTGCAGATAACGTTGCAAAGAGCCTTTATAAGGTTAAGTCAACAATGTGCAACTGCGGTGTGCTCACAATTCCCGATCTTCAGAAGAACGCAAAGCTTACCGTTGTTTCGGCAACCAGCATTGTTGAAGGCGGATACCATGATGTTACACTCAAAACAACCGCTACAACAGGCAGATAACAATATAATTTAAATATATAACGGCGTTTCTTTATTGAAGCGCCGTTATGTTAATTTTTGTTGCTTGCCGCAATGCAGAAAATCAGCTATAATATTCCACGGAGGCGATACTATGCTCAGTGAAAATATTAAAATTTTGAGAAAAGAAAAAGGAATGTCGCAGGAGGAGCTTGCAGAAAAGCTCAATGTTGTCAGACAGACAGTTTCGAAATGGGAGCAAAATTTATCGGTTCCCGATTCTGAAATGCTGATAAAAATTGCCGAGGTTTTTGATGTCAGCGTCGGAAGTTTGCTGGGCGAAACGGTTGAAATTAAAGACACTAAATCGGAACTTGCCGAAATTTCGCAAAAGCTTGAAAATCTGAATGCAATGATGGCGGAAAGAAATTCAAGAAGCAGAAGAATATGGCTGAAAGCAGTTGCAATTGCTTTAATAATTATTGCTTCGTTTATTCTTATTGGTTCTCTTTATACGATACTATTAATGGTTTCTCCGTCGCAGAGTGTTGCAATAATAGGAGGTGCTGACGGACCTACACAAATTTTAGTTTCATCAACGGCGTTTGATTGGGTCGTACCCGTCTTGATGATTGCTGTTCCCGTTGCACTTATTGGATTTTCTGTTTATCTGTTGAAACTTGCAAAAAGATGAGTATAAAAAAATTTTTGATTATATCCTCGAGTATTATTCTTTTTTCTTTAGCGGGATGTTCGGACTCTTATCAAAAAAATTTAAGACCGACCATGCCTTATTCTTCCGAATATCTTGAAATACTCGATTGGAATGATTATACCTTTACCGAAAACATACCGCAGCCTTCCGAAGGAGAAATAAGTTCGGTGTGTGTCATTTATTCCGAAGAAGGAAAAAAGTATAATATTATCGTTGAAAATATTAGCCGAGATAAATCCGATGATTATATTAAAAAACTAAAAAGCGAGGGCTATAAAATAGTAGAGTCATCGTCAAATAATGTTTCGGCAGGAACCAT
Source organism: Clostridia bacterium (assembly GCA_017410195.1). GTDB lineage: Bacteria > Bacillota > Clostridia > Oscillospirales > Acutalibacteraceae > CAG-177. Next base: position 74,248 of record JAFQRF010000023.1, on the reverse strand, counting down.
TTTGAGAAAGGATAAAAAATATTTGAGCATTTCATATTCTGACGGTATACTCGGAATGATGATTTTTGATTCAGATATTACTCTCTTTTAATTATTTTTAATATACCACTTGATTTTTGAGTTTCGTTAGGCTATAATAAAAAAGCTGATTTGCCGATGTGATGGAATTGGCAGACGTGACGGACTCAAAATCCGTTGGTAGCGATACCGTGCGGGTTCGACCCCCGCCATCGGCACCACCTTATTTAATCACGGGTTATGTTTCTGTAACCCGTGTTTTTTTATTTGAATATAAAATCCTTCTGCTTAAGGAGAAGGTATCGTCACAGTTGACGGATGTGGTGAAGTACATCATCAGCAGGGCGAGATGACTGCATCTCGCTGTTATTTGTTGTAAAGTGTAATTTAACAGTAAGTGGTTTAAGAAAAAAGAGCCTTTCCCTAATGTGTGGTTAATTTTGCATAGCAAAAAACGGAGGAATTATTTGAAGAAAATTTAAAATACAGAAAATTTTCAGAAAAAATTATCACAAAAATGAAAAAATACTTGATTTTTTTTTGCTTGTCATATATAATATATTAGCATTTGATTTGCAGATACGGAGAGTTGTCCGAGCTGGTCGAAGGAGCACGATTGGAAATCGTGTAACGGGCTATAACCTGTTCGAGGGTTCGAATCCCTTGCTCTCCGCCATGACTATCCTCAAATCCTCGTCATTTTTTGGCGGGGATTTGAGCTTTTTTAGTTTATCAAGGTTTGTTTCTATTGTAACGGTCCAGCCCTGTTTATCGTCATTTGGAGTTACCTCAATACGCTTTACGAACTGAGAAATGATAACTTTTTGCTCCTCTTTTGTACGAACATGTAAGCCTTGAAGTTGAGAAAGATATTTTGTAATATTCTCTTTGTTCAAGGGAGCGGCCGTTTCTTGAGCTATCTCTAAATCGGTAATCTTAACTTCAAGTAAGAGCTTTTTAGATTCAGCATCTTTCAGCCTTTGGCGAGCTGCAGGACTGTCAAGACCGTCAATAATCAGATTGAGCAGTCTGTCAACCTCTTTTTCTGTTGCAGAAAGCTCTCTCTTTAGCGCTTTAAGCTCATCATGCGACTTCTTGATGAAGATTGCCGCATCTTTGACGAGCCACGTTGCAATGCTGTTTATAGATGATTTAGAGATAAGATTTTCAAGATAGGATATTATCGCAGGTTCAATCTTATTTTTATTGACTACTCCCATACTACAAGAGCGTGTACGCTTTGATGCATTGCATTCATAGTATCGTGATGATTCTGTGTACTTTGTTTTTCCTCTGCTTGACCCGACCATTGCAGCACCGCATTTTCCGCAGAAGATAACACCGGATAAAATGTAGGGTTCGGTAGCTCTGTGTGATCCCGACTTGTTCTTTTTCATCTTCTCTTGAACCTGGTTAAACAGTTCTTTGCTGATGATTTGCGGGGTACCGCCTTCGATTCGGATTATCTCTGAATCATCTTTCTTTTTATGGCCGTTCCTACGTCCCATGGCATCTTTTGAAGCTGCCTTGTTGAATACAAAGACTCCCGTATATTTTTCGTTCTGAAGAATATCGTGAATACTGTTTATTGCAATAGGCTTTTTACTTCGTTTACCGACAATGCCGTGCAGTTTTAACCATTCAGCCATTTTCGTGTATCCTTGGCCGTCAAGGTATGCGTTAAACAGATATCTGACCGCATCCGCTTCTTTTTCGTTAATAACATAGTGACCGTCAAAATCAACATCATAACCAAGTGGTGGAACACCGCCGGTATGACGGCAAGCAAGTGCATTTTCTCTCAATCCTTTCATCACTTCTCTGCTGAGGTTTCGGGAATAATATTCTGAGAATCCTTCAAGTACCGATTCCATAATTACCGACTCAGGCGAGTTATCTATGTGTTCAAGAACCGATATGAGAGTAACACCTGCTTGTCTAAGTTCTCTCTTGTAAAAAGCATGGTCGTATCTATCTCGAGAAAAGCGGTCAAGCTTGTGAATGATTATATATTGAAATTTACCTGCTTTGGCATCAGCAATCATTTGCTGAAATTCGGGCCTTTGGTCCGTTGTAGCCGATTTTGCTCTGTCAGTATATTCGGCAACCACTGTTAAATTGTTTCTTTCAGCATATTCGTTGCAGGCTCTTAATTGAGCTTCTATAGACTCTTCACGCTGCATATCAGAGGAGTATCGGCCGTAAATGGCAGCGAGTTTCATTGTTTCACCTTCTTTTCAAACATTTGTTCTTACGATAGCTCTTTTTTTGCCCCACCGTTACGGTGGGGCTTTTTTGTTTTATATGGAATATCAGGAAATATATTCAGCAACTTGAGCGTGAGCATCAAAATCATCTGCAATGTCATCGACTTTGTTAAATTTAAAGTTTTCCCAATTGATTTTGCTTCTTGTTTCAGATGAATACTCTGCGGAAATAACTTTAACTCTTGAAGTGTTGCCGAAATCATCTTCAGAGGGGAATGTAATTGAAAAAGATATTGTTAAATCATTAATGTCGGCAATGGACTTAAGAGTGTTATATATACCCAATTGAGCAGATCCGGTATCAGCCTTCACAAAAAGAAGATCTTGAAAATCTACTTTTATAAATGCATATTTGGTATGTTCTGTATAAGTAACTTCAACTTCTTTACCTTCAAACGCTGACTGTGCCGCATATTCAATTCGTTCCTGAATTGTCATTGTGCTTAAATCAACGGTAGTGGCTTCTGTGGTTTCGGGTTCGGTGGTCTCTTCCTCAAAATCAAGCTCGGAAGCAAATGTTGTTTTTTCTTTAACGGTAACCGTTATTTCTTCACTCTTGACTACTCCGTCTGATGTCTGAACGTAAACTGTTGCTGTGCCGGGAGCAACGGCCGTAATTACATAGTATACATATGATGTAAGCGATGTTTTATCGTATGTAAAAGTAACTACTGATTCATCGGAAGAAACAAAGGTTAAATCATCAATTGTGAAATCTTCGGGACCGTCAACTGTAAAATAGCTCTTTTGGGTTCTGCCGACTTCAAGCTCAACAGGATCAGCACTGAGAAATTTAAGCTCTGTTATTAAAGTTTCGGAAATCTTGACAGCACCGCAGGAAGAGAAAATCGAAATGCATAAAACAGAAATTAAGAGTACTGAGATAAATTTTTTCATAAATTATTACTCCTTTTTTTATTCCTTGCCGCCTTTGGGCGGTTTATTTTTTTGTTCTGCGCATCTCTACTACAACGCCGAGAATGCTGACGGGTAATTTCTTTATTTCTTCGTTTGAGTAGAATTTTGATTCATATTGAGGATTCAGAGCTTTAAGCCTTATTCCTCCTGTCATTCTCTGCAATCGTTTTAAAGTTGCATCGTAGCCATTAACATAAGCGACAACATCATCACCCGTGTCGGCCGTGTTTTGTTTGCGGATGATAACTATGTCACCATCAAGGTATTCGGGGAACATCGAATCACCTGACACAAGCAGACCTAAATATTCGTATTCATCTTCTGCCATTTCCTTTGATATGTCGATTTCATCAATGACACATTCAACAGCTTCAATGGGAACACCTGCTGGAACTTTACCGAGAACCTTAATCTTAGCTCCGTATGTAAGTGGTGCATCCATTGGAACAAGATTTGTCATTTCGTCGGTAACACCTAAAAGAAAATCAGTTGTAACAGAAAACATAGTTGCTAATGTTTTTAATGTTTCACCACTGGGTTCTCTGTTACCAGATTCATAATTGTAATAAGTTTGTTGAGAAACTCCAAGTGATTGTGCAATTTCATCAACTTTTAATCCAGATTTTATTCTTGCTTGTTTCAACGGACTAAGGACAATATTGCTCATAAATACTCACCTCGTTTTCATGTTATCAACTATTTGTTGAATTTTCAACAATTTCAACAAATCGAATAACTGTTTTTGTGCAAATAAACAAAAAGTTTAAATTATTCAACATAATGTTGACTTTGCTTTATGGATGTTGTATTATAAATTCAACGAATTGTTTAAAAAGGTGGTGAAAAAATTGAGAGAATATCTCAAGAAAAAAAGAAAGAGTAAAGGTCTTACTCAACAAAATGTTGCAGAACGACTCAACATTTCAACACAATATTACAGCTTGATTGAAAAGGGTGAAAGACAGGAAAGTTTGAATCTCTCGACTCTTGATAAGCTAGCTGAAATATTCGGTGTTCCTCTTTCCGACCTCATTGCCGCCGAAAGGCAGTTTTCCGAAAAGGCATCGTAAAACGTGACAAACTGTCACGCGTTCAGGAGGGACATTTTTATGAACAAAGAAAGAAGAATTAAACTCGCAAAGGTTGTTGACCGAATACAGGAAATTAGAGATACACTCTCGGAAATTTTCGATGAAGATACCCAAGCTCTGGAGGGTTACCCCGAAAATCTTCAAGGAACGGAACGTTACGAAAAAGCAGAGGAAGATAATGAAACTCTTTCAGATGCTATTGATAACCTTGAAGATATTTATGATAGCCTTTACGAACTTTTGGAATAAAAATCAAATAAGGAGGAATGTATTTTGAATGAACCTTTTTATCCTATTGATGTTGCAGAACAGTTCGGTTTTGAGAAGAAAAAATCCAATCCCGAACATTGTTGTTTCTGCAACAAGGAACTAAATCATTTGACCGCTAATGATGCAAGACCGGTCAGCGACGGTAAGTGTTGCACTTGTTGCAATATAAAGATTGTAGTTCCGGTTAGAATTCGAGAATTAAAGGAGGCTACATAAATGGGCGGAATACCTAAGGAAATTGCTCAGAAGATGGACGACCTTGCCCAGACACTTCAGTGCACCGAGGAAAATCTTCATAACGCTATCGTGCAACGTGATGAGCTGAAGAAAGAGAATGAACAGCTTAAATATGAGATTGTCAATCTTAAGGCAAAACTTTGGGATATGGCTTCTCAAAATTGGTATTAAGTGAGGTTTTTACTATGGATAATACCGTAACAATACCGACAAAAACTGTTTTACACTTTGACAAAAAATTTAATCTGCTTTCGGTCGAAGAAGAGACAGAACAAGTTGAGATTTCAGTCAGTCTCGGCAGACTTCTTTTGAAAATGCTCGGTACAACTCCGGAAGAAGTCCTCGATAATTATGATACACCCAATTAAGGAGAAACTCAATGAACAATGTATGCGAAAACATTTATAAAACTGCCCGTATTAATGCAGAAATAAAGCGAGCACCTGCAGCAGAGGAATTAGGCATAGCAGTTCGCACTCTTGATAAATACGAAAACTTTGAACTTCGTGTTCCTGATGATATTGTCAAGAAAATGTGTTACTTGTATGAATGCCCTCATCTTGCATGGCAGCATTTGAAAAATTCTGAACTCGGCATTTTTCTTCCCGATGTAAAACAAACCACAGTTCAAAGTGCAGCATTAAATGTTGCAGATGATTTTCTCAATTTTGATGAAACTTACCGTGCTGTGATTGCATTGGTAGCGGATGGGAAGATTGACGATAGTGAAAAAGAGCGCTGGGAAAAGCTTCAGAGTGAACTGAAAGATTTTGCATCATCGCTTTTAACTCTTACAGCGGTACCTACAAAATAATATTCATTGAAGAGGGGAGTAACATGATTAAAAAAATCATTATAACAATAATTTTATCGCTTGCTTTTGTGCTAATAAAAGTTCCGTGCGAAACAAACGCAACAACTCTGAGTGCTGATGTTTCATCAACAAATGCAGTTGTAGAAATCAAACAGTATTTTGATGTTCCTTTGGAAAACGAACTGCAGGATTACATAATTGACCTTTGCAAAGTATATAACATTTCACCTACTTTGGTGTTTGCGGTTATCGAACAAGAGAGTTGCTACGATCCAAACGCATTAAACCGGTCTGAAGACTGTTTTGGGCTTATGCAGATAAACGAGTGTAATTTCATTACATATAATCTGGACGAGCCGTACAACGCTTTTGAGAATGTGAGAGTAGGAATTACGATGCTTTCCGAATTGCTTTCAAAATATGAAGATGTTCACAAAGCTTTGATGGCATATAACTGTGGCGAGTACGGAGCGAAATGCTTATGGAACAAAGGCATAACTTCAAACACATACAGCCGTTCCGTGTTAAATAAACAAGAAAAAATTAATGAAAGTGAGCGTGTTTATTATTATGTCGAAGAAAATTAATCACGGTAAGCTCAAAAAAGCAAAACGCTCAGCACTCGCAGAGGCCAAGCGTCTGTGCAGAGGAAAACCCGACAGAGTCAGACATCAGGTTTTCATTCAGTTGTGGGAATCAAATCTTGCAACACTACTCAGAGAAGCATAACAAAATTATTAATGAAAGGAGGACCGAAATATGAGTGTGTTTAATACTTGTCCTTTTGAACATTTATCAGTCTTACTTCAAAAAGAGCTTGGATATGTTCCGACGGATGAAGAAATTAATTCTGTCTTTGCTGAAGCATACATCAAACGTGAACGCATTATTGCTCGTGAAGGTGATGCAAACGGTGAACGCCTTAAACTATATTATTTGGCTTCGCTTATAGCAGAAAAGATAATTGAAAAAAAGGCACAAAAAAAGCACTCCGGCACAAAGGCACGGAGCACCAAATCAGTATCTATTATTATAGCGGGCAATTCCGCACTTGTCAAGGTGGTTTGCGTTTAAAATGTGTGATTATTGCAGAACATCGCCTTGTCCGCCAGGTTGCCCGAATTTTGAAGAGCCTAAGGGCATCGCTGAGTGTAAGGAATGTGATAGACAGATATATAAAAACGAGGACCGCTATAACATTCCCGGAGTAGGTACATACTGCACAGATTGTATGGATGAATTTAAAATATTAGGAGAATAAATAATGACATACGAAATTTTAATTCCTCAGTCAATTGAGGAACTGGCAGAACAGCCGACTGAAGAAGAAACTCCGAAGCAGGAGCTTATAACTATTGTTCAGCTTCCAATTATTGAGGAAAGGTTGCAGACAATTGGTGAGCAGATTGAGGCGCAGATGGCTCACGCTCTTTCTCTTGATGTAACAGAAGAAACTAAGGTTGAAATTAAAAAGCTTAAGGTGGAACTTACTGCTTCATATAAAGAGCTTGATGCACAGAGAATTGCAATCAAGAAAGCTGTTCTTGAGCCTTACAATGTACTTGAAGCGTCTTTTAAAAAATATGTTACGGACAAGTTCAAACCTGCGGAAGAAGAACTCAACAGACGAATTAAAGAGGTTGACGATGGCTTGAAAACCAAAAAAGAAGAAACGGTCAAAAAATACTTCTTTGAATATGCGGCTTCTCTCGGTTTTGATGATCTTGAATGGGAATCGACAAAAATTGTTGTAACTCTTTCAGTGAGTGACAAAAAACTCAAAGAACAGGCAAAGTCGTTTGTTGACAAGGTCAAGGAAGATGTTGAATGGATTAACTCGCAGGAACACAGCGATGAAATCCTTGTTGAGTATTACAAATTCTTCAACGCAATGCAGGCGGCAAACGTTGTTAACAACCGTCATAAGGCTATTGAAGAACAGAAACAGCGTCAGATGCGTATGGAACAGCAGAGAGCAGAAAGAGCCGTTGCAGAAGAAAGAGTTGAAACTGCGGTTGAGTCAATCAAGGCAGAGGAGGTACCTCTTTCAGTTCCTGAAACCCTTTCGCCGCCTACAGCTGAAATTCCCGAAGCAGAAAAGATATATGATGTTTCATTCACCTGCAACAACGGTTTAAATGTTAACTTGCACGGTATAAGACCTCATATTTCTGAATTTAAACAATTACTTATCAAGGAGGGCTACATTAATGGCTAATATGACACAGGCACAGAATAAGCCTAAATTTTCTGTGGCAATAACAACCAAAGCATACAAAACTCTTATTCACAATACATTGAGAGACCCCAACAGAGCCAATCGCTTTATCGCTTCAATTTCATCAGCTGTTGCTGTCAATCCTGCTCTGCAGGAATGTGAAGCAGGAACAATTCTTGCGGCAGCTTTGCTCGGTGAATCTCTCAATCTGTCTCCGTCACCTCAGCTCGGTCAGTATTATCTTGTTCCTTTTAAATGTAAGGAAAAGAAAGACAGAAATGGAAACATTATTGAGCCTGAATGCTCAAAAGCACAGTTTGTTCTCGGTTACAAAGGTTACATTCAACTTGCAATCCGCAGCGGTCAGTATCGTAAACTTAACGTGCTTGAAATAAAAGAGGGAGAACTTATCGGTTTTGATCCTCTTAATGAAACAATTGATTGTGTTTTGATTGATGATTTTGAGACACGTGAAAATACTCCGACAATCGGATATTATGCTATGTTTGAATATGTCAACGGCTTCCGCAAAGCGATTTACTGGAGTAAAGAAAAGATGATGTCACACGCCGATAAATACAGTCCTGCTTTTTCGGCTGACAGTTATAAAAAACTCCTCAACGGAGAGATCGCGGACAAGGATATGTGGAAATATTCCTCATTCTGGTACAAAAACTTTGATGAAATGGCAAAGAAAACAATGCTCCGTCAGCTCATCAGTCGCTGGGGTGTTATGAGTACGGAACTCCAAACAGCCTATGAAAGAGATTCTTCCATCAACGAAATCGGCGACAACGGTAATATTATTTCTCTTGACGATGACAACGACACCCCCGATGTTCCTCAGGTTCCTGCTGCTGTCGATACAAGCAACAATCCTAATGTTGTTCCCGAAGCATCAAATGTTGTTGAGCAGGCTTCGCTCGATGACTTTTAAAGCAGGTGATTTCATTGAGTGACAAACAAAAAGTTGAAATTTTGATTACTGAAAGTACCAACGGTGATTATTTAATAAGCTTTCGAGGCTCAGGAACTGATCTTGCAACAGCGATTGCATGTTTAATTGACGATGTTACCCAAAAAATCGGAATTGATAATAAGAGGTTTATAGAGTTGCTCTCTTATGCCTTGAATGTATCGGATGATGATAAAAATGAAGTACAACATTCTGGCGACGGGGTCTAAAGGCAATGCCGTAATCATAAACGATTATATTCTTATTGATTGCGGTGTTCCGTTCAGATTAATAGAACCCTATTATTCAAAGTTCAAAATAGTTCTGCTTACCCATATTCACGGTGACCATTTCTGTCATTCAACAATAAAAAAACTTGCAAGAGAACGCCCGACATTGCGTTTTGCTTGTGGCCGTTGGTTGCTTCAGCCATTGCTTGAATGCGGCGTAGCAAAGCATAACATTGATGTTCTCGAATTTGACACAATGTACGGTTACGGTTTGTTTAACCTCATTCCCGTTTACTTGAAGCATAACGTTCCCAACTGTGGATATAAAATCCACTTTGCCAATGAAGGAAAGCTTTTTTATGCAACAGACTGCAACAATCTCAACGGAATCATTGCCAAAGGTTATGATTTGTATATGGTTGAAGCGAACTATGTTGACGAAGAAATCCAAGAAAAAATCAAACAAAAACATGCTGACGGTGCCTTTGCTTACGAGCAGCAAGTTATAAAAAATCATTTAAGCAAAGATAAATGCGATGATTGGCTTTACAAGAATATGAATTCGCGAAGCCAATATATCTATCTTCATTGTCATTATGATGATGAACAACAGCAAAACCAAGGGGCAGAATTTAGCCCATAAGGTAATTTTTTGAGAAAGGAGCTACAGTCTTGGAAAACCTCATTCAAGCCAAAGTTTTGGAGTATGACGGAAAGGTAATGACTGTGGCTCCGGCTCATCCTATTGACCGTATCCTGCTTCAAAGACAAGTAGGAACGATAGAACTGCGATTGATTGACGGCAGAACTATAACTGCCGAACAACGCAAAAAGATTTTCGCAATAATCAGAGATATCGCAATATGGTCCGGGCATGATCCTGAATATCTGCGTGAACTTCTGACATGGAATTTCCGCAGCATTGACGGTCGAGAAGCATTCAGCTTATCGGATACTGATGTGACAACTGCAAAACTGTTTATAAACTATCTGATTGAGTTTTGTTTTAACTTTGGTGTTCCAACAAAGGATACGCTTTTGCATCAGACGGACGATATTGACAAGTATCTCTATTTATGCCTTGAACACAGAAAATGTGCAATATGTAATGCTTATGCCGAGGTTCATCACGTTGACCGTATCGGTATTGGCCGTGACAGAGAAAAGATAGTTCATGTTGGCTTGCTTGCAATAGCACTCTGCCGCAACCACCATGAAGAAGCTCATATAAGAGAAACTGATCTTTTCTCGGAAAACTTTGTTTACGGTATAAAGTTGGATCATTATCTGTGTAATAAATTAAACCTAAATACGAAGGAAAGGAAGTGAAATGTTGTCTCGCCCTATAAAGGACGGGGTTGACTACTTTCCGCTTGATACGGGTTTTTTTATTGATGATAAGGTAAGGTTGCTTCGAGCGCAATTCGGAGCGAAAGGAATGTATGCCTTATTTTATATTCTCTGCGAACTTTATGCTAAAAACGGATACTTTATGAAATGGGATAAAAACAAGTGCTACTTGGTGTCTGATGGTGCCGGATGCGGTTGTGATCCAGGATTTCTTGCAGAGTTAATCAACGGGTGCGTTCGATGTTCGTTCTTTGATGAACGGGTGTTTAACGGGTTCGGTGTATTAACATCAGCGGGTATTCAACGTCGCTTTCTCAGAATGCTGAAAAATCGTGACGAAATAGAGATTATAAAAGAATACTGGTTGTTGGATTTATCGAGCAAAAAAGATGTTCCGCCCGGTGTTCTTAATAAGCTTACTCTAAAAAGTTTTAAAAGTTCTGAAAACCCCGATAAAAGTTCTGAAAACCCCGATAAAAGTTCTGAAAACCCACAAAGGAAAGTAAATGAAAGTAAAGTAAATGAAAGTAAAAATTCTTCTTGCTCAGAGCAGAACAAGTCTGCTCATGAGCCGATAACATTTCTTCCTCTTTCTGACGGAACTTACTATGCGATTTATCAAAAAGATATTGATTTATGGGAAGACACCTATCCCAAAGTCTCTGTTTTTTTAGAACTCAAAAAAATGATATCTTGGTTTGATGCAAATCCCAAGAAGAAGAAAACCAAACAAGGAATCAGACGTTGCATTAACGGATGGATGGCAAGATGTCAAGAGAAAGGTGGAAGTTCTGATTATTCGCCGTCATTAAGTAACACTGTTGATTACACTGATGCTGAACGATATGCAGGAGAAAAGGAGGGTGACCCCAATGAATTCTAAAGTACCACCAGAAATTTATAATGTAGAAGGATTAACACCTATTCCTTTGAATGAAAAATGTCCAGTGTGCGGTGATGAGTTATTCAAGGTAATAGTTTATGGCGGTGCGGAAATTCCTTTTTTATGTTCTTGTAAGCGTGAAAAGGAAAAGAAAGAACAGGACCGTCGAAAAGCTGAAGAAGAGCAGGCAAAGAAACTCAGCGAAAACGAAAGAGTTAAACAATTGCGTAAAGCGAGCAATTACACTGAAAAGCAAAAAACAAAAACACTTGAGAATTTTGTACTTATAAAGGGAACGGAAACTGCATTTAATGCTGCCCAAAGATTTATCAGTAAAGTTCCAAATGTAAGAAAAGGAATATTGTTCATTGGTGCTTGCGGTTCAGGAAAAACACATCTTGCAGCTGCTATCGGCAACTCGGTTCTCGATAAAGGTTATTCAGTCAAATTTATAACTGCTTATGATTTATATGAGCAGATTATGGATACATACACAGGATTCGAAAAATCAGAACACGATGTTACAAATCCATTAAAAACTTGTTATTTGCTTATTATTGATGATATCGGAACAACTCCGCCAACAAAACGAGCAAAGGCTGTTTTACATTCAATAATTGACAGCAGAATGAACCGAGAAAAACCAACCATTTTGACAACCAATTTGACCATGAAAGAGCTTGCCGAAGAACTCGACAGTAGGACAATTGACAGAATCCCCGAAGGGTTCGTCACGTTCACGATTACAGCCTCTTCATACAGAAAAAAGAAGGGGTGATTATTTGGCCAAAGTATCACACTTAAGAAATGATAATCAACGTGATGTTGTCAAAATCTTTCTTGAACTCAGCGGTAAATACTCTCTTTGGCAGTTATGGGCTGATTTTATTGTTATGTCGGCTATTGCAATATCGAACACGGTTGATAAAGATAATGCACCCAAACGAGAGGAACAGTATATGAACATTGTGAAGCGTTACGATGATTACACTATACAGAAGTTTCCAAAAATTCTTGCTTCAATCGTGATGGGAATGGAACTTGACCCTAACAGAGATTTTCTCGGTGAGATTTATATGGAATTAAATCTCGGCAATGATGCAGGCGGACAGTTCTTTACACCGTATGATGTTTGCAGATTGATGGCAGAAATAAACAGACCTGCAGATATAGCCCAAAAGATAGAAGCGGACAGATTTGTTTCGGTTAATGATTGTGCCTGCGGTGCAGGTGCTACTTTGATTGCATTTGCAAACACGTGCAAACTTCACGATATAAACTATCAAACCGACGTTTTATTTACCGCACAAGACATTGATTTTGTTACCGCTTGTATGTGTTACATTCAACTGAGTCTGCTGGGTTGTCCCGGTTATGTGTTTGTAGGCAATTCTCTCACAAATCCGTGTGTATCAGCCGATAAAAAAGGACTGTTGCCACTTCAAACGGAAAACGTGTGGTTTACACCGATGTTTTATTCTGATGTGTGGATGGTACGAAGGTTATTTGCAAAGATGAATTTGCTCGAAAAACCAATTGAAACGCTGGAAACAGAAAAAGTCGAAGAAACAATAATTTCAACCATCGAGGAATCCTTGGAACCCGAACTTATAGAAAGTAAATTCGGACAATTAAAATTATTTTAGGAGGAATGCTATTTGATTACAAATCTTGAAGATATCGGCAAAGACTTCAAAGGACTTGCCGTAGAAAAAATCGACAGAGAGCTCAAAGAATTCAAAGGTGACAAATATGGCAAAGCAGTATATACCTATGTTGCTAATGTTCTTCGTGATTTCTGCCAACAGAACGAACGCTTTGCAGAGGTAGTCTATAAAACCAAACGTTCTCTTTCAGACTGCTGTGCCGAAATTATGAAAGGTTGCGGAAGTCATATTTCTGACATTGAAGTGTATCGCAGAGCTACAAAAATGTATTTTCCAAATTCGGAAATAGAGGGTGTAATGAAAATTGTCATTACCGGCGATGCTCCCGATGAAAAGTATCTTGAAAAAGAGCCGAAGAAAAAGGCAGAGAATAAATCAAGTACAGAGGAGTTTTTTGACGAACTTAAGGGAAGTGATAAATCATTATCAAAAGCAAAATCTGCAAAAGCATCGAAACCCACCAAGCCTTCAAAACCCAAAGAACCCGAGGTTATTCAGCTCTCTTTGTTTTAAGGAGGAATATAGTTGTTAATTAAAACGGAATTAAAAAAAGTTCCCCCTTGTGAATGTCCCAAAATCACAAAGAGAGAACTCTCAAAAAATAAAGCCAATTATTTGGTAGCAGCAAAGATTTGCGAGATCCCACGCTGCGGTCAAATACTTGTTGTTGACTATTATAAAGCAGAAACCAAAGAATTGCAAGCCCGTTTTTTCTATGACAAGCAAAACTACATTATCTTGCTTTTTGAAAACGGTAATGATGTTTGGTCAAACAAAACAATTTACAATTGTTTGGAACAACCTCTCGAAAACTACTGCTCTTCATCAGATTATAACATTGCTGCTAAATTTGCCGGAGAACGAGAAAGAGAAAACGGCTCTAACCATTACTATTATATAAAATGCAATTTAATTAATGGATTAATGGGTTTGACTGCTGAAATAGTTCGTCAAAAGAATGAGGAAGCACGTTTTAAAGAAATCAGCAGAAAATACGAAAAAATGAGTAAACACTTTTCGTACTTTCCGAAAAAGTATCCCAAGTCTGTTGACTTGTGGGCTGATTCCAAGGCTTTTGGCGGTACCTATATATTCTTTAGTAATCTTGATAAAAAACGCAAGAGAAAAGGTTTGTGCGGTCATTGCGGTAAATCTTTTACGCTTCCCGCAGATATAAAACATAAAGCTCAAACAGAGTGTCCGAAATGTCACACAAAAGCACAGTATTATGCCGAAAGATATAAAACCGGCATAAAAGACAAAGCTTTGGTATGTTACACATTTGAACATGAAAAACAACTGTTTTTGGAATGGTCACAAGCAGTAAGAACCTACGGCGATAACGGAAAACCACACATAAGTTATGAAACAGAAGCGAGAACTCTTTATTTGATTGAAAAAGGTAAACAAAGGATATATTCCTACGGATTTCAGTATGTACGATACTATTGGGGCAGTTATTGGTCAAATTGGGGAAACACTCCGGTGTTTCGTAAGGCGTTTACTTACTCTGATAATTTAAACGATGTATTTGGTGACCGTTATTACAACGTAGATTTAAAAAAACTTGTTGAGAATGAAACGCATTCTTTCGATTTCGTCAAGCTATTGGACAACCTCAAAAATATACCTCAATGCGAATACCTCTGTAAGCTCGGACTGACTGCTTTAGCATCTGAACTCGGTGCAGATGAATATTCAGAAGGTAAAAGTTTCGGACAATGTTTGGGTGTTAATCAACAGTATTTGCCGTTATACCGTGATTATGGTGTGACAAAAGAGGAACATCATTCAATTAAAACTGCAAATGAGTTTGTTACCCCGGAATGGCTTATAAGATACAGAACTCTTAAAGCTGTTACAGACTATATCGATATAGATAGCCTTATGCCCTATATGACCATGAATAAGTTTTCGAGTTACATATCGAAACAGCATGAAATTATGCCGAAGGTATCGCTTGGACAAATTGCTTTATGGTTAAGGGATTATATCAGAATGAACGAAGCTCTTGAAGTTAGATTAGGAAAAAACAATATGTTTCCCAAGGATATCAAAAAAGCTCATGATGATGTGCTGAAACGATATAACGAGGTGAAAAGCGAGGTTGAATCTCAGGCGAGTAAAGAGGCCTTAGCGCTGGTTAACTCATTCTTTAACGGGTACGAAAAAGACGGCTTCACAGTTTTTGTACCAAAAGAAAAAGCTGATTTTGTTCGTGAAGGTCAAGAGTTAAGCCATTGCGTTGGTATGGATAGGTATTATCAAAATCATATTGCGGGCAAGATGATGATTTTCTTCATTCGTAGAATCAGTGAACCTGAAAAGGCTTATTATACCGCAGAAATTGATATGTTCGATTTCAGAGTAACTCAATGCTACGGTTACGGAGATAAGCCAGCAATACCCGAAGTTAAGAAATTCATCAACGAATTTGCTCGTTGGCTGAAATCACAGAAGCAGAAACTAAGAAAGGCAGGTTAATGATATGCCGAATCCTGAAAACAGACAGCGTATCTATCCGAGTAAAAACGGCACATTGAATGCCGAAGACAGACAGAACCTTGCATCCTTACTTATCAAAGCAGGTTACAGCGTAAGAATCGGCAAAGATAAGCTGAAAAGCACAACTGTCTATTTTGTTGAGTTCTGGGAGGAATGAGCGGATGGGAACATACGGAAGTCTTGAAGATATATTGAAAAACCAGAAAGAAAGTTATGAAAATAAGTGCATTGACGGTAAGTGTTCAAGCTGTGGTGAGTGTTGCACAGATATGCTCCCTCTCAGCGATGCAGAGGTTAAACGTCTTAAAGCTTATGCAGAAAGACATAACCTCAAAGAAAACCGTCACAATCTGTTTTGGGACAAGAACGCAACTGATTTAACGTGTCCTTTCAGAAATAACGAATTAAACATATGTGAAGTTTATTCCGTTCGCCCGGTAATATGCAGAGAGTTTATATGTTCAAAATCGCTGGAGCTGGCAAAATCCGATCGAGACAGCATAATAAGTCAGTCACGTTCTATCCGTTCTCTTCGATATGAGGTGTTCGGAAATCCCGAATCACTTGTTCTTGTCGCCAATGCACTTGAAAAGGTACGGGGTGGTTTGTTGTGACACTCCGAATAACTCCTGCAGAAGCTGAAAAGCTCGGAATAAAAATACCGAAAAAATCAAAATCAAAATACAATGCCAGAAAGATTAATGTTGACGGAATCTTGTTTGATAGTCAAGCAGAAGCAAACTTTTATTGTCAATTAAAGCTCTTGTTAAGAGCTGGCGAAATTGAGGGCTTTTGCAGACAAGCACGTTTTATTGTCACCGAGGGAAAGAACGGAGAAAAAGGAACCGAATATGTTACTGATTTTATCGTTTTTCTTCCGGGCGGTAAATACAGAATTGTTGATGTCAAAGGTGTAAAAACAGATACATTCAAGCTCAAAATAAAGTGCTTAAGGGAGAAATATCCCAAGTTAAAAGTAGAATTGGAGGTATAACAAATGTTAAACATATCAAAAGTTGAATTATGTGAAAAACTTGCTGTTGTCAAGCAGGTTATAAACAGCAAATCTCAAATCGAAGCGACCAGAGGTGCGTTGATTTCGAATGGACGAATTGTAGGCACCGACCTTACGACATTTATTTCAGTACCGATTGACACGGATGAGAGCTTTATTCTTCCTTATAAAGCGATACAGATGATTGAACAGCTGCCCGACGGTTTTGTCAGTATAGGCTGCAAAGATAAAAAAATCTGCATTCAGTCAGACACAATCACAAGTCGATTTTCAACATTCAATGCATCCGATTTCCCGGCACTTCCCGAAATCTCCGAGATTGAACCTGTTGCAATCGAAACGGAGTTTTTTAAAACAGCAATCAGCAACACAATTTTTCTTGCAAAAGAAAGCACGAGCAATCCCGTTTATGGCGGTGTTTGCATCAAACACGGAACAGACGGTGTTGACTTTGTTGCATGTGACGGAATAAGACTTGTCAACTATACTGCAGGTTCACTCAAAAATAAGATTGATTGTGTTATTCCCAAGCAGGCCGCCGCAATCGCCGTTTCGGTTTGCTGTGATTCCGAAAATGTTTTAATCGGAGCTACCGCAAAACATTTAATTCTTGATATCGGCGACAAAAGAATTATTACTCGTGTTCTGGGTGGACAGTATCTTGATTTCAAAAAAATCCTTAACGTTAAACGTAAGGAAATAAAACTTGACGCAGGTTTGATAAGAGGTTGTATTTCACGAAGTGTTGTTGTCTGCTCGGATATTATGGCTCCTGTGAAACTTGAAATCGGAAACGGATACATGAATATCGAAGCAAATACAGCTGACGGTACATATAACGAAAACATCACATTCGAAAGTAATGATGAAGAAAACTCAATTCATATCGGAGTTAACAGTGTTAAATTCCTTGAACTCTTGAAAAAATTCGGCAGCGGTGAAATTACTCTTGAATACACCAAACCTACAGAAGCAATTATCATAAGAAAAGACAGCCTTAAGGCAATGATTCTTCCCGTCAAATTAAGAACGGAGGGTTAAAATGGTTAATTGTGCTGTTATTATGGGCAGATTGGTCGCTAATCCCGAATTGAGAGTAACAAGAAACTCCGGTGTATCCGTAACATCAATTACTGTTGCTGTTGACCGTAAATTCAGCGGTGAGGACAAGCAGGCAGATTTTATTGACGTTATTGCCTGGCGAGGAACAGCAGAGTTTATCTGCAAATATTTCCGCAAGGGTTCGATGATTGCAATTCAGGGCTACATTCAAACCAGAATGTATGAGGATAAAAACGGCAAAAAAAGAAAAGCTGTCGAGATTGTGGCAGATAACGTAAGTTTCTGCGGCGGAAAGAACTCTGAAATGGAGAATACTGCCGATTCTATGCCTGCTCCTGCATACTCTGCTTCGGATGATGATAATGACTATAGGGAAATTCCTGATGATGATTTACCGTTTTGATGTAATCGGAGGTTAGTCTATGAATGCAGTTTTTCGTTATCCCGGCTCAAAATGGAGTTTGACAGAATGGATTATATCTCATTTCCCAGAAGACTATGAAAAAATGGTTTATGTTGAACCTTTCATCGGTTCGGGTGCCGTATTCTTCAACAAGATTCCTGGAGCAGTTGAAACAATAAATGACCTCGACAGCGATATTGTCAATTTGTTTTATGTGCTTCGTGAATACCCGGAAGAACTTATCAGAGGGCTTTCTCTCACGCCATATAGCAGAGAAGAATACGACAAATCATTTGAACCCTGCGATGAACCCGTAGAAAAGGCAAGGCGGTATATGATTAAAACCACGCAAGCTATCGGTGCAAAGCTTGGCGGCAGTAAATGCGGATGGAGAAATCATAAACAATCAAAGATTGGCGGCACCGCCTGCAAATGGGGAAACATAACAACCAATGTGTGGGCCGCTGCCGAAAGGCTCAAAGGTGACACAACGCACCTTGTTCAAATTGAACATACAGATGCCTTAGATTTAATCAAAAGATATAACAATTCCGAAACGCTTATGTACTTAGATCCGCCATATATGCAGGGATCAAGGAAAAGTACACGTCTTTACACGCGTGAAATGAGCGAAGATGAGCATAACAGAATGCTTGATATTATTCTTTAAAGCAAAGCTAAAATCGTTCTTTCAGGCTATGAATCACCGTTGTATTCAGAACGATTAAAAGATTGGCGTTGCTTTCACACTCAGTCACGAACAACCTCTGCAGAAATAGCAGATGAGTTTATATGGCTGAACTATGAGCCGCCGAACGAACAGATTACTTTGTTTTAGGAGGAATTATGGACAATTATATAACTTTAAATCTTGAAAAAGAATCTGCCATCGAACTTATTGAGACTCTGCGTAAAGTTGAGAGTTATGATGATGTGTATGAAATCCTAACATTAGATGAATACGACATTATTGATAAACTGCGCGAAGTGCTTTTAGATAAGGTGAATGGAAACAATGAGTAAAAACAAATATGAACAGATTTCTTTTTTTGATGATGCAGTTGAAGAAATCCAAAAAGAATATGATAAATCCAAAACAGACTGTATATGTTATGGCGACAGAGAATGTTCTCATTGTAAAAAGGATGATAAAAAAAGCCTTTCTCAACATCATATTTTAGGTCGACATAATGTGTTTGCCTGCAAGTATGCAAAGCAGGATAAACAAGAAGCTGAAAAACTCCGTGTTGATTTTGCAATAATATGCGAAATTACAGGTAACAGATGGCTTCCAGGAACGTGGAGCATGCATAGGGATTATTTTAAAAATCCATCTCTAACCCCATGTGATTTTTGTGATTTGGCATCGTGTGAAAATTGTTTGTTTAACAAAAAAGACGGTTCGGAAGGTTGTTGTTCTTCTTGTGGTTTTAGATTTACTTGTCTTGAAAGTAAAAGCAAAAATAAATCTGCGGGTAGTTTCATAAATTCGTATATTTCAAGTCAAAACCGTAAGGCAGAACCTTTGTTTAATTCAAATATAACAGCACATGTCCTTTGTTTGAAGGATTTGAGGAAATTAATACTTTTGCATTTGGTGCTGTTTATTGCAAAGGCATGGGAGAAAAACTTCTTCAGAGAGATGTTTGGTATTTTGCTTGTAAAGAACATCACGACGCTTGTCCAATTTTTAAAGAAAGGAACATACATAATGAACCGTAAAGAAACAACAAAATTCCTTTCTGAACTGCTTATAAGAAGAAAACTGACTGGAATGGGTAAATATTATGCAAGCGAAGTAACTCTTGATTACGGCAAAGGCAAGGGTAAAGAAAAAAGAGTTGACTTTATGCAGTTTGTTCCTCAAAACCAAATAAGCATAAGCGGAATTGAAAAAGGTATTTTTATCTGCTACGAAATCAAAAGTTGCAAGGCTGATTTTGATAGCGGTTGGGGACTCAATTTTGAAGGTGAGCAGAATTACATTGTTACAACTATGGAAGCCTACAAGGCAATTATAAAAGACCAATTTCTGCCTTTTGGCATTGGTTGTTTGGTTGCTTGCCCGATGTTTCGTACCGTTGAAGACGAGTTTGAGGCTCCTTCCGATATAAGCGATGATAGTTTGATTTGGGATTTACGGGCTATAGTTCCCAGTCATAAACAAGATAGAAAACGTCCGATGGCAGAGTTGTTATTCTGTATGCTTCGGGCGGGAAAGTGAGATATAACAATGAGTAAAGGTGTGTTATACAGTATCCACCCCGAGTACTGCGAAATGATTTGTCGCAAAGTCGGGGAGGATACAGCTGGTAAACCGATTTATAAAAAGCGGAATGAGATAAGAAAAATAAAACCGAAGCTCCCGACACCATTTAAAGGTTACATATATTGCACAAAAGGCAAGCCGACTTTGGGAAGATGTTTAATAGATAATAGTTTAAAAGCAACTGATGAAACCGATTTTGACAATTACAATCGAGATACTTTGTTTCGTGCAAATGGCAAAGTAATAGGTGAGTTTGTGTGTGATTACATAAATGAATACGAATGTGAGTTTGTAGATGATGAATGCTTTGAATGGATTGCAAGCATTGACCGTGACGAAGATGGAGATATAACGGGTTTTTATGAGTGGACAAATGAATTTGATATTCCATATACGAACACAGAATTTTTTGAAAAGTGTTGTATCGAGTATGAAGATTTAAAAAAGTATATCGGAATAGGAATTGATACTTTTTACGCCTGCCACATATCCAACCTTGTAATTTATGACAAGCCGAAAGAGTTGAGTGAGTTTTATACGGAAGATTTTGAAGAGATTTACTCTAATTGGGAAGATTTGTTTACTATCGGTGTTCCGTCAGATTGCTCGGCTCAATTTCCACCTGAGCCAAAAAGGGAAGATTATATCGTTAAACGTCCGCCGCAGTCGTGGTGTTACGTGGAGGTGTTAGAGAATGGATAAATATTTTGATTCTATGACACCCGTTGAGCTTGCCGAATCATTGTTAAACAGCAACATCAAGGACTGTTCTCGTTGCACCCAGGATGGATTAAAGTGCATAGAAAGAGGATGTATCGTTGACAAAGTTGCTGAACGGCTTAAGGAACTTTCAAAAGATATTTGCAGTACCGTAGATGAACTTGAAGTGATAAAGAAGCAACTTAATGCAGTTGTTACTGCATTGGCTTCGATAAAGGAAATTGCAGAAAATCTTGAACTTTACATCAATAACGAGGTTCACCCTGCGGTTGATTACTGCATTTATTCATCTTTAATAGATGATGTTCAGCGAATTCAGAATCTTATTGAAGAATCGGAGAAAATCAAATGAAAGCAAAAGACTATATCGAAAAGTACGGTACTGCAATAAGCACAGAGGTTGAAACGGGCGAAACAGAATCGGCAACAAAACTCATCTCTGAACTTCTTGCGGAAATCCTTTCAATCAGTAACTCTCGTAATTGTAAAACAACAGAAGCGGTCTTGGCAGTCGTTAAAGAAGTCAATCAAAAATACAATGCCATTCAGCGTGATATTCCTTGTTTGAAGCCTAACGCAATAAAAATGATTATGCTTGACCGTATGCCAGAACTTAAGGCTATATGGCATTAAAAAGGAGGAAAACATAATGGAACTCTTATTTAAAGCAAAACGCAAAGATAACGGAGAATGGCTTGAAAGCGACAGTATTCTTCAGTTCAGCAAACATCCCGTTACAAAGGTAGCCGAAGCATCGCTTTGGGTTGAGGGAACAGGTTGGATTGAGGTTGACCCTAAAACTATTTCTCAGTACATAAACGAAATTGACAAAAACGGTAAAAAGATTTTTACAAATCACATTGTTAAGGTTCATTACGAAGCCGATGGTGAAGAACTTACAGAAAAGAAGGTTGTTACTTTCGATACCGAACAGGGCGGCTTCGTTCCGTTTACATGGGAATATTGTTGTGACGGTTGTAATTGTGGTTGTTGCATCGATTCCGTTGAAATTATCGGCAACTGTTTTGACAATCCAAGACTTGTGAGGTGAATCGGTATGAGAAAGATTTGTTTCAGAGGAAAGACCTATGACAAAGAATGGGTTGAGGGAAGTATACATATCGAATACGGAGAAACCACAAAAGATGGTAAAAGAGATAAGGACTACCGCATTTTAGGTATGCGTGGAGAATGTAGATATGTAATTCCCGAAACCGTTGGACAGTTCACAGGGTTGTATGACAATACCAAATGGGAAGAACTCACCACCGATGAACAGGCATTGTTCTTATATCCTGAAAACGGCGGCAAACGCTCAAAAGAGGATTGGAAGGGTAGACCGATTTTTGAGGGTGATATTGTGGAGTGCATTTCAAGTGACGGTATCGGCAAATCGAAAATAGACACAATTAAGGTTAAGGATATGACCGATTATAACACTATGGTTTATTTGAATTGCAGTAATGAATTAAGGAACATCGGCAACATACACGATAACCCTGTTGGAGGTAACAGAATGAGCAAACCCGATGTTAAAATAAATGACCGTGGCGGTGAATGGTATTACTGCCCTTGTTGCGGTGAACAGTTGGATAAGTTCGATGAAGAATGTGCTTTCTGCGGTGAGGCAATCGAATGGGATGAGGTTGAGGATGATGGGTGAACAACTTCGTTTTTTCTCCGATGAATCAAACGCTCAATCAAAAGTCGATGATAAGAAGAAACGAAACTGGGAAAACAGATTTCAGAAATGGAGTAACGATAAACATATCAACGACGATAGCTCACCTTACGGAAAATGTGGCCACGGTTCTATGTGTGATTATTGCACTGATAACGCATACGGCAGACCTTGTGTAAGAGCATTGAACGAAATGTGCCGAGAAAAAGGAATCTATCTTAATTATGATTTGATGGACTTTGAGGATGTCTGGGATGGCGAATTTGCATCAAAGAACAAGGAGAACAATAATGAGTAATATTCTTCAGTTTGTTCCCCGATGCTCCATATGCCAGAAAAGACCCGCTACCAAGCTTTGCGATTTTCCGATAGCTACAGTTCAATATGTCGGACATGGTCCAAGAGCATATCATTTAGGTTATGACCCGAGAATAAACCCCAAGCGGGTCATAACCTGCAGTAAGCCAATCTGTGATAAATGTTCAGTAAAAAGCGGCAACTTTGATTTTTGCAAAACACATTTAAAGGAAGGTAATTCATAATGAAAGTGAAACTTTTTCAGATATCATCCGAAAAAGACAAAAACAATCTGATGTTTATGAACGCTGATTTTGTTCTGAATCACGGCGGCATTGATTATGACAGCTATGAGCTTGTTTTTGAAGGTGAGGTCGAGGCAAAGAGACTTGACGATATTTACACTATTTTCAACCTTCATCATCCCGAAGGATACAAGGGGCGCAGAATGAGTGTTTCGGATATCGTTTATGCGGAAGGTCTCGGCACTTTCTTCTGTGACAGCTACGGTTACAAGGCTGTTGAGCATCCGAAGGAGGGCAGAGAAAAATGAGTTATATTTATTACGAAGACCAATGCGCAATATGTGGTGAAAAGCATCCGAAAAGGGAAATGAACAAAATTTACATTGCATATGGACATACTTCTGTATCTTCACCCAAACTGATGTGTCACGTTTGTGATGATTGTTTGCCTAAATTGAGTGACTTTCTTGCAGTTTCCACTCCCGACGATACTGTTAATTGGCGTTACATCAAAGAAAAGTATTGCAAAAAATGCAAGAAAAAATCACCCAAAAGAGCTTTATATTGCTTGCATTGTGGCGCTAAACTGGAGGTAACAGAATGACAGATAACGAGATTATAAAGGCTTTGGAGTGTTGCATACAAGTCTCAAACTTTGAAGATTGTAAAAAATGCATTTATTATGGAGAAATAGGTTGTGAGCGGATATGTAAAGAAAATGCCCTTGACCTTATCAAACGCAAAAACACAAAGATTAACGAACTTGAGCAAAAGTTACGTGACGAAGGCGAGGTGTTGCTTGATTTAAATCATCAACTTTTGAACGTCAAATCCGAAACAGTCAAAGAATTTGCAGACAAAATATCTCAATTGCTTGAAAGATATTCGGGTGTTCACAAGCACGCTGATGAAGCGAGAAACGATACCGACGAATACCCCGATGGAACAACTTCTGAAATGACAAGTGTCTGGGAAGTTCAATCGCTTACAAAACACGGTATGGCAGATTATGAGACTATGTCTCAATTACAAAGAAATATTGAATACATAGCACAGGATAGACTCTTGTCTGAATTGGAAAAAGATTTTCGATTGTTGATAAAAGAAATGGTTGATGCAAAAAATGCAACAACCTCAGAAACGGAGCATAAGACTTAATGAGCTGTGAAAAAATTCAAATTAAAAATCTTGAAAATAAACAGCCATATTTTAAGGAGTTTTGTGAAATAAAAGGACTAAAAAACGGCGATTATTACAAATCAATTGAATTCATTATATTTGCCGATTCGCTTTCTATTTCTGAGAGAACTAAAATTATACAGAAATGGCATAACAACAATGCAGAATGAAATCTGCAAGTAATTCTTATAAGTTAAATTAAAAAGGACAGTGAGCATACATGAGTGATGCAATATATACACCCGTTTATAGGAACACAACCTACCTTTATCATGAGTGTAGCGAATGTGAATATCATGTAAAAATTGAACAATCAGTTCTTACTCCCTTGTATTTTGGAGAGTCTTTCAAGTTCTGTCCAAATTGTGGAAAACCTGTAGTTCGTTTTGCGAATCTTCCAAAGTTCAAAGAAGAGTTCAACACCGCCGTTTTCAAGGACCTCAAAACAATCGATGATGAATACCAAGACAAGCTTGATTATTATTGCAGAGTTACGCTTTCCCGAGAAGAATTTGAAATTCTGCGTAAAGAATGTATCTTTGCTGTTAAATTACACGAAAATGGTGGACTGGCATTTTTAAGCCCGGCTGTAAGAACAGTTGCAAAAATGGACATAAAGCCGTGGAATCATTGGAACATTCAAAAACTTAAAGAAAGGATCGAAAAACGATGATGAATGAAATAAAAGCAGATATGCTCAAGGTTAAAAGAATGATATCAGATGCCGAGATTGTTATCGGTAAACGAGAAGGTGAGTCTGAACTTGTAAATAAGCTTATAGATGCGGAAAACCTTCTTACTTACTGTATGAGCCGTCTTGAAAATGCTATTGTGCCACCCTGCAAGGTGGGCGACAAGGTGCAGTCAATTTCGCGTACAGGAAGACTTTACGAATATACTGTAAACGGTATTCATCAATTTGAAGACAAACATTTTATGTTTGGAGGATACAGAATTCGTAAAGATGGGAAAAAGTTTTCCACCGTTTGGCAAGATAATCAAATTGGAAAAATCATATTTGTTGGCGACAACGCAAAAGAAGAAGCGGAAAAAGCGTTGAAAGAAGGTGCCGACAATGGCTGACATAAAGACAGACGAACACATAAGCCGTGCAGCATTATTAAAAAGAATTGAAGCATCACCTTTAGTCAAGAACTTCCTAATGTTAAGAGGTAGTCAAACTCTTATAAACGGTATTCTTAACCTTATAAAAATACAACCTGCAGCTGATGTGTCTGAGGTTATAAAGTGTAAGGATTGTAAGAATTGGGGCGGTGTTACTTTCGGCAATGTTTGTAGCCGTTGGAGTGCTCCTCTTGCGGGAATGAAAAATTGTACCAAACCCGATGATTTCTGTAGCTATGGTGAAAGGAAGGACACATAAATAATGAAACAAACAGTAGTATTTGATTTTGACGGTGTAATTCACAGTTACAAAAGTGGTTGGCAAGGAACGACCATAATTCCCGATGAGCCTGTTGAAGGTATAAAAGAAGCCATAGCGAAAATCAGAGAAGCTGGCTATGAGGTTGTTGTTGTTTCGACACGATGCGAAAATTATTACGGACAGATGGCAATTACCGAATACCTCAAGAAGCACGATATTGAGGTAGATAAAATCCTCAAAGAAAAGCCCCCGGCAATCGTTTACATCGATGACAGAGCAATCTGCTTTGACGGCAATGCCGGTTCTCTGCTTGAGAAAATCAGAAAATTTCAGCCTTGGAACAAGACGGATAAAAATGTTACGAACTTTGACCGAATAAAAGCAATGAGTATTGAAGAAATGGCAGAATTCATCAAGTCGATGGTTGACGAAAATGAAACTCACGAAGTTGGTTGTTATGGCTGCTCATTTTATGGTTGTCATCACTCAGACCCTAAATATAAAGGAACGGGTTTATATGAATGTGAAGACTGTTCAAATGAAAGTGTGGGTCTTGATTTAATTAAATGGCTTGAAAGCGAGGTAGAGTGATATGGCTGGTGGAACAATTAATCGCCTTACTGCAATTGAAGCAATAAAAAATGAAAATATGCCAGAAAATGAAATAATCAAAGCAATTCATCCTCAAATAATTGTTACTGGTGAAATAGACAAGCCGTATTACAGTATTGCTTACTATGACACCGCAAAAAAAGAGTGGTATATCGGATACAGTTCATATGAACTTAAATATGTTCGTCAATGGTTTTCCGAGTTCTTTGAAGAAGTTGAAGGTGAAATGGCAGAGGTCGTTCACGGAGAGTGGCTGGGTTGGGGTAAAGGCGGAATGCCGCTTTATGAAAATTACGGTACTTGTTCGGTATGCCATGAAGATGCAGAAATATGCACAGAACACCGAAACTTCTGCCCCAACTGCGGTGCGAAAATGGATGCGACCGACATCAATGTCGGTACCAAAACCAACCTTCCTGATGATGTCAGGCAGAATATACTTAACACTTTTATGAAAGGTTCGAAGGATTAGTCCTTCAGTTTCCACCGTATAACCTTTGCCCGGGAGAAGCCTTTCCAATCGAGGCACTGACCGCAGCGGTCGCAATACTTCTGATACGTTCGGGCAAGGGTGATTCCGCATCGGGGACAAATCGGAAAAGCATCACCATTCGGGAACAACATTATCTCAGTTACAGGAAGCGGAATGCGGTATGTAACTGCTTCCTCAGCTGATATAGTCAAAAAATCACCTGCTTTTGCCGTTTATATATTAATGACAAAAAACAGGAAATGTAACAAAATATAGAGAGGTGTTTATATTGAAGATTCCTGAAAAAGTAAGAATTGGTGGCGTAGAATATTTTGTTGAGCACAAATCAGAGGTAAATGACGGCTCTCGTGTTTGCTATGGCAAAATTGACTACGAAAACAATATTATTCAATTATCAACAACAAGAGGTAATGGGCATCAGCATAAATGTATTACTTTGCTTCACGAAATATTTCACGGAATAAGAGAGCATGCTTGTCTTGAAATCGAAGACGAGGAAAACATTGTTGATGTGTTTGCAAAAGGAATGTATCAAGTATTACAGGACAACGGCGCACGTTTTTTTGATATCGATACACAGGACAATGTTGTTAGGTGTGCAAACTGTGTTAATTATCGGGCTGACAAAGAAAAAGGTGGTTTTTGTAATCGAAGCGGTTCGCCTTCGATGTGGAGAGACGATGTGACACCGCTAAGACCTGAAGATTATTGTAGTTACGGTGTAAGAAAAAAATCTGTATGGGGAAATATAAATGGATTCGATAAAGAATGACTCAAAGTTTTCAAATTTAAGTAATTGCACATGTTGTAAAAATTTAATCAAGTCCGAAAGAGATAATGCAGATTATGAATGTTTGGAAACAAATATTCTCTTTATGCCCGGAAAAATAAACCCCAACGATTGCAAATGCGACCGTTGGGAACCGAAAGGAAGTGTAACAAGTGGCAGGACAGTATGCCAAGAACACGAATGTAGCGAGTGAAGTTTCTCGCCTTGAAATTGAGAAAATACTTATTAAGTATGGCGCCGATAATTTTGCATATGCAACCACAAATGGACAGGCACTTATCGGATTTACAATGAATGACAGACAGGTTAAATTTCTTTTGCCGTTGCCGAAGATTGAAGAATTCAGATTAACTCCTACGGGCAGACAACGCACCGAGAATAGTCAATATACCGAATGGGAGCAGGCTTGCCGTCAAAGATGGAGAGCATTGAAACTCGTTATCCAGGCAAAGCTTGAAGCTGTTGAATGTGGTATTTCTGTTTTTGAGGATGAATTTATGGCAAATATCGTTCTTCCGGGAGGCGGTACCGTAGGTGATTTTATGAAACCTCAAATTGAAGCTGCATATCTTTCAGGAGCGATTCCTGCAATGTTGCCTATGCTCAATAATACATAAAAAGAAATGAGAGAGCTCTGTGCTCCCCCAAATCAATAACCAACATATATTTTACTCTGTATTTTAAATTATGTCAATAAACAGGAGGAGCAAAAATGGGAAGAAAAGAACTCTCACCGGAACATATAATTAAAATTGCAGTGCGTGCGGGCATCGAAGCCGCACAAAAGCAGATTGAGTTTGAGCGTAACAAGGCTCGAAAGCAGGCGAAAGACAACCGCTTACATAATACCAAACTGCTTATTGAGAATTTTCGAATGTTTAAAGTACATTCAGAAAAATCAATTTATTCCGCCGCAGATTGTGAGGAATCTATATTTGACATCCTAGCAATGATGTCGGACAAGCAGTTTGCAAAGGCTGAAAGCACTGTAGAAGCTATAAAGAATTCTGCAATAAGAACTGCTGTGATGGTTTCACACATTGAAGCAATGGTAGAAACGTATAACATTTGGTGTGAACGTTCGGGAGATGAAAATAAACGTCGTTACCGTGTTATATATGCTTTATACTTTGCCGACGAAGCAAAGACCGTTGATGAAATCGCTGTTGAAGAATCTATCGACCGCAGTACGGTTTATAGAGATGTAAAAAAGGCCACAGAAATGCTTGCATCCCTTATTTTCGGTATAAACAGCCTCATTGAGTAACGTGCGACAAACTTGCCTTGACGTGCGACAACTGTCGTGTTATAATTATATCGTAAAATTCTATAAGCTTTTCGCCTACCAGCATTCTCGCCCGAATGCTGGTACTTTTTTATGCAAAAAGGGGGTGTGAGAATGCCCGGCAACAATCAAAAACAAGCAGACTGTCAAAGGTGTGTTTGGAATTTAACAAGAGGACTCAACGGCAAGGTGGTTTGCTTCTTCCCACGATGTGTTGACTTCGTGAAGAAGGAGGAAAAATCTTGTACGGAATCATCGTACTCACAATCTATGCCCTAATTATGATTGGGGCAACTTTGCTGTTCACAAAGAAATGCAAAGGAACAAGTTTCCATGTCGCCGACCGTAATATCGGCGGAATTATATCGGTTTTCAGTATTGCCGCAACCTGGATATGGGCACCTTCGTTGTTTACGTCTGCTGAAAAGGCTTACGTAAACGGATTACCGGGTCTTTTCTGGTTCCTTGTGCCGAATGTGCTTTGTTTGATTATTTATATCCCGTTCGCTAAGAAAATGCGAAAGGTTATGCCTGAAGGAATCACATTATCCGGGTACATGGGAAATAAGTACGGCAGTAAAGTTAAGCATATATATCAATTTCAGCTTGGCAGTCTTACTGTACTTTCGACAGCTGTTCAACTTCTCGCAGGCAGTAAAATTCTCAGTACTATCACTGGTATTCCGTTTTGGCTACTGACGATTATTCTTGCAGTAATCGCTTTTTCTTATTCGCAGTTCTCCGGCATAAAAGCTTCTGTTATAACTGATGTTGTGCAGATGATTATAATTCTCGCAGGTTGTGCCTTGATTGCTCCATGGTTGCTTTCTGAAAGCGGTGGGGTTACAACATTAATTCAAGGTTTAAATGGTCTTACTGGTGATTTTGGAAGCCTTTTTGACAAAAACGGACTTAATGTATTTCTTGCGTTTGGATTGCCTACTGCGATAGGTTTGATTTCAGGTCCTTTCGGTGACCAAAGCTTTTGGCAGCGAACATTTTCAATCCGTGAAAAGAGTATCGGAAAAGCATATTTCTTCGGAGCGTTACTTTTTGGCCTTGTTCCTCTGTCGCTTGGCTGTGTTGGATATATAGCTGCAGGTTCGGGATTTATAGCTGCTGATTCAAGTATGGTTAATTTTGAATTTATATCGAATATGTTACCCTCTTGGGTGCTTATTCCGTTCCTATTTATGATTCTTTCCGGTCTGCTTTCGACTGTAGATTCAAATCTATGTTCGGTTGCATCACTTACAACGGATAGAGAAAAGGAAGAAACAAGTGAGGAAAATGTCAAAACTTCAAAAATCGTAATGCTTGCTCTTTTGGCAATAGCCATTCTCATAGCCAACATTCCCGGTCTGACGGTTACTCATTTGTTTATGTTTTATGGTACGCTCCGAGCTTCAACTCTGTTCACAACAATTTTGTCATTGAAAGATAAGAAGCTGACACCAAAAGGTGTGTTTATCGGTGTGCTTTGTTCGATGATAATCGGTTTACCTATTTTCGCTTACGGCTCATTAGCTAATATTGCAATCTATAAAACAATAGGTTCTTTGCTTACTGTTACTCTTTCAGGTACGGTTGCTCTCATTCTCTCCAAGAGGGAGGTGAAAGCAAATGCTTAAACGAAAGCAAAAGGCAAGCAACGATGAATGGCTTGAAGCTGTCGCAAATATCGAAACGGTTGTTTCTAAAGATGAAATAATTGAACTTACCGAAAAAACGGTTGCAGAAATAAGGCATAAAAAGGCAGAAAAGAAATGTGCTTATGCCTGGAGCGCTGGCAAAGACAGCATTGTTCTTGGTGATATCTGTGAGAAGTCAGGTATTACTGATAGCATGATTGCTGTTTGTAATTTGGAATATCCTGCATTTATGAAATGGGTGGAAGATAACAAGCCGAGCGGATGCACAGTTATAAACGTCGGATATGATATTGAATGGCTTGCAAAGCATCAGTCACTCATATTTCCACAAGATAGTGCTACGGCCGCACATTGGTTTGCTATTGTTCAGCATAAGGCACAAAGGCAGTATTTCAAAGAAAACAATCTTGATATGATTCTTCTTGGTCGCCGTAAAGCTGACGGTAATTACGTTGGCAGAGGCGACAATTTATATACAGATGGAAAAGGTGTTACGCGATATAGTCCGTTGTCGGATTGGTCTCACGAACACCTTTTAGCATATATATACTATAACAAACTTTCATTGCCTCCGATTTATGAATGGAAAAACGGCTATCTTTGCGGTACCCATCCTTGGCCCGCAAGACAATGGACCGGTTCTGTTGAAAACGGATGGCAAGAAGTTTATGACATCGATAAATCAATTGTCATAAAAGCAGCTGAATATATTCCCAGTGCAAAAGCCTTTTTGGGAGGTGTTGCTCTGTGAATGTGATCAGCGTTCCTATAAACAGTCTTGTATCTCCCGAAAAAAATGTGAGAATTCATTCTGATAAGCAGATAAATGAATTTGTTCGCAGTATAAAAAAGTTCGGTCAAATACGACCTGTTGTTATTGATGAAAACAATGTGGTTCTTGCCGGTAACGGTCTTGTAGAAGCTCTTAAACGAGCTGAAATAGAAACTGCATTTGTTTACAAGATTGACAATCTCAGTGAAAACGACAAAAAGAAACTGATGATTGCCGACAATAAGATTTTCAGTTTGGGTATTGATAATCTCGATACTCTTAATTCATTCCTTGAAGATTTACAGGACGACCTCGATATCCCTGGTTTCGACGAGGATATCCTTGCTTCAATGGTGGAAAGCTCAGCAGAGGTTACCGAGCGTATTTCAAACTACGGCGTGCTTGATGAAGAAGAGATAAACGCTATCAGAGAAAATGCCGACAAGAAGAATACCGCCATTGAGTCACCCAAACCAATAACCACACCCATAACGAGTGTCCCTCCTGAAAAAGGTTGCCCAACGGAGACAGTTTCAACAGAAGTTGAGCCGGAGGGCGACTTTGTCATTTGTCCGAAGTGCGGTGAGAAAATATGGCTGTAAAACGATGTATTGCAGACATTGATGTTCTCGCTGCAGCAAAACGCAGGATAATCAATGTGTTCAGGAATGGATTACCAGTTTATATGTCTTTTTCAGGCGGAAAGGACAGCCTTTGTCTTGCTCATATAGTTCTTACTCTCATTCAGCAAGGACAAATTAACCCGCAACAGCTTACAGTACAGTTTATCGATGAGGAAGCAATATTTCCTTGTATTGAGAAAACTGTTATGGAATGGCGAAAGAAATTCCTTATGGTTGGAGCAAAATTTGATTGGTTCTGCGTTGAGGTAAAACACTTTAACTGTTTTAATGAGCTTTCCAATGATGAAACATTCATTTGTTGGGATAGCCAAAAACAGGATGTATGGGTAAGACAGCCTCCAGCATTTGCAATACGCAATCATCACAAGCTCCGACCGAGAATAGATGCTTATCAAGATTTTTTACCGAGAACAAGCATTGACGGTATAACAATGACAGGCGTCAGAATGGCGGAATCAGTACAAAGATTGCAGTATATGGCAAATATGTTTAAAGCAGGAACCAACGTCACAAAACGTCTGCAAATATTCCCTATATATGATTGGACGGATAATGATGTATGGTTATATCTTCTCAATGAACGTGTTGAAATCCCCGAAATATATCTGTTTCTTTGGCAGTCTGGAACGGGTAAAAGACATTTGAGGGTTTCGCAGTTCTTCTCAATCGATACAGCAAAAAGCCTTGTAAAGATGAATGAATATTACCCTGACCTTATGGAGCGAATTATAAGGCGTGAGCCTAATGCATATATTGCTGCTCTATATTGGGATTCTGAAATGTTCGGACGCTCAACAAAGGCTCGTAAAGAGCTTGAAAAAGGTGTCGAGAGAGATTATAAAGCAGAACTACAAAAGCTTTTCAGCGATATGGATAGGAATTTTCCAAATGCTCACCATAGAAAAGTGGCAGAGTATTATAGAAACTTTTTCATATCAACTTCTGCAATCACCAACAACAAAGACTGTAAAGCTATTTATGAAGGAGTTATTTCGGGCGACCCAAAGTTAAGAACATACCGTGCTCTTTATCAGCGTATATACGGCCGATATATTGATGAAGCCAAAAAAACCGAAAAGGAGAAAACCAGTAATGCAGAACAATGATAAATTGTTTGCTCCGCTCGGTACGCTGCAATGGATCGAGCGAAACAAACTCAGACCAAATGATTACAACCCTAACAAGGTGTCAAAGGAAAACCTTAAGCTTTTGACACAATCTATTTTGACAAACGGATGGACACTTCCTATTGTTGTTAGACCCGATATGACAATCATTGACGGTTTCCATCGTTGGACCGTTGCAGGAGAAGAACCGCTTTTCTCAATGCTTGGTGGCAAAGTTCCTGTTGTTATTGTAAGTCACGAAGATGAAAGCGGGAATATTTACGGCACCGTTACTCATAACCGTGCCAGAGGTACACATTTGCTTGAACCAATGAAAGCTATTGTTCAAAGGCTCATTGATGAAGGCAAAACAGTTGAGGAAATCGGAAAACAACTTGGAATGCGACCTGAGGAAATATTCCGTCTTTCAAACTTTACCCGTGAGGATTTTCTTAATATGATGGTCAAAGATAACAAATATTCGTCCGCACAGTTTGTCACAAAGATTTGATTCCCATTTTTTCTGCCTGCATGACGCTTAATGCTTAATGCAGGCAGTTTTTTACCAAAATAACACGATTACCAAAGAGAGGTGGTGAAGATGTCAAAGCCGAACGAAAAGCGATTTAAAGCTGAAACGCTCTTTAAAAAAGGGCTTTCATATAAAGAGATTTCCGCAAAGCTTGACACACCTGAATCTACCATCCGACGTTGGAAAAGTACATACAAATGGGTAAAACCTAATGACCCGAACACTCGAACAGAAACAATTGAGCAAGAAAAAAAGAAAAAACGTGGCGGTCAAAAAGGAAATGTTAACGCCGTAGGCAATAATGGTGGAGCTCCTTCCGGGAACTCTAACGCATTAAAGCACGGCGGTTATTCAAAAATCCTTCGAAGTAATTTATCGGAAGAGGAGAAAGAATTGTTTGATTCCGTTCCAACAGATTCAGAGGAAATATTAACTGATGAACTTGCTTTACTGACTGTCAGAGAACATAGACTTCTTAAGGCAATTAAGAAATATACTGATATGCCCGGCGGACAAGCCGTTCAATATATAATATCAAATGAAACAAAAAAGGTTTTTGCGAAAGATGAACAAGAGCAAAAAGAAAGGTATGAGAAATTGCGTCAATCCAAAAGAGATGAAGACAAAATTTCATATTTCGGAAAAGACGTTAATGTAACTACCCAAACAGAAGCAACATATAGTATTGTTCTTCGTCTTGAAAGGGAACTAACATCTGTTCAACGTCAAAAAGAAAGAACTATTATGCTTTTACACCGTATGGGATATGATGCAAAAATACTTGAAATAAAGATGAAGCAAATCGGTGAGGGTGAAACTGAGATTGAAGATACCGACGATATAGACGGTGAAATTTATGGCGAAGATATACAAGAAGAAAAAAACAATTCCGTTTAATTTCGGAGACAAGCATAAAGATTACATTCGTAGTTGTGCTTCAAATACATATAACATTGCTGAAGGTGCAGTTCGTGCGGGTAAAACAATAGATAATGTTTATGCTTTTGCTCATGAATTAAAAACCACTCAAGATAAACTGCATCTTGCCACCGGCAGTACAGCTGCAAACGCAAAGTTGAATATCGGTGATGCAAATGGTTTTGGTCTCGAAGCAATATTCAGAGGACAGTGCAAGTGGGGAAAATACAAAGGTAACGATTGTCTTGTAATTAAAGGTCCTTCAACGAGGAATAAAGAGAGAGTTGTTATTTTTGCAGGCGCAGCTCTTGCGAATTCATTCAAAAAAATTCGTGGTAATTCATATGGAATGTGGATAGCAACTGAAATCAACCTTCATCACGACAATTCGATTAAAGAAGCTTTTAATCGTACACTCGCGTCAAAACGACGTAAATTCTTTTGGGATTTGAACCCCGATCATCCCAAATCGTTTATTTATGTTGATTATATCGACAAATATATAGCAAATGCAAAGGAAGGTAAACTCCTTGGTGGCGTTAATTACGAGCATTTCACTATTTTCGATAACATCAATGTTCCTAAAGAGAGACGAGATGCACTAATAAGTCAGTATGAAATAGGTTCTGTTTGGCATCAACGAGACATTCTCGGAATCAGATGTATTGCTGAAGGATTGATCTATCGTTCTCTTGCTGCTGAATATGCCGCAACAGATTCAAAAGAAAGAAAACATTTTATATCTTCTGAAAATGTTAGAATTGCCAAAAATTTTAGTAGCATTACAGTCGGTGTCGATTTTGGTGGGACAGGTTCAGGACACGCTTTTGTTGCTTCAGGAATAGAAGGTAATTTTAAAAATCTTATCGCCTTAGCATCTGAAAGACATTTGGATGAAAAGGAAGAAGATATTGACCCGGAAATGCTTGCGGAATTGGTTGTTAATTTTACCAAAAGAGTCATTAAACTTTTTGGTTTTGTTACTCAAATACGATGTGATTCTGCAGAGCCAGTGTTGATTAGAGGAATAAAAAAAGCTTTTGCAACTGCTGGCTTAGCTTATATTCCTGTTAAATCTGCACTTAAAGAGCCGATAAACGACCGTATATTCGCTTTAAGTGCATTAATGGCACAAAACAGATTTTACTATACTGAATTCTGCGAAACATTGCTTGAAGCTTTGGGAACAGCTGTTTGGGATCCTAAAAAAATTGAAAAGGAGAGGTTGGATAATGGTACTTCAGATATTGATACTCTTGATAGCTTTGAATATTCGTTTGAAAAAGACATCAGAAGATTGTTGCCAACCTTTTCGAAATCGGAGGGTAACTGATGTTTGAACGATTAAAAAACAGATTAAGAAAGGTTGTGCGCTCAATGGCAAGCAATGTACTTTTTCAAGATAAAGAAGTGGCAAATGCCTCGTATACAACTGATGTTATGACTGGAGCTATCCAAAAATGGCTTTCGATGTATATGCTTTCGGTTCACTCTGATGATGATTTTAAAACACTTGGACTTCCTGCGGCAATAGCATCTGAATTTGCCCGTCTTGTAACCTTGGAACTTGAATATAAAATTGTTGTTCCTGGGAATGAAGAGTCGGAAAACACAAGAGCCGATTACTTATCTAAGCAGTTTGAACCTTTCTTGAAATATATAAGAAGATACACAGAATATGGCTGTGCTTGCGGTGGAGTGATGTTTAAACCTTACATAGACGGTAAGAACATTGCAGTTGATGTTTGTATTGCCAATGATTTTTATCCTCTTGCTTTTAACAGCAAAGGTAAAATAACGAAATGTGCTTTTGTGGAACATAAACGAGTTGGAAACAAATACTATCACAGAATAGAAAAGCATGAGTTTACCGACAGCGATTATGTTGTCACAAATGAAGCATTTGTTTCATATAAGCAGGACACCAAAGGAAAACCTTGTTCTCTCACAGAAGTTGAAGAATGGAGTAGTCTTACAGAAGAACAGCATATAAAAAATGTTAAGGTTCCTTTGTTCTCATATTTTGCTGTTCCATCAGGAAACTGTGAGGACCCGCATTCACCGCTTGGTGTTTCTGTTTACAGTCGCGCAGTACCTCAAATTAATGAAGCTGACAGACAATGGGAAAGATACTTATGGGAGTACGAAGGCGGGGAACTTATGGTAGAAGCTTCACGAGAAGCTTTTCCGATTGATAAAGACGGAAAACCTGTTGTTCCCTCGGGTAAAGAAAGACTGTTTTGGATAACGGAATTTGAAAGCAAGCAAGAGAACGGCACTCTTACTAAGTTTCATTCACCTGCATTCAGAGATGCATCGCTTAAAGCTGGTCTGAATGCTATTTTACAGCGAATAGAGTTCAACTGTGGACTTGCTTACGGAACATTTTCAGATCCTCAACAGATAGAAAAAACAGCTGAAGAAATAAAAGCTTCAAAACAACGTTCTTATTCAACTGTTAAGGATATTCAAAAGGCACTCAAAGAAACTCTTGATGATCTAGTTGCCGCAATGAATGTATATGCAGATTTGTATAAACTTTCTCCGTCGGGAAAATATGAAATCAATGACGTTTGGGATGACAGCATCATTGTTGACAGTGAAACCGAAAGGGCCAGAGATTTGAATGAGGTTCGTATAGGAATAATGCAGAAATGGGAATATCGTGTAAAATGGTATGGTGAATCGGAAGAAACTGCAAAAGCGGCCGTTGCAAAAGAAGAAAAAGATGATTGGCATTCAGTATAACGGATGTGATTAAATGTTAACTCCCGAGTATTATTTTTACTGTTCTGATGAAGCTGTTGAATTATATAGTAAACTTGATGAGACAATAACAAGAGATATTGTTCGCAGAATAATGATGAACGAAGGAAAGATTACTGAAACTGCAAAATGGCAAATAGAATCTGAATTGCAGGCAGGAATGCTTTATGATGATGTTGTTTCACGTGTAGCAGAATCTTCGGGTACATCGAAAAGAGTTGTTAAAAAGGCTTTTAGAAAAGCTGGAATAAAATCTGTTGATTTTGACAACAAGATATATCGTGCTGCAGGAAAGACACCGAGAGAACTTTCAATGTCACCTGCAGCAATGAGCGTTTTAAATGCAGGTATAGCAAAAACAAACGGTTCTTTACATAATCTCACTATGACAACTGCTCTTGGAGCGCAGAGAACATTTATTGACGCTTGTGCTCTTGCAGAATTACAAATTACATCCGGGGCAATGGATCCAAACACAGCGATTAACGAAGCTATTAAAAGTGTTGCTGAAACAGGTTCTTATGTTGAATATCCGAGCGGAAAAAGAGATAAGATTGAAGTTGCTGTTCGTAGAGCAGTTATGACCGGTATTTCTCAAACTACGGGCGAGATTTCTTTAGCAAATGCAAGAGAAATGGAGACCGACCTTATGGAAATTTCAGCTCATGCAGGTGCACGCCCTTCTCATGCGGAATGGCAAGGACAAATTGTAAGCATTTCGGGAGATAATACTAAATATTTGTCTTTATCAGATATTGGTTATGGTGATCCGGGTGGCTTCAAAGGCATAAACTGTCGTCACGATTGGTATCCCTTTATCGAAGGTATAAGTACACGAGCATATACTGATAAATATCTTGAAGAACTTAACAACAGAACTGTTACATATGACGGAGAGGAAATCCCTCAGTATGAAGCTGAGCAAAGACAAAGAGCTATGGAACGTCAAATGCGAGATGAACGTCGTAAGCTTGCTGCTTATGATGAAGCTTTAAAATGCACAGAGGATCAAAAGCAAAAAGTTGACTTTGAAACAAGCTTTAATGATTCTTCGCAAAAGCTGAAAAAATATGAACGAATATATGATGATTTTTCAAAGCAAACTTCGTTACCAACTCTAAAAGAGAGGTTAAAAACACAAGAATATGATAATAACATCAGCAAAAAAGTTGCTGATGTAGACAAGAAAGCACAAGAATTTAATTCTTTGCTTGGTGCAAAAACATCAACAGGAGTAATAGTCAATGAAGTTGGAATACATATTCGAAGTAGAGCAATAGCACGAGGAGAAAGTGCTTCAGATATTCTTAATGCGTTGACAAATCCTCTTAAAAGTGATAAAATAAGAATAGATGATTCTCAACAGTTTATTGGAGAGAAAAGTACCGTTGTAATTAATGTTAAGACAGGTAAATTAGTTACAACTTGGTCTACATCTTCAAGTAAAGCTGAAAAATTAAAGAAAAAGAAAGGAGTGAGTTGATATGAGAAATATTCGTAGTATATTTGATGTTCAGCAAAACGAAATGTTGGAAGAAATAAACATTATTTTAGTCGATGATAAAGATTATACAGATGATGAACTTGACGATATATATGATGCGATTACTGAACATTATCAAGTTGCTTCTTTTGATGGTAACGGTGAACCGTTACCGATTGCATATAAATGGGAAGAAATTATTGATAAATTCTTCGATAAAACCAATAGATAAGTTTTTGAAGAGTAACGTAAGAATCAAAACCGTATTTTTTTGGTTCTAAACCGTAATATTTCAGCAAAAATCGTAATTTAATAACCAAAAGTGTAATTAAGCCGAGTTCGTACTTTTGTACGGATTCGGCTATTTTTATACCCATTTTTAGATTAAGTTCTTTAAAAACCGTAATTTTAACGAACATAAATCATCAATAAATGTTCGTTAGCATTTATATGGGGGCGTAGTCAAGCGGTAAGACAACGGACTTTGACTCCGTGATTCGTTGGTTCGAATCCAACCGTCCCTGCCACACTCTCTATCAAGAGAAACAAAATGATATGCTGAATCAAGGCACTTTCATCTTTTGTGGATGAAGGTGCCTTTTTTCATACAAAAATTGCTGCCTGCTGGCGTATGAATGCAGGACCGAGTGAGAGCGACCTCGTAAAAAGCGTATCGGAGAAAGGAAAAACCATGAAAAGAGAGTTTCTTGAAGCACTTGAAGTAAATGGTGCGAAGCTCCCCAAGGAAGTTATTGACTCAATTATGGATGAACACGGCAAGGGTGTCGAATCATTAAAGTCGGAACTTGCTGATGAACAGAAAAAGGTAGAGTCATTAACTACCGAAAGAGACGGTTTGCAGACTCAGATTACAGACCGTGACAACGACATCGCTGAATTGAGAAAAAAGGTAGGAGAGAACGCCGACCTTTTACAGGAAATTCAGGACCTGCAGACAAAATATGATACCGACACAAAGTCTTTGAAGCATCAGCTTGAAGAACAGGCGTATGGTCATGCGACTGAAAGTTTCTTCTCACAGTATGAATTTGCTTCCGAGCTTGCAAGAAAGGCTGCTATGGCGGAGTTCAAGGAGCAGGGCTTTAAACACGATGAAAAAACAGGTGAATTTTTGGGCGGTAAGGAATGGCTCGAATCTCTTAAGACAAGAGATCCTGCTGCTTTTAAAGTTCCCGACCAGAAAACAGGAGATGATGATCCGCCTCCTATGTTTTCAAAAAGTAAAAACAATGAACCCCCGAAAATGAGTTTAATCGAAATGATGAAACTCAAAAATGAAAACCCCAATGCAAAAATTATTTATGATTAATAAGGGAGGAAAAATTTATGCCGTCAGTATTTGACAAAAAAATCTTTAATGGTGAGGTCTTTCAGGCCTACATCGAAACAATCCCCAATCCTTCAAGAAACGAGCTCATAAAGAGCCGTGCGATTCGTCCTCGTCCCGACCTCGCAAAGGCGATGGCGGACCAAGCAGGCGGTAACTATCTTACCACTGCACTCAAAGGTCTTATCAGCAACAGTAAGCCTCAGAACTATGATGGTTCAACAAACATTCAGTCAAACAAGACTGCGACATTCAAGCATAGCCGTGTTGTTGTCGGAAGATCCAATGCATGGACAGAAGATGACTTCAGTTACGATGTAACGGGCGGACATGATTTCCTTGAGGATATTGCAGAGCAGATTTCAGAATACTGGGATGAAGTTGACCAGAACACCATCATCAGTATTCTTAAAGGTGTTTTCAAGATGGCTGATGCGGAAGGTGCAAAGTTCGTTGAAGCTCATACATATGATGTTACGGCTGTATCAAACAGTGAAGGAAAACTCGGTCATATGGATGCAACATCACTCAACAGTGCTATTCAGAAAGCTTGCGGTGACAATAAGGGTAAGTTCAGTCTTGCACTTATGCACTCTGTTGTTGCAACAAACCTCGAAAACCTTAAGCTTTTCGGGTATCTCAAGTATACAGACAAGAACGGTGTGGAGAGAGACCTTGCTCTCGGCACTCTTAACGGTCGTCTTGTTCTCGTTGATGATGCAATGCCTACCGTTGAAGGCGAAGGTGGCGAAACCGTCTATACAACATATGTTCTCGGTGACGGTGCAATTGAATATACCGATTGCGGTGCCAAAGTTCCCTATGAAGTTGACAGAGATCCCAGCACCAACGGTGGTCAGGATACTCTTTACAGCCGTCAGCGTAAGTGTTTCGCACCTTTCGGTATCAGTTTCACAAATAAGTTTATGGCTTCACTCAGCCCCACAGACGATGAGCTTGAAAACGGTGTAAACTGGGAACTTGTATCTTCAATGAATGAGGATGAAAGAGAATATATTTCTCACAAAACCATTCCCATTGCACAGATTCTTTCTCTCGGCTGATAACAGGAGGTTGTTTTTATGAAGATGATGAAAAAAGGAAATGATACTCAGTACGTTCCTGATGTATTCGTCGAAAGCTTCAAGAAAAACGGCTTTGAAATCTGCGGAGAAAATACGGAAATTGCGGGGCCTGCAAAGGCTCCCGTGAATTCCCCCGTAAACCCTTCCGAAAACTCGGATAATAATGCACAGCATAATTCCGATAATTCGGATAATGAAACTCCGCAGACTTCCGAAAATGCATCAGGCAACGCAGAAAATAATTCCCCCGTAAACCCTTCCGAAAACTCGGAAAATAACTCTGTTCACATCTGCCCTTATTGCGATAAGGAATATGCCAGAGAAGGTGACCTCAAAAATCACATTGAAAAAAAGCATCCTGCTGAATAATCAGGAGGTGCATTATGGCTTATATTGACAAAGAATTTTATGATGAAACTTTCAAAGGGAAAGAGATTCCCGAAGATGAGTTTGACAGACTTGCCGATATAGCTTCAGATGTTGTTTTTGAGATTTGCATTATTAAACCCCTCCCTATTGACTTGATGGATGAAGCATTCAAAAAAGCTGTTTGTTATCAAACTGAAATGCTTTTTGAACAGGGAGGGGTTGATTCAATCGTGGGCTTTTCTGAGGCTGCTATTGCTTCTGGCAGTGAAAGTCTCGGAGATTACTCAGTTTCTTCCAACTCCAATTCTCAATCTTTGCAATCATACAACGGAATTCCGATTTCTTCAATGACATTAATGCAGTTGAAACGCCTTGGCAAAATGCCTCGCTGGGCTTTTGCGGATTATTATGCTCGGAGGTGTAATAATGGCAAGTAAGCGACTGTTGAAAGATACTGTAGTTATAAAAAACTACATCGGTGAAGTTAATGATACGGCGACTTATCAGGAAACTATTCTTGAACATTGCTATTGTCCGTGCAATTATGGTGTTGGCACTGATGGTCACGGAAGAAATTCTATTGACAACACAAGATTGTATATCTTTGATTGCAAAACCGTTGCTAAGTCGAGTGACGGAAAGAAAAGGTCTTATTTGCCTTATCAGAGTTGGATTTTATCTGAGTCAAAAGAAGATTACTGGACATTAAATGATGCAGGAGACGATTATTTCGTAAAAGAAGGCGTTGAATTTTGCATTATCGATTTCAGTTACAAAAATGAAGGCACAAGAAGAATGTGGCATTTTGAGGTTGATGGAAAGTGAAAGGCAGGCTTGTTATTCATACGCAGTATTGTGTTGCAAGGTTCAATAAAAGATTTTCTCTTGCACAGAAGTTCCTTGATAATGAAGTGTTGAAGGATAGTGCTCCTTATGTTCCTTTCAGAACGGGAAATCTTGAATCCTCAGGTATTCGAGGAACACAAATCGGAAGCGGTAAGGTGATATATAATGCTCCTTATGCAAAGAAAAATTATTACGGAAAGGGTCTTAATTTTTCAAAAGCACATCATCCGCAAGCTTCTGCTTTTTGGTTTGAAAAAGCAAAGGCTCAAAAGCTTACTTCGTGGAAAAAAGGTGTAGATAAAATCGTGAAGGGAAAAAATTATGGATAAAAGTTTTACTACAGATGGAATCGTGATTGCTAAGGTAATGCGTGACCATCTTAATTCGTGGCCACAAAAACCCGTTCTTTTTCTTCTTGAAGATCTTGGCAAAAATACTCCGAGTCTTATGATTCAGCAGCTTGCAGCTGCAGAAAAAAAGAAAACATATGTTAACGGATCATATATCGGTATATGGAATTTTGCTGTGTATTTCAGAATTGATGGTAAAGATACCGCTACAAGGCTTGATGCAACTGCTTGTCTTGAAGAACTTGCAGTTTGGTTGTCAAAACAAAATGATAAGGGCTCGTATGTTAACTTGCCTGAGATTGATGATAACAGAAAAGCAATCAAAATCGAGTTGATGTCGAACCCTGCAATTGCCGCCAGATATGATGACGGCACAGAAGATTATCAGGCGTTATTTTCGCTTGAATATAAAGTAAGGAGGAATTGATTATGTCAGAAGTTGCAACAAACGAACTCGTACTCCGTTGTCAGTGGGAATCCTATATGGAGTGTGGTGTAGGTGACGCCAAAGCTTACCACCTTATCGGTGAAGGCTTCACAGCATTCCCTGAAACTAAGAACCCCAAGGAGTACACAAGAAAGTATGTCAACTACAAGACAGAAAAGACAGACGTAATCGGTTATGCTCCCAGCATTTCATATAGCTGTGATTGCATCTCCGGTGAACCCTGTGTCGATGAAATCATCGAAATCACGGATAACGAGTATGTGGGTTCAAATACTCACAGAAATATTGTTTCTGTAAACTGCTGGAAGGAAGCTTCTGAAGGCGAATACGAAGCAACAATGAGAACATTCGCTATCATTCCCGAAGGCAAAGGCGATGGCACAGACGCCCTCATTTACACTGGTACAATGAAAGCTGTTTCTGACATCGTGAAAGGCACTTTCAACAGAGAAACAAAGAAGTTTACTCCTGCTGAAGCAAACGTTTAATTTTAAAAGGAGATTGAGCATATGAGCCAGAAGATTGAAACCGTTTTCAAATACAATGGTAAGGAATACGAGTTTGATGTGTCGGATGCCGAATACACCGAAAAGCTTGAAGCTGCAGCCGATAAGATGAGAGAAGAGGAAAGCAAAATCCCCAAGACTGGGCTTGCTTCCGAAATCATAAAGGCACAGTGCAAATTGATAAAGAATTATTTTGACAACTGCCTCGGTGAAGGCAAAGGCAATGAAATTTGCACGGAAAAGAATAAGCTCTCAGTTTGCTATGATGCTTATGAATCGTTTCT
This sequence comes from Clostridia bacterium, assembly GCA_017410195.1. GTDB lineage: Bacteria > Bacillota > Clostridia > Oscillospirales > Acutalibacteraceae > CAG-177. The sequence continues at coordinate 30,278 of JAFQRF010000023.1, read as the reverse complement.
TCTTTTCGTCAAAGCACAGAACAGTGCAATTATGCAGAAAAAGAACTCGTTCTCAGGCTTTTCAAATCGTCAGCAGAGAAGAGCTGCCACTAAAGCAAACAACAAGAAGTGATGGATGCAAATATCTTACTTACTCCACTGCCAGAATCCGTCACAATTGACGGAGAGGAATATTTCATAAATGCCGACTTTCGGGTCGGCATAATGTTTGAAAAAATTCTTGCTGACGAAACAAAATCCAGTCAAGAGAAAGTGACTGAATGGCTTGCTATGTATTATTTGGATGGCATTCCTCAAGATACAAAGAAAGCCGCAGATGCAATTATTAATTTTTACAGTTGCGGAGTCAAGAAACCTCATACCGCCAAAAGAAAGATGAACGGAAATGTAGAAATCAAACCCAGACTGATTTACAGTTATGAGTACGATGCTTCGTATATATTCGGAGCATTCTTATCTCAATATGGAATTGATTTGAATGACATTGAGTTTCTTCACTGGTGGAAATTTCAAGCTTTGTTTAAAAGCCTTCACAGCTCCAACAAAATTGTAGAAATTATGGGTTATCGTTCTGCTGATTTAAGCAAGATAACGAACAAAAAGGAGAGAGAAAGAATCGCAAAGCTCAAGGAAGTGTATGCGATTCCGGAAAACCTTACCCACGAAGAAAAAGTCGCACGAGCTGGTGCGGCATTTGGAGGGTTTATGTGAATCTTATATCTCTTGAAAGGAAATGGATTTACTGTCCATATTGCGGTGCGAAACATTCAATATATGACGATACCGCAGAGTGTCACGGAGTGTTTCTTAAATGTGTAAGAGGCTGTAAACGTGAATTTGAACTTGTTATCAAGGACGGAGAACAAGTTGTAAAAAAATAATTTAATTATCCGGGGTTGTCTTGTATGATAACCCCGGATTTTCAGTTTCATCAAATTTAAATAGAAAAATATTGAAACTGTTTTGATAAGTAAACAGTTTGTTTTTATATATGCACATTGAGCCAATGAGCCGTGCAAATCGCTATGAAAGAAAGGTGATTTGTAATGGCTGATGGTTCAGTAATTATCGATACCGAACTTGACCAAACAGGGATAAAAACTGGGTTGTCAAGTATGTCATCAACTCTTACCAAAGGCATTGCTGGTTCAATAGCGGCAGTTTCTGCCTCTCTTGTTGCTTTAAGCAAAGATATTGTTGATGTTGGTATGGAGTATGAGGCACAGTTATCACGTGTTCAGGCTATTGCTGGAGCAACCGAAGAAGAACTTAAAGACCTTAACGACCTTGCAAAAGAACTCGGTGCAGAAACTGTTTTTTCAGCAACAGAGGCTGCTGAAGGTATGGAGAATCTTGCTTCTGCCGGTTTCACAGTAAATGAAATTATGAAAGCTATGCCCGGATTGCTTGACTTGGCGGCAATATCAGGAGGAGATGTAGCAAATGCATCAGAAGTTGCCGCATCTACACTCAGGGCGTTTGCTTTAGAAGCAGAAGATGCCGGACACGTTGCTGATGTTTTGGCCGAAGCAGCGGCAAGAACCAACGCTGAAGTCAATGATATGGGATACGCAATGAAATACGTAGCACCTATGGCTCAGGCTTGCGGTATTACTCTTGAAGAAACTGCGGCGGCTATAGGTATTATGTCTGATGCCGGTATCAAAGGCAGTCAGGCTGGAACAACTCTCAGAGGAGCATTATCTCGTCTTGCAAGACCAACTGACAAGATGGTCGAGAAGATGGATGAACTTGGAGTTTCATTCTATGATGCTCAAGGCAATATGCTTCCTCTGAAAGACCAAATTACAATTCTACAGGATGCATTCGAAGGTTTAACTCAAGAAGAGAGAAATAACGCTCTTGTTACATTGTATGGTCAAGAATCACTTTCAGGCATGCTTGCACTTATAGAAGCGGGTCCCGAAAAGCTCGATGAATTAACACAGGCGTTTGTCAACTCAAAAGATTCAGCTAAAGAAATGGCTGAAACAATGATGAACAACCTCAAGGGTGCTGTTGAAAATTTGAGTGGTTCAGCAGAAACCCTGAAGATTGATTTATTCCAGAGCATAGCAGAACCGTTGAAAGAAGCAGTTCAATTTGCAGACGGTCTTGTAGGTCAACTTCAATCTGCGTTCACAGAAGGTGGATTTGATGGGCTTGTAAGCGAACTCGGAAACGTTCTCGCTGAACTGGTTGATTATGTTGCCGGTTTTGCTCCTGAACTGATTGAAGCTGGCTCATCTCTTATATCTTCCTTGTTGCAAGGAATAGAAGAAAACGCAGAATCTATCTCTTTAGCTGCGGCTGATACAGTAGCTGCATTTGTAAATGGCATTGTAAACGTTCTTGCAGATTTGGTATCTCTCGGTGCTGAACTGATAATATCGTTATGTAACGGTATAGCAGAAAACATCGTTGGATGTAGCAGAGAAGCGACAAATGCGGCGATATCGATATGCAAGAGCATAGTCAACGCACTTCCGAAAATGGCTGAAGCTGGTGCTTCGCTGATGTCATCTCTCGCAAAGGGATTGATGATGTCAGTTTCTGTTCTCGTAAATCAAGTTCCCTCGATAATATCCGTATTAATAGCTGCACTTCAATTATCCATCCCTGTTCTTATTGATGCTGTAAGAAATATGGTGCTGATGATTGCGGAATCTCTGCCGGGAATGATGACTTTCCTTGCAGAAATGGTTCCTCAACTTATCAACGAAGTGTCGGTGATGCTCATTGAAACTGTCCCGTTACTGATTGACGCAGTAGCTGATATGATTGTTGCAATAGTAAATGCATTACCTGATATACTCACGGTGTTGTTTGAAAGTATACCGGGAATCGTTGAAAATGTATGTGCTATTCTCAATGAAACCATACCGGTTCTTATTACTGCTGCAACCGATATTGTAGGAGCAATAGTAAATGCACTGCCGGATATACTGGTTGCTTTACTCGAATGTTTACCCAGTGTGATTGAGAGTATATGCACTCTCATCGTAGAACAAGCCCCCCAACTTGTTAATGCAGCAACAGAGTTAATTATGATGCTTGTTCAGGCATTGCCTGAGCTTGTCATTATGATTATGGAAGCTCTTCCGGGCATTGTTGAAATGCTCGTATCTGCTGTTTCTGAACTCTTGCCACAGCTCATAGAGTGCGTTGTAACCTTTATTGATGAGCTGATTATCGCTTTGCCTGAAATCATCAACAAAATAATTGTTGAGCTTCCGGAACTCATTAACGGTATAGTTGCAGCACTTCTTGAACTGTTGCCGATGCTTGTGAATTGCGGTATTGACCTGTTTGTTGGTCTTGTTCAGGCAATGCCCGAAATTATATACACAATCGCATCTGTTCTTCCGACACTTGTGTCCGAAATAGTTTCAACTCTTGTTGGAATGATTCCGTTAATAATCGAGTGTGGTATTGAGCTTCTTACTTCGCTTATTGATGGAATTGACGAAATAATCATTGCAGTTATCGCTGTGTGTCCGATGGTTGTGATGAAGCTTGTTGAAGCATTACTTGAAAATCTGCCTCAGATAATTCAATGTGGAATAGATTTGCTTACTGCATTGATTGAAGCTTTGCCGGAAATAATCACTGCTTTAGCTTCGCATATGCCAACGATTGTTACCGGTATTATAAATGCTCTTATTGAAAATATTTCATTGATAATTCAATGTGGTATTGACTTGATAACAGCACTTATTACTGCTTTGCCAGAAATTATTTCAACAATAACAGGTGCAATACCGGAAATAGTTTCTTCTATAGTACAAGCATTTATTGATAATAAAGATGAACTTAAAGAAACTGGAAAGCAGTTGCTTGAAGGTCTTGCGGATGGTATAACAAGTGCAATTTCAAATCTTGTTGTTAAAGCGAAAGCTGCTGCTCAAGAACTTCTTGATGAAGTGAAGGAATTCTTCGGAATCCATTCTCCGTCAAAAGTCTTCAAGGAAATCATCGGTGAAAACCTGATGCTTGGTCTTGCCGATGGTATTCTTTCAGAAGCTGCAACCGCAGTAAGTGCTGCAGAAGATGCCGCAGAAGAAATTGCTGATGTTGACTTCAAGATTCCAGACCCTGACTTCCCCGATGTAGACGGAATAGACTATGACGCTATTGTCGGAAACGCCCAGCTTGCAATAGACGGAAACAACTCTTCTGTGGGACAAGCAATAAGTGCAAGTTCTACTGCTTCTCTTTACAGAAATGGAGATTCAGGTGCGGTTAACGAGGATGATAATTCAGAAATAGAAAGCACTCCCAAGTATGTTCAGAATGATATCTATGTTGACGGTAAAAAGACCGCAAGAATCATCACGCCTTATGTTGCAAAAGAACTTGAATGGGAGGAAAAATAATGATTGATAAAGACACAAAAATTAACGGAACTCCGCTTCGATTATTCGGAGCGGAGCTTCTCGATTATAAAGTCGGTCCTTGTGAAATGGGAAAGACATATTTTTCAGCACCTTCTTCGATTGTACCCACATCGCTTAAAAGCACAGTAGGGTTGAGAAAGGTTGAGTTGACTATCGATTTTTCAGGAAGCACGATGCACGAGATTGAGCATAACATCTCAAATCTTACTGCTATTCTTCGTGATAAGTCTGAAATCTACTTGCCGGATGGATTTTTCTATACTTCTATGCTTGAAAAGTTCGGAACGCCAACAGAAAAAGCTCCGTGGATTATGCAAGTGCCAGTTACCTTGGTTTCGTATAGACACGGTTCACTTGAAATAATGTCTATAACGGACAATATGACTCTTTTCTCAAAGGGTAATATAAAATCACCAGCAATCATCGAAATCGTCCCCAAAAGCGACACAGAGGTTAAAATCAACGATATAAAAGTCAGCAACATAAAAGGTATGGTTATTATTGACGGAATCTCCGGAACAGTTAAGGAAAACGGTGTAAATAAGTTTCTCGACACAGATATGACGGAGTTCCCTCACCTTGAACCCGGAGCAAACGTTATGTCTGTTGATGGTGATGCTGATATAACGATAAGTTATTATCCGATTTTCTTCTAAGGAGAGTAGGTTATGATTAGGCTTATAGACCATTCTGGTATTGAACATCCGATAACATCGTATAGTAATCATCTTGTTGTTCATAAACTTGATGGATGCAATACAATGTCTTTTTATGTTGATACTGCACACGAACAGTACAGGATCATCGAAGAGGAATCCGTCATTATAGCCAGCAACAATGAGTGGTTGGTTAAAAAAATTGATGATGATAAGATTGATTGTACGCTCAATTTTGATTTCTTGAAAAGAAGAGTTTACAGAAACTTCAAGAGTGAAACAAAATCGCTTTCGGAGGTTCTTGAAACTCACTTACCGAGCGATTGGATAGTAATTGGTGCAAATATTACAACAGCAAGAAGAAGCATTGAGTTTGAATATTGTACCGATTATGATGTGGTTTACTCTTGTATGAACACCTATGAAGTCTATTTCGTATGGCATATTCTTGATAAGAAACTTGAAATTTTCTCGCAAGAAAACTTGCCACCGACAGGAGAGTATCTTACCAGCGAACTGAACTTGAGAAGCCTTTCCTTTAAGGGCAACACCACAAAGTTTGCAACAAGGTTATATGCCTACGGTGCAGACGGACTCTCGATTGCTGATGCAATGGTTGATGATGGTAATGGTGGGAAAATCAGATACGGTCTTGAATACGTTGAAAATACTGCTTTTGCCAATAAGGTTGTTTGTGCATACTGGAATGATGATAGATTCAAAATTGCTGAAAACCTTTTTGCCGAAGCCAACAAAAAGCTTGTCGAGCTTTCAAACCCTGTTCGCTCATACGAATGTGATGTAGTTGACCTTGCGAAGAGAAACGATGAGTACGCTTTCCTAAAACTCAAAATGCACTCAACGGTCACGCTTATTGACGTTGAAAGAGGAATCAAGGTTGACCACAGAATTGTTGAATATAAGGAACACCCTGACAACGATGACCTTAACACCGTTGTTCTCTCTTGCGTTCCTGATACCATAAGTTTTCGAATAAGAAGTGAAAGCGAAAAGGTCAAGGAAGAAATAGAGAAGAACAGCAACACTTTTAATGAAGCTATTTCTATGGCTACAGCAATGCTCACAGGAGCTTTCGGAGGCTATATCCATAAAGGTGAAACCGGAGAGATTCTTATAGCTGACAACGAAAACCTTGAGCTTGCAGAGGTCGTGTGGAGATGGAATCTGAACGGCTTTGGCAAATCAACGACAGGTGTTGCCGGTCCTTATACAACAAGCATTACTATTGACGATACATTCACAACTAACCTTGTAAACGCAATGGTAATAAGAGGTTCTCTTATCGAGGCTGGCTCTATTGTCACAGAGTCGATATCTCAAGAATATACCGATGGTATAACATCGTCTTCGTTCTCTGCCGCAAAAGGCGAAATCAACGCAAGATTCTCTGAACTTCAGGATTATCTATCAAACAAAAATGAAGATGGTCAGTTAGATATCTTAAAGAAACAGTTGTCATCTATCCAAGCAAAACTTGATAGCATAACCTTTACTTATACAGAAGAATATCTTGGCGGTATAAACTACTCGAAAAATTCGAGTGGTCTTAATGGATTATCTGATGACTGGCAGTATACAGGTTCAGTAGCAGTCCAAAGCGACAGTGATATTGAAAAGAACACTGTTTCAGACTCTGCTTTCGTTCTTTCAAGGGATTCTACGCTCAGTCAAACTATAGACAACCTCATTATCGGAAAGACATACACGATAAGTGTTAAGATAAAAAAGACAGGCAGTTTGTCGGCTTCTATGACCGTTGGTTATAACAACAATCAGACTGAAACGTTTTATTCAACAGTTGAAAACGAGAAGCACGGCTGGGAAACTTATCACATCACTCTGAAAGAAGTAAAGTCAAGCTCCATAACAATTACCGCTTCGACACGTGACAATTATCTTTATGTTGCGGATGTAATGGTTTGTGAAGGTTCAACGCTCAAGTCTTGGACTCCTGCAAAAGACGAAATCTACACAGATGAAGTGAAAATCGACAAGAACGGTGTCAGGGTTTCAAATAAATCCACCACGCAAGAATCTTTGATGACCAACGAAGGCTTGATTGGCAGATATAACAACGAAGAAGTGTTCTCTGTCAAAGGCAAAGAAACTGTTATGACAAAAGGTGAGGCAAGAGAACAATTCACTGTTGGAAAGTGTATGTTTATTAAATATGAAAACTCAGGTGAAAAAGGTCTTAACATCGTTATATTGGATTAATCGGAGGTGATATAATGGCTGATTATTTTGCTACAAGCGGTAGTTTGACAAAAACAAACGGTAAAGTTGATGTAACTGTTGATTGGTCATATACGCAAGGAGTAGTGCAGAACCAAACGTACTTGCACGTAAACGTTGAAGTTGAATGCAAAGAAATTCTTGTAAGTTCTTCCTCTGGCAGTGTTGAAAGTAAGGTTTCAGCAACGAATGCGACTGTGTTCAGCGATACGTTCGACTGTCCGTTGCTTAGTTATGGCATAAGAAGAACTTTGCTTAGTAAAACCTATACATTAAATCACGATGCAAATGGTGTATTAATGACCTCAGATTTAGATGTTGAATGCTATGGTATTTCTGTTTATATAGGAAACATCTATTTTAAAACCATAGACAGAAAAGCTCCTACTATAACTGTTAATGCGGCACCGTTAACCACATATGCAGACATCACGGTGACAACAGATGTTGAATGTGATGTTTTTCAGTATTCGACAAATAACGGAAGCACTTGGACGAATGCGGCAACTGTTGGAGATATAGCTTTCACGAAGGATACAACATCTGCAAAGTTCAGAATTGCAGGATTGACGAAGGAAACATCCTATAACGTCAAAATAAGAGCAAGAAGAAAATACAATCAGGTATATGGTTCGTCAGGGACTCTTTCTGTAAAAACAATAGGTCGTACAACAGTTAGTGCTTTGTCACTGTCTGACGCTGACAATGCCACTGTCACCGCCAACATTACTGCTCTGGTGTATGACAAGGCACATTATCAAAAAATCGGAGTTTATCTCGGTTCCACTCTGCTGTTTACAACAAGTGCTTTCCAGCTCACTTGCAACAACACGATAAGCGACCAGACTGTCAATACTGTTGCCTCCTCGACAACGACTATAAGTTTCACTGCAGCAGAAAGAAACAAGATTTTAACAGCGATGACAAATTTGACAGGAGCTAACCTCAAGTTAAGGTTGTATACGTATTCCGATTCTGGTTGCGGGACTCAAATAGGTTCATATGTTGAGAAAACTGCATACACCAAAACTACTGAAGCGAAATCAAAACCTACGTTTACAGCATTTACTTATGAAGACAGCAATACAGCAACCAAAAGTGTAACCGGAAACAATCAGGTCTTGGTTCAGCATTACTCCAACCTTATTGTTAAATGTGCTACTGGAACCGCAAAGAACGGAGCGACAATAGTTAAGTATGAGGCTTCAATAGGAAAGTCGAACGGTAACAGTTCTGGAACAACCATTGATGTTGGAACTGTTGCTGAAAAAGACGAACAGATTTTGACAGTAACGTGTACTGACAGTCGAGGCTATTCTGTTTCTCTAACAGAGACGATAAGAATTATACCTTATATTGACCCTTGTACGACATCGTTCACCTTGAGAAGAAGAGATGGTGTCGGAGAACTGATTCAACTCGACATAAGAGGAAATCGTTCCAAAATAGACGCTACATCAGGAACAGACACGAACGGATTTACTCAGGTAAGATTTCGATATAGAAACACTTCAGAAACCCAGTATTCAGACTGGGTTTCGCTTTTGTCAATTATGACTATCACCGGAAACACATTCTCGTATTCTACAAACGAATTGATGGAGCTTGATGCTGAAAAATCGTATATGTTCCATTTTCAGATACGAGATAAGATTGGTGAAGCTTCATCGTATGACTATTACGTTGTTCTTGAACAAGGCATTCCGGTAATTTCAATAAGAGGACGAAGCAGTTCTCATACCGAGCCATATGTTGGAATAAACAATCCAAATCCAAAATATCCGCTTGATGTCGGTGGCTTGATAGCTATGAACGGCAATGTTGTTCTTGGATATGGAGGCACTTTGAAAAGTGGAGAAACTATCACCTCAAAAAACAAAGGTGGTATTTTTTATTATGATGCAACTTATGAAGCGTCAGATGCACCGGTAAAAGAACAGGCAATAGTAATGGCAGTATCCGCTGGTCCAGTATCGTTCATTTTGTTCGTAGTGTTAAGCACCGGAATCGTTCATATAAAGTCATACAACGGCACGTCTTGGACTCAATGGAAACAACTTTAAGGAGGATTATGTATGGCAATTTACGAAAAACCTATTTCGCTTGATTTATCTGCAGAAGACAAGTACAAGCATATATCAGCAAAGCAAGGTGATTACGATTCAAGATATCTTCGTGTCACAGTTCTCTCTGACGGAACTATGTTCAAACTCGTTGATAGCGATGCTGTAGCTTTACGATGTACTCACGAAGATAATACCTTCGATATGGATATAGGCACAGTAAACGATGATGGAACGGTTTCAGTAAAGATACCGAAGAGCATTCTCAGTAGAATCGGTTCTGTTGATTGTGATGTTTCAATCGCAAGAGAAGGGTGTGGTCTTATTTCAACATCCTCATTCCTTCTGAAAATTGAAAAATCGTCACTAACCGGCAACATTGACACAGGTGATGATATCAAAACTCCGTCAGAACTGTTTGCAGAAATAAGTGCAAATACAGAAGCAAGACATAAGCATAACAATATTGATACACTCCACAAAATCTCTGAGAGTGAAAACGGTTCATTCCTTTTCAACGGCGAGGAAATTAAGCAGACCACAGACACAGAACTGTCAGAAAATTCAGAAAACGCAATTCAAAACAAAGTTGTTGCATCAAAATTCAAAGCTGTCGAAGAGGATATATCTTATCTTGAGAAATCGGCAGAAGAATTACAGTCTGATGTTGAACAAGCTCAAACCGATATCGGCATTCTTGAAGAATGGAAATCTGAAGCGGAAGATACGCTTGATACATTAGATAGTAAATCGCATACGCATACTTTTGACGAAGAAGTCCTCAACAATCTCGGAGAAGATGACGAAGGAAAACTGACATATAAAGGCTCTGAAATCAAGCAGACTGTTGATTCAGAGCTTTCTGATGAGTCTGAAAATCCGGTTCAAAACAAAGTCATAAAAGCTGAGCTTGATAAAAAGATTGATGTAAACAATTACCTTAATCTGAGAAGCAAGTTCATAGCAAACGACTATTCTGAAGGATATATTGAATACAATTCTACAGAAAAAAGATTATATTTTATTATTTATGATGAAGTGATTACTGAAAATGTTATTTGTGCATCAATTGATTTGGTGTATGAAAACAACATTTACAATGTTCACTCGTTAAAAAATTATCCTGAGTTTATTTATGGCTATGATTCATCAGACACAACAACAATTAAATCAGCAATTGCATCTGTGTTTAATCGACCTTCGTATGACGAAGCATTTGGATATATAGTAGGTAGAATTGATAATGCAGCACGAGGTGAAATAGTTGAAGCTTTGCAATCTTTTAGTGATTCCGTGAGTGGATTTTATCTCCATTATTACGAAGGAGGAAACAGCAATGAATAAAGAAATTCATAGAGAAGTTTGTTCAAAACGTTCGGAAATTTCAATCGCAAAAGCCAGACTCAGTGAAATCAAAGAAATGCTTCTTGTAAACCTTGAGTTTGAAAAAGCCGGGGAGAATCCACCGTACAGTTATGCAGACCTTCATCAGGAAGCACAGACGTTGAGAATTTTGATTAAAGAAACACCCAGAACATTATCATCCAAAGCAGCAGTATATTCGAGAGAAATGTTTCCTGTGTGGAACGGAAAAACAAAGTATAATGCCGGAGATAAGGTTTTGTTCAATGGATATCTTTACATTGTTGAACAGGATGTAACAACTCCTATTGAAAACTGGACTCCGGATGTTACTTACGCATATTACACGCCTATTGCGAGAGCTGGAGAAACCGGTGAAAAGAATAGACCCATCGAAGCCGTTTCTGGTATGAGATACATCATCGGTCTTTATTATCGAGAAGGAGAAAGGTTGTTCCTTTGCAAAAGGACAGGCTCTGAAGATGGTGAAGAGCATAAGCTCCATTATCTTCCCTCTGCTCTTATCGGACAGTATTTCGAGGAGGTAGTGGAGTGATAGACACACTTAAAGAAATAGCCTTGGTGATAGGCTATCTTTCGACAATTGCCGGGTTCGGCTTTGGAGCATTCAAGGTTTATAAAAAGATTGACAAGAAGCTCTCGACCATTGAAGAGCATACCTTGGAAAACTTCAGAGATATCAAAAGAATCACGCTTATGAGCAAAGATATGCCTATTGGCGAAAGGCTTGATGCTGGAGAAAAATATGTAAATGCCGGTGGAAACGGAGAAGCCAAAGTTCATTATTACGTTCTGAAGAAAGAACGTGAAGAAGAATTGATGCACGAATGTCACCACGTCTGTGACTCTCACTGCAATGTTAGTGATTCACATAAAGCTTGAAGAAAGGAGGATTCCACAATGGAAAACAAGGTAGCAAATATGAACTTCGGACAGGCTATCGAAGCTCTCAAAGAGGGCAAAAAGGTAGCAAGAAAGGGTTGGAACGGCAAAGGAATGTATCTCTGGTTGCTCCCCGAAACGGTAGTCAAAAAGGAATGGTGTCGTGACCCCAGACTTCTTGAATGTTTCGGAGATGAAGATGAACTTCTTTGCCTCGGCTCAATCCGTATGTATACGCACAACAGTTTAGGCAGAAAAGCTGTTCTTACCGGATGGCTTGCATCACAGAGTGATATGCTTTCTGAAGACTGGTATATCGTTGAATAAGAAAGGATGATGAATTATGAAAGCTGAAAAGAAAGAAACCAAAGCCGAAATCAAAGCAGAGCAGAAGCCCGAAAAAATCACTCATACAGTGAAGAAGGGCGACACTCTGAGAGCGATTGCAGCAAAGTATCTCGGAAAGGCAAGCAGAGCGAACGAAATCGCTTCTGTTAATAAGCTCGCCACAGACATTCTCAAGGTCGGCAGAGTGCTTGTTATTCCAAAAAAGTGAGTGATTGTATGAAGAAGCTTTTTGTTGCAATCAAAAAGTGGATTGCCTCGTACATTCAACACCGAATGCTTGAAAAGAAAAAAAGTCTTGAAGACCCGAAATACAGAAAGTTCGAGTTCTCAAAGAAAATTGCAGTGTTCTGTTGCATAATGATGAGCTTCTCGTATCTTCTGTCGGTCATACTTTCGATTTTCGACAAAGACCCTATAACTGATATTACCGTTGCCGTATTCACTGTATGCGGTGGCGGTATTTTAGGTTATATCGTGAAGTCTGCATTCGAGAAGAACAGCCGAAACAAATACGGTCTTGATGAATTCGGTAATCCTCTTGGGATTGACAATTTTGAAACCGATGAAATAGAAGAAACGGAGGAAGAAATCTATGGATAAAACGATGATAATTTTCTTTGCTCTGCTCTTTATTTTTATTATCGTTGCTCTGATAGCGGCGGTGAAAATCTTCGGAGAGCAGAAGGTCAAGAATTGGCTCGTATATGCGGTGAGTCTTGCTGAAAGCGAGCTCGGAAGCGGAACAGGACAGCTCAAGCTCAGAAGTGTTTACAATATGTTTGTTCTAAGGTTCCCGAAACTATCGATGATAATTACGTTCGCCAGGTTTTCGGAGCTTGTTGATGATGCACTCGGTATTATGAGAGAAATGCTGAAGAACGATAAAATTGCTAATATTATTTCAAAAACAAAGGAGGAATAACTATGGCAGTAATCATCAATGCAAAAATCCCGCTTCTCAAAAAAGGATACCACCGTATGACCTTGCCGTTTGGTAATCAGAAGCTCGGCGATGACGATTATCTCCACAAAGGGATTGACCTGACAGGTAAAACCGATGTCAGCGGCGGTTATGATGACATCCTTGCTTTTGCAGACGGCGAAATTATCACCGCAGGATATTTGAGTGACACGGGATATTGGGTGCGCATCCGTCACACAAACGGTATTATCACCCGATATATGCATATGAAGAAAGGCAGTATCAAAGTCAAGGTCGGAGACAATGTCAAAAAAGGACAGGTTATCGGCTCTATGGGTTCAACGGGTAACTCAACAAACAGACACCTTCATTTTGACATTTCCTATCCTGGTAATGTAGTTCTGAAACACGGTGGTTTTTATGTTTCATCACAGAATGTTACGTACGTTGACCCCATTCCGTATGTAACGGGAGAAAAATCGATTGCAACTTCAACCGCAACATCAAAGTATACAACAGGCAAATACAAGGTTGTCAAAGATGTTAATGTCAGAACGGGTCCCGGCACAAAATATCCGAGGGTTATGTATAAGGGTTTCACTGCCAACGCAAAAGAACAGATAAAAAAGCTCGGTGGCAATCCCAAAGATAACGATTTCCCCAAAGGTATGGTGTTGACACTCAAAGTATTTGACCAGGACGAAAACGGAGCCTGGTGGGGTGAATGCCCGACAGGTTGGGTGTTTATTAAAGGCTATCTTGTGAAAACATAAAAGGATGATATTATGGAATACATAATTATGATTGTATCGCATATTCTCAAATCAGCAGAATTCTTTATTATAGAAGGTTTTCCGGAAATAACTTTCGAAAACCTTCCCGATGTTATTGTTTCGTCACTGTCTAACATAATGAAACTCGTTATTGTATATCTATCTTTGTTCTGAATTTCTTCTGTAAAATCCATATATATAATGTATAAATTGCCCCCTCATGTTGAGGGGGCTTTCTTTTTTTGCCTGAAAATAACGATTAACGATATAATATATCGTTAATGGGATTTATTTCCTCTTTTTCGATAAAATATATCAAGAAGGAGCAGGCGAAATGGCTATTAGAATTTTACTTTCACGGAAGTTGGGCGAACTTCGGTGGACACAAGCTGATCTGGCGAGAAAAACAGGAATAAGACCAAATACGATTAATGATTATTACAATGAGCTTGCAATAAGAGTTAATCTTGAACATCTTGACCGCATTTGTGAGGTCTTGAATTGCGATATTTCTGAAATTCTTGTTCGTGATCCTACTCCGATTCCCGAGATTGAAGGAAACTCACGTTCTGTTCGTTCTCAAAAGTAGTAATATCAGCTGTTAATAAGCTACCTTAAAAGTTATTTATCTTCGGCTGATTATAAGTTTTGTTTCAATCCAAAAGGGGAGTGATTGTGGATACATAAGGTGTCGGTTGCTCTCCGCCAGAAAGACCGCAGGATTTAACTGCGGTCTTTAATTTTTATTGGTGGTTATATTTATGGAATCAAGAAATCTTCTTGCTGAAATATCAAGACAGTTTTTAAAAGAACACAAGGTGTATAAGTATAGAATGAAGAAAGTATCTGAAATGTCAGACGATGATGTTATTATGTATTGTCATTGGTACTACGAAGAAAACAGATTAAATGACGAATGGTGGACTTTTAGAGAAAACATTGAATCCAAATATAAATTCTGTCAGTATTATAGTGAATATGTTGATGATGAAAGTTGTGAAGAATAACAAATGATTTTAAATGGCTTTTCTAACAAGACAGATTATTCTGACATTGACAAAGAAAAATTACAGGAAAGTTGTAAAGAATGTAGGTATTGTTGGTAGAATTCAAAATCATTGCCATAAGAACAAAGGGTCTTGTGGCTTTTTTCATTTATTTTAAAAAATGTAATAGAAAATTAAAAATTTTGTTATAACATAGTAATAGAGGTGATGATATGAAAAAAATTTGCTTGATTCTATTAGCAATTATTTTGGGAATTTGTTTATTAGTGTCTATGATGTTTTTTGGATTTTTATATTCTCATCAAAAGTCGGTGATTTCTTCTTTGCCGGATTATGAAAGTAAATTATTTTATACTATTGATGGTTTTCAAGATTATACAGATTATGCTAAATACATTTATGATAATATAACAATACAAGACCTTAAATCTTCAGAATATTTTATAATAACAACCGCTGATGATGTTGAAGAAATCTTGTTACATATTGACAATTTTGAAGGATGGGTTCAAGCTTGTGGCGGAGAACTCAAGAATAATTATGATTTTGATAAAACCATTGTAACCGATGGTGATTTCTTTTATATCGAAACTAAAGACGGCGAGCCAATCGGTCAAGGAACATATGGTAAGTTTGATAATTATTCTGTTTACTATTTTGATGTTGACGCACAAATTCTATATTATTTTCATAACAACATTTAACATTGAACCCCATAGAAGTAATAGCTTCTGTGGGGTTTTTCTTATGTTTTCACGCACAGTAAACTATCCCCGAAACCCACTTTCGACGACCAAAAGACGACGGTAGACTGAACATTAATATCCCCATGGTCGGCAAGAACTTTCGTCATCGTCGTCTTGTATGTTTTCATAGTGGATTTTTTGATATAAGTATGGTATAATTCAACTCGATAAATGAGAATTTGATGGAGGATACAATGGCAAGAGAAATCAACCCAAAAGATACCACAAGAGCTTTCGCATATGAGCTTTGGATGAAAGCACCGAATCCAATGGTTACTTTTTTCAAGACCTTAGATGTGACAAATCTCATCAAGATATCTAAATGGAAACATCTGAAATTTAATATGTTGCTTGATTATTGTATCGGAAAAGCAACTGTTAGCATAAAGGAGTTCTATGTTCTTCCTGTTGGTGAAAAGTTGATGCAATATGATAGTATAGCAGTCAACACAATCGTGAAAAACAAAGACGGAGAAGTGAGTTCCTGTGATATCCTGTATTCCGATGATTTGGAAACATTTAGTCAGGAGTATTTGAAGTATACCACGCAAGTGGCTGAAACCGCTCAGGACAGAGACCTGTCAAGTGATAGTATGGTAATCGGCACATCTGCGATTATCGATACAGAAATTGACGGTGCTGTTGGTATGAATAGCGGCATTTTTAATAATCCGTTTATCATCTGGGGAAAATACCGAAAAAAGGGATTCAGATATTACCTTCCAATTTCTTTTCAGTTTCACCACACGCAAATGGATGGGTCTCACGCAGGCAGATTTTTGGAGAATCTGCAAAATGAGATTAACAGGATGAAATAGGCAAATTCCAATTAGTTTAATTAAATAATAAAACTATTAAGTGCAATGGGAAATATAATCCTGTTGCACTTTTCCTGTTTACAAGGAGTGATTAAAAATGAAACAAACAACACTTGAAGATTTATACTATGGCAACATAAACCCTAATGAAATAAGCTTTGTGAGGGGTTCTGAATACGGTAAATGCTTTGATAAAGTAACTGAACTGTCAAAGTCCGTATGCAGTCAGTTGTCCGAAGAATACATAAATAAAATGAATGAACTTGAATCAGCCTACACCCGAATCTTGTCCGAAACAGAACGAGAGTATTTCATATCCGGCTTCAAACTCGGTGCTAAAATAATGACCGAAGTATGTAACGGTAAACATCTCTATGATTGGTAAGGTTTTTTTGCTGTTGTCAAAATCTAATACAGATTCTTAAAGTTTTGTATATATATTTTAAAAATATTGACAATAATAGAATCAGTGTGTTATTTTATAAAAAATAAAGGAGGAATAAAAATGAGCAATTTATTTAACCTTGAAGGAAAAATTGCTGTTGTTACAGGTGCTTCATCAGGTCTTGGCCGTCAGTTTGCTCTTGCACTTGCAAGAGAAGGGGCTAATGTTGCTATTCTTGCAAGAAGAGTTGACAGACTTGAGCAGGTAAAGTCTGAAGTTGAAGCTTTAGGCGTTAAATGCATCGCTGTAAAATGTGATGTTGCTGATAATAACAGCATCAAAAATGCAGTAGCTGAAGTTGTTGCAGATTTTGGCAGAATAGACATTCTTGTAAACAACGCAGGTGTCGGCAGCGGTGCACCCGCTGAGTCGCAGGAAGACAGTCTTTGGGATTCAACAATCAGAATTAACCTCAGCGGTGTCTATTACGTAGCACGTGAAGTCGGTAAGGTAATGATTGAGCAGAATTACGGTAAGATTATCAACATTGGTTCCATTCATTCAACAGTAGCAATGGCAGGCAGCCCCATTACAGCTTATTGTGCAAGTAAGGGTGGCGTTGAAATGCTTACAAAGGCTCTCGCAAACGAATGGGCAAAATATAATATTACCGTTAACGCAATCGGTCCCGCTTATTTTGAAAGCGAAATGACGGATATGGTTATCAATACCCCCGAATTTGGTATGGCTGTTAAGGCATACTGTCCTATGGGCAGACCCGGTAAAGCAGGTGAACTTGATGGAGCACTCGTATATTTTGCTTCAGATGCTTCAAGCTACACAACCGGTCAGCTTCTTACCGTTGACGGTGGTTGGACCACAATCTAAGGTATTGTTTTCTTTTCTTTTCTTTTCCCCATAGAAGTAATAGCTTCTGTGGGGTTTTTCTTATGCTTTTAGCCACAGTAAAGTATACATAAAACCCACTTGCGACGATCAAAAGACGACGGCACACCGAGCATAAATATCCCTATGGTCGGCAAGAGCATTCGTCTATGTCGTCAGTTGATGTATTCATAGTGGATTTTTTGATATAAGTATGGTATAATTCAACTTGATAGGAATTTGTAGAATAGTCGGACAACATTGCAAAGGAGAAAATAGAAATGGTAGCATTTATAGGATTAATATTTTTCTTTGGCTTAATAGCTTGTATCATAATGACAATTATCAATGCAATTAGGAAAAAACCAATAAAACCATTAGCTATAGGCATAGCAATTTTATTGTTACTTTTTATTATTTGCTTAACTGTAACTCCACCAGTTGAAAATCAGCAAACAGATAATAAAGAGTCTACAGAGTCAGAGCAAATTATTACATCAAAGGAAGAAGAAACGTCAACGTCTAACACAGAAGAAAGTGAAAATGTACTTGAAGAATCAATTCAAAGTGAAGAAATCACATATGCTATAAATTATGATAAATTACAAAGTTTGTTCTTAGCATTTAGTTTTGAAACTACCGAAGATAATTTGATTGAATGGATTGAAGATAATGACTTAGAATATACTGCTGAACAGTATAATGGCACACCTAAAACAATGCATTATAAGATTGCTTACGAACATGATGTGGTTCTTCAGAAGTATGCAGAATCTGGTGACTATATTGAACTATCTTTCAGCAAAGAGGACGGGTCATTTATGTATGCAGAATATTTTAATAATACTGCATTTAAGACAGCACTTCTTTACAACTATGGAACATATTGGGATTTTAGAGAAAAAGAAGGAAATAATAAATACTCTGGTTATTACTATTATACACCTGGAGAAAATGAAGGTGGTATTACTATAGAATATAGTAATGGCAATAGTACCGAAACAGGTTATTATAGTGAAGAAAATGGAGAAAATACACTTTCTAGTATATTAGGTTAGTGAAATTAAAGTCTAATTTGTGAACTAAATAATAAAACTATTAAGTGCAATGGGATATTAAATCCTGTTGCACTTTTTCTATTTGAAAAGGAGTAAATCGAATGAAGCAAACAACACTTGAAGATTTATACTATGGCAACATAAACCCTTGTGAAATAAGCTTTGTGAGGGGGTCTGAGTACGGTAAATGATTTAATAAATCTACTTGTTTTTCACAGAAACTAATGTATAATGAACTTATATAAATCAGCGGAGGTTTGAAATGATTTATACTAAATCTTTGAATTATAAATATAAAACCGACGTTTTTGTTGCAGGCGGAGGTCCTTCGGGTGTAGCTGCGGCTGTTGCTGCTGCACGAAGCGGGAAAAAGGTTTTTCTTGCCGAAGCAACAGGTTGTTTCGGTGGTTTGGGAACGTCGGGTCTTGTTCCTGCATTTGCGCCTTTTGACGATGGTGAAAATGTTCTTGCAAGCGGAATCGGTTATGAAATCCGTCAAAGACTTGCCCAAAGCACACCTTTGAGAAACTGGACAACTCTCGACATTGAAGAACTCAAAAGAGAATACGATAAAATAATCGTTGAGTCAGGTGTGGATTTTTCGTTTTTCACATCTGTTTATGATGTTATTGTTGATAACGGCAGAGTTGAGAGCGTAATTCTTGGCTCAAAAAGCGGTTTGTTTGCGGTAAAGGCTAAAATTTATATCGATTGTACGGGTGACGGTGACTTATGTGCCTTTGGTGGTGCTGAGTATGCAATAGGCGATGAAAACGGAGAGGTTATGCCTCAGACTCTTTGCAGTATCTGGACAGATATTGATAAAGAGAAATGTAATGAACCGTGGAACAAATACGTAGAGCAGGCTCACCGTGACGGAGTGCTGACTAATGAGGACAGACATATACCGGGTTTCTTTCACCGAAAAGACGGTATGAGCGGCGGTAATATAGGTCACACATTCGGCATAAATCCAATAGATGAAAAATCACTTTCCTGTGCAATGGTTGAGGGCAGAAAATCAATGCTTGAATTTGATAATTATTTCAAAACATATTTTACGGGATATGAAAATATGAAACTTTGCTCAACCGCATCCTTGCTCGGAGTGCGTGAATCAAGAAGAATTGTTTGTGATTATATGCTTAACGTGAACGATTTTATTTCACGAGCCGTGTTCGAAGATGAAATCGGTCGTTATTGCTATCCGGTTGACATACACGTTATGAATACCGATAAGGAAGAATATGAGCGTTTCAGAGAAGAATATCAGCAAAAGCTCCGCTATAAAAAAGGCGAATCCTACGGCATACCTTACCGTTGTCTTATACCTGTTTCATTCAGAAATGTGCTTGTTGCCGGCAGATGCATCGGTACTGACAGGCAGATGCAGGCATCTGTAAGAGTTATGCCCGGATGTTTTATAACAGGTCAGGCAGCGGGTGTGGCAGCTTCTCTTGCTTGCGAAACCGAAAATGTCAGAAACATATCTGTTAAAAAATTGCGAGAAAATCTCGCAAATCTCGGAGCGTATATTCAAATTAATCAAACAAATAATGATAAATAAAAATGGTGCAATGGGATATAAAATCCTGTTGCACCTTTTTATTGAATGGGGATATAATTGTCGAGTGATATATTTAATGATTTGATTCCTCTCCTTTTGCACTGTTTAATAATGATGCAAAAGGGGGGATTTATGGATTATTCCATAGCATTTAAATAAAGCAAATATCCTGCATTACCCTCAATTTCCGTAACATCGAACATCTGAGAGAAAAACTCTTTATGTGAAATTGAGATGTCGGTATAATCATATCCCCAGTAGAGGTTGATTTTTGGGACGTAAATGCATTGAGGAATTTTTTGGGGATTTTTATAATATTCTTCATACAGATTAAATTCTTCTTCGATATACCATGTTGTAAATGTTGCGGGCGGTTCATCAAAGCAAAAATAAGTCCAGGGAATAAGACCGGCAACAAGGACCTGTTCACATGAATTATCTTTTATTGTTTTTAAATCATATATTATGTTGTCATAATTCTTGGCAACTTCATTGTTTGTGCGAATTCCCTTTAACGGACCTTGGCTAAGTACTGTATCAACAGAAGTGATTTTTCTTTCCATTCCGTATGCCATGGTATCATCGATGAATTTAATAGCTGTACCGGAAATAATATCAAACGAAATAATCAGTATGCATATGCAGCATAAAATTTTAATAACCGGCGATTTTCTATATTCAGCTGAGTTGCCTGATGACGATTTGGAATTAAGTTCATTAAATAATTGTATCAAAGCCGGCATTAATGCAGTATTAGAAATAACAAATCCGACAGCACCTACATAGTCCAGAGCTTGTGAAATAATACCAAGAAAAACAGTGTAAATTATTCCGGAAAACCAAATCATAAAAAGCTTTTTGTCTTTTTGCTTTGTAAGCATAAGACATGAAAAAGTAATAACAAAGAGAATATAGGGTTTGAAAAGAATGGCAACAAAATTTTTGGAAGTTGAAATGCAACTTTCAATGATCATTAGAAGAGTTACACAAAAAATAATCAATATCCAAAGATTTCTTTTTTCAATGCGCTTTTTATCATACAGCAGAGTAAAAATGAGGATAACAGAAACATAAAATCCGATCGGAGCAACGTTAACAAGCGTTTTAAAAATTGTAATGTATGAAAACATATCGGTTTCCCCTGTCTTAGCAAAGGGAAGAGTATGGTCATGACCGCCGAATAAATTACCGATATTATCAATTAATTGTGTAAATGATATCTGTGAAAAAAGAAAAACAATAAATATAATTGCAACAGCGATAATACCGATCGTTAAACATATCCATGTCTTGAAAGATAAATATTTTTTTGCAAATTCCGAATGATTTTTCTTGTTTTTTGTTATGCAAAATATAATAATTCCTACCGAATAAATAAAATAAATCAGGCAGTTAAACGGTTGAGCAACAACAACACATGCAAATACAATACCTGAGAAAATAAGTTTGGGTGCAGTAAGGTTTTCTGAGCAAAAAAGTGTTAAAGCCGTAACCTGAAATCCCATAAGAGACATGGTGTAATAATCAAGCATATTAACTGTTTCGGGCACATAAAGAAGATAAATAACTGCCGAAACAAGAGCTGCAAGACTTCCGTATTTTCTCAGTTTATGATAAGTATACAGCGACACAAAAGTCTGACAAAGAACAAATATACACCGAAAATATAGTACCATTCCATCATCATTACCGTTAATCATGAGATATAGCTTCATAGGAAGATATAAAAGAAACGCTGAAAACTGGGAAGCATGCCACTCGTCAACGAGCAATGCATCGCCTTTGATTAATCTGTACGGAATTGATAGATAAAATGTTTCGTCAGGAGAGGAAATTCCGTAAAAAGCGCTTCTGAGAACTGTAAGAGCAAATAAAAATATAACTGCAACAGACAAAAAATTCTGATGTTTTTTTATGAAAAGGAAAACGGAATTTTGCTTATTCGGTTGTGTTAACAATAATTTCCATCTCCTCTTTATACATGATTCTTCCGCCTTTTCTGCCGTACCAAACAGTTTCGCGGGCGTAATCGGAATAATTATTTTTAGAGTTATAATCGTTAATTATGATTGTTAAGTCTTTCTTTTCCAAAGGCGAGATTTTTCCGTTATAGATATTATTGAAATACTGCGGAAAATCATATCCGATATTAAATGAAAATTTGCTTACACAAGGTCTTTTTATCATTTTTTTCTGATAAACAAGAAGGTTATCAAAAATTTCGGATGATATTTCGAACGACTTAAGAAAATCTGTTATTTCAATAAAAAATTCATCAAAATTTTTGACTGTCTGCAAGAAAAACCACTCTTCAACAGGCCAGTTAACATTTCCGAATTCAGGCAGAAGGGTTTCGCAACTGCCGAGATTTTCGGTTACATCAGAAAGCTTTCTGTGTAAATTATAATAAATTTTTCCTGCAACGGATTGAGGGTTATTTTTGAAGTGGTCAAGAAGTAAAAGATAAAATTCAGTATAACCGACACCAAATTCATTGAACAGATAAATTGCAAAGCACTGAAGAAGACCGAGATTATGAAAAGCACCCGTAACAGCAACAAATATATTTGCATCAATCCACTCTTTTTCATTCATATCTTTTGTGGATATGATAACTGAGTTGTTTTCTTCTGTTTCAATACCAAGTTCTGTGTGGTGTCGGTTTAAAGAACATTTTGCAAATTTTATTTTATGTTCATTTATCATTGCTTTTTGTGACAGTCGAGCGTTGATGAGCATTTCGCAGTTGAATATATTAACGCTTGAATGCTGACCTGCCTCAAACAGTTTTCCGATACCGTTTGTGAAACTTTCGAATGTTTCGCCCGGAAGTCCGAGAATCATATCAGTATAAGTGAATATTCCGGCTTCATTATATTTTCTGACAAGATCGGTATAATGAGAAAACGTCATGTTTGTTCGGCAAATATCATTCAGGGTTTTTTCGGAAAGGGTCTGAAGCGATATAGTTGCGCCCTTGCTGAGACCGCATTCATTCATCTTCCGGTTAATTTCAAATACTCTTTCATCGCTGTTTTTGGTAAAACAAAATTGAATTTTAGAGGGATAACCCGTATTCTTTTTAGAATTTACCAACCATTCCGAAATAATGACATCTCTTTCAAGAATGCCGAAGTTTGCATCTGCACAAATGCAGTATCCGATTTTGTGTTCAGAAAGCCATTCAATATCTTTTTTTACTTTCTCCATGGGGAAAAGCCTGATATTTTTAGCCTGTCTGCCCCAGTCGCAATATACACATTTATAAGGGCATCCTCTGTTGGTTTCGATAATACCGTAGAAAATATCATCTGAGTTTTTCATTATTTTATCGAAGATTCCCGAAGTATAAGGCGACGGAAAATCTTCAACATCATAGAACTTGTTTTCGGTTTTAATAATTTTGCCGTTGTTGCGATACGATAAATTAGGAACATCGCCCAGACTTTTTTCATTTAACAGAGCAAGCAGAAGCTCGGCAAACGGAATTTCGCCTTCTTCATGGATAAGAAAATCTATGTAAGGACATTCATCAAGCAGCTCTGAGGAGGTGTTGCTTATGTTGTGACCGCCGAAAAGGATATATGCATCGGGAAATTTTTCTTTCAGATGTTTTGCAATAAGCTTGTTATGCTCAAAGTTCCATATATAGCATGAAAATGCAACAAGAAACGGCTCCGATATTTTCTCAGAGCACGCTTCTTTACTGTCCTTGCGATAAATAATATCTGCAAGAATGTAATTATCTTTAATTTTATCAATACTCCATGCATAAGCGGCGAGTGCACCGGAAGCATAGGGAAGGCATATCTCTCTACCGTAATAGGAGCTTGGCTGAATAAAATATATATTTTTCAATGCTATTATCCTTTTTGTGACTATTTTATCTGTTCGATATCATGTTTCAGCATCAGCTCAACAAGGGATTCAAACGAGATTTTTCTTTTCCAGTTAAGAACTTTTTCTGCTTTTTCGGGATTGCCGAGAAGAGTGACAACATCGGCGGGTCTGAAAAATTCGGGAGAAACCTCAACGATTGTTCTGCCTGTTTTTTGGCAAATACCTTTTTCGTTTATTCCTTCACCTTGCCAGGTAAGAGGAATACCGGCTTTTTCAAATGCAATCGAAGCAAACTCTCTTACAGAATGCTTTTCGCCGGAGGCAACAACAAAACTGTCGGGCTTGTCTTGCTGAAGCATGAGCCACATTGCTTCAACGTAATCGCCTGCATAGCCCCAGTCTCTTTCCGCATCAAGATTTCCGAGATATAATTTATCCTGAAGTCCGTGTGAAATTGCAGCGGCAGCAGCGGTAATTTTTCTTGTTACAAATTCAGGTTTTCTTCTTTCCGATTCGTGATTAAAAAGAATTCCTTCGCTGCAGAACATGTCGTAGCTTTCTTTGTAATTTATTGTTATCCAATGGCCGTAAAGTTTGGATACTCCGTAAGGGCTTCTCGGATAGAAAGGTGTTTTTTCCGTTTGAGGCGTTTCCTGAACAAGACCGAACATTTCGCTTGTTGAAGCCTGATAAAATTTTGAATCGGGTTTAATATCTTTAACGGCATCAAGAAGTTTTAAAACGCCTGTGCCGTTGACTTCGGTTGTAAACACAGGCTGAGACCAGCTGAGTTTGACAAACGACTGAGCAGCAAGATTGTATACTTCGTCGGGCGCAGACTGCTTAACGGCACTGCGGAGCGATGAAGCGTCTGTCATATCGCCGTAAATAAAATCAATTTCGTTTTCAAGGTGTTTTACATTTCCGAGATCGCTTGAGCTGTTTCTTCTGATAAGACCGTATACTTTATACCCTTTTTCCAAAAGAAGCTCAGCGAGAAATGAGCCGTCCTGACCGGTTATTCCGGTTATCAGAGCTTTTTTCAAAATAAACACCTCACAGCAGTTTTTTATGTCCGTTTTCTTCAATAAAAG
This sequence comes from Clostridia bacterium, assembly GCA_017410195.1. GTDB lineage: Bacteria > Bacillota > Clostridia > Oscillospirales > Acutalibacteraceae > CAG-177. Next base: position 5,198 of record JAFQRF010000023.1, on the reverse strand, counting down.
AGCGGAGAGACGATAGCAAATCGGATGAATTTTTTGCGCAAATAAGTGTTGCATCAGATGTATTGATGACATATAAATCTTCGGCTCCTGCGGTAACAGTAAGCTTTCCGTTGCTGATAACGGTGCAATTTTTGCTGTTTACAGATAAGCAGTCACCGTTGAAAATATTTTGATTTTCGTCAGCAGGAAAGAGTCTGTCAAATGCAGACCATGAACCAATATCATCCCATCCGAATAATCCTTTAATAACCAAAGTATCGTTTGATTTTTCAAGAATACCGTAATCAATCGAAATGTCAGGCATTGTCGAATATAATTTATCATTTTCTTGAGAATCGCCATTATTGCAAATTTTTTCGGCACATTTGAAAACATCAGGAAGAAATCTCTTAAATTGCTGAATCATAAAAGCAGTTTTACAAACAAAAATACCGCTGTTCCAAAGGTAATTGCCGTTGGAAATGAATTCCAGAGCTTTCTGAAAATCAGGCTTTTCTTTAAAATTTGCAACTTTGAAAACTCCGTTTTCTTGTTCGCCATCAAACCTGATATATCCGAAACCTGTATCAGGTCTTGTGGGCGGTATGCCGATTGTGACTATGCTGTTATTATTTTCGGCAACATCAACGGCCGCACTTACGTTTTTTAAAAATGAATTGTTATCAGCAATGTAGTGGTCAGCGGGCATGACAACTGAAACAGTATCCCCGAATTCTTTTTTGACTTTCATCATTGCGACTGCAATTGCCGGAGCGGTATTTCTTTTATAGTTTTCAAAAAAGATATTTCGGGTCGGAATCTGAGGGGATTGTTCTGCAATGAATTCGGAATATATTTGCTGAGTAAGTACAAAAACATGAGAAGCATCTGTGATTTTTAATGCTCTTTGAACAGCAGCCTGATAAAAAGAAAGATTATTGCTGAATACGGGCAGGAATTGCTTCGGTTTATCTTTTCTGCTTAAAGGCCAGAGCCGGATTCCCGAGCCGCCTGCAAGAATTAATACAGCAGTATTCATATCCTTTTATCCTTTCTTAGTAATCCTGAGATGAAAAAGTCTGAAAAGCAGTCTGATGTAATCACAGATAAACTTGAAAAGTTTTCTTTTTGAAACACCTTCTGCTCTTTGTCTGTAATTTATCGGAACTTCAACAATCTTTAATGACTTGTTTTGATTTTTCAGATAAAAAAGCGTTTCTTCGATTACATCAAAATTACTGCATTCCGTGACGATACCGTTAAGCAGCTCTTTTCTGTATAAACGAAAATCGGTTGATACATCTTTTTCTTTAAAACCCAAAAGAATTCTGTAAGTATAATTCAGCAGTTTTGACATAAAGACCGAAACCGGAGGGTCATCCGTTGTACCCCCGTCTGTATATCTCGAACCGATTACGACATCTGCACCATTCAGCAATGCGTTATACATTTCCGGAATCTTTGAAATGTCCTGAGAATTATCAGCGTCAACAACAAGAATACTCTCGAATCGCGAAAGTTCTGTTCCCGTTCTGAATGCATCTGCATATCCTGTTGTTTTTTGCCTTATATATTTGGCGTTATTCTTTTGGCAAACCTGTTCGGAATCATCTTCAGACATTAAGGCATCAATTACCAGAAGCTCAAATTCGATTTGTAATGATGACAGTATTTCATTAAGCCCGGGCAAGAGTATTCTGAGATTATCCTCTTCGTTATACGACGGTATAATAACACTAATATTCATAAGTACCACTTAATTATAATTATATATAAATTATTATAGCATTCAAGTTGCCTGTTATCAAGTCTTTTTTGCATTTAATAATTTGTAAAAAATAATTATTATTTTCAATTATTATTTATAATTAGACATAATCGAGCTATTATGTATAATTCATTTTGGTGATTTTTACTATGTTTTTTTATTATATTTGAAAATCGGTAAGTTAGATTTCTAAGACATTTATGGCAACATAAATCCTAATGAAATAAGCTTTGTGAGGGGGTCTGAGTACGGTAGATGCTTTGACAAAGTAACGGAGCTTTCAAAGTCTGTATGCAGTCAGTTGTCCGAAGAATACATAAATAAGATGAATGAACTTGAATCAGCCTACACCCGAATCTTGTCCGAAACAGAACGAGAGTATTTCATATCCGGCTTCAAACTCGGTGCTAAGATAATGACCGAAGTTTACAACGGCAGAAGCACAACCTTCCGTGAAACATAAATATCCAAACAATCAAAAACATCGCTGAACAACATTATATCGTGTAACGATATGAAAAACTAAAAACATAATACAACTGTCAAAGCCCTTGATATACAACAGTTTTCAAGGGCTTTTTGTTATCTCTTGAATCATTCTTATTTATCCTAAAAACCCTGTTTTGACGCCGATTTGACGACGAGAGATGCGATATATCTATAAGATATTTGAAAAAGCACACTTAAATAGCCAACAACCCTTAGCGACAAAACTGTCGTTAAGGGTATTTTTTATGCCCAAAACAAGGAGGTAACTATGTCAATATTTAAAGTAAAAATCATCGAGACACTTGAAAGTGAGGTGAGCATTGAAGCGGACAGTTTGAGTGAAGCGATTCACGAAGCTGAGGAACGTTGGCATAATTCTGTATACATTCCATAAGGAAGTTACTCCAAGGCGACATTTGCAGTAAAACCAAATAATGTTTTTTGAGAATGGTATAGCCATAGCAATGCCGTTTTGTTTTATTATATCTTGAAAAATGTGTTGTTGGTACGCTTCTTCTATTTCTTCGTCAGATAATTTTTTATTTATTCCCATACCGTGGTAATAAATATCTTTTGAGTAATTTTCATGGTTGAATAACTGTCAAAAATAATTTTAACTTGCTATAAAACACAGAGCATATGTTTATCAAATGCTTTATAAAAATTGTTCTTGAAATAAACACCTTACATTAGGTTTTCGTGGAATACTCTTTTGCTTTTTTGAAAAGCTCTGCACGGTTTGTTATTTCAAGCTTACGGAAAATACCGGATGTATGTTTTTTGATTGTACTTTCGGTTACGAACAGCGTTTCTGCAATAACCTTTCTCTTTTTGTTTTCAAGAATGAAGCGCAAAACCTCTTTTTCTCTTTGAGAAAGTGTTTCAACGGCTTTCCAGTTATTCAGAATACTCTCTATTTGTTCGCTGTCGAATGATTTGACTGTTTCGGAAGGCACAGCACTTTCACTTGTGTTTTGTGAAATAACTACGGATGAATCGGAGATTTTTTGCGTATCGGCAAGTCCGTAGTCCTGCAAAATTCCGTAGAGAAAAAGAATAAGTCCTTCGGTTACGATATATGAAATTGAAAGAAATTCAAAGCTCGAATGAATCATATTTTCAACAAGCCAGATTGCAATGTTTCCGATAACAACAAATGCAAGGAACATGGTGTGCTTGCTTGAAACGACGGTTTTCTTTATTGCGGTATAAGTGATTATTCCGACCATTGCAGCAAAATAAGCAAATAAAAAAATCTTATATACTGCGTGAAGCGGTCCGTATTCCTTGATGAGAACGGGAATCCCGTCGATGAAATTAAGCGATACATTTTTATAATATACCGGGAGAAATCCTCCGCTTGCAGTGATTAACAGCATAAGGGTATTTATACATATAAGAATTTTCGGCAAAAGCTTTGGATAACTGAATCTTGACAGATTCATTATCATCATCAGAAGAAAGAACGGGAGAAAAACATTGCCGAGATACGCAATTCTGTTTGCCCATAACGCATTGTCAAGAGTTTTTGATAAAGATAAAAGAAAATAACCTATGTCACAAACTGCAACCGAAATAAACAGCAGCATAAGCCATATGTCACGCTTGCGGTCAACATAAAAATACGCGCCAATCATCAGTAACGCAATGGCAGAAAATATACCGTAAATAACTGACATATCACCCCTCCTTGTCCGATAAATCAAGCTCTATTCCGTTTCGCATGCAAAAGGAATAAAACTTGCCGAGCATGGCAAGCTGCGGTGTACGGTTTTCACGCTCCCAGCGGCTTACAGTTGAATAGGATATACCGATTTTTTCTGCAAGCTCGGTCTGACTTAACTGCAGAAACATTCTTACAAATTTCATCTGTTCTGGGAATGATAGCTTTTTTATCTCCAGTTTCATATAAACACCAATCCTTATATAACATAATATAGCATACTTTGAATTTCGTGTCAAACTTTGTGCGGTTGTAACAATTTGAGATGCCCGTTTTTGACACGGTAGCCCTAAAGGTAGCCTTTTTTAGGTAAAAGTAGCCTTTGAGGCTACTTATTTTTAAGGAAATCTGCCATTAAAATGAAACTACAGATATAAGCAAGGGAGGTTTTCTATGCTTAAAGCAGTTACGAAGAGGTTTGCTGACAAGTCAACAATAAAACAGTTTGAGTTTGAATTCTATTGCGATTGCTGCGGCAAACCGATAAAAACTGATGTACTCGAATTCATTTCGGGATTCAAGGACAAGAAATTTTTGAGTAGCGACGAACGGGAAGCAAGGGCGATTATTTACGCCAGCGATCACGGAAAGGCTTATGAACGAGCAAACAACGAAGCCCGTCTTGAACTGAACAAGTGCGAGATATGCGGCAATATGGTTTGTGAGGATTGCACGGTTTACGGCGAAAACCTCAACGGCGGATTTTGCTGTAAGGATTGCTCAAACAAATAATTATTTCGAAAGGAGAAATATCATATGGGACTTATTAAAGCAGGTATTGGAGCGCTTGGCGGTGTACTCGCAGACCAGTGGAAAGAATTTTTCTACTGCGATTCACTTGAAAATGACGTGCTGATGGTGAAAGGTTCAAAGAGAGTCGGCGGCAGAAGCTCAAACACCAAGGGCAGCGACAATGTAATCTCAAACGGCTCGGGCATTGCGGTTGCAGACGGCCAATGTATGATTATCGTTGAGCAGGGCAAGATTGTTGAAGTCTGTGCAGAACCCGGTGAATTTACTTACGATTCTTCAACAGAGCCTTCAATCTTTTCGGGCAAGCTCGGCGATACAATCAAGGAAACCTTCAAAACTGTCGGTAAGAGATTTACATACGGCGGCGACACAGGCAAAGACCAGAGAGTTTATTATTTCAACACAAAGGAAATTCTTGACAATAAATTCGGTACCCCCAACCCCTTTATGTTTGAGGTTGCCAACAAAAGACTCAATATGTACCGT
>JAFQRF010000022.1 GCA_017410195.1 Clostridia bacterium | reverse complement strand
TCGCCACTCGACGTACTTTTGTACGCCTTCGGGCAAGCATAACAAGGCTAAAGCCTTGTTATGCTCAGTTTGTCCGTTCTGCATCTTTTTTTCCTATCCCCTTCAAAAAGGCTGTAAAAAAACCTGCGTTTTTTTACAGCCTCCTGAATTTTCAGTTGATTTTTGCGGGGGCGGTTCTGTGCTTTCTGTTCTTTTCGTGGGGCTTGGGTTCGATGTTGCCTGCCTTTGTGAGAGCAATCTTTGTGAGCATCGGTCCAACGAGTTCGTAAACGAGAACGGAGAAGAGAACGATATTTCTTATCATTTCGCCTACTGCGCCAAGCTCCATTGCGGTAACGGACATTCCGAGCGCAACACCTGCTTGGGGAAGAAGGGTGATACCGAGATATTTCGTTGTTTTTTCGTCGCATTTCATCAGCTTTGCGCTGCCGTATGCACCTAAATATTTACCGAGTGAACGGCTGAGAATGTAAGCTGCACCGATGCCGACGATTGCGATATCCGTAAATACACTCAGTTCAAGCTCTGCACCGCTGAGTACAAAGAAAAGTGCGAACAGAGGAACGGTCCACTTATCGGTTTTTTCCATGATTTCTGCCGAGAAATCACAGACGTTGCAGAAGATTGTGCCGAGCATCATGCACACAAGAAGTGCAGAGAATCCGACGTGAACACCGCCGATTTCGAATTTTATCATCGAAAGGGCAACGGTGAAGATAACGCAGGTGACGGAGAGGCACAGACGCTTGCTGTTGGAGCTGAAAAATCTTTCGAAAATCGAGAAGAGAATGCCCATGACAGCGCCGAGAGCGAGCGAGCAGACAATTTCAATCAGCGGCTCGAGGATAATCGCTTTCATGTTGAATTCGCCATGCTCAACAGCCTTTGCAATACCGAAAGAAATTGCAAAAATAACAAGACCGACGGCGTCGTCGATAGCAACGATGGGGAGCAGCAAATCGGTAAGCTTACCCTTCGCCTTGTACTGACGGACAACCATCAGCGTTGCGGCGGGAGCGGTTGCGGCGGCGATTGCGCCGAGGGTGATTGCCATTGAAAGCGGAAGCTTTTCTTCGCCGAGGATGAAGTGAAGCCCGATAAGAGCGGCATCAACCAAAAGAGTTGCAACAACTGCCTGGAAGATACCGATAAAGGTAGCTGTTCCGCCGAGCTTTTTGAGCTGTGAAAGTCGGAATTCGTTGCCGATTGCGAATGCAATGAAGCCGAGCGCAACGCTGGAGATAATCTCGAATTCCTTGACATTTTCGTGAGAAACAAAGCCCATTCCCTCAATTCCGAGTCTGCCGAGGCAGTAGGGACCAATGAGGATACCCGCAACGAGATAAGCCGTTACCGAGGGAAGACCGAGCGGCTTTGCGATACGGGACATAATAAGACCCGCACCGAGTGCGATTGAGATACAAAATAAAGTTTCCATAATATGCCTTCTTTTTAATAATGCAAAATGCAGAGTGCAGAATGAAGAATGAAGGGTCGCTTCGCTCCGATTTTTATTGCTCTGCAAAAACTGAAAAACAAATTTATAATCGGTCATAGGCGGAGCCTATCCTTAAATTTTGTATTTTGCATTTTGAACTTTGCATTTGATTTTACGTGCTTAACGGGCAACCTCGCGGTTACCCGTTAAATTTTTGTTGAATTGTTGTTTATTTATAGTATTCAACCGCACTCTCGAAGAGCTTGAGGTCGAATTCGCCGGGAACATTCTTATAGAGTCCGGCACCTGTTCTTTCGGAGTGACCCATCTTGCCGAGTACACGTCCGTCGGGTGAAACAATGCCTTCGATTGCGAAATCGGAGTTGTTGGGGTTGAATGCGATGTCGTTAGTTGCGTTGCCGTCGAAGTCAACGTACTGAGTGATAATCTGACCGTTTGCGGCGAGCTTTCTGATGAGAGCTTCGTCAGCGATGAATCTGCCTTCGCCGTGTGAGATGGGAACGGTGTAGATTTCGCCCTGCTTTGCCTTTGAGAGCCAGGGTGAGTTATTCGAAACAAGCTTTGTGCGTACAAGCTTTGACTGGTGTCTGCTGATGGTGTTATAAGTGAGGGTCGGGCAGGTTTCATCGGTGTCGATAATCTTTCCGTAGGGAACAAGACCGAGCTTGATGAGAGCCTGGAAGCCGTTGCAGATACCGAGCATAAGACCGTCACGCTTTTCAAGAAGCTCTGTTACAGCCTGCTTGATTTCGGCGTTTCTGAAGAATGCGGTGATGAATTTGCCCGAGCCGTCAGGTTCGTCGCCGCCCGAGAAGCCGCCGGGAACAAAGATAATCTGGCTTTCGCCGACCTTCTTTGCGAAGTCCTCAACGGATTTTGCAATGCTTGAAGCGGAAAGGTTGTTGATAACAAAGATTTCTGCCTCTGCGCCTGCTCTTTCGGCATATTTTGCCGAGTCATATTCGCAGTTTGTGCCGGGGAATACGGGGATAAGAACCTTGGGCTTTGCAGTTCTGATTGCGGGCTTTGCAAAGGTTGTTGCCTTGTAATCGAAGGTTTCAATCTTCTTTTCGGGCATTGCAATGTTGCAGGAATAAATATCTTCAAGCTTGTCCTCATAAATGGGAAGAAGCTTTGCAAAATCAACGGTTTCGCCGCCGTATGTGAGAGCAGCCTTGTCGGTTGTGCAGCCGAGAAGAGTGCCGCAGTCGGTGTCGTCGGTGAGTTCAATAATGAATGAACCGTAGGAATATCCGAAGATATCTTCGAGAGAAACGTCGGCAAAGTCAAAGCCGATGCCGTTACCCATAGCCATCTTGAGTACTGCTTCCGCAACACCGCCCATACCGGGAGTATAGATTGCGGCAGCCTTACCCGATGTTACGAGTGAATAAACCTCATCGTAAACCTTGAGGAGAGAAGCGGTTTCGGGAAGCTTGTCGGCTGTGTATTCGGGTTTGAGAATAACAACCTTGTGACCTGCGCTCTTGAATTCGGGAGAAACGATATTCTTGATGTTTTCTGTTGTGACAGCAAATGAAACGAGGGTGGGAGGAACGTCGATATCCTCGAACGAACCGCTCATTGAGTCCTTACCGCCGATGGCAGCGATTTTGAGGTCCATCTGTGCCTTGAATGCACCGAGGAGAGCTGCGAGAGGCTTGCCCCAACGCTTGCCGTCCTTCATGGGCTTCTCAAAATATTCCTGGAAGGTGAGATAAACTTCGTTGAAGTCCGCACCTGCTGCGATAAGCTTTGAAACTGATTCGATAACTGCGAGATAAGCACCGTGGTAGGGACTCTTCTCGGTGATGAAGGGGTTGTAGCCCCATGACATAACGGAGCAGGTTTCTGTATCCTGCTTCTCAACGGCAATCTTGTGAACCATTGCCTGGATGGGAGTAAGCTGATTCTTGCCGCCGAAGGGCATAAGAACGGTGTTTGCGCCGATAGTTGAGTCAAATCTCTCGGAAAGACCTCTCTTTGAGCAGATGTTGAGGTCGCCTGCAAGTGAAGCGTACATATCGGCAAATGAGCCGTCAATCTTCTTTGAGTAGTCCTCAATCTTTGCGGGAGCAACGTCGATATGCTTCTCCGCACCGTTTGAGTTGAGGAATTCGCGGCTGATGTTACAGATTGCCTTGCCGTTCCAGTTCATAACAAGATAGGGCTTTTCCTTAACAACAGCAACAATTGTTGCTTCAAGGTTTTCGCTTGTTGCAAGCTCGCAGAAACGCTCAGCATCCTTTGCTTCAACAACAACAGCCATTCTTTCCTGTGATTCTGAAATAGCAAGCTCTGTGCCGTCAAGACCTTCGTATTTCTTGGGAACTGCATTGAGGTTGATTTCAAGACCGTCTGCAAGCTCGCCGATAGCAACGGAAACGCCGCCTGCACCGAAGTCGTTGCAGCGCTTGATGAGCTGTGATGCTTCTTTATTTCTGAAAAGTCTCTGAAGCTTTCTTTCTTCGGGTGCGTTACCCTTCTGGACTTCCGCACCGCAGTTTTCGAGAGACTTGAGGTTATGCGATTTTGATGAGCCTGTTGCACCGCCGCAGCCGTCACGGCCTGTACGTCCGCCGAGAAGGATAACAACGTCGCCGTCCTCGGGTCTTTCACGGCGTACATTCTCTTCGGGAGCTGCAGCGATAACTGCGCCGATTTCCATTCTCTTTGCAACGTAGCCGGGGTGATAAAGCTCGTCAACAATACCGGTAGCAAGACCGATCTGGTTGCCGTATGAGCTGTAGCCTGCTGCCGCAGTCTGAACAATCTTTCTCTGGGGAAGCTTGCCCTCGATTGTTTCGCTGACGGGAACAGTCGGGTCGCCCGCACCTGTTACGCGCATTGCGGCATAAACATAGCTTCTGCCTGAAAGCGGATCACGGATAGCGCCGCCGATGCAGGTTGCCGCACCGCCGAAGGGCTCAATTTCTGTGGGATGGTTGTGGGTTTCGTTCTTGAAGAGAAGAAGCCACTTCTGGGTTTCGCCTTCGATTTCAACGTCAATCTTGACTGTGCAGGCGTTGATTTCTTCGCTTTCGTCAAGCTTGGGAAGAAGTCCCTGAGCCTTGAGATATCTGCCTGCGATTGTGCCGATATCCATAAGATTTACGGGCTTTGTTCTGTTGCAAGCCTTTCTTGTTGCGATGTATTCGTCATATGCCTTCTGAAGAAGTTCATCCTCAAATTTAACGGAATCGATATTTGTGAGGAAAGTTGTATGACGGCAGTGATCCGACCAGTATGTATCAATCATTCTGATTTCGGTGATGGTCGGGTCTCTCTGCTCGCTGATGAAATATTTCTGGCAGAATTTGATGTCGTCAAGGTCCATTGCAAGGCCGTAATCGTCAACAAATGCCTTAAGACCTGCTTCATCAAGAGCGATGAAGCCGTCAAGAGTCTTTACTGTTTCGGGAACAACGTAGTCCATTGCAAGAGTTTCGTATTCTTCGAGCGAAGCTTCTCTTGATTCAACGGGGTTGATAACGAACTTCTTTATCTGAGCAAGCTCGTCGTCGCTGATATTGCCGTAAAGGCAATAAACCTTTGCGGTTCTTACGAGGGGTCTTTCGCCTTTTGAGATAATCTGAATGCATTCTGCGCAGGAATTTGCTCTCTGGTCAAACTGACCGGGAAGAAATTCAACGGCAAAAAGTCTGTCGCATTCAAGGTTCGGAGTCTCGGAGATATTATCAAGCTGAGGCTCTGAAAGAACTGTGCCTTTTGAATACTCAAAAAGTTCTTTTTCGATGTTTTCGATGTCATAGCGGTTGAGAACTCTGACATTTTCAAGGCTGTTTATGCCGAGAAGCGAGACAAGCTCATTTTTGAGCGCGCGTGCTTCGTTGTCAAGACCGCTTTTCTTTTCAACATAAGCTCTGTATACCATAATATATTAAACCTCCAATGCTTTTTTGCCGATGTCCTTGCGGTAATAGGCATTTTCAAAATTAACGGTTTTAACTGTTTCGTAAGCTTTTGCGATTGCATCTGCAAGAGTGTCTGCGGTTTCGGTTACGCCGAGAACACGTCCGCCTGCGGTGAGAAGCTTACCGTCTGCAAGCTTTGCGCCTGCGATATAAATATTTTTATCAGCGGGCATTGTGATTTCAAATCCGCTGTCATATTTCTGGGGATATCCGTCCGATGCCATAACAACGCAGCAAGCGCTCTTGTCGCTGAACTTAACCTGCTCAGCCGAGAGAGTGCCGTCTGCAACGCTCTTCATGATTTCGAAAAGGTCGCTTTCTAAAAGAGGAAGAACAACCTGAGTTTCGGGGTCGCCGAAACGGCAGTTATATTCGATAACCTTGGGACCGTTCTTTGTTATCATCAGTCCGAAGTAGAGGCAGCCCTTGAAGGTTCTTCCCTCGGCGTTCATTGCATTGATTGTGGGAAGAAAGATTTCCTTCATGCATCTGTCCGCGATATCAGCCGTGTAATAGGGGTTGGGAGCTATTGTGCCCATACCGCCTGTGTTGAGGCCTTCGTCATTATCCTTTGCTCTCTTGTGGTCCATTGATGAAATCATCGGCACAACAACGTTACCGTCGGTGAATGAAAGCACAGAAACTTCGGGACCTTCGAGGAATTCTTCAATAACAATCTGATTTCCGCTTTCGCCGAACTGCTTGTCCTGCATAATGGAAACAACGGCATCCTTTGCTTCGTCGCGGGTCATCGCAATAATAACGCCCTTGCCGAGTGCAAGACCGTCAGCCTTGATAACTGTGGGGATGGGTGCGGTTTCGAGATATGCGAGAGCTTTGTCCGCATCATCAAAAACTTCGTAAGCAGCGGTGGGAATACCGTATTTCTTCATCAGATTTTTGGAGAAAACCTTGCTGCCCTCAATGATAGCCGCCTTTGCCTCGGGACCGAAGCAGGGAATGCCGAGCTTTGAAAGCTCATCAACCGCGCCGAGAACGAGGGGGTCATCGGGAGCAACAACCGCAAAGCCGATGTCGTTGTTCTTTGCGAAGTCAACGATTGCGGGAATATCCTTTGCGCCGATTGCAACGCACTCAGCGTCAGCGGCAATGCCGCCGTTGCCGGGGAGCGCATATATTTTTTCGATTTCTTTGTTTTCTTTAAGCTTTTTTATGATGGCGTGCTCACGTCCGCCGCCGCCGACCACGAGAACTTTCATTTGTTTGCCTCCGTAATTATATCTTTACAAATCAGTTCCGCCGACATGGGCAGAATTTTCCATTCCGCCTGCTCCATAACTCTTTTCTGGAGAGTTTCGGGAGTGTCGCCGGGTTCGATGTCAACGGCTTTCTGCATAATGATGCGTCCGCCGTCGGGGATTTCGTTAACAAAATGAACCGTTGCACCCGTCACCTTCACTCCGTAGCCGAGCGCCGCCTCATGCACACGCAGACCGTAGAAGCCTTCACCGCAGAAGGACGGAATGAGTGAGGGGTGAACATTGATGATTTTGTCTTTATAGTGGTTTGTGAAACGCTCGGAGAGAATGCTCATAAAGCCTGCAAGAACGATAAGGTCGATGCCGTCGCCGTCAAGCAGCTCGATAAGTCTGCCCTCAAAATCGGGAGTTTCTTTTTTAAGTACGGTTTCGGTTCTGATACCTGCTTTTGCGGCTCTTTCAAGCGCATATGCGCCCGCCTTGTTAGAGATAACAAGGGTGATTTCACCGCTGCTGATGATACCCGAATTCTGAGCATCAATGAGCGCCTGCAGGTTTGTTCCGCCGCCCGAAACAAGAACGGCTATGCGGGCTTTTTGGGGCATAATATTGTCTCCTTGATTCATAGTGAATGAAAAATGAATAATGAAAAATGAAAAATTAAGGGGCTGCGCCGCTTATTTTATATCGGGTGCGGGCGAAGCCCGCCCAAAATTATTCATTATTCATTTTTAATTTTTTATTTATTTGCCTTTAGCAAATAACAACTTTTTCTTCGCCTTTGATAATTTCGCCGATGACGTAAGCATCTTCGCCGTTTGCCTTGAGAACTTCGATTGCCTTTTCGGCATCTTCCTTTGCAACAACGATGCTCATGCCGACACCCATGTTGAATGTGTTGAACATATCTCTCTCGGGGATGTTGCCTGTCTTTGCGATGAGGTCAAAGATGGGAAGAATCTTGAGAGCCGACTTGTCAATCTTTGCGCCGAAGCCGTCGGGAATGCTTCTGGGGATATTCTCGTAGAAGCCGCCGCCTGTGATGTGGGAAACAGCCTTGACTGTTACCTCCTCAAAGAGAGCAAGCATGGGCTTGACGTAAATCTTTGTGGGAGTGAGGAGAGTTTCGCCGACTGACTTGCCGCCGAGCTCTGCAACGGGAGTTTTGATGTCAGCATTGTCAACATCAAAAACTTTTCTTACGAGTGAGAAGCCGTTTGAGTGAACGCCGCTGGAGGGAAGAGCTATAACAACGTCGCCCTCTTTCATCTTTGTGTTGTCGAGAACCTTATCCTTATCAACAACGCCTACGCAGAAACCTGCAAGGTCATATTCGTCGATGGGATAGAAGCCGGGCATTTCAGCGGTTTCACCGCCGATGAGAGATGCGCCTGACTGAACGCAGCCTTCAGCGATACCCGAAACGATTTCCGCAATCTTCTCGGGAACGTTTTTGCCGCAAGCAATATAGTCGAGGAAAAGGAGGGGCTTTGCGCCGCAGCAGATGATGTCGTTTGCGCACATTGCAACGCAGTCGATGCCGACTGTGTCGTGCTTATCCATAATGAATGCAAGCTTGAGCTTTGTGCCGACGCCGTCTGTGCCGCTTACGAGAACGGGCTTTGAGATGCCTGTGAGGTCAAGCTCGAAAAGACCGCCGAAGCCGCCGATGTCGCTCATTGCGCCTGCAGTAAGAGTTCTTTTGATGTGGGTTTTCATAAGTTCAACAGCTTTGTAGCCGGCGGTAATGTCAACGCCTGCTGCTGCGTAGCTTTCGCTGAAGCTTTTTTCCATAATTTATTCCTCCTGTGAAAATTCACATTTTTTACTTTGTTTAATGAAAAATGAAAAATTAAGGGGCTGCGCCGCTTATTATGTTAACTTCCTCAGTTCTACGGACAGCTCACTTCTGAGGGAGGGATTTAATCAGTTTTTGCGGAGCAATATATATCAGGTAAGGACGGAGTCCTTCCGAAATTATTCATTATTCATTTTTAATTCTTCATTGAGTTTTGCCGTGCAAAACTTATCCTTTTCCGTTCCAGCAATAAGTGCATATGCACTCTTCGGGCAGACCGATTGCTTCGATAAGACCTTCTATGCTCTGGTAACCGAGGGTTGTGAGCTTGAGTTCCTTGCAGATGATTTCGCGCAGCTTCTTGCCTCTTTCGGTTGAAGCATCGCAGTATTCATCGATATATTTATCGCCTTCCTTGCCCTCAAGGTCGTGGATAACTCTGCGTGCGATGAGGTCGTCATCCGAGGTGTTGCGTGAGAAGTTGAGATATCTGCAGCCGTACATAATCGGCGGGCAGGCGGAGCGCATATGAACCTCCTTTGCGCCGTGGCTGTAAAGGAAATCGATTGTTTCACGCATCTGCGTGCCTCTTACGATACTGTCGTCAACAAAGAGCAGGCTCTTGTTCTGGATAAGGTCGTGAACGGGAATCATCTTCATCTTTGCAACCTTGTTGCGCTCGTTCTGGTTGGAGGGCATAAAGCTTCTCGGCCAGGTAGGAGTATATTTGATGAAGGGACGTGCAAAGGGAATGTCGCTCTCATTTGCGTAGCCGATTGCGTGAGGAGTACCCGAATCAGGAACGCCGCTGACATAATCGATGCCGTCGCAAAGACCCGCTTTCTTATCTTCCCTTGCCATAATCGCACCGTTTCTTGCTCTCATAACCTCAACGCTGACACCTTCGTATCTTGCGGTGGGGTAGCCGTAATAGCTCCAGAGGAAAGCGCAGATTTTGAGCTTCTTCTGAGGCTCTGCGAGAGTGTGGACTCTGTCGGGATATATTCTTACGATTTCTGCAGGGCCAAGCTCCTTGACCATATCGTAATCGAGCTTTTCAAAAGCAAAGGATTCAAAGGACACGCAGTAGCCGTCGGAATCCTTGCCGATAAGGATAGGCAGTCTGCCGACCTTATCTCTTGCGGCAATGATGCTTCCGTCCTCGAGGAGAATGAGCACGGAGAGAGAGCCGTCAATTTTTTCCTGGGCGTAACGTATGCCTTCAACGAAGCTTGACTTCTGGTTGATGAGTGCCGCAACAAGCTCGGTTGAGTTTATTTTGCCCGAGGTCATTGTTGTGAAATGGCAGCCGCCGTCGGAAAGAAATTCATCTATGAGTGCATCGGCATTGTTGATGCAGCCGATTGTTGTTATCGCATAAACGCCGAGACCCGAGCGGATAAGAATGGGCTGGGGGTCGCTGTCGCTGATGCAGCCGATGCAGGCATTACCCTGCATTTCGTCGGTGATGCCGGCGAATTTTGTTCTGAAAGGTGAGTTTTCGATATTGTGGATATCGCGCTGAAAGCCTTTTTTCTCGTTGACCGCTGCCATACCGCCTCTGCGTGTGCCGAGGTGGGAATGATAGTCAACACCGAAAAACACGTCAAGAACAACATCTCTTCTTGATGTTGCGCCGAAAAATCCTCCCATGTTTTTTTTACCTCCGGTAAAGTGATTCGGAATGAAAATGAATAATGAAAAATTAAAAATTAAGGGGCTGCGCCGCTTATTATATTAACTCCCTCAGTTCTACGGACAGCTCACTTCTGAGGGAGGGCTTTAATCAGTTTTTGCGGAGCAATATAAATCAGGTAAGGACGAAGTCCTTCCGAAATTATTCACTATTCATTTTTAACTATTCATTTATTGAACTTTTCTTCTATTTTCTCGTTTGCGGCAAGAACCTTTTCGGTTGCCTTTGCTCTTGCTTCGGCGAGCTTTTCACCAAGCTCTGTATCCGAAACCGCAAGAATCTGTATGGACAACAAAGCGGCATTAACAGCACCGTCAATCGCAACCGTTGCAACGGGAATGCCTGCAGGCATCTGTACGGTTGAGAGAAGTGCGTCCATGCCGTCAAGAGTAGATGATTTTACGGGTATACCGATAACAGGGAGGGTGGTGTTGGCTGCAATTGCACCTGCAAGGTGAGCTGCTTTTCCTGCGGCACAGATGATTGCACCGAATCCGTTGAGTATTGCATTCTGTGCAAATTCCTTTGAATGCTCGGGTGTTCTGTGAGCCGAATAAACGTGAACCTCGAAGGGTACACCGTATTCCTCAAGAGTGTTAATAGCTTTTTCAACAACAGGCAAATCGCTGTCGCTTCCCATGATAATTCCGACTTTCTTCATGGTCATCCTCCTTAGTGACTGCTTTTATAATAATAACCTTCATAATTATACAATATAATGCACTTCTATTTCAAGAGTTTATTGAGTAAAATTTGAATAAGTTTTTCGCCTGCATTTTGTTACTAACACCGAAAGGTCAAACCGCCGTGTATGCAGTATTGACAAAAGAAGAAAATCTGTGTTAAAATTAATAAAATTTCGGGTACTCAAGTATCCGTTTTTTTCATGTGTAAGGAGTGAAAAAATGTCACCGGCAACTTTATTTATAACTGCCGTCGGGCTTTCGATGGATGCATTCGCCGTTGCGGTCTGCAAAGGACTTGCCGTCAAAAAGGCAGGCATAAAACAAATGCTGATTGCAGGTCTGTGGTTCGGCGGATTTCAGGCACTCATGCCGTTTATAGGATATCTTTTCGGCTCAACGCTTAAAGAATACGTTGAAAAATATGACCATTGGATTGCCTTTATTCTGCTCGGAATCATCGGCATCAACATGATAAAAGAGGCACTCTCAAAGGAAGAAAAGGAAGAATGCTCGGGTTCATCCATGAAAGCAAAGGATATGTTTACCCTTGCCGTCGCAACGAGCATCGATGCGCTGATAGTCGGAATCGGCTATGCATTTCTGCCCGATGTCAACATCGGAATCGCCGTCGGCTTTATCGGAGTCATAACCTTTGTGCTTTCCGCAGCCGGAATAAAAATCGGCAGCATTTTCGGAATAAAATTCAAGTCAAAAGCAGAACTTACGGGCGGAATCATTCTTATTCTTATGGGTCTGAAAATTCTGCTTGAGCATCTCGGAGTTATCAATTTTTAAATGCAGAGTTCAGAACGCAGAATGCAGAACGAAGGGTCGCTTCGTTCCGATTGTATCCTGCTGCGCAAAAACTGATTATTTGCGGGTAGGGTCGGATATTATCCGCCTGAATATAATCGGTCATAGGCGGATCCTATCCTTAACTTTGCACTCTGCACTTTGCATTTTGCACTCAAAAAGGAGGGGGATTATGCCCAGAAAAGATTCCAGAAACACAAAAATGAAAATAGTCAATGCCGCGTGGGAGCTGTTTTACAAAAACGGCTATGAAAATACAACTGTCGAGGATATTGTTGATGCTTCGGGAACTTCAAGAGGCTCGTTCTATCATTATTTTGACGGAAAGGAAGAACTTCTCAGCTCGCTCTCAAGCCTTTTCGACAGCAAATATGAGGAACTGAAAGAAAATCTGACTGAGTCAATGACTGCATTCGAAAAGCTGATGTATCTCAATAAAATGCTGTTCATTATGATAGAAAACAGCATCCCCCTTGACCTGCTTTCAAGGCTCTACTCCTCACAGCTTACCATGAAAGGTGATAAAAACCTGCTTGACCACAACCGTACATACTATAAGCTGCTGCGGCTGATTGTGCTTGACGGGCAGAAAAACGGCGAATTCCGAGAAGATGTTTCGGTTAACGAAATAGTAAAAGCATATGCGCTTTGCGAAAGGGCGATTATCAGCGATTGGTGTCTTTGCAACGGAGAATATCCCCTCGGACGTTATTCCGAAACATTGCTGCCCGTGCTTTTTGACGGATTTTTAAGAAAAAAATAAAATTTATCAAAAAATGGTTTTTGTTGCATTCTTGTTTTTGTGCATAACTAAAATTCAATAATATCAACGATAAAAAGCAAAAATTAAAACGGAGTACGGAAATTATTCTGTACTCCGTTCTGTATTCCATTCTTGTTTGATTTATGGTATAATCCCACATATTTTTCCATGAAAGGATTTTGATTTTATGACATCACAACTTGCGGCATTTATTCTCTATTTTGTTGTCGTTCTCGGAATCGGACTTTTCTTTTTCTTTAAGTCCAAGGGAACAGGCGAAAAGGATTACTTCCTCGGCGGACGCTCAATGGGTCCGTGGGTAACCGCACTCAGCGCACAGGCATCCGACATGAGCGGCTGGCTGCTTATGGGCTTCCCCGGCAGCATTCTTGCTTTCGGCATGGGTCAGGTATGGATTGGTATCGGTCTTGCTCTCGGTACTGCAGCAAACTGGATTTTCGTTGCACGCAGACTGCGTAAATTCTCTCAGGCAGCCAACGATTCAATTACCGTTCCTCAGTATCTTTCCAACAGATTCCTCACAAAGAGTCCTGTTCTTCAGATTATCTGTGCAATCGTTTTCCTTGTTTTCTTTACAATTTACGTTGCATCGAGCTTTGTTGCAGGTCAGAAGGTTTTCATTCAGGTTGTTCCCCAGCTTGAAAGCAACCCCAACCTCGCACTCCTCATTTTTGCAGCAATTATTATTATTTATACTTTCCTTGGCGGATTCAAGGCTGTTTGCTGGACAGACTTTTTCCAGGGTCTTATGATGCTTGCGGCTCTTCTTGCTGTTCCCTTTATGCTTGTATTTGTTCAGGAGCTTGATTACAGCGTGTTTGAAGCTGTTGAAGGCGGCGTCAATCCCCTCAATCCCTTCTCGGCAAGCTGGCAGGATATCGCATCGGGTCTTGCATGGGGTCTCGGCTATTTCGGCATGCCTCATATCATCGTAAGATTTATGTCAACAAAGAACGCAAAGGTTCTCAAAAAATCAGCAACAATCGGTATTGTCTGGGTTGTTCTTTCGCTCGGCGCAGCCATTGCAATGGCTATCCTCGGCAGAGCATTTGTTCCCACTCAGGCACTCGTTGAAGCCGGTCAGCAGGAGCTTATCTTTGTCACTCTCTCACAGAAGCTCTTCCCCGGATTCCTTGCAGGTCTTCTTCTTTCGGCTATCGTTGCAGCTGCAATGAGTACTGCAGACTCACAGCTTCTTGTTGCATCATCATCCTTCACAAGCGACATTTATAAGCCCGTTTTCAGAAAGAACGCTTCTGATAAAGAGGTTCTCTGGGTCGGCAGAATTGTTGTTCTTATTATCGCCGTTATCGCATATTTCATCGCAAGCAGCAAGTCGGAAGGTGCAGCAAGCATCATGACACTTGTTGACAATGCATGGGGCGGCTTCGGCTCGGCATTCGGTCCCGTTATCATTCTTTCACTTTTCTGGAAGAGATTCACTTACAAGGGCGCAATCGCAGGCGTTGTCGGCGGTGCAGTCGTTGACGTGCTCTGGATGAACTTCCTTACAGAGTCAACAGGCATTTACGAGCTTCTTCCCGGTTTCGTCGCAGGCGCACTCTGTGCAGTTATCGTTTCACTTATCGACAAGAAGCCCTCGAAGGAAGTTGAAGAGCTTTATGATTACGCTGTAAGCTCGGAAATCGAATAATCATTATAAATACAAAACGCCTTCGGTTCAAGCCGAGGGCGTTTTTTTAGTGCAAAGTGCAAAGTGTAAAGTGCAAAGTGGAGGGGAGCTTCGCTCCGATGGTTTAATGCGTAATTCGTAGTTCGTAATTATTGTTTTTGTGTTTGAAAATACTCCCCCTTACGCCCTGTTTCGTACTTTAAATCGATAAATGTTGTGTGTGCAGGGGACGTCGGGTCGCCGTTCCGTCAAAAAAACCGCAAATCAAATTTTACATCGTAGGGGACGACCTCCGTGTCGTCCCGTATGCGAATGCATTTCGTTGAAAAAATTTCATTGCACAGCAATTTCATTTGCCGTAAGGCAATTTTCATTAAAATTTTTAGTTATAGGTTTTCGGTGATTTTATCGGCGGGACGGGTCAAGCCGCCGCCTTTTAAAATTCACATACGTACTACATAAAAATTTTAAAAAACTATTTATTTACAAAACAAATTATGCTATAATTCACCATATATCGCTTTAAAGCGTTTGAAAAGGAGCTTAATATGGAGAAATATCTCATTAACCCCAACCAGAAGCTTTCAAAAATAAATAAGGATATTTACGGTCATTTTTCCGAGCATCTCGGAAGATGCATCTATGAAGGACTTTATGTCGGAGAGGATTCGGAAATTCCCAACGTCAACGGCATGAGAAAAGACGTTGTTGAGGCTCTTAAGGAGATGGGTATTCCCGTGCTTCGCTGGCCGGGCGGATGCTTCGCCGATGAATACCATTGGAAGGACGGCATCGGTCCCAAGGAAAACAGAAAAAAGATGATTAACACCCATTGGGGCGGCGTTGTTGAGGACAACAGCTTCGGCACTCACGAATATTTTGAGCTTTGCCGTCAGCTCGGCTGCGATACATACATCAACGGCAACGTAGGCTCAGGCACGGTTCAGGAAATGAGTGAGTGGGTCGAATATATGACCCTTGACGGTACATCACCCATGGCGGATTTGCGCAAGGCAAACGGTCACGAAAAGCCCTGGGATGTCAAATATTTCGGCGTCGGCAACGAAAGCTGGGGCTGCGGCGGACATATGCTCCCCGAGGCATATGCCAACGAATTCAGACGCTACGAAACCTTTGTGCGTGACTACGACAGCAGCAAGCATATTTACCGCATTGCCTGCGGCGCAAATGAGTTTGATTATCATTGGACAGAGGTACTTTTTCAGAAAGCATGCAGCAGAATGAACGGCATTTCTCTCCATTATTACACAATCCCCCACAACTGGGGTCACAAGGGAAGTTCCCTTGAATTCACTAAGGAAGAATATGATATTACCGTCGGAAAAGCCTACAAAATGGAAGAGCTTGTGCGCCGTCACGGCGATATCATGAACCGTTACGACCCCGAAAAGAGAGTCGGTCTTATTGTTGACGAGTGGGGTACCTGGTATGACGTTGAACCCGGCACAAATCCGGGATTCCTCTATCAGCAGAACACTATGCGTGATGCAATGGTTGCCGCACTGACACTCAATATTTTTAACAAGCATTCCGACAGAGTGAGAATGGCGAATATCGCCCAGACCGTCAACGTGCTTCAGTCCGTTGCACTTACCGACGGAGAAGAAATGCTGCTCACACCTACTTATTATGTATTTAAGATGTATAAAGACCATCAGGAAAACACCCTGCTCGGCTCATATATAACAACTCCCGAGCTTGAAACCGAAAGCGGAAAGATTCCTCAGCTTATCGAAAGCGCATCGGTTGACGAAAACGGCATTATCTATGCAACAGTCACCAACACATCGGCAGATGAGAGCATTGAAATCAAGTGCCAGGTTGCGGATTCCGAGGTTAAAGAAATAAAAGCCGAAATCCTCGGCGGCAGTCCGTGGGATTATAACTCCTTTGAAGAAAAGGACGTTGTAAAAACAGCCGAGTTCACGGATTATTCGGCAACAAGCGACGGCTTTATTGCAACTCTGCCCCCGTGCAGCGTTGTTAAGTTCGTAATTCATAAGTGAGTGCAAAATGCAAAGTGCAGAGTGCAAAGTTAAGGATAGACTCCGCCTATGACTGATTATATTCGGGCGGATAATATTTGACCCTACCCGCAAATAATCAGTTTTTGCGCAACAGCATACAATCGGAACGAAGCGACCCTTCGTTCTGTATTCTGCGTTATGAATTCTGCACTCAGAATTCCCTGATTTTTCATTATTCATTTTTAATTATTCATTCAAAATATGGAACACATTTGCAAACGCTGTTTTCTTCTTGAAAGCGGCAGAGAGGATACTCACAAAATCATAAAAGAACACATCGACAGGCTCTCCGAAAAGGAAAAATGCACAGGTGAGGAGTATCGCAGGCGGCTTGATGTCTGCGGAGAGTGCGATTTTCTTTCGGGCGGAGTCTGCCTTAAATGCGGCTGCTATCCTGAATTCAGGGCGGCATTCATAAAGCAAAAATGCCCTTACAAAAAGTGGTAAAAAAGAGGAGTTGAAAAATCATGTACAACATTCTTATCTGTGACGACGAAGCCGATATCCGCTCAGCGCTGAGAATCTATCTTTCAAGCGAGGATTATAATATCATCGAAGCCGAAAACGGCAAGCAGGCGCTTGAAATCATTGAAAAAGAGGATATTCACCTGCTTCTGATGGATATAATGATGCCCGTTATGGACGGCATCCGTGCGCTTGCAAAGCTCAGGGAAGAGAACAACAATATCCCCGTCATTCTTCTCACCGCAAAAAGCCAGGATACCGATAAAATTCTCGGTCTTAACGCAGGTGCGGACGACTACATAACAAAGCCGTTCAATCCCGTTGAGGTTATTGCGAGGGTCAAGTCGCAGATTCGCCGATACACCCGTTTCGGCGGTTCGGATAATTCTGCAAAATCAGAAAAGCCCGGCATTCTCCGCAACGGCGGACTGGAGCTTGACGATAATTCGAAAACTCTTACCCGTGACGGTGAACCGATTAATCTTACCCCTACCGAAATGATGATTCTCAAATTCTTCATGCAGAATCTTGATAAGGTTTTTTCTCCCAAGGAGCTTTACCGCAAGGTCTGGGGCGATGACCCCCTCGGCGCCGAGAACACGGTTACCGTTCATATCCGCCACCTGCGTGAGAAAATCGAAATCGACCCTGCCAACCCCGATTATCTCAAGGTTTCATGGGGTCACGGCTATAAAATGGTCAGCAAGAAAGTTCCCGAAGCAATTGACTGATAAAGACATAAAGAGGAGTGGATATTATGTCGAATAAGAAACAGCGTTCCGCCGCCGACAGCTCTGCGCTGTCGATTGTCATAATCGGTCTTACGATTATCATAGTCGGTTGTTTTCTCGGAATTTCATATCTTTTTGAATATGATTTTTATGACGAGGGCAACAACGGCGAAACGGCAAAGTCCATTGCGGTTCAGATTTACTCCTTTGATGACTGCGAAAAGGCTAAGGACTACTATCGCTGCCACATGGAGGAATTCAAGGAAGCTCTGAATACCGGTGAAAACCGCACGGGCAACGATTATAAATATGACTATTATAAGGACTATTTTTCAAACGAACGAACAAACTACATTTTTGCCGTTTATGACACTAACGGCAATTTTCTGTGGGAACCCTCGGGAGAAGCCTCCTTTGAGTCTGCAAGGGAACATACGGAATATCTTGGCACCGCAGATTTTTATATTACGGGAAGCGGCAACGAAATTCTTCCTTTGAAAATTAATTACGCAATAGTGGTTAATGATGGCTCCGTGAATGACCGCTATAAGAGCGCCTTTGAATGGATAGATATTGCGAATTCACTGAAATATTTCGTTTTTGTTATTTTGTTCATTGCCATTCTGATTATGGTTATTCTCCTGTGTATCATCACGATAAACGCAGGAACAACCGACCCCGAAACGGGTGAAATCATCCCCGGATTTGTTGATAAAATTCCGCTTGACCTGTGTACCGTTGCGGTTATCGGCTTCTTTGCCGTGGCGTGGATGGTTATAGGGCTTACAACTGCAGCGGATGTTGACATGGTTCTCAACAACCTTGTTGTTGTCATAACCTTTGTAACATTTGTCATGCTGCTTATGTCCTATCTCCAGACCGTTTCTGTCAGAGTCAAAATGGGCAAAATCTTTAAGAATACTGTTTTTTACAGGATTTACCGTAAATTCAAAAGAAAGACACCCAGAAAAGTCAGAAAAGCATTCAGCGAAATGTCTTTCTTCGGAAAAATAATTCTCGGCATTTCCGCCTATGTTATTTTCGAAGCCGCAATTCTTGCAATTATGGCAAGAGCAGGCATTTACGGCGACAATCCGACTGAAGTTTTCACAATGTTCCTTATCGTCTGGGGCATGACAAGACTGCTGATTATCCCCCTTTTCGTTATGGTTGCAATCAACCTTAACTATATTAAAGAAGAGGGCGAAAAACTTGCCGGAGGTATCCTTGACAGCGGCGTTACCGACAAGCTGAGCATTGCCGCATTCAAATCCCACGGCAAAAACCTTGACCAGATAAGAAAAGAAATCAACAAGGCTATGGAGCAGGAGCTTAAAAGCGAAAAACTGCGTAACGAGCTTATCACCAATGTTTCTCACGATATCAAAACCCCTCTCACCTCAATCAAGAGCTATGTTGATTTTCTCCAGCGCGATAATCTGAGTGAAAAGGAGCGCAAAGAATATCTTGAAATCGTTGCAAAGCATACCGATAAGCTTGCCGTGCTTGCAAAGAACCTTATCGAGGTTTCACAGATAACCTCGGGTAATATTGAGGTTAAACGTGAAAAAACAAGCCTCAACATTATCATTGAGCAGACAATCGAAGAATTTGCTTTCAAGCTTGAGCAGAGTGAGCTTATGCCGAGAGTGCGTATGCCCGAAAACGAAGTTTATATTATGGGTGACGGCGAATGGCTGTGGAGAATTTTCTCAAACCTTCTCAACAATGCTTGTAAGTATGCGGCGAGCGGAACTGATGTCGAAATTTCTCTTGAAGAAAATAACGAAAAAGCCGTTATCCGCATTGCAAATATCTCAAAATCCGCTCTCAATATTGAAGGTGACGAGCTGTTTGAACGCTTCGTCAGAGGTGACAGCTCACGTCATACCGAAGGCAACGGTCTCGGTCTTTCAATTGCAAAGAGCCTTGCCGAGCTTCAGGGCGGAAATCTTGATATTTCGGTTAAGGGCGATACCTTTGCGGCGCTTGTTGTTTTTGACAGCATAGATTAAGTGCAGAGTTCAGAATGCAGAACGCAGAACGGTTTTTATTGCGCATTATGCTTCAAAAATAAATATATCTGATTATTAGAATGGGTTGATAGATTTGAAAAGAAGAATTGTTGCGGCGTCGCTTGCCGTTATTATGGCGGCAAGCCTTTATGCATGTAATAATAATCCCGAAAACAAAGGAACACAAACGGATGCTCCCGCAACTGCAACGGATGCGGTCAGGGCAACCGTGACCGATGCACCGAAAACGGCGGTTGTAACGACCACCGCCGAGCCGACAACAGTTCAGCCGGCAACAACCGAAACAACAGTTGCGGAAACTGTCGCAACAACGGCAAAGCAGATTTTAACAACGGTCAAAAAGGTGACAACCACCAAAAAGACGGAAACAACAAAAAACCCCGTTCCTAAAACAACAAAAAAAGCGGCAACAACCGAAAGAAAGCTTTATGAATACCGCACCGAGGAAGAAACCTATGATATAAAGCTCAAATACGGAGTGGTTATCAGAAGAGTTGCTCTTGTCTATTATGAAAAACTCCCCAACGGCAGCGAAAGCAGAGCAAAGGAAGAGGTTTTAACCGAATATTATGACCGCAATTTCTATTCCGCATCTTATGATGATCTTCTGCCTGCCGCAAAGGATAACAGAGAAACTTACCGCAAAAAAATCAACGAGGTTCTCAGAATAATCAACGGCTACAGAGCTGACGGCGGACTTAAGCCGCTGAAGCTCAATGAGGATTTAACGGTAATTGCCAACGTCAGAGCGGAAGAAATTGCCTGGTCAGGTGACCATGACCATACAAGGCCCAATTTTCAGTCCTGCTTCAGCCTGATGCGTGAACACGGATTTGACTCCGGGCTTGCAGGCGAAAACATCGGCTGGGGCTTCGAGAGCGCAACTTCTGTTTGCGAGGCATGGAAAGCATCCGAAACCCATTATGAGAACATAATGAATCCCAAATTCACCGAAACGGGAATCGGCATCGCCGCCGACCCCAAGCCGAGCGGAAAGCTCTGCTGGGCACAGTATTTTTATGAATAACCCGCAGCTTTTAAGTGCAAAGTGCAAAGTGCAAAGTGAAGGGAGCTTCGGCAATTTAATGCGTAGTTCGTAGTGCGTAATTCTGTTTTTGCTTGCGAATGCTCCCCCACATATTGTTTCACGCTTTAAATTGATGAACGGCGGTTGCGTAGGGGACGGCGACACGATGTCCCGTAAAATTCCGTACAAATCAAATATTATAAACAAATGTTACCGTAGGAAACGCCGAGGACGGCGATCCTGCGGTTTCTTTCGTTTTCATAAATTCTGCCGAATTAAAAAACTCTTGACAAGCTGGTCTATTGGTGATAGACTAAAGATGCAGTCTATAGACAGTAGACCAAAAAGGGGGATAAAAAATGGACGAAACAAAACTCGGTGCGGTTGAATCAAGATTTGCAGACATCATCTGGCAAAATGAACCGCTTACCTCGGGCGAACTCGTAAAGCTCTGCGAAAAGGAGCTTGAGTGGAAAAAATCGACTACATACACCGTACTTAAAAAGCTCTGCGAAAAAGGAATTTTTCAGAACAGCGGCGGCACGGTGACATCGCTTGTTTCAAAGCAGGATTTTTATGCCGTTCAGAGCGAAAAATTCATTGACGAAACCTTCGAAGGCTCGCTTCCCGCATTCTTTGCCGCATTCACAAAGCGCAAAAAACTCTCAACGGAGGAAATTTCACAAATCCGTCGGATGATTGATTCATACGGGGAGGGATGATTATGGAGTTTTTTGAAAATCTCTACAATGTTTACGCAGGCATGGTTGAGAGCATTTATTCCGACCTTTTCTTCTGGGTTGTCAACACAAGCATTTCCGCAAGCTTTCTTGTTGCGGCAATCATCGTTCTGCGTCTTGTGCTGAAAAAAGCTCCGAAGGCGGTGTTCGTTGTGCTGTGGGGACTTGTTGCGCTTCGCCTTGTGTGTCCGTTCACGCTTGAAAGCGCATTCAGCCTTATCCCGAGTGCCGAAACGATACCGACGGAGCAGTTTATGTATCAGTACGAGCAGCACGATGACTATAACCTCGCCATTGTGGACAACCCGATTTATCCCGAAGCGATTACTTACTATGCAGGGTCGGTAGGCTCAGCAGGCTTCAGGTCGGTTGTTTATTATTTGGTTTGGCTCGGCGGAATCGGTGCAATGCTTATTTATACTGTAATCAGCTATATTATTGTGCGGCGGAAGGTGAAGATTTCCGCACCGCTCAGGGAGAATATCAGGCTTTGCGACGGAATAAAAACTCCGTTTATTCTCGGCATATTCAAGCCGAAAATATATATTCCGTCCGATATGAACGAAAGCGACACGGAATTGGTTATTGCCCACGAAAAGGCTCATCTCAAACGCCGTGACCATCTGTGGAAGCCGCTCGGATTTCTGCTTCTGAGCTTTCATTGGTTCAACCCCGTGATGTGGGCTGCGTATATTCTTCTGTGCCGCGACATTGAGCTTGCGTGCGACGAAAAGGTAATAAAAAATCTCGGTGAAACAATCAAAAAATCCTATTCCGAGGCACTTCTCAATTGCAGCGTACCGAGAAAAATGATTGCGGCGTGTCCGCTTGCCTTCGGTGAGGTCGGCGTCAAGCAAAGAATAAAATCCGTTCTCAACTATAAAAAGCCCGCATTCTGGATTATAATTATCGCTGTTATTGCAAGCGTTGCCGTTGCGGTATGCTTTATGACAAATCCCGAAGCTTCATCAATTGATGAGGTATACGGCGGAATATTTGAAAATAACTACCGTATAACCGTTGTTTCGGGTGAAAAATCCTATAATATTTCATCGCAGACGGCGATAGACAGCACCGTTGATTTTCTTGAAGAAATAAAAATCGGCAAGGCTCCGATTGACGATTCAAGAAGCGAAGAAAGAGCGGCGGACTATAAAATTATTCTTTATGAAAATAAGGATAATCCCGAAATTTATACGGTTCTGAATTTTAACGAAGACCTTGACGAAATGTGGATAAACGACAGTGTCAAGCCGAGTAAGACGTATAAAGTCAAAAATCCGCTGAGGGTCAGACAGATTTTTGATTCTGCAACAGAAAAATATCTCTCTGACGGCTTCGGCAACACCGATGTCAGATGGGATTATATGCCAATGCTCAGTTTTTCGGGATATTACTATTTTCCTATAGGAGTTGACCTTGATTATGACAGCGTGAAGGTAAGATGCTCCGCAGGCGAGCTTGTTGACTGTGACGTTGCTTACCCCGAAGAAAAGCTGAAAGGCAAAGAATTGGAATATGATAAGGGACGCAATATCTACTGGTGCCCTGTATCGGGTGAAGAAGAAGCGGCGGCCGAAGCGACTGTTGAGCTTTGGATTTATAAGGATTTTAAAACAATTCACGAAGCCGTAATCAAAATAGTGCGTGAAGATATGACGGATGCAATATGGTACGCTTCATATGCGGCTTCAATGACTTCCGAAAGCGAAATTGTTATGGTGCAGGAAGAAACCGGCGGAAAAATTATTCCACTGAACAAGTTTACGCAGAGTCAGCCCGCAATTTCTTATCTCAGCGAAGAAAACTATGAGGAAGCGGCAAAGAGATTCGGCACGGAAACCATTCGGTTTTTCGATGCACAGATATTCGGCGAAGAAATTTTTGTCGGCTGTGAATACGACAACAAATTGGGAGCTGCAATTTTCACGAAAAGCAAAAACGGATATAAATTCAAGGATGCCGTGATGCAGTACAGCTTTATCGACAGAGGCAAAGATGTTTATTTTGTACCCTTTACCTCGTCAGACGGCGGTTCGTTATATTTTATTCTGAGTGCAAATTCCGAGCTTGCAAAAATAAATTTTACGGGCGATTATGAAAAGAATATCCTCGTAAATCATTCTCCGGCGTTTATTGTTGTTGATATGACAGAAGAATTCAACAACCGAATTCCCGCAGGCGATAACGGCTCGACGGAATTTACTTTTTCGTATGAATTCTACGACAGAACGGGTAACCTGCTCGGCGATGCGGTAAGACCGACGGTAACAATCGACCCTCTGACCGAAGCAATAAAAAAAGCGGTTATTTCTCACCATAAAGACGTCAAACCCGGCGGACTTTTCTGCTGTGTCAGCGTATATTATTTTGACGTAAAGGAATTCAGCGGAACACCAGTTGAGGGCGAAAAGCATAAAAGAGGGTATACCGCAGACACACTGATAAGATATGCGGAATTTTCTCTCAACGGAGGAATGCTCAAAGAGGTCAGCGGTTACAGCACTCCGATGAGATTCAATTTTGAGGTTGACGGCAGCGATGAATATACGCTTATGAGCTTTTCGGAAATCAGCAAACAGGAATACGAGAAATTATCGGAAAATGTCCATATTGATACCGTGAAAATGACCCGGGAATGCTATGCTCAGGCGGTTGAATATTATAAAATCAACACCGATGCGGTCGTTGAAAAGCTTCTCGATAAAGTTGCGGCGGCAAAGATAAATTCCGAAAATGCGGTTGATTATCTTAACGCTTGTCCCGAAGAATACGATGAACTGATTTATTACGGCGATTACACGCTGAGATATATCTTCTCCGAATTCCTCAAAGGGGGTCAGACCGATATGAGGGGCAAGATTATGCGCCGTATTATGGACGGTCTTATCGGCGGTGAAGCAATAAAATATTATGCCGAAAACGGCCAGGAATATTTTGACCGGTGGAAGCAGAATGCAATTGAGCATCAGAACAGAACGGGCAGAGAAAACATGCTTAAAACATCTCCCAAAGCGGCGATGATGCTGGATATGATGTAAAAAAAACCAGGGCGCGCTTCATTACGAAGTGCGCCCTGAAAGCATTTAATTTTTAGAATGAACCGTCCATGAAAACTACGTCAACAAGGAGTGCGGGGAGCATAACGACTACTCTGGGAAGCCATTCGATGAATGTGTATGCTGCAAGACCTAAAAAGCTGGGAACTGCACCGAGATAATATTCGGCTTCGCTTGTTGTGTTATCGCCGGTGAAGGTGATTTCGTTCTGACCGACTTCCTTTTCAAGAGTGAAGCTGTCATGGAGAGTGACGGTGGGAACTTCGTTCTTATCAATGATGTTGCCTTCTTCGTCCTCTTTGAGGTCGGAAACAACATATGAATTGAGTGTAAGCTTGCCGCCGTCGATGGCGATTGTGTTGAAGATACCGCCCTTATAAAAATCATTTCCGTTATCGTGGTTTTCGCCGTTCCAGTAATGACCGTCATTCTGGGTTGTAAGAGCAGCGATATGCTTGGTGTTCATCATGTAGCCTTCGAGGAAGTTGCGAACACCGTATCTCTTTGTACCTGCTGTACCCGCAAGAACATAAGTTGTACCGTCTTCGTTAATCATGTTGTACTTGAGAGGCTGAGTTCTGAGATACTGATGGTCGTGACCGCTCATAACGAGGTCAACGCCGCACTGGTCAAGAACTGCGGTGAGCGCTCTCTTGAGATAAAGAGCATCGGGCCACTTGCCGTCCTTACCGAGGGTGTAGGGTGACTTGTGCATGCAAACGATTTTCCAGTCCTTATCGGTGCTGTTCATATCGTTTCTGAGCCAGTTAAGCTGTGCAAATGAAACGGAAAGAAGGTCGTTTGTGTTGAGAACTGCGAAGTGAGCGTTGCCGTAATCGAAAGAATAGTTAACACCGTTGAGGTTCTGAACGCTTTCGCTTGTGTCGAGGTTGAACATATTGTTGAACCAATCCCATACGCCGAGACCGTCGTGATTGCCTGCGATGGGAGCAAGTGTTGTGTTGAGATTGATTTCAGCCATTGCTTCATCGTAGTAGTCCCATTCTTCGTTGGTGCTGTCGTTGGTGAAGTCGCCGAGATTAATCATGAACTCTGCGCCGGGCATTGTTTCAAAAGCGGTATTGATAACTCTTGCGCCTGCTTCGAAATTTCTGAGGTTGCTTGCCTGAACGTCTGCAACTGCAATAAATTCAACCTTGCTGTCACCGTCGTCGGTCACGAATGAACCCCAGTCGCTGAAGATTACGCCGTCGCCGACACGGAATTTATAGCTTTTGCCTGCGGGAAGACCCGAAACGTTTACCTTGTGAACATAATTGCCTTCGAACTCGAAAACTTCGGATTCAAAAATTTCATAGTTGCCTACGGGTTCACCGTCTGCATCTGTGATTTCAACTCTGCTTGCGGTATTTTCTTTGGTAAACCATGTAAAACCCTTTGATGACTTGGTATCACCGTTGACAGTAACGGAAATGCGGAAGGGAGCCGGACCTGTTACAAAACCGGGAAGGTCAGGCACATCTGTATCTGTTGCGGGAACATCGGGGGTTGCAACTGCATCTGTGTTTGTTGCAGGGATTGATGATGCGGATGAGAATGCCGCACCGCCCGAAACAAGGGTAAGACAAAGAACGATGCTGAGAATTCTGATAAGTGTCTTTTTCATTTTTCTTTTCCTTTCGTTAATTATTTAAGAGGAATTGAAGTATCCCACTGAGTGAGCCATTCGCCGGTGCGGCAGTTTCTTGCTCTGAGGAGAACTTCATCGTCATAAACTTCAACGATATATGTAAGACCTGCGCCGTTGCCGCCCTCTTCGCCGTCCTCGTTATCGATTGAGAATGCGGGAGCGTTGACTGAATGGAAATTATCAATCTTCTCGTAGCTGTACTGGCTGAAGCCTGCGTGAAGATGACCGTTGATAAGAATTACGGTTTTGTCTGCGGCGTACTTATTAAGAACAGCCTTGACTTCTTCGTTCTGGTCGCCGATTGAGCCTGCGTTCTTGTTTGTGCCGTTACCCCAAGTTGTGGGGAGATTGTGAGTGAGCTTGAGAGGCTGATGAACGATAACGAAAACGGGCATGCCGTCTTCAACGGATGCGATTTCGGCATCAATCCATGCAAGCTGCTCGGGGCTGATATATGCTTCTTCAAATACCATTTTATCCGAACCCATAACGATGAACTTATAGCCGTTAACAACTTCCGAATATGCGAACTTGCCTTCCGCATAAGCGTTGTCAGTCATTGATGTGTCACCGTTGAGAGCGTTTGTGAAAGCCGAGAAACGGCTGTAGCTCTGGCTGTATGCACGCAGTCTGATATCGTGGTTACCTTCAGCCATAATGTAGCGGGGAGCAACACCCTTAAGCTCGTCATAAACAAGCTGATATTCCTCTGCAAGACCGTTTTCGGCGATATCGCCGACACCGACGATTGCGTCAAGTCTGTCTGCATTGCGAAGGTCGATGCAGGCTTCCTGCAAAGCCTGATATCTGCCGAACATATAGTTTGAAACCTGAGGGTCTGCGACTGTTGCAAAAACGAGCTTCGCATCATCATTCTTTGCCTTGATGATGTCATCCGTTGACGGTGCAACAACGCCGCCGTTGATTGAATAAACGAGCGACATGATGAGTGCAAAGAGCTTTAAGAAAATCTGCTGAACAAAATTTAATGACATAACTATGCCTCCAATAAAAAATATATATATAAAAGATACCACTAAAAAGAAAAAATGTCAACCTGAAAACAGATATTCCTGCAGGGGGCGATGTTCCTTAAAAAACTGATAATTCACCGACCCAATATATAATCACAGGTTGTTCCGTAAAAATCCGCAAGCTTAATCAAAATATCGCACGGGATATTATGACTGCCCGTTTCATATTTTGAATATGTTGTACGGTCAATATAAACCCCGTATTTTTTAAGCTCCTCACACACAAATTTTTGGGTAAGTCCTTTGTTATCACGTAATTCCTGCAACCTGTTGGTAATCATTTTAATCACTCCTTTTTCACGTGTGGGGATTATATCCCCTTAATAATCAAGATTATAACCCCCATAATATTCTAAGTCAATAAAGGGGGCAAAAAAATGATTATTTTCGACAAGCTTTGGATTGAAATGGAGAAAAAAGGTATTTCCACATACGCTCTCAGAGAAAAAAGCGGAATAGACAGCAAGACAATCCGCAGACTCAGGTCAAACGAAAATATCGAAACCAAAACCTTGAACAAACTGTGTTCAGTTCTCAATTGCAGGCTTGAAGACATTGCGGAATATGTTGAAGATTAAAGTTACCGCCGAGGATTAATCTTCGGCGGTTTTTCATCTTCAAATAACAGACGTCCCCCGTACCGAAAAAACAGTTTTTGCGGAGCAATATACATTCGGAGCGAAGCGACCCTTCATTCTGCACTCTGCACTTTGCATTCTGCATTTATTGAAAGGTTTATACAAATAAATTACAAAAAAGTTGTATATTTTGGAATATTTAAAGTCTTTACAAACTAAATGAAAAGTGTTAGTATAATCAATGGTGTAAAATCAATCTCACTAATAATAGTTTAAAACTTTTAGGAGGAAAAAGACTATGGCAAGAAAAATGAAGACCATGGACGGTAACAACGCCGCTGCATGGGTGTCATATGCCTTCACTGAAGTTGCTGGCATCTACCCCATCACTCCGTCAAGCCCCATGGCAGACTATGTTGACCAGTGGTCAGCACAGGGCATGAAGAACATCTTCGGCACAACCGTTAAGGTTGCTGAAATGCAGTCAGAAGCAGGTGCAGCAGGTACCGTTCAC
>JAFQRF010000021.1 GCA_017410195.1 Clostridia bacterium | reverse complement strand
TTGAGTGTTTTGGGGTCAGTTATAACATCCTGACCTTTAATGCGCTGATAGGATTTGTTGATGCGAAGAGTTTGTTTTTCAAAATCAAAGTCTTCGATGGTCAGCGCAAGCATTTCACCCAATCGCAATCCGCACCAATACAGAATTTCAAAAGCATAAAAAGCTGTAGGGTTGTCCATAATGGCTTCGGAAAATTTAAGATATTCTTCCTTAGTCCAGAACAACATTTCCTTTGCTTTTTCTTTGCCCATGTTTCCTGCTTTTGCTGCGGGGTTACTGCTCAAATCATAAAATCTGACAGCGTGATTAAAAACTGCGCTGAGCTGATTATGAATTGTTTTTAAGTAAACAGGGGAATATGGTTCTCCGTTTTCATCACGGTGAGCCATCATTGTGTTCTGCCATGCAATAACATCAGAAACTTTGATTTCGTTCATCTTTTTGTCTTTGAAATATGGGAGTATTTTCTTGTCAAGAAGATGATTTTTCATAACCCAAGTGTGTTCTTTTAATCTGCCTTCCAAATCTTCTTTGTAAAGATCCACGAAGGTTCCGAAGGTCATTCCGAGGTCTCCTGTTTGTCTGCAGAGAAACTTTCTTTCATACTCCTGAGCTTCTCTTTTTGTGTTGAAACCTCGTTTGAATTTTCTGCTTCGTTTTCCTGTCCAATCGGTGGCATAGAATGAAGCGTACCATTTTCCGTTTTTGTCTTTGTAAGGGGGCAATTACTGTTCTCCTTTCTGCTGATTTGCTGTTGTGTTCATACCGTAGAATCTTTCTTCAAAGAATTTACGGCTTACTTTTCCGGTCACAACCATATAACCTTTTTCTGCAAGTTCTGCGTTCAAAGCTTTTACAACTTTGTTTGCATAAGAATAAGATACTCCGAGTTCTGATGCGACATCCTTGGTGGTAAGCATATACGAAATGTTCATTGTTTCACCTCCTTGTGCAAAATTTATCGAAAAAGCACGAACAGATGTTCTGTGCCTTACAGCATAATTATAGCCACCTGTTGACAAAAACGCAATAGTTTTGTATTATGTTGTTTGGAGTGATTTATATTTGCTAAAATTCTCGGAACATTATTGTCAAAAAGGAGGCATTTATGAAAAGGGATTATTCACAGTGCATGATGACCGATTATGATATATATTTAATAGATAGAAGCAATTCAGATGAAATAGTTGATGACTATTTTCAGAACTATGTAGTTTTTGACAATGTAAAAAAGGAATTTTTCGTAGAAATAGATTTTCAAAAAGAGTATCATCATATGTTCGGTTTTATAGAACAATATGATATGATGATGAATGCTGATATCAAAAGTAAACTTGAAAAACGTTATAAACCTTATCCTCAGGGATATTTGGGGTTTATTGAAGGTGAAAATATAAAGTATTATAATATCCTTATCAATTCATACAATATAGAGAAGTATGATTTTTCAAGAGATTCATTTTATAGAAGTAATCCTCAATACTTTAAAAGACCTTATCTGAATGTTTTAAGCGGTCATAAGGTTAAGTTGTCATATGGTGAAGGAATTCTTGACTTCATATATGCGGACTTTTTTTCGTCTTGTTGGGACCAATATGAAAACTTTGTTTGCGATCCACGAGAAGATGATTATGACAGTCGATACCATAATTCCGAAAGTATAACCGTTTATAATGAGCTTCAGGATAAAGTGGAGCTTTTATATGACTTTGAAAGAACAATGCACTCCGTTTATAAGATTGTATATTCTTCAATTTACACCGCAATATGTCCTCCCAGATTTGAAAAGGACTTTGATCCTTATGTAGTTATTGAGTGGTATGCAGATCGTTTGCAGGTTGTTCAAAGTGAATTTTTATGGTTGATTGAATTCTGCTATGACGAAGACTATCTTCCAGAAATCCTCGGAAAGATGACACCTCAGGAAAGATTTCATCTTTTTAAAAAAATTCACAGACATAAGCTTGAAAAACCCAGGAAAGAAATACTTTCTTTTGTTCGTACTTCGGCATACGATGAAAATGATTGTGATATAGAGAAAAAAGAAGCAGTTGAATTCGCATTTAAATATGATCAGACAAAATTTTTAAGGAACTCAAAACTTTCGCTTGAAGAACTTTTGGATTATACGATGAGCAAACGTGAAGCGGTTGTAAAATATGCCTTCAGTTCTGTTTTTGAGTTGCTTGAGCTTGAGTTTTCAAAAATGCTTGAAACAAATATCAGGTTTAAAAAGTGTAAACGCTGCGGAAGATATTTTGTTGTGAAAGGGAACTACAATACTAATTACTGTGACCGCATAGAAAACGGTTCACGTTATACTTGCCAAGAGTTAGCTGCCACAGAAAATTACAAAGCAAAGCTTGCAAACAATAAAGCTTTGTCTATATATAATAAGTATTACAAACGATACAGAGCTCGTGTTAAGGTCAATCAGATTAAAGAGCCTGATTTTAAGGATTGGAAACTTAAAGCTTTGGTTAAGCGTAATGATTGCGATAACG
The DNA here is from genome assembly GCA_017410195.1 of Clostridia bacterium. Taxonomy (GTDB): domain Bacteria; phylum Bacillota; class Clostridia; order Oscillospirales; family Acutalibacteraceae; genus CAG-177. The sequence continues at coordinate 17,526 of JAFQRF010000021.1, read as the reverse complement.
GAACAATTTCACCTGAAGAATACGAAACCTGGAACGAATCCTACTTCCCAAACCGCAAGAAAAAGGAAACAAAATAAAAAGAACCCTCTTGTATGATTAAGCGTTCATACAAGAGGGTTTTCCTCAATTATGAAATTAGTGGGTAGTGTTTTGCCGTATCATTTGAACCTAATGTATCAAAATGGTATCATTTTGGCATTTGAGGTCTCAAGAATGGCTATAAATAAGGGTTTCACGCCCTTACTGTATTATTCCCACTCTATCGTGCCTATCGGCTTCGGGGTGAGGTCGAGTAGGACACGGTTGATACCTTCAACTTCATTGGTGATTCTGTCTGTAATTTTATGAAGAACATTATAGGGGATTTCTTCGATTGTAGCTGTCATGGCATCCTTGGTGTTGACAGCTCTGATAATTGCAGGCCAGCCTTCATAACGCTCGTCATTTCTTACGCCGACACTCTTGAAATCGGGAACGGCGATGAAATACTGCCATACCTTCTCAGCAAGTCCGCAGATGTCGAATTCTTCACGGAGAATTGCATCTGCCTCGCGGAGTGCGTGAAGTCTGTCACGGGTAATTGCGCCGAGACATCTTACGCCGAGTCCGGGACCGGGGAACGGCTGACGGTAAACCATTGCGTGGGGAAGTCCGAGTGCTTCGCCGACAACTCTAACTTCATCCTTGAAGAGAAGCTTGACGGGTTCAACAAGCTCGAATTCGAGATCTTCGGGAAGACCGCCGACATTGTGGTGAGCCTTGACACCCTTTGATTCAAGAATATCGGGATAAATTGTACCCTGTGCGAGGAAGGTTACACCTTCAAGCTTTCTTGCTTCTTCGGCAAAAACATTAATGAATTCGCCGCCGATAATCTTTCTTTTTGTTTCGGGTTCTGCAACGTCCTTGAGAAGGTCAAGGAATCTGTCTGTTGCATCTATATAAATAAGATTTGCATCAAGCTCTTTGCCGAAAACATCGATAACCTGCTCACTTTCTCCCTTGCGCATAAGTCCGTGGTTAACGTGAACGCAAACGAGCTGTTTGCCGATAGCCTTGATAAGGAGGGCTGCAACAACGGATGAATCAACACCGCCCGAAAGAGCGAGAAGGACTTTTTTGTCACCTACCTGAGCTTTTATTTCTGCAATCTGCTCTTCGATGAAAGCATTTGCAAGCTCGGGGGTTGTGATGCGTACCATTGATTCGGGTCTGACATTACTGCTCATAATTATTTCCTCCTTCAAAATCAGTTTGTGTAGTTATCAAAATAGCCCTGAACAAGAACAACGGGTGTACCCTTGTCGCCTGAGCCGCTGGTTAAGTCACAGAGAGAACCGATAAGGTCGGTAAACTGGCGGGGAGTAGTACCCTGAGATGCCATATTTCCGACAAGGCTGCTGCCGTCTTTAGCTTCGATTTTCTTTGAAATTGCTTCCTTGAGAGCGTCACCGCTGAGGTCTTTGAAGTCGTTATCGGCAAGATACTTGAGCTTAAGCTCATTGGGTGTACCTGCAAGACCTTCGGTATAAGCAGGGGAAACAACGGGGTCTGCAAGCTCCCAGATTTTGCCCTGAGGATCTTTGAATGCGCCGTCACCGTAAACCATAACTTCAATCTTTTTACCGCTTGCTTCGCAGAGGAGTTCCTGGGTTCTCTTGACGAAGGGATAGCAGTCTCTGGGGAAGAGCTTGATTGTGTCTTCGGTTGATTTGTTTGAACCGAGAAGACCGTATGATTCATTGTAACCGCTGCCGTCAACGGATGAGGTGAGGATATCGTCCATACCGCAGACAACCTTTGCGCCGGCTGCCTTGAGAAGTCTCTTTGTTCTTGCTCTTGTGTGGATATCACAAGTCAGAACACAGTCTGTATATGCGAGAATGGTTTTTGCCTGATTTGCAAAAATGATTTCGCATTCTGCGCCTGCATCCTTGATGATGCCTGCGTAATAGTCAACATAATCAACGCCTGTGAACTCATGCTTATTTTCGCCGAAAAGCTCACGGTATTTTTCGAGGGTGAGAACATCGCTGTAGGGATTGATGCCGGCATCGTCAAGCTGGTCATAGGTGAGAAGGTGGTTACCGACCTCATCGCTGGGATAGCTGAGCATGAGAACAACCTTTTTTGCGCCCATTGCAATACCCTTGAGACAGATTGCAAAACGGTTTCTTGAAAGAATCGGGAAAATAACGCCGATTGTTTCGCCGCCGAGCTTTGCCTTAACGTCTTTTGCGATTGCATCAACGCTTGCATAGTTGCCCTGGCTTCTTGCAACGATGGATTCGGTGATTGAAACAACGTCCTTGTCACGAAGCTCAAAGCCTTCGGATTTTGCGGCATCGATTACGCTGTCGCAAACAATTTTGGCAAGATCGTCGCCTTCACGGATGATGGGGCAGCGGATGCCTCTTGAAATTGTGCCTGTTTTTCTTTCCATTTTTAAAGACCCCCTAACAAGTTTAAAAAACTTTACACGATATTTTATCACCATATATAGAAGAAATCAAGAGTTATATAATATATTATTGCGCTTTTATGAGAAAAAACTTTTGTGCTATTTGACATAAAATGATAAAACAAATCAGCTGTTGAATCAAAAATGAAACAACAGCCTTAATTTTTATTGTTTGTAGTTTTTTAAGAATTCCGAAATTTTTTCAACAGCGTTTTCAAGTATTCTTATTTCGGGCATAAACACAATTCTGAAATGATCCGGCTTGTTCCAGTTGAATCCCGTTCCGCAGGTGAGCAAAATTTTCTTTTCACGAAGAAGATCAAGTGTGAATTTTTCATCGCTTGTGATATTGAACTTTTTTGTGTCAATTTTGGGAAAAATATAAAAAGCTGCTTTGGGCTTTGTTGCTGTAATTCCGGGGATATTGTTAAGAGCCTTATATATAAATTCTCTTTGCTCATAAAGTCTTCCGCCCGGGACGAGAAGAGAGTCACCCGACTGTGTGCCGCCGAGGGCTGTCTGAATGATGCTTTGAGCGGGTACGTTTGAGCAAAGCCGCATTGACGAAAGCAGGTTAAGACCTTCTATATACCCTTTTGCGTGTGACTTGTCGCCTGCAAGACACATCCATCCGCAGCGGAATCCCGCAACCTTATGCGATTTTGAAAGACCGTTGAAACAGACTGTCAGCAAGTCCGGGGCAAGCGAAGCGAGAGCTGTATGTTCTTCGCCGTCAAAAACAAGGCGGTCATATATTTCGTCGGCAAAAAGAATCAGTTCATTTTCGCGTGCAAGCTGAATTATCTGTTCAAGAATATCTTTTGAGTAAAGCGCACCTGTAGGGTTGTTGGGATTTATAACAACAATACCCTTTGTTTTTTGCGTAATTTTCTTTTTTATATCGTCGATATCGGGATTCCAGTCTGCCTTTTCATCGCAGAGATAATGAACGGCTTTTCCTCCGGCAAGAACTACAGATGCCGTCCAAAGCGGGTAGTCGGGCATGGGAACAAGTATTTCGTCACCCGAGTCAAGAAGACCCTGCATAGACATTGTAATAAGCTCGCTTACCCCGTTTCCTGTGTATATGTCATTGATTCCGACATTCGGGATTTTTTTAAGCTGACAGTATTGCATGATTGCTTTCCTTGCCGAAAAAAGCCCCTTTGATTCCGAGTAGCCCTCGGTTGAACGAAGATTATAAATCATGTCAATGACTATTTCATCCGGTGCGGTAAGACCGAAGGGGGCAGGATTCCCGATGTTGAGCTTGAGAACATCAATTCCGTTGGCTTCCATAAGATTTGCCTCGTCCATTACGGGACCTCTTATGTCGTAGCACACATTGTCGAGTTTTTTTGATTTTTCGAAATTTCTCATATGCTTACCTTTCGGATGCAAGATAAGCCGCACCGAGCTTGTTTGCGTCATTCCCCATAAGAGCTTTGACAACTTTGACATTTCTGAAGCTCGGCATAAGCTCTTTTTGCAGTCTTGCGTTTATTTCATCTGTGATGTAGGTCTCATTCATTATTCCGCCGCCGGCAACAACAAGTTCGGGATTGAAAATATAAACCAGACCTTTAATGCCGATAACTATTTCGTCTATCCAAGCATCGAGTATTGAACGGATTTCGGGATTTTCAAAATTCTCAAAAATCTCTCTGCCGTTCATTGAAATGCCGAGTTTATTCTTTACGGAGTTTACAAGAGCGCTTGCAGAAGCATATACTTCATAGCAGCCGCAGCCTCCGCAGGTACATTGCTTACCGTTTGCGTGGGTTACAATGTGACCGAACTCTCCTGCAGAGAATGAATTGCCCGTGAAGAGTTTTCCGTCAAGATAAACCGCACCGCCGATGCCTGTGCCGTAAGTAAGGCAGATAAAACTGCTGTATCCTTTTGCTGCACCAAAAATTGCTTCTCCGATTGCAGCGGAATTAACGTCATTTTCAACTGCAGTGGGAATACCCGTTGCAGTTTCAACAATTTCCTTTATCTTTGTTCCCGTATATCCGGGAATGCTGTCGGTTGCAAAGATGATTTCGCCCTTAATACTGTCAACCTGACCGGCAGTTGAAATGCCGATTCGGTCAACACCGTCAATGTTTTTGGCAATTTCAACAACTCTTTCGATTATTCTTTTTCCGCCCTCATGAGCGTTGGTAGGAATTGATTTTTTATCGGTAAGAGTAAAACTTTCATCGCAGAGAGCATATTTTATTTCTGTGCCGCCGATGTCGAATGTGAGGATTTTCATTTGCTTTCCTCCAAAGCTTTAACAAAGCGCTTTGTGATGTCCATAGGTCTTGTTATTGCAGTACCAACCACGGCAGCATGTGCGCCGTTTGCGAATGCTTCAACAAGCTGCTCGGGTACCCAGATTCCGCCTTCGGCAATAACGGTTGCACCAAGCTCCTCTTTATAACGTTTCATAAGCGTGAAGTCGGGCAGGGTAGTGCCTTTGGTATAAGGTGTATAGCCGCTCATTGTTGTGCCGAGAAGGTCGAAACCGAGTTCAAGTGCAAGCTTGCCTTCTTCAAAGCACGATGTATCAGCCATGAAAAGCTGTTCGGGATATTTTGCACGCACTTCCTTGAAAAATTCTTCAAAAGTAACACCGCAGGGTCTTACTCTGTTTGTTGCATCGACAGCAATGATATCACATCCGATTTCAACAAGAGCATCAACCTCTTTCATGGTTGGAGTGATATAAACATCGCTGTCGTCATAGACTTCTTTAATAATACCGATAACGGGAAGGTCAACTCTTTCACGGATGGCAAGAATATCAACAACCGTGTTGGCTCTGATTCCGACTGCGCCTCCGAGCATTGCGGCATAAGCCATTTTGCTCATTATGTAGCTGTCATAAAGAGGCTCGGTTGAAAGAGCCTGGCAGGAAACAATAAGTCCGCCTTTTATCTGCTCAAGAATTTCTTTGTTTGTTCTCTTTTTCATAGAAAAATCTCCTGATAAACTTATTTTTTCATTATTATAAAGCATTTCAACAAATAATGCAACAGTCTATTATTACATAATCTGTAATATAATTAATTGAAAGAGAGTGTTGCGGTTTGATAACGAAAATAAAGGTGTCATATTTGTTCGTTGCAGTTGCGGTTGCCGTGTTTTCAACGGTATCGGTGTTTACGATGAAAAATGTATCCGTGCTGTCTGTGCAGGACGGAGTGAGTCTGCCGATAGTCATGTATCATCAGCTGACAAAATCCGAATCACGTGCAGGAAGGTATGTTCTTACCGTTGAACAGTTTGAAAAGGATTTAAAATTTTTGAAAAATAACGGATATGAAACGGTAACTGTAAAACAGCTTCTTGACTTTTCGGAAGGTAAAGCCGATTTACCCCCAAAAGCAATAATGATTACTTTTGATGACGGCTGCGAAACCCTTTATTCATACGCCTTGCCGCTGCTTCAGGAATACGGGTTCACCGCTGTCGGCTTTGCGGTCGGTGCGCTTGCGGATAATTATACCGAGCTTGATGACCATAACCTGAACTATTCCTGTCTTAACTGGGCGGAAATCAAGGAAATGTGTGACAGCGGAATTATAGATATTCAGAGTCATTCTTATGATTTGCATAAAAATACCGCATCCCGTTCCGGTGCAAAAAAGAAAAAAGATGAAACTTTTGAGCAGTATAGTGAATTTTTATCTGCAGATGCGGCAAAAATGAAAGAGAAGATGATTGAAAATACGGGTAAATCTCCCGTGGCGTTTGCCTATCCGTTCGGAAGCTACAGCAGCGAAAGTGCAGATATTCTGAAAAAATGCGGTATTGAAATGGCATTTACCTGTGAAGAACGGGTAAACATAATAAAAAAAGCCGAGTCTGAATGGCTTTTCAGACTCGGCAGATATAACAGACCTCACGGAGTAAGCTCCGAAAGTTTCTTTGAAAAAATGGGAATAGGTTAATTATTATTAACCGAGAATCTTTTCGATTGCGGCGATTTCGACGCAAAGGCAAAGAATCTCAACCGCTTTGCAGAGTTCGTCCCTTGACGGGAAGGTGGGGGCAATGCGGATATTTTTGTCTTCGGGGTCTTTGCCGTAGGGATAGGTTGCGCCTGCACCGGTCAGGGTAACACCTGCTTCCTTGCAGAGAGCAACGGTTCTCTTGGCACAGCCCTCGCAGACATCAAGACTGATGAAGTAACCGCCGTTGGGTACGGTCCAGCTTGCGATGCCTTTTCCTGCAAGCTCACTTTCAAAAGCGGAAAGAACCGCATCAAATTTGGGCTTGAGAATTTCAGCATGTCTGAGCATGTGAGCTTCAACGCCTGCTTTATCTTTAAGGAATGCAGCGTGGCGGAGCATGTTTATCTTATCGTAGCCGATGGTCTGAACAGTCATTCTTGCCTTTACAGCTTTGATGTTTGCATCAGAAGCGGCAAGAGCCGAAATGCCTGCACCGGGGAAGGTGATTTTTGAAGTTGATGTTACCTCAATGAACATATCCTCGCTGCCGTATTCCTTTGCGGCTTCAAAGATGTTAAGAAGGGAATCGTGAGAGCTTTCGATGTGATGAACGCAATACGCATTGTCCCAGATAACTCTGAAATCCTTTGCTGCAGGCTTGAGAGAAGCAAAACGGCGTACAGTTTCATCGGAATATGTGATACCCGAGGGATTTGAGTACATAGGTACGCAGATAACGCCTTTGACCTTTTCATCCTTGACAAGCTCGTCAATCATATCCATATCGGGACCGTTTTCGCACGAAGGAATATTTATCATTTCAATTCCGAACTGTTCGAGAATTGAGAAATGTCTGTCGTAACCGGGTACGGGGCAAAGAAATTTAATTCCTTTTTGAGCAGCCCAAGGCTCAGCACCTGCGCCGAAAATCATGCACTGCGCAATATAATCATACATAATGGTAAGGCTCGCATTGCCGAAAACAATAACGTTATCCGAAGGAACACCGAAAATCTCGGCGAAAAGCTTTTTACATTCGGGAATACCGTCAAGGATTCCGTAGTTGCGTACGTCAAAGCCGTTTGAAGCCTTGAAATTACCGAGAATAGCAGGGTCGAGCATGTCATTTGAAAGCTCAAGCTGGTCTGCACCCGGCTTGCCTCTTGACATGTCAAGCTTCAGCTCCAGGGCTTTGTAAGCGTTATATTTTTCCGTAAGTGCAGCGAGTCTTTCCTGAAGCTGCTCACGGGACAAGTTCTGAATTTCCATTTCGAATAACCTCCGAATTACGATTTATTAATCTTGTATATTCTATATTATGCGGAAGAATTTTGCAAGTGTTATTTTAAAATCCTGCAAATTTTTGTTGAATTGCACTATAAAACCATATAATTACGCATAATACTGATGTATTTATATGCAAAATGATGCTTTGAACGTTTCTTTCGGCTTTTCCGGAGGATTTTTTTATTGTCGGATTTGTGAATAAAATGTAAAAAATATATTATAATTTTTTGATTTTACTCTTGATTTGTCATTAAAAGGATGATAGAATAAACCGAATTTGCGTTTAAGAAAGGATGGATTTTCGAAATGGATATTTTAACAGACATTTTTGGAAATTTAGCCAACATCGACCCGAAACAGATTGTTATGTGGATTATCGGCGGTCTGCTGATTTTCCTTGCAATCAAGAAGGAAATGGAACCCACTCTTCTTCTCCCCATGGGCTTCGGCGCGATCTTGGTTAACCTGCCTATTCCCGACCCTGCTGTAACGGGTGAGGTTTCGGGTGTAAGAGCGGTTATTGATTTTTTGTTTGAAATCGGTATTGACAGCCATGAGCTGTTTCCGCTTATATTATTTATCGGTATCGGTGCGATGATTGATTTCGAGCCGGTTCTGACGAATCCAAAGCTTATGATTTTCGGTGCGGCGGCTCAGTTCGGCATTTTCTTCACCCTCTGCCTTTCATCGGTGTTCGGATTTGAGCTTAAGGATGCCGCTTCAATCGCTATCATCGGAGCAGCCGACGGTCCCACATCAATTTTCGTTGCAAATATGCTCAACTCGAACTACACAGCAGCTATTATGGTTGCCGCTTATTCTTATATGGCTCTTGTTCCAATTGTGCAGCCTCCCATTATCAAGCTTTGCACAACAAAGAAGGAACGCCTTATCCGTATGAAGAATACGGGCAAAAAGGTTTCAAAGCTTACAAAGATTCTCTTCCCCATCGTTGTTACAATCATCGTTGGTCTTGTTGCCCCTGATGCAACTGCTCTTATCGGATTCCTTATGTTCGGTAACCTTATCAGAGAATGCGGAGTTCTCAATTCTCTTTCGGAAACCGCACAGAACGTTCTTGCAAACCTTATTACCATTTTCCTCGGCTTCACAATCGCTTCAAAAATGGTTGCAGAGGACTTCCTCAAGCTTGAAACACTTCTTATCATGGGCCTCGGTCTTGTTGCATTTATCGTTGATACCTTCGGCGGTATTATGATTGCGAAGATTATGAATCTCTTCACAAAGAATAAGATTAACCCCATGATCGGTGCTGCAGGTATTTCCGCATTCCCCATGTCTGCAAGAGTTGTTCATAAGATGGGTCTTGCTGAAGATAACCAGAACTTCCTTCTCATGCACTCGGTAGGTGTTAACGTATCGGGTCAGGTAGCATCGGTTATCGCCGGCGGTCTTATTCTTACACTTGTCGGCAATGCACTTGCATAAAGCATAGGAGGGAAAAGTAATGGAAACAACAATTATTGAAACAACTGCAGCAGTAACCGAAGCTGCAGGCGGTATCGGTTTTACACCCGAAAATCTTCTTGAAACAGCTCCCATAATGGGCAAGGGTATGCTTGGTATATTTATCGTTATGGGAATCATAATCCTCTGTGTTTCCGGTCTTAATGCACTCGGAACACGCCAGAAAAAGGAAAAGAAAGATAAATAATATACTGCTTATATACATCAAGCCCCGAAATTCGATTGAATTTCGGGGCTTGTTATATACATTGTGTAATTTTTAGATGAGTGAATTGTAAAGGGCTGTGATTTCTTCAACGCTTGTATCTCTGGGGTTACCGGGACGGCAAGCATCGTCGAATGCGGACTGTGCAAGGAAGGGGATATCCTCAGCCTTAACAATTTCCTTAAGGTCAGCAGGGATGCCGACATCGATTGAAAGCTGCTTAACAGCCTCAATAGCTGCCTTGCGAGCGTCTTCGATGCTCATAGCTTCTGTGCCTTCAACGCCCATAGCCTTTGCGATATCTCTGTACTTATCGCCTGTTGCGGGGGCATTGTATTCCATAACGGTGGGAAGGATGATTGCATTTGCAACGCCGTGAGGTGTGTCATAAAGAGCGCCGAGGGGATGAGCCATTGAGTGAACGATGCCGAGACCTACGTTTGAGAAGCCCATACCTGCAACGTACTGACCGAGAGCCATGCCTTCTCTGCCTTCGTCTGTATTTGCAACGGCGCCTCTGAGGCTCTTTGCGATGATTTCAATTGCCTTGATGTGGAACATATCGCTGAGCTCCCAAGCACCCTTGGTGATGTAGCCTTCGATAGCGTGTGTAAGAGCATCCATACCTGTTGCAGCAGTAAGACCTGCGGGCATTGTTGACATCATGTCGGAGTCAACAACAGCAACAACGGGGATGTCGTGAACGTCAACGCAAACCATCTTTCTGTTGTTCTGTGCGTCTGTGATAACGTAGTTGATTGTAACTTCAGCGGCTGTACCTGCTGTTGTGGGAACGGCGATGATGGGAACGCACTTGTTCTTTGTGGGAGCTACGCCCTCAAGTGAACGTACATCAGCAAATTCGGGGTTAGCGATGATGATGCCTACTGCCTTTGCTGTGTCCATTGATGAACCGCCGCCTATAGCGATAATGCAGTCTGCGCCGCTTGCCTTGAATGCTTCAACGCCTGCCTGAACGTTTTCGATTGTGGGGTTTGCCTGGATTGTGCTGAATACATCATAAGCGATGTCAGCGCCCTTGAGAACGTTGAAAACTTTGTCTGCAACGCCGAATTTGATGAGGTCGGGGTCGCAGCAAACGAGAGCCTTTGCAAAGCTTCTTGCCTTGAATTCATCGGCAATAGCAGCAATTGCGCCCTTGCCGTGGTATGATGTTTCGTTGAGTACAAATCTGTTAGCCATTATTGTTTCCTCCAAATTTAATTATTAAAGGTTAAGAAAATCTCTTCTGTATACGTCTTCAAGCTTGAAAGCCTTAACAATTTCAACAAGGTCTGGGTCTGTGATTGTGTTGACTCTGGGAAGGTGAGCGGTCATCATATAAAGCTGAGCAGCCTTTTCAACTGTTTCGATAAGACCGAAAGCTTCGTCAAGGTCCTTACCGCAGCCGTAGATGCCGTGCTGACCCCAGATAACAAGGCGGAATTCCTTCATCTTCTCTGCTGTTGCGATACCGATTTCGTTAGTGCCGCATACCATCCAGGGAAGAACGCCGATGCCGTCGGGGAAAACAACCATGCACTCTGTACACATTTCCCAGAGAGAATGTGTGAACTTCTTTTCCGAAAGCTCATGAACATATGTCATTGCGAGTGTGTTTGTGGGATGGCTGTGCATGATAACTCTGTTTTCGGGATTCTTTGAGAGTCTTGAGATATGGCTCATAAGGTGAGCGGGAAGCTCTGATGTGGGTCTGCCGCCGTCGCTGTAGCCCCAGAGAACTTCAGCGGTTGTTCCGTTTTCTGCGATTCTGATGATACCGAGGTTGTTTTCGGGGTCATCTTCAACGTTCTTGAAGTATTTGCCTGTGCCGGTTACGATAAAGATTTTGCCTGCAAGAACTTTTGCATCAAATCCCATGTCAAAGCTTCTGATAGGGGAGTTGATATCAAGGTACTCTGCAACTTCATCGTTTTCAAGCATAACACTGATGTTGCCGCCGTTTCTTTCATCCCAGCCCATACGGTACATATTTGCTGTTGCTTTGCACATTCCTACCACAAAGGGTGCTTCAAAGATGTTTTTCATTTTCTGTTCACCAATACCTTTTCTTCATATTCTTTAATGCTGCTTAAGTAGCAATTTTCAACGTTTTGTCTGCTGAGGAATTCGGCCCAGATATCGCCCATGGGCATAGTTTTCATTTCTTCACTGAGTATCATAAGCTCTGTGAAGTTTGCTTCATCCTGGAGTGCCTGCATTTTCTTTGAAGGCTGAAGGAGAGCGAAAAGAAGAGCCTTCTGAACGTTTCTGACACCTGTTACCCATGCGCTGATTCGGTTGATTGATGCGTCAAAATAGTCTGTTGCGATGAATACTCTGTCAAGAGCATCGTTGCGAACGATTTCTTTTGCAATTTCTTTTGTTTCATCATCAAGAATAACGACGTGGTCGCTGTCCCAACGGACACCTCTTGTGATGTGAAGGGCGATTTTATCGCTGAATGCAAGCATTGAGGGGATTTTATCCGAAACAAGCTCTGTCGGATGATAGTGTCCGTTATCCATAAGAGGTACAATGCCTTTCTGAATCGAATAGCTCAGGCAGAATTCAGCGGAACCAACCGTGTAGCTCTCAAGACCAATGCCGAATACCTTTGATTCGAGAGTTATGTAAACATTGTTTTTATCATAGGGAGTTTCGAGAATTTCATCAAGTGATTTCTTGAAACGCAGACGGGGAGTGAGTCTGTCCGCAGGAATATCCTTATATCCGTCGGGAATCCAGATATTCATAACGCAGGGATATCCCGTTTCCTTTGCAAAATAATCGGAAAGCTCAATGCATCTCTTGCCGTGTTCAACCCAGAATTTACGGACGTTTTCATCGGGCGATGAAAGGGTGAGACCGTCTTTTACCATAGGATGCGAGAAGAATGTGGGATTGAAGTCAATGCCGATATTTCTCTCTTTTGCAAACTCAACCCATTTTGTAAAATGCTCGGGTTTGAGAGCATCTCTGTCAGCTCTGTTGCCGTCAAAAATCGCATAGCTTGCATGAAGATTAAGTTTCTTTTTGCCGGGGATAAGGCTGAATGCCTTGTCGATATCCGCCATAAGTTCTTCGGGGTTTCTTGCTTTGCCGAGATAGTTTCCGGTTGCCTGAATACCGCCCGAAAGAGCGTCGTCACTGTCAAATCCGCCAACGTCGTCGCCCTGCCAGCAATGCACGGAAATTGTTATATCGCCAAGCTTTTTGAGTGCGTCTTCGGTGTCAATGCCGAATTTTGCGTAAAGCTCTTTTGCACTTTCGTATCTTGTCATTTATGTACCTCCGTATATGAGATTATGGAAATGTCCATACAAAATATATGATACACTTGTTTGTGTTTTTTGTCAATAAAATATGGATTTATATTTATAATGTTTATTTAAAAAAGATAAATAAAATTTTTTAGTTGATTTTTCTTCAATTATAGTGTAGAATATAGTCGCCGAAGCACAGCTTCGGTCAATTTTTGCGTGAAAAATCAGAGGATATTCTGTATTATTTTTGGATAGGGGTTACTATTGATGAACACAAACTTCAAATACCGCGCAACGGTTATTATTCCTGTTTACAACAGAGGAGATATGGTTCATATTGCATTTAATTCTCTTCTTGAACAGACAATTCCCTTTGACCAGCTTCAGGTTTTGATTGTTAACGATGGTTCGACAGACAATTCACTTGAAATATGCCGTGAGTTAACAAAAAATTATGACAATGTTACTGTTCTTGATAAACCTAATGGCGGTCTCAGTTCTACAAGAAACTTTGGTCTCGACCACGCTGAAGGAAAATATATTATTTACCTTGACGATGATGATACTTTTTCACCCGAAACAATAAAGGCAGTAACTGATTTCTTTGATACCTGTTATGATGAGGTTGATTTGGTTACATACAGAATCAACAGATATACTGAAGGGAAAAAAATCAAATGGAACCATTACAGATACCGTTATCTTAAAAAGACCGGTGTTTATGATTTGAATGAATTGCCAATGGCTCTTCAGACTACAATCAATGTCTGCGTTAAAAATCAGTTTGAGAACAATGTTCGATTTGACGAAACTGTTGGATATATGGAAGATCAGGTTTATAATAATGAAATTCTTTCCAAAAAGTTTAAAATCGGATTCTGTTCTGAAGGCGAATACAGATATAATCGTCATATGAACACAATTGTTTCGGCGCTGACAAGTGCTTACAGCAGTTTTGAAAAGATGATGAAATACTTTGAGGACCTGTTTGCAAAGTATGATGAGGTTCCGCCTTATATCCAGTGTAGCTATCTTCACAACCTAAGCTATAGAATGAAAGATAATATTTTGTTTCCTTATCATTACAGCGAAGAAGATTTTCAAAAGGCGATGGACAGAATTTCAAAGCTTCTTGAAAAGGTTGATGAGAGGGTTATTTTTAAAACAATACCTATTGACGAATTTTACAAAACATATTTTTATACACTTAAGCCCAACAAGAAGGCTACCGTTAATTTCACCGAAGAAATGCAGAGTCTTATGCTTGGTGAAGAAAGACTTATGAAGAGAGTTAACGTCACTCTTGTTGCAAGAAGATTTTATTTTACCGGCAACAAAATGCGTATTGTCGGATATTTGAGAACACCTTTCTTTGCTTTTTCTGAAAAGCCTGAAGCTTTTGTGGTATTCTCCGACAACAAGACGATTCCTGTTGATCTTTATCCGTCTTCATTCAGCTATTATTATTGTGAGCATAAATGTGCAAACAACTGGTCTTTTGATATTACTGTTGATTTGGATGAAACAGTTGATTTTACATTCTGTTGCAAAATCAACGGAGTGAATTATCCCTGCAGATATGAATTTACTACCAATATTGTTGCAAGACCCAATAAGTCAGGCTTTATCTTTATGAAAAACAGAGCAAGACTTCAACTTAAGGATAATGTGTTTAAATTTGAAAAGCTTTCAAACGCTTCATACAAACTGCGAGAAACCAAAAGATTTATTCATCTGCTTCTCAAGAATTACAAAGATGGACTTAAATATTTTCTTGTTAAGATGATGAAAAAGAAGCGGATTTGGCTTTATAATGACAATCTTTATACCGTAAAAGATAATGCATACTATCAGTTTAAACATGATTTTAATAAAAATGATGGGATAAAGAGATATTATATTCTTGACGGTGATCCCGCAAGAATGAAAGGTTTGTTTACGGAAGAAGAGCAGAAGCATGTTATTACTTTCGGTTCAAGAAAGCATATTCTTCTTTATCTTGCCTGTGAAAAGATTCTCACCTCTTTCTGTGAAGCTTCTTCATTTACACCCATCATTCAAAAGTACAAAAGAATGTTTTTTGATTTAACTGATTTTGAGGTTGTTTATCTTCAGCACGGAATTCTTCACGCAACAACCCCCACAAAATATTCAAAGGACAGAGTATTTGTTGATAGGATAGTAGTTTCATCTCACTTTGAACTTGAAAATTTTGTGAATAATTATGGCTATAACCCCAGTGATCTTATTCCTACCGGTATGCCGAGATACGACTATACCGACATCAGCAAGAAACCTCAAAGAAAAATTCTGTATGCTCCAAGTTGGCGTGATAAACTTGTAGGAAAGTATGTTAACAGAAAAAGAGTTTTCAATGATGCGGTTCTCAGTAAGTCAACTTATTATAAGGGTATTGTAGCTTTCCTTACAAACCCTGATTTGCTTGCTGCTCTTGAAAAATATGATGTGACCATAGAATTCAAGCCACATCCGAATTTCACTGCTTATGCGCACCTTTTTGAGCCGTTCCTCAATGACAGAATTACTCTTGCGGCGCGCAATGTTCAGCTTGAAGATTACAGCCTTTTTATAACTGATTTCTCGAGCTTTAATTTCGATTTCCTTTATCAGAACCGTCAGCTTTTGTATTATGTTCCGGACTATGATGAGTTTAAGTGCGGTGCAGTAACATTCTACAGAGATCTTGATTTGAAGTTTGAAGACGGTTTCGGCGATTTTACAAGAACAGCTGAAGATGCGGCAGCTGCGGTTATCAGAAGAATTGAAGCTGATTTTGTAACAGAAGAAAAGTACAGAGAACGTATTGAAAACTTCTTTATTTCAAAGGGAAATCATTGTGAGCAGCTTTATAACTATTTGATGAACGAATAATAAAATTGTATTTAATAAAACTACGGCATATATGGTGAATTTTTCACCTCATATATGCCGTAGTTTTATTATAATTTATTTTTTGCTTAACTTTAAAAATATATCCAGTTTATTCATTGTCGCTTCAAAAATACCGGCAAGGAGTATTGTAACAGAAAAACTTACAGCGGTAAAAAGAAATTCGTTTTGGTTTAAATTGAAATATGTAAGGACTTTCATCGGAATGAAATGCAAAATATAAATGCCAAAAATATGATTTCCTAACCAAGAAAGAATATTGTTGTTAATGCAGATTCTCATAGACAGTAGGTTTATGAATATTCCGAAAAGAAGCGATGCCGGAATGAACAGGTACATATGGTTTCCGAAACAGTTCATCAGATACGCAAAAAACACAAATGAAACTCCGAAAAATGCCGTTATGGAAAACCATTTGTTGGAATTGTTTATCAAGTGTGCATCTGTTTTCGGTTTAGCTACAGCATACCACATTCCGAGCGGGAAACACATAATTGTATCATACCACCAGTGTTCTTTCCCTTTCCAAAGGAAAAGAACGAATGTCAGTGCAGCTGAGAGAATTGTAAAAACAGTAAGTCCTGCAATAAATCTTTTTTTGAAAACAATAAAAACCAAAAAAACAAGAATATATAAAACTAATGTTACAAAAATATACCAAACTGTATTTCCGACTGTATCAAGACCGATAAAAGAGAGTAACAGATCTTTTACACTGTATTTTGCTCCGAGTACAACACTTAACAAATAGAAAATAATAACGGCAATGTCAAAATGAATCAATACTTTTGGGAATCTCTTGGTGATAATTGTTGTGGCATATTTTTCTTTGTTTTTTAGTCCGAGAGAAATACCGTACCCAGAGTAGAACAGAAACATTACTACCATTAATTGACCGAGAAAGGATATTATATCAAGAAAAGGAGTATTAAGAGGAGATTGAGTGATAGTAATAAACTGTCTTGTGTGTGACAGAACAACCAGAACAATAAAAATCCCTTTTATAGAATTGCTTTTCTGTGGTGACATATAATCGGGGAAACCGTCTTTAAAATTAAATTTTATTCCGAAAAGGCAAATAAAGAACAGTAATAAAAGAAAAACTGACATAGAAATTCTCCTTTATTTCAGAAATTTGACAATCTCATCAAGCTTATCCAGATTTTCTTTTGTTGTTGCCC
Source organism: Clostridia bacterium (assembly GCA_017410195.1). Classification (GTDB taxonomy): domain Bacteria; phylum Bacillota; class Clostridia; order Oscillospirales; family Acutalibacteraceae; genus CAG-177. The sequence goes on along the minus strand of JAFQRF010000021.1, from coordinate 784 downwards.
AGCTTGCGCAGAAGCGGACACCGCTTTTGCCGTCTGGAAGCTTGCACCAGTAGTCATAGGTGAATTCTTTTGAGAGAATTTCAAGCTCTTTATCAGGAATAATCGGAAACTGTTGATTCGTTTTTGAGTCAAACAAAAATTCATATCCGTTTGAAGCAAAAATATCGTGAATCCGTTTTGCACATTCTATTGCGTAAGCGGAAATCTCAAAATACAGTCCGTCTTCAAAAAGTGTTTCAAACTGAATTCCGAGAAGCCTGCCTTTTGCAAGAAGTCCGCCTTTTTGCTTTATAACATAACGGAAATCTTTTTTTAGATAATCATTGTTTATAACAAGCGCTTCTCCGAAAAGTGCGCCAACCTTTGTTCCGCCGATGTAAAAAATATCGCAGTTTGCTGCGATGTCGGGGAGAGTGAGGTCACAGCCCTCGCTCGCAAGACCGTAGCCGAGTCTTGCACCGTCTATATAAAGATACATTCCCGTTTCTTTGCAGACCGAGTAAATATCTTCAAGCTCTTTTTTTGTGTAGATTGTGCCGCCTTCCGTGGGGAATGAAATATAAACCATCGCAGGCTGAACCATATGCTCTGCACACAAATCATTATGGTGTGAATCATAACATTCACGGATTTGCTCAGCGGTGAGTTTGCCGTCTGTTGAAGGGAGTGCAAGTACCTTGTGTCCCGTAGCCTCGATTGCACCGCTTTCGTGAACATTGATGTGACCTGAAACGGCACTTATAACGCCTTGGTGAATGCGGAGTGCGCTGCTGATAACGGCGGT
>JAFQRF010000020.1 GCA_017410195.1 Clostridia bacterium | reverse complement strand
CCGTTTATCGACGATGTAACAATCAAGTGCGAAAAGTGCGGTGGCGAAATGAAGAGAGTTCCCGAAGTTATCGACTGCTGGTACGATTCGGGCGCAATGCCCTTCGCACAGCATCACTATCCGTTTGAGAATAAAGACCTCTTTGAGCAGCAGTTCCCCGCAGAGTTCATCTCCGAGGCTGTTGACCAGACAAGAGGCTGGTTCTATTCGCTCATGGCTATCTCGACCCTTCTCTTTGACAAGTCCCCCTATAAGAACGTTATCGTTCTTGGTCTTGTTCAGGACGAAAACGGTCAGAAGATGTCAAAATCCAAGGGCAATGCCGTTGACCCGTTCGATGCACTCGCAAAGCATGGCGCAGACGCTATCCGTTGGTATTTCTACACCAACTCCGCACCCTGGCTTCCCAACCGCTTCCACGACAACGCTGTTGTTGAAGGCAAGAGAAAGTTTATGGGTACACTCTGGAATACCTATGCTTTCTATGTTCTTTATGCTAACATCGATAAATTCAACCCCGCAGAGCATTCTCTTGAGTATGACAAGCTTTCCGTTATGGATAAGTGGCTTCTTTCAAAGCTCAACACTCTTATCAACACCGTTGACAACTATCTTGATAATTATGCTATCCCCGAAGCTGCAAAGGCTCTCCAGAGCTTCGTTGATGATATGAGTAACTGGTATGTCCGCCGCGGCAGAGAGCGTTTCTGGGCGCAGGGACTCGAGCAGGATAAGATTAATGCTTACATGACTCTTTATACCGCTCTTGTTACCGTTATCAAGCTCGCTGCTCCCATGATTCCCTTCATGGCAGAAGATATTTACCGCAATCTTGTATGCAACGTTGACAAGAATGCCCCCATCAGCGTTCACCTTTGCGATTATCCCGTATCGGATGAAAAGCTTGTTAACAAAGAACTTGAAGCATCGATGGACGAAGTTCTCAATATCGTTGTTCTCGGACGTGCAGCAAGAAACACCGCAAATATCAAGAACAGACAGCCCCTCGGCAAGATTTTCGTTACTGCTGCAAAGACACTCGACAAAGACTGCTGTGAAATCATCGAGGATGAACTCAACGTTAAGGAGCTTGAATTTGTTACCGATTCATCGGGCTATGTTTCATACAGCTTCAAGCCCCAGCTCAAAACGCTCGGACCCAAGTACGGCAAGCTTCTCGGAGCAATCAGAGAAAAGCTCGCTTCTCTTGACGGCTCGGCTGCAAAGAAAGAGCTTGACGAAAAGGGCGCAATCACCTTCACTGCAGGCGACGCCGAGATTTCGCTCGCAGCTGAAGACCTTCTCATCGAAACCGTTCAGAAGGAAGGCTACCACGCAGAAAGCGGCAACGGCGTTACCGTTGTTCTCGACACCAACCTCACTCCTGAGCTTATCGAAGAAGGCTTCGTGAGAGAGCTTATCTCGAAGATTCAGACCATGCGTAAGGATGCAGGCTTTGAGGTTATGGACACCATTAAGATTTTCGTCAGCGGCAACGAAAAGATTGAAGCAATCTTTGCTTCAAACGCAGGTGATATCAAGCACGATGTTCTTGCAACCGATATCATCGCATCCGCAGGCGGCTCATACACCAAGGATTGGGATATCAACGGCGAAAAGGTAACTCTCGGAGTTGAGAAAAACTAAAATAAAATGATTAATCCCCGATGTTCGTCTGAACATCGGGGATTGTTGTTATTATCAGAATATCATTTTAAAGAGTACGGAAACGATTGTTGAGAGCATCTGAGCAATCTTGTTGAAAATACCGTAGATGCTGTCCATAACATTCTGAACGTTATCTTCAACAGTAGCTGTGCCGTAGCCTTCGATTGTGCCGTTGTTATCATCAACACCGTCGTCATCAACGATGAATGCGTGAACAAGAGGTGAAACTGCAGCAAGAAGGAAATATTCCATTGGTGTTACGCCGCCGAAAATCTGAGTGCCGAGCTTTGTAAGGTCGCTGACGATTGAATCCGTGCCGAGGTCAGCAAGGATTGAATTAGCCGCTTCAAGGAAAACTTCATCGGTTACGGTTGAAAGGTCATCCTTGAGAAGAAGAGCAACAAGACGAAGGAAGATTGTGATTTCAGTTGATTCGAAATGGAAGTCCTCCGAGCCTTCGTAATGAGCTGCAACAAGCTCCGTTACAACCTGCCAGCCTGTTTCATATTCGCTGTCGGGAATGTCAAGGTTATATTCTTTTGCAAGCTCCTGAATGCTGTCTTCGCCGTAGAGAGGCTCTTCAAGAATCTTGCGAAGTCCGCCGACTGCGGTATTAACGAGGTCATAGAACATTTCGCCCTCTGCAATGCCTATCTGCTCCATCTTGAGTGAGCGTGTGAGTCTCCACTGAACGCCTGCTTTAAGGAAGCCCTTTGCATATGCATTAAGACCTGCATTCATAAGGTCGAGCTGCTCCTGAGAATAGCCCTTGACTGCTGCAGAAAGTGCATCTGTATCAAGTGTATCAACGGTCTGTGCCGCATATTTGATTTCCTTGTCGGTAACTTCAAAGGTTCTGTACTGGAGAGGATACATTGTGAGTGAGGTTGTCGCGAAGTCATAGATTTTGTTGCCTGCGGGGCTTGTGTATGAGGTTGCATCGCTGCAATGCTCATGGCCCGTGAACACAAGCTTTATTCCCCAATCGGCAAAGAGAGTTGCGGTTGAATAGTGGAACTTAACGATGAAATCGTGGCTGAGAAGTCGCTGGAGAGGAAGGTGGTCGAGAAGGTTGTGATGCATCATGAGAATGGGATATTTGCCGTCCTCTTTTGCCTTTTGAGCCTGCTTGCGCACCCAATCCATCTTCTCTGCTGTCATACCGTCCTCGGTTGACTTGTCGTAGTCACAGCTGTCGAGAGAAATAAGTCTGTACTTATCGCTGAGGTCTGCAGTATATGAGCAGTTGCTTTCAACTGTTTCAATAGCTTCCGCATAACCGAAATCGTGATAGATTTCCTTGAATTTTTCATATGTTGTTTCGCAGTTGAGACCTGCATCGTGATTACCTACGGTAACATAAATCTGCTTACCGGTCTTTTCTTCAAATGCCTTGAATTTTGCCGCAACGTCAAGATGCTCCTGAATAACGGATTTGCCGTTATCCGCAATGTCACCGGAAATCAGAACAAATTCTATATCGTCATTCTCTGCGCACTGATTAAGGAATTCATCAATAATCCAGCCGCTTTCGTTATCCATTGACGCACGGCGGTTTGCGTACCAATAAATTTCGTCGTCAATTTCACCGCTTGCGGTAAGCTCTTCTTCGGGAACATTATAGTGAAGGTCGGAAGCAACCGCAAACTTAAGGTCAGGCTCGGTTTCTGCGGCAAAGCCAACCGAAACACACGAAGCGACCATAAGAACCGAAAGCAATACACTGATAATCTTTTTCATTTTCTTACCTCTTTTATCATTTTATATTTTCATAATTCCGAGTGCATCAAGCACAGACGAAATAAGAATCAGAACGATGCAAACGGGTGCGATGTACTTTATAACAACCGTAAAAAGTGTTTTTGCCTTGAAGGGACCCGTAAGCTCAATTTCTTCAATAAGTGCCTTGGGTTTGATTACGTAGCCCACAAAAATACATGTGAGCAGAGCAACAATCGGCATAAGAATGCTGTTACTCAGGAAATCGGACATATCAAGGAAAGTCATTCCGCCGAGGCTGAATCCGCTCCATACACCGAAGCCGAGCGATGATGGAAGTCCGAGAAGAATGCTGAAAACAAGAACGAGAATACAGGTCTTGTTTCTGCTCCAACCGATTTTATCTCTGACGATGGAAACAACGGTTTCCATGAGTGAAATCGAAGAAGTAAGAGCCGCAAAAAGAACAAGAAGGAAGAATATTGCGCCGATGAACGCTCCGCCCTTCATACTTTCAAAGACCTTGGGAAGAGTGATGAACATAAGTCCGGGACCCTTACCGAGTGCTGCCTCATCACCGCCCGAAAAAGCAAAAACAGCGGGAACTATCATAAGACCTGCGAAGAAAGCAACACCGGTATCAAAAATCTCAATCTGTCTGACTGAAGATTCAAGGTTAACATCCTTCTTCATATATGAGCCGTAAGTAATCATAATACCCATTGCAAGCGACATCGAATAGAAAAGCTGACCCATAGCCGCAAGCACGGTTGTTGCCGAAAATTTGCTGAAATCGGGTTTGACATAATAGATAAGACCGTCAATTGCGCCGGGCATAAACAGAACGTAAACCGCAATGAAAACGGTCAGAATAACGAGAATCGGCATCATAACCTTGCTAACCTTCTCAATGCCCTTTTCAACGCCCAAAAGAACAACAAGAGCAGTCAAGCCTATAAAGAGAAGGAACCAGCCGATAGGCTCAATCGGTTTTGCAATAAAGCTCTCAAAATATCCGTCGGCTGCAGCTTCGGTCATTCCGCCGGTTGCAAACACGGTCAGATACTTCGTTACCCAGCCGCCGATAACGGAATAATAAGGAAGAATAATCACGGGGATTATTGAAGCAATAACGCCGATGAATGAATATTTTTTGTTGAGTGTGCGGAAAGCACCGATTGCGCTCTGACCTGTTTTTCTGCCAAGCGCAATTTCAGCGCACATAAGTGCAAATCCGAAAGTAACGGCAAGGATGATATAAACAAGAAGAAATATACCTCCGCCGTATTTTGCCGCAAGATAAGGGAATCGCCAGATATTACCGAGACCGACTGCCGAACCTGCCGCCGCAAGAACGAAGCCGATTTTACCGGTAAAACTGCTTCTTTTTTCAGACATAAAATACCGTCCTCTCAAAAATAATAATTTATTATCTCATAAATATTAATATATTACAAGCAAAATATACAAATTTTTTCAAAAATTATTCTGTCTCTTGATATATTTGCCTTACCGTGATAAAATCTCTAAAAAGGGGGCATCAATATGAAACTTGAATATATGCTCGGTGCATCGGACGAAAAACCGCTTGAAAACCTCGTCTGCAACGGCGGATATGCAGCAATATTCCGAAGAATCGGCGTTGTCGGCGACAGCCTTTCATCAGGTGAATTCGAGAGTACGGATAAAAACGGAAACAAAGGTTATCACGACTATTTTGAATATTCGTGGGGGCAGAATCTTGCACGCATGTGCGGCAGCGAATGCATCAATTTTTCAAGGGGCGGCATGACAGCAAGAGAATACTGCGAAAGCTTTGCCGACCATATGCGTTTCTGGGACCCGTCACTTGCCTGCCAATGCTACATAATCGCACTCGGCGTCAATGATATCCACAACGCAGGTCAGGAAATCGGCAGTGTTGATGACATAAAAGAAGATTACACCCAAAATGCGGCAACCTTTACGGGATATTACGCACAAATCATTCAAAGACTCAAGGAAATTCAGCCAAGGGCGAAATTTTTTCTTATGACAATGCCGAGAGAAACAAGCAGACGCAATCAGGAAAAGACTCTGGCACACAGAAAAATTATTTATGAAATTGCAGATTATTTTGATAACACCTACGTTCTTGATATCTGCGAAAACGGACCCGTTTATGACGACGAGTTCAAAAAAAGATTTTTCATGGGCGGCCACATGAATCCCATGGGATACGTTTTCACGGCGCACATGGTTGCATCTTACATTGACTTCATCATCCGCCACAATCCGGACGATTTCAAAGAGGTCGGATTTATAGGAACAGATTTGGAATATAAAGAATAATTTTATAACCCGGCAAAAAGCATCTTGAAAGACGTTTTTTGCCGGGTTATTCTCATTTATTAAAATATAATCCGTATTTTCTTCTTATTCCGGGATGAAGGAAAACCGTGATAAGCTCAAGGAGCGATTTTGCGGTACTGAATCCCTGCTTAAAGAAATAAATAAAACCTTTTTTGCTCATTGCTTTCAGCGCATTCATAACAGTTTTTATGAACTGCTCATCATCCGATTTATCGGCACCGAAGAAAATCATTTTCAGTCTGAAAAACTTCCAGATTGTTCTTATTTCCGAGGTTTTTACATCGGAATAATTTTTTACACTCAGCTCGGCAAATTTTATCTTCGAATACTCTTTCAGAGATTTTGAAGGAGCGATTTTTCCGCTTTTCACAAGCATTTCGTGCATATCTGAACCCGGAATCGGAGTATAAATCTGATAATAACAGTTGGCATCCTTGATTCGCTTTGTCAGCTCAACCGTTGCCTTGATATCCTCTGCCGTTTCTCCGGGGAAGCCGATAATAATTGTCGGTACGGGCTGAATTCCCGCCTCAACGCACATTGAGATTTCATTCTCGATTTTCTGAAGATTAACTCGCTTTCCGATGAGCTTCATAGTTTTTTCGGAACCAGTTTCGATGCCGAACAAAAGGCTTCTGCAGCCCGATTCATACATCAATTTATAATCATCAACCGATTTAACCGCATCAATTCTCATGCACGCATGCCATGCAACCTTCAGACTGCTTTCGATAAGCTTGTTGCAGAATTCAAGCATCTGAGTACGTGTTGCAAACAAATGGTCATCTGCAAAATCGAATCCGTCTGCGCCGTGTTTTTCAACAAGATAGCGCATCTCGCTGATAAGCGTTTCCATAGGGCGCTGACGTCTGCATGACCTATGAAACTGCTTGTTGTAGCAAAAAGTGCAGCTGCCCGAACACCCTTTTGACCAATAAATTGCAAGCTGCTTTTTGCAGCCGTTGCCGACCTGGAAGAAGTTCTCGGGGTCAATAAGACTCCAGTCAAGCTCAGGCAAAACAGACAAATCCAGAAGTTCTCTGTTTGGGGTAAAAAATATTTTACCGTTTTTCAGGAATACCATTCCCTCAACCTTATCAAACGGCAGATTTTTCTCGTATGAATCGGCAAAATCAAGCCATGTTGCTTCGCCCTCACCCAGACTGACGTAATCTGCCGCACCCTCTCTCAAAAGCGGTTCATAAATCACCGTTGCCAATGTTCCGCCGAAAACGACCGGGATTCCGTGTTTTTTCGATGCCTTCGAAACCTTAACCGCATCCCTTATTGCACAATTGGTTATCAACGAAATACCGACAGCATCGGGCTTGTGCTTTTTCAAAGTGTCATTAATATCCTCTTTCGAAACCGTTCTGTCATATATAACTGCTTCATGACCGTTTGCGTTCAGATATGTTGCAATAGACAAAATCCCCAAAGGCACGGAATTCGGTCGGTAAGACTTGTACCTTTGCGGGTTAACCAATAAAACCTTCATTCAATTTTCTCTCTCCCTAAATTTTTATTCCAAAATAAAAATTATAATTCAATTATAGAACCCGGGAAAGAGAGTGTCAATATTCCAAAAAGAAATTATACTTTCTTTGCTTCAATTACTCAATATTGTATATTTGTTAATTCAGAAAATTGTTTTTGTCATTTTAAGAATATTTTTTACTATTTTATACAGATTTGTTCTTAAATGTAAAAAAGCGGAGCTGTTTTTTGAACTGCTCCATCTTTTTTACATTTGTTATTTGTTTTTCCTAACCGTTGATTTTTCACTGAATGTGACAATATAATCATCGTACTCTGAATCCGTTCTCACGGGATAATCGGTTGAAATAATGTTTGCGCCGCTTGCAAAAGCATTTTCTCTGCGTTCATCGGTTATCTGACCGAATTTATCGGCACGGGTTCGAACCATTATTTTCTTTTCACCGATAACTTCTTCACTTATTTCAAGAAGCTCCTCGGGCTTGTTGCTGAGAATAAATGAAGCGCAGTCACGATCGATATCTTTTTCACGCAGCATCGGAAACATCGCCTGGGTCTTAACCGACGAATCAACGGCAATATATTCCTCCGTAACCTTGCCTTCGTGCAAAAGTACAACAACCTTGCCGAGCATATCCTTAACCTTACACCAATCATCTGCCGCACGCATTTCGCCGAACGACTCATAATCCCCGAGCATATCAGCAGGCGTAAAAAGCTTTTCTCCGAGATTCGCCTTAAGCGTTTCGTCAAGCGCAAGAGCATAATCGATGTTAAAAAACTTCATATTCTCAAGAGGAAGAAATGTTTTTTTGGGTTCAATAATGATTGTCAGGGGAAGATGATTCGGGTTATTATCCGACCACATTGAAATTTCCTTCAAGGCAAGCGAAAAGTCATAGCACGAGGTTGACATTTCAAAATACGGGCTGTGCATACAGGTAAATGAAATTTCACCGTCACGTTCAAAGGTTTCAATATCCATTTCAAAGCTTCTCAGTCCGCAGTTGAGTTGTTCTGTTAAGGTTTCACTCTCAAACTCAATCGCATCCGGCTTATAAATTCCGAAAGTGAGTGCAGAAAGAGAATCATAAAGCTTTTTGGTTTCTTCAATAGCGGATGTCTGATAGCTGTTATGCGTTCCGAGAAAACTCAGCTCGTTAAATTTTATCCCCGCCTCAAGTTCAGCGGCAAGGTCGCCATCAAAAAATGCACTTTCTTCTACCGGCGCAATTTCACCGTTTGCATATGCCTGTTCAAGAGCGGCAATTCGGCTGACCTGAGAAGCGGCATCCTCGTCAAGCCTTTCAAGGCTTGCGGGAAAAACCGAAACAAGAGCAATAATCGCCGAAAGAAGTGCAGGAATCCACCTGATAATGCGATTCAAAACATCTGATATCATTTTTCTCTCTCCCAAAAATTTTTAGAGTTTTTCGGCGTACGCAAGAGCTTCGTCAATATTCGGCAGGAAATTCTCTGCGCCGACTTCGTCATAGAAGCCCGATTTTTTCATAACGGAAAGCGGCTGCTCATTTGCATGCGAAAGAATGAGAGTCAGCCCGTTCTTTTTGCATCCGTTATAAATTTCATAGAGTGAGCGCATCGCCGTTGCATCAAGCGACGGAACATTTCTCATTCTGAGGATAATCGTCTTTACCCCCTCTTTGACGGGAACGGATGCAAATTTTTCGCTTGAAGCAAAGAACATCGGTCCTTCAAATTCAACGACCTCAGTATGGTCGGGAATGGTTTTCATTCTCTCGCTGTCGGCAGAAATATCCTCTCCGTGCGAAGTCCATGTCCTTACATTCGCAACATCTGCCATTCTCTTCATAAACAGAACAACAGCGATAAGCATACCGACCTCAATCGCAACAACAAGGTCAAAAACAACCGTCAGCACAAAAGTTACAACCAAGACAAGGATATCGCTCTTGGGTGCGGTTTTGCAGATTTTGACAAACTGGCGCCACTCGCACATATTATAAGCAACCATAAAGAGAATTGCCGCAATAACGGGCATGGGAATCCATGCCGCGTAAGGCATAAGCACGACGAGAATAAGCAGAAGAACAGCCGCGTGAATTATTCCTGCTACAGGAGTTCTTCCTCCGTTTTTGACATTGGCGGCGGTTCGTGCAATCGCACCCGTTGCAGGTATTCCTCCGAAAAGACCCGAGCATATGTTTCCGACACCCTGTGCAATAAGCTCCGTATTCGAATTATGCTTATCATTAATCATTCCGTCCGAAACAACGCAGGAAAGAAGTGATTCAATGCCTGCAAGAATCGCTATAGTGAACGCACTCGGCAAAAGCTGTTTTATCGTATTAAAACTGAATTCGGGAACCGAGAAAGAAGGGAGATCACGGGAAATCGCGTAAAGGTCGCCGACGGTATTTACGTCCATTTTAAGAGCCTTAACCATGACAACGCCGACAACAACTGCAATCAGCGAACCGGGAATTTTCTTGCTGATTTTAGGCCAGACAATAAGTACAGCCATTGCAACCGCGCCGACAACAAGCGCCTGCCAATTGAAGGTTGCAATCGACTTTGCAACAGCCTCAAGCTTTTCGACTGTTTCAACGGCGTGAGTTCCTTCCGGGAAGGAAAGACCGAGGAAATCTTTAATCTGACCGATAACTATTGTCAGTGCGATACCCGATGTAAAGCCCGTTGTTATCGTATGCGGAATAAATTTTATCAGGGAACCGAAGCGGAAGATGCCCATTAAAATAAGTATAAGACCCGCCATAATGGTTGCGATTACAAGTCCGCTTGTTCCGAACTGTGCTACTATGCCTGCAACGATGGTTGCGAATGCCGCTGTCGGACCCGAAATGTTGACATTGCTTCCGCCGAGGAATGCGATAACAAAGCCAGCGATTATGGCGGTGTAAAGACCTTTTTCGGGAGATACGCCCGATGCTATTGCGAGTGCAATCGAAAGCGGAAGTGCAATAATCGCAACAATGACACCTGCAATCAGGTCATTCGCAAATTTTTTGCCGCTGTAGCTTTTCAAGGATGAAAAAAGCTTCGGTTGAAATATGTTCATAGCAAACCCCATATAATAAAAGAATCCGGCACAAACAACAGTTTGTACCGGAAATTTATTATACGCTTTTTTCGTCGTTTTGCAAGAATTTAAACCAACTTTTTTGTGCAAATTCTCAAATTCGGAATATGTCACAATCACGGCGGTTTTTTATTATATTTTGTGGTTATTTTTATATGTCGTGTCGTCACATCTGCTCCAGAATATACTGCTTGACATCCTCGAGCTTGCTCTTTTTCCACTCCCCTTCCTCTGCTTTTTCGGCAAGAGGAACAAGAATAAAGAAATCAAGCGTTTCACCCGGCACCCTGCCCGTCCTGAGCGGCTCTGCAAAATGCTCCGCCCATTCTTCTTCTGTTGCATCCTTAAATCGTGCGGGGTTGAGATAGGCCATCTGCCGTTTCGTTGCGGCAATGTGCATTTTTGCCGAAAGCGGTGAAAGAAGATTAAATTCATCCTCCTGCACATCAACAAAAATTCTCGGCAGCTCCGCTTTTACAACATGTTCGGGTCCTCTGAGAATTTCGAGTCCCATCGGCTCCCACGAAAATTCCGTTTCGGTAAAATTCAGCTTTACAAGCAGACCGAATTGAGTGTTGAACTGTGAACGCTGATAATCTGTATCAAAAATAAAATTACCGAGCGAATAGAATATTACCTTATCCCCTACCGTTTCATAATTCATCGGCACGTGAGGATGATGACCGATAACGACATCAGCACCCATTTCGAGATACAGGCGGTAACGCTCTCTCGTATAGGGCGACGGAAGCGGAGTAAACTCCTCTCCTGCGTGGGCAACAACTACACACCAACGGCAAGTCTTTTTGATTTCGTTTATGGTATTCTGAATCTCGTCAAGGTCGCTCCAGCTGTAGCATCCCGCCTTATTTTCATCGGCTTTTCTGCAAGCACGCTGATATCCGACACCGAACATGCCTATTCCGCCGGCTTCATCAAGAATAACGGGTTTTCTCGCTTCGTGAATATCCATTCCCGCGCCGATGGTCTTGACGCCTTTCTCAGAGGCAATTTCAAGAGTTGTCCTTATGCCGTATTCGCCCGCGTCCATGATATGGTTGTTGCAGATATTCCAGATATCGGCATTCATTTTTTTGAGTACCTTAACAGCTTCGGGATCAATTGTATGGAGAAGCTGCTGCACGCCGTCCTTTGTCGTGTTCTGTTCAACCGGTGCAACAGGCCCCTCAACATTCGCAATAACATGGTCAGCACTGTGAAGAAAATCAAGCACTTCATCGGAAATAAGCTTCTCATCATCCCACTTGCCGTACATATATCTGTCAAAACCGATATCACCGGTAAAAACCAGAGTTGATTTGTTTTTCATTTTGTTTTCCTTCTTTCAGATAACAAATAAGAGATAATAAAGAATAGATAATAATACAAACAGCGCCCGAAAATTCACGTTCACTATTATCTATTATTTATTCAATATTATCTCTTATCTTAGCCTCGCAAGAGGCGCTGTTTGGCCCGCCCGAAGGGATTCGAACCCCCGTTCTTCAGAATCGGAATCTGCTGCGTTATCCTGCTGCGCCACGGGCGGAAATATTTGTTTGCAAGGGTCAATGTATTTATCGACCCTTGCGTTTTATTTTACTTTATTTTCTCGATAACCTCGCCCGATGTAGGTTTGATATTATCAATGAACTCCTGAACGGCTTCTGCAGAAGGCATAGCTGCCGAGCAGCTGTGAGCCGAAACGAGCATTGATGCGGATGCGGTTGCGAATTCGAGCGCATCGGGAATACTCTTGCCGTTGAGAAGCGAATAGATGAACGCCGAAGCGTAGCCGTCACCGCCGCCGAAGCCCTTGAGCATCTTCACGGGGAAGGGCTTCACCTTATAAGCCGAGCCGTCGTTGAGATATGCAACCGAGCCTTCCTTGCCGTGCTTGATAATGACAATCTTGTTGCCGTATGAGAACCAGCGTGCAGCCGATTCTTCGTCGCTTGCGCAAACGCCTTCAACAGCTTCGGTAAGGTCAAATTCTTCTCTTGAACCGAGAACGATGTCACTGTTCTTTGCAGCAATTGAATAATAGAGCGAAATTTCGTCCTTATTCTTCCAGGTGTAGCTTCTGTAGTCGATATCGAAAATAACAACTACGCCGTTTTTCTTCGCAAGGAAAAGGGTTTTGAGAGCGGCTTCTCTTGAAGGACTTGCGCAGAGAGCCGTACCCGAAATTACAACAGCCTTTGCGCTCTTGATATATTCCTCGTCAACATCGTCAACGCAAACCTGAAGGTCTGCAACACCCTCGCGGTACATAAGAATGCTGCTCTGTGTGGGGCTGAGGATTTCGGTAAATGTAAGACCGAGATTCTCGCCGTTTTCGCATCTGAAAACGTGGGAAACGTCAATTCCGTCGTTCTTGAAATAATTCTCAACATAATCGCCGAATTGGTCATCGGATACTCTTGCGATGAAGCCGCACTTTGCTCCGAGTCTTGCAAGACCGACAGCGATATTGGCAGGTGAGCCGCCGACATATTTATTGAAATTACTGCTTTCGGAAAGCGGCATATTCATATCGGTGGGATTAAAGTCGATTGCAATTCGACCAATGGGGATTACATCAAGAGGCTTTGTTTTATCAAACTGAATATAACTCATTTCATTCATCCTTTCACGCTTTGCCTGAGCATCCGAATATTTCTATATGCTTCATTGCGTTTTTATATGCACCGTCAACCTCTGCGGTCTGCAAATCGTAGTAACCGTTTATTACCGAATTCTCATATGCGGCTCTGACGTTTTGCTCAACCGAATCAAATGTTGCGGTTGCGATATTGATTTTATTTATGCCGAGAAAAATGCACTTTCTGAAATCATCGGGCAGAATTCCCGTGCCGCCGTGAAGAACAAGCGGAGCTTTAACAAGAGATGCGGTTTCTTCAAGAATATCAAAGCGGAGCTTCGGGGTATGCTTATAATTTCCGTGTGCGTTACCGATTGCAACGGCAAGTGCATCAACATTTGTTTTCTCATAAAATTCAAGTGCCTGCGATGGGGATGTGCAGTTGATTGCGATATTCTCGCTGCCGTCTTCGCTTCCGCCGACACAGCCGATTTCTCCTTCACAGTCCGCACCGTATTCAACCGCAAGCTGTTTTACTGCGGCGGTTTGTCTTGCGTTTTCTTCAAACGGAAGATGCGAGCCGTCAAACATAACGCTCGTAAAACCGATGTCGAGTGCCTGCCTGATTTTTTCGGTTGTCTTGCCGTGGTCAAAGTGAACCGCAACGGGTACCGAAGCATTCTTTGCGGCAGCAACCATGAGAGGTCCGATTATTTCCAGCGGTGAATGATTGAGTCTGACCTCCGCTATCTGAAGAATAGCGGGACTTTTTGTTCCCTGAACCGCTTTCAGCACCCCAAGAACCATTTCCATATTCGAAACGCTGAAGCTGCCGACGGCATAACCGCCTTCCCTTGCTTTTGAAAGAAGGGTTGACATATTAACGAGGGGCATATTTATTTTCTCCCTTCGGGGAATTATAGTATATCACAGCGCAAACCGCACTTGTCAGCGGCAGAGTAAGCAGCATACCCATGCTGCCTGCGAGTGCCTGGAGAATTTCGGCAACAATCATTTCCTTGTTGACAACCTGTTCCAGCCTTGCGTTATATGCAACAAGCAAAAGAACGCTTGTCAGCGAGCTGCCGATATAAGCAAGCACAAGGGTGTTTGCCATTGTACCCATCATATCCCTGCCAATGGTGAAGCCCGATTTCATAAGCTCTCTCGGCGCAATGTCGGGTGATTTTATTTTCAGCTCATATAGCGACGATGAAATGGACATCGAAACGTCCATAACCGCACCGACTGCGCCGACAATAATCATTGCGAAAATAATAGCCTTGAGATTTATGGGGTTATCGGGGTAAAGCTGGATAAGATAAACCGATTCTTCCTCCAGCAGACCCGTCATATTAAGAAATTTATCCATAATCAGCACAATCAGACCCGAGCACAGCACGCCGCATACGCAGCCAATGCCGGCACAAAGAGCTTTGACATTGAATCCGCTGATTATGCACAACGTCATCACCGTTATGAACACACATACGGCGATTGACCAGAAGTAGATATTCCGACCGTTAAGAATTGCGGGAATAAGAACAACAAAAACCGAAAGGCAGGTAAAACCGAGTGAAACAACAGTTTTGAGTCCCTGCATCCTTGAGAAAACAATCACAAGCACGCAAAAAATCACAAGCAGCCACAAAAGCGGAGTTATGCGCACGAAATCGCCGAAATAATAGAACATCTCACCGTCCTGCGTATAACCCTCAACAAGAATCGTATCGCCCTGCTCAACCTGCTTAGGGCTGAAAGCGTAGGCTTTGTCGATTTCCTGAATAACATCAATTGTTTTTCCTCTGAGAGAGGTGTTAAGCGCCTGCGCCCTGAAAAAAACAGTCACAAATTCGCTTTCACCGCTTACGTTTCGAGTCTGAACATCGGTAATACGGATAACCTTGCATTTGACAGTTTCGCCTTCCATTGTACCTTTAAAAATTGTTCCGTCGCCGACAATATTAAGGTAAGCAAGAAAAATAAGCAGCGCCGAAACAAAAACGGCGATTATCTGATATAGCGTCTGCTTGTTTTTCATTGTTATCCCTCATTTTTTTTGGTATAAACGGTCATTGCAACACCTGTATCGTTAACAAGTATATCGGGCGGCAGTTTTGAAAATTTAACGGTTACGTAAATATCCCCTGCCGCACCCGAAATATTAAAAATCTGAATAAGATAAACAACCCAAAACCACGACTCCGGAACAAACACATTTATAACTGCGAGAACAGCTCCCCAGACAACAATCGGAGCAAGCGCAATTATTATGTAATCTCTTTTACTAAAGTATGCCTTGCTGCCTGCGTATGCATAAAGACCCGTAAAGCCGTAATTCGGTTTCATGCCGCTGAAATGCTTCATAAATATTCCGTGAACAAGCTCATGCAGGATTATGTAAGCAACCGCTCCGACAGCAACTGCGGCAAATCTTGTAATATATTTGCCGATGCCTTCAGACACATCAAACATCAGGCTAAAGGGCTTAAACCAATTTGCGACCACAATCATAACAGCAGTTATCGTAAAACCGAGCACATTCACAAGTAAAGCAAGCTTTTTGTTTTTCTGCAAATTGATATCAAGCAGCTTGGTGTAATTTTCGGGGAGTGTTTTTTGCGTTTTCATATCTGAAACTTTCCTTATTTTACTGCAGTTTTCTTTGCTTTTCTTGCTTCAATTTCAGCAACCATCTGAACCTGCTTCTTCTCAGTGATGGTGTAGAAGAACATGGGAACTGCACAAGCAAACATACTTACAACACCGGAGATGATGAGAACATCCCAGAGTGCGTCGGGATTTGCAACTTCATATGTTCTTGCATTGATGCCTGCGATGCTCATTGAGAGAACGCCGATGAATGCGCCGACAGCCATACCGATTTTGTTGATAAGAGTCTGCATAGCGAAGCAGATACCTTCGCCTCTTTCGCCGGTTTTCCACTCAAGGTAGTCAACGGTATCACCGATCATAGCATAAGTGATGATGTTGTTAACACCCTGAGGAATGCCGAGAAGAACAAGACCGATAGCGCAAATTATCATCTTCCAGGGTGCATCATAGCCTACAAAGTACATGACCGCCATTACAACTCCGCCAAAAAGGTGAACTGCAATATATGACCATTTCTTTGTGAATTTCTTTGACATCCAGGGGACGAGAATTGATGCAACAAGACCGCCGGGAACAACAAGGAGAGTGATGATGCCGTAAAGACCTTCGTTCTGAAGGATATACTTTGCGAAGTAAAGACCGCCTGTGTAAGAATAAACCATTCTTGCACCGCCGAGAATACCCGAAAGAACAATAAGAAGAAGCTCTTTATTCTTGAAAAGGAGCTTGAGATTATGACCGAACGAGGGAGGATTTTCTTCTGATGTGAAGCGTTCCTTTGTATTCTTGAAGCCGTAGAAGAACATGGGAATAGCCGCAACAACAAGAACAACTGCTGCAACGAAATATGTCCACTTGAGGGTTTCCGCATTTGCAATTTCCATTCCGTTTCTGACTGTTCCGACGAATGTCTGAGCAGCTTCTTCGGCTGTTATACCCTGGTTTACAATCATATTTGCAACCGCTTCAGCTTTATCAATAAGAATCTGAGCAATGTCGTCCTGTGTATACTTGAATTTTGAGGTGAGCGAACCGGTAATCACGGGAAGAAATACGGTTACGATACCTCCGCCGAGGGTGCAGAACATACGGGCAACGGTAAGGATATTACCTCTTGTTGCGGTATTGTTTGTAAGACAGGTTGAAAGACCCCAGTAGGGAACGTCTGCAACTGTGTAGAAAACAGACCAGATAACGTAAATTGTACCGATGGTTACGAATGCAAGAGTTGTCTGCGAACCGTTATAAACATTTTCTGCATTAAAAACGGGAAGAAAGCAGAGAATCGTCATAATACCGATAGGAAATGCCATCCACTTGAGATAAGGGCGGCATTTTCCCCACTTTGTGCGGGTTTTATCAACAACCGAACCCATAATCGGATCGTTGAAAGCATCAAATATACGTGCGCCAAGCATAAGAATAGCAACTGCAACCGCACCGCTGACTCCGCCGACCATAACACCGTCAGCACCGAAAAGAAGTGCATCTGTCATAAATACTGTTATGTACGAGCCGATGATGGTGCAGATAAAGTTCTGACCGAAGCCGGCTACGCTGTAGGCGAGCGCCTCTTTGGGCTGCACGCCCTTGCCCGGAGTTGTTCCGAACAGCTTGTGTAAGAATCCGTCGAGTTTCATTTTTTCAGGTTTCCTTTCGTCTTAAAATAATGATTTATAAAATTCAAGCGTTTTGAACCTCTTCCCCGTCTGTGAAAGCAAAAACTTTTCACATACGGCGGCAAAACGCTTTTCATCCTCTGTCGGCAGAGAAAAAGAGTATATTTTCTCTATCGGGCTTGCACAAACGTGCCGCATTGCTGCAAGCACGGTGGAATTTATCCTTTCGCCGCTGCCGCATCCCTTACAATAAATGCAGCCGTCAGCAACATTAAAATATATTTCACCCGAAGGCTCATTTCCGCACTTTGAACAACCCGTCAAATCCGGCATAAAGCCCGAAAATGCCATGATTTTAAGCTCCGTTACGGCTTTAAGAAAACCGTTTGAGCGTTTCTGCTTTTCAAGCAGATGCATAGAGTTGAGAATCACTCTCAGATAATCCCTTGCAGGCTCCATTTCAGGCACAAGTTCAGCCGCAAGTGCACAAAAATATTGCGAAAGCGCAAGCTTTTCTATATCTTCACGCAGACCAAAAAAAACTTCTTTTGCAACCGCATCGTCAATTATGTAGCTGTCCCTGCTTTTGTAGATTGAAAAATCTCCGTAGCAGAAGGACTGGGTTGCACCATGCATTCTGTTATTTATCTTTTTTGCTCTGTTTGCAAAAGCTCTCAGAACTCCGTATTCCGAGGTCAGAAGAGTGACAAGGCGGTCACTTTCCCCCGTATCCGTTACCCTGAGTACCAGAGCGTCGGTATTCATTCTCATTCTGCTTTGCTCCCGAAGTAACGTTTGAAACGCAATTGCGGAATTCGAGGTAGTCCGCAACCGCACCGGTTTTTGAAAATCTGCGCCACGCCTGTTCTTTTTCCATTTTCATCATCTCCCGTTAATAAGTTAACCCTTTTCGGTAAAATTAGAAGCAGGAAATTTATGAAAGTGCAGAATGCAGAGTTCAGAGTGCAGAACGAAGGGTCTGCGACGCATTTTTATATTGCTCCGCAAAACGGCATACGGCGCATTTATCACAATCAGGCATCAATCCAAACCGAAGTTGTGGATAAGACCTTCTCTGTTGCGCCAGCCTTCTTTTACCTTTACCCAACACTGAAGGTTAATTTTGCACTGGAAGAAATTCTCCATATCGGCTCTTGCTCTGGTTGAAATCTTTTTCAGCATATCGCCCTTTTTGCCGATGATGATGCCCTTGTGGCTCTCTCTTTCGCAATAAATGGTCGCCTCAACATCCATAATGTTGCTGCCGTCGGAGCGTTCACGCATCTTTTCAATGCTGACCGCAACGCCGTGAGGCACTTCTTTATCAAGAAGAAGAAGCATCTTCTCTCTGATAATTTCACCTGCAAGAACTCTTTCAGGCTGATCCGTAAGAGTGTCATCGGGGAAAAAGTGAACTGATTCATATGTCAGCTTTTTGAGTTCATCCAGAATAAGATTAACATTTTCATTTTTTAGCGCGCTGACGGGAACAACCGCCTCAAAATCGAATTCATTTGTGAATTTAACGATTTTTTCCATAATGACTTCTTTTTGCTTTACGGTATCAATCTTGTTGATTGCGAGAACAACGGGAGCTTTTTCGGCTTTAAGACGCTTGAGAAGTTCAAGCTCCGCCTCTCTGATATCGCCCTCGGGTTCTGTTACGAAAAGGCAGGCATCAACTCCGTTTATTCCTTCGCCGACAGCCTTTATCATCTTTTCGCCGAGCTTTGTTTTGGGTCGGTGGTAACCCGGAGTGTCAGTAAACACAAGCTGTGTTTCGCCTTCGGTAAGAACACCCATAATTCTCGTTCTCGTCGTCTGCGGCTTCTGGGTAACGATTGCTACCTTCTGACCGAGCATCCTGTTGAGAAGCGAGGATTTGCCGACATTAGGGCAGCCGACAATTGCAACAAATGCGGTTTTCGTCATTTCATTTTCCTCATTTTACATGTTTTTTGAAAAAATTCTTTATTCCGTAAGGTCCTGCAAAAACGAATACAAGGCTTGCAATGAAGCTTATTACAAATCCGATTAAAACGGGAATATTTTCTTTATAGTAATCAAACATTTCGGCGAATGCTTCGGGCTGATAAAGAATTGAAATTCCGACCGCAACAGCTCCGATTGCCGCAATAAGCACAGCCCCCGCCGCCGCATCCTTTGATACTTTTGCGAGCGGACTGAACTCCTTTGTTTCGAGGTCAACCGCTTTTTCAACTGCGGTGTTCACACATTCAAGAGCCATAACCATTGCACAAACTGTAAAGAGCAGAGCAAACTGCGTTCTTGTGACCTCAAAAAAATCGTGAACGGTTAAAAATCCGAACATATAGGCCGTAAAGCAGAGGTGGATACGCATGTTGCGTTCGTGCGCTATGCAGTATGTAATTCCTCTGAAAGCATAAACAAAACTTTTAAGCAGGCTTTTCATACATTCTCATCATCCATATAGTAGCTTGAATTTCGTTTAAGTCCGAGTTTTGTGAGAACGGTTTCTTCCTTTTCACGCATTCTCACGCTCTCGATTCCGCCGTTAACGTGGTCATAACCGAGCAGATGAAGCATTGAATGCACCGTCAGAAATCCGATTTCTCTCTGAAGAGAATGACCGTATCTGTCCGCTTGATCGATGGCATGCGGAATTGAAATAACGATATCGCCGAGCATCTTTGCACCTGTATCGTGATTTATGTCATATACTCCGTTTTCGCCGAGCGGAAACGAAAGAACATCTGTCGATCTGTCAATATTTCTGAACTGCTTGTTGAGCTTATGAATTTCTTCATCGTCAACAAAAGTAACGCTCACTTCCGCAGCACCGTCAAATTCTTCCTGAACAAGCACGGCTGTGCAGCAACGGCGTACGAGCATGCGTACACCGGTCGGAATACGGATTTCACTCTGATCGTTTGAAATAACAACCTTAACCTTTCCTGTCATTTCTTTTACGCTCCTCTTCCTGCTTTTCATAAGCCTTAATGATATCCTGCACCAATCTGTGGCGCACAACATCCTTTTCACTGAATCTCACCGTTCCGATATCCTCAACGTTTTTGAGAATTCTGACCGCTTCTTTAAGACCCGAGCGTTTTCCGTCGGGAAGGTCAATCTGAGTAACATCACCGGTAACAACCATTTTCGAATTGAAGCCGAGACGGGTGAGAAACATTTTCATCTGTTCCGCCGTTGTATTTTGTGCTTCGTCAAGAATGATGAAGCTGTCATCAAGAGTGCGTCCTCTCATATATGCAAGAGGTGCAACCTCGATATCTCCCCTCTCCTGATGCTTCTGAAAGTTCTCTGCACCGAGCATATCAAAAAGTGCATCATAAAGAGGTCTTAAATAAGGGTCAACCTTCGACTGCAAATCGCCGGGAAGAAAACCGAGCTTTTCGCCCGCTTCAACTGCGGGTCTGGTCAACACAATGCGGTTGATTTCCTTCGCTCTGAAAGCGGTGACCGCCATTGCAACTGCGAGGTAGGTTTTACCCGTACCCGCAGGACCGATGCCGAAGGTGATTGTATTGTTACGGATTGTTTCGATATATTTTTTCTGACCGAGGGTCTTGGGCTTCACGGGCTTGCCCTTTGAGGTTATGCAGACGCAGTCCGCCGCCATGTGAACAAGCTTATCCTCATTTCCGTCGTTGACAAGGGACAGCACATATCTGACATTCTGGTCGCTGAGCGATTCGCCCCTATTGATGAGGGTGAGCAGACCATTGATTGCACGTACGCCCTTTTGAACATTCTCCGCTTCGCCCGTAACCTTAAGCTCCGAGCCGCGGCTGATAACAGACACTCCGAATTCCTTTTCAATAAGCTTGACATTTTCGTCAAAGCTGCCGAAAAGGCTCACCGCCTGCTCCATTCTGTCAACATTGATAATCTGTTCAAACATAGATTCACCCCGAGATATCCATACAATTACATTTTAGTATAACACAACAGTTCATAAAAGTCACTATATTATTTAAAGAATTTTTTGAAAAAGCGTAGTTGATATTGCGTATCTGATGTGGTATACTTATTATGTATTTCAAACCGAAAGGATGTTTTTATTATGACAGAAATAACAAAAGATATGAAAATCGGCGAAATTCTCGATGCTAACCGTGAAGTTGCCCCCTTCTTCCTTGAAATGGGCATGCACTGCCTCGGCTGTCCCTCCGCAAGAAACGAGAGCGTTGCTCAGGCTTGCATGGTTCACGGCGTTAATGCAGACGAGCTTATCGCAAAAATCAACGCATTTCTCGCAAAATAATAATGCTTAATTTAAGCGAAAGAATGCTTATGGCGGCGAAGATGGTAAGAAAAGGCAGTTCGGTTGCCGATATCGGCACAGACCATGCATATCTTCCCGCCTACCTTATTCTCAACGGCATTTCTCCGAAGGCTCTTGCGTGCGATGTGCGCAAGGGTCCGCTTGAGAATGCAAAAAAAACGGTTGAAAATTATTCAATTGAAGAAAAAGTAACTCTCAGGCTTTCCGACGGCTTTGACGAAATAGAGCCGTTTGAAGCTGATGATTTTATTATGTGCGGAATGGGCGGCACGCTTATGGAGCAGCTTGTTTCACGCACATATTGGCTCAAAGATAAAAGCAAAAGAATCATTGTTCAGCCGCAGTCACACGCAGAGGATATCAGAAGATTTTTTGTTGAAAACGGATTTGAAATACTCTTTGAAGATGCTTGCATCGACAGCGGCAAGCTTTACTGTGCAATGACGGCGGAATACACCGGCGAAATCAAAGAAAAAACGCTTGCTTACATATATTCGGGCGAGCTTCCGAAATGCAGAAAAAAAGAAGCAAAAATGTTTCTCGATAATATAAATTCACGTCTAAAAAAGAAGCTTGAAGCGGAGAAAATCCACGGCACTGCCGAAAATGCGGAATATCTCGAAAAAGTAACAAATGAACTGGAGGAAACAATTAATGGAATGCAGACCGACAGTTAAAAATATATATGATTTTATAGATTCGATCGCACCGTTTGAAAAGCAGTGCGAATGGGATAACAGCGGACTTCTCATAGGCAACCCCTGCCGTGAAATTTCAAAAATCGGCGTTGTGCTTGACATTACGCCCGACGCAGTAAAATATGCGGCAGAAAGAGGAGTTGAGCTGATAGTCAGCCACCACCCCGTAATATTCAGACCCGTCAAAAGCTTTCTTGACGGAGATGTTTCATATATGCTCGCCGCAAACGGTATCTCTGCAATTTGTGCACACACTTCCCTTGACTGTGCAAACGGCGGAGTCAATGATGTTCTTGCGGAAACACTCGGTTTTAAAAATCCCGTACCTCTTACCGAATCGGGCGAAGCTGCAATGATAAGAAAGGTTGTTATTGACGAAACCGAGGCTGATGCACTTGCAATGCTTGTTGCGGACAGACTCTCAACCGGCGTTCAGCTTGCAGACTGCGGCAAAACGATAGACACAGTTGCTCTCTGCGGCGGTGCAGGCGGCGATTTCATTCACGCAGTTGCCGAAAGCGGATGTGATGCATACATTACGGGCGAAGCAAAGCATCACGAATTTCTTGCAGCAAAGGAACTCGGCGTAACACTCATTGCGGCAGGCCATTTTGAAACTGAAAATCCCGTTGTTGCCGTACTTGCAGATAAAATAAGAAGCAATTTTGAATGTGAAGTCGAAATTATTCCGCAAAAATCACCCGTGGAATACTATTAATCGGGTAAGGATGAAGCCCTTCCGAAATTCTTCATTATTCATTTTTCATTATTCATTTAACGAGGAATAAATTATGCCCCTTGACGGAATTACAATAAATTTACTCAAACAAGAGCTTTCGCAATATATAATCGGAAGCCGAATAGAAAAAATACACCAGCCATCAAAAGACGAGCTGGTGTTTCATCTGCGTTCAAGAGAGGGTGCATACCGCCTTCTTATCTCGGCTTCGGCTAACAGTCCGAGGCTTCATCTTACAACAAGAGCGCCCGAAAATCCTGCAACTCCGCCCATGCTCTGCATGCTTTTCAGAAAGCATCTGACTGGTGCAGCAATAACAGATATCCGTCAGCTCGGGCTTGACAGAGTTGTTTTTATCGACCTTGCGGGTACAAATGAAATCGGCGATGCTGTTTCGTTCACTCTCTGCGTTGAAATCATGGCAAAACACAGCAATATTATACTCATAAATTCCGACGGAACAATCGTCGATGCTGTAAAGCGAGTTGACTTTACACAATCGTCGGTAAGGCAGATTCTGCCGACATTCAGATATGAATATCCGCCCCGTCAGAATAAGCTTAATTTGACGGAAACGGATGTGGATGTTGCTGTTTCGGCGATAAAAAATTGCGTCGGCAAGCGTCTTTCCGGTGCAATTCTTGAAACTCTTGAGGGCGTTTCTCCCTTGATAAGCCGAGAAATTGCTGCATTTTCATGCGGCGGTGACATCGGCACGGCGGAGATGAATAAAATTTTCGAGCAGCGTCTTGAAAAAAAGCTCACCGAAATAAAAAATTCTCTCCTTTCGGGCAAAGCATCACCGACAATGCTCATGCGCGAGAATGTAAAGCCATACGACTTTACATTCATGGATATAACGCAATACGGATTTACCGTTACCGCAAGACCCTTTGAGAGCTTTTCAGAGCTTCTTGACGACTTTTATTATGAAAAAGACCGCTTTGAAAGGACACGCCAGCGCAGTCAGTCGCTTCTGAAATTGCTCAACAATGCCGCTGCAAGAGCAGCAAGAAAATTGCAGAGCAGGCAGGCGGAGCTTGAAGCTTGTGCAGACCGTGACACCCTGCGCATAATTGCGGAGCTGATTCTCGCAAATCAGTACTGACTCGAAAAAGGCTCGCTTTTCTACGATCTTGAAAATTTTTACAACAATAATGAACCCATTCGCATTGCCGCTGACCCTGCGCTGTCACCTGCTGCAAATGCACAAAAATATTTCAAAGAATACCGCAAAGCAAAGGTTGCCGAAAGTATGCTCGGCGAGCTGATTGAGCAGAGCGAACAGGAGCTTTCATATCTTGAATCGGTTATAGATTCAGTCAACCGTGCCGACGGCTACACAGAGCTTGCCGAAATCAGAAATGAGCTTTATGAGCAGGGATATCTTAAGCGTGCAAAAAACGACAAAACAAAGAAAGCAAAACCAATGCCGCCGATGGAATATGTTTCCGATGACGGTTATACCATTCTTGTCGGCAGAAACAACGTTCAGAATGATTTGCTGACCTTCAAGACCGCCGCAAAAGATGATTCATGGTTTCATACCCAGAAAATACCCGGTTCACACGTTGTTGTTATCGGCAACGGCGATATTATTCCCGAGCTTACCTGCCGTCAGGCGGCGATTCTTGCCGCATATCACAGCGGAGGACGTGAATCTTCGCAGGTTGCGGTTGACTACACTGAGGTGCGCTCTCTTAAAAAACCGACCGGTGCAAAGCCCGGCAAGGTCATTTATCACACCTATAACACAATGTGGGTCACCCCCGACAGAGAGCTTTGCGAAAGATTAAAAAAGAAGAAGACATAACAAAACCGCCGACTTCTACAAGTCGGCGGTTTTGTTTTGATTTCGATAAATTTTAGGATTTTGTAATGTTATAAAAACATTCTTACTAAATTGATTTCTTTGTTAGACTATGCCAACTCATTTCCGTCTGCATCCGTGCGTTTTCCCTTGAAAATATTAACTGCATCAAATATATTCCACACTAATACACCCAAAAGGATTAAAATACCTACTGTTTTTAGGAAACTTCCTCCAAGCAGCCACAAAACTTTTCCTAATATATATAAAACAACAGCTGCAACAGTCAGAATAATTCTTGGCTTTGCTTTTTTGTTGAAGCCTAAATAAAATTCATGCATTCCGATGTGACCCAAAAATATAGCCAGTAATCCGGCAGCCATTTTTGTTTTTTCATCAGAATTCAAGCCGGACTTTGCAACGGCTTTTAGAGCAACTCCGCAATTAATACATACTGATGCATCCCTATTGGTTTCGCTGCCGCAATTCGGACAAAAATTTGATGCTGCGCCCCTTGCTACTCCGCATTTTACACACACAACAGCATTTTCAGCTACTTCACTTCCACAGTTTCTACAATACATTGACAATCCTCCGTTTTACTAATTTTTTTCTGCAATTCAAATTATACAAGATAAATTTTAGTATGTCAATAGAATATACTATTATTTTAGTATAATTTTTGATGGAGGTGCTTCAATGAACAAAATACGAGAACTTCGTGAAGATAGAGATTTAAGACAATCAGACGTTGCAGAAGCAACCGGAATAGACCAAAGAACACTTTCAAATTACGAAACAGGCAAAACCAATCCTGACAGTTATGCAATAATTAAATTATGTGATTTTTTCAATGTAAGTGCTGATTATTTGATCGGCAGATCTGACGATAAATCATTAGCAATACAAAAAATTGAAAAAAAGATTTCCGAAATTCAAGCCGGATTAAATGATATTGCAGAACATTTAAAAAAGCTTTAATATTTGTATAACAATTCACCTATAAAAAATCGGGCGTCCAAAGGACGCCCCTACGTTTTTTGATATGAAATTTTACTGTATATCGTCCGTGCCGGTTTCAACAAGGCTTTCGGTGTCTCTGAAAAGAAGTGACACACACCAGACACCTGCAAGGGCAACAAGCGTATAGACAATTCTGCTGAGAATTGCGCCCTGACCGCCGAAAATCCATGCAACGATATCAAACTGAAACAGACCTATGCTGCCCCAGTTAAGAGCACCGATAATTACAAGGGCCAGTGAAATTTTATCAAGCATTCGTTTCAACTCCTTAATCGCTTTTCGAATTTATTATGAGCCGAAACAACTGCTTTATTCTTTGATTTGCAGGAAAATTTTAGAATTCAAAATCAACGTCGCTGTCTTTAAGCAGCGGCGCATTTTTATCTTTTTCGGAAAGAACAGGGTCTGTTACACCCCATTCAACTCCGATTTCAGGGTCGCTGAAGCAAACGCTTCTGTCATTCTCAGGCGAATAAAATTCATCAACCTTATATGCGATTTCAACATCGTCCGTCAGCGTTACAAAGCCGTGAAGGCAACCCTTCGGAATAAAAAGCATCTTCTTATTCTCTTCGCTGAGTTCAACGGCAACCCATTTCATATAGGTCGGTGAACCTTTTCTTATATCGACAGCAACATCAAGAATTGCGCCTTTAATGCAGGAAACAAGTTTTGCCTGCGCCATGGGATTCTTCTGGCAATGCAGACCTCTGAGAGTTCCTTTTTTTGCTGAAAAAGAACGGTTATCCTGAACAAAGTCGGCGTTTATGCCGACTTTTTCAAACTCTTTTTTTGAATATGTTTCGCAAAACCAGCCGCGGTTATCGCCGAAAACCTGCGGCTCCGCTTCAAAAACTCCGCTGATTGCGGTTTCATTCAGCTTCATTTTTTCCCTCCGTACCCCAGCAAGGTCTTTCGCCCGGCTTATTTGTTGAATAAAGTATCTTACCCTCCGCAACAGACCTGAGATGCTGACCGTAGGACGATTTACCGTATTTTTCCGCAGAACGAAGCAAAGCCTCCCGACTTATCCAACGCATGTTATATGCAATTTCTTCGGGTGCGGAAATTTTGATACCCTGGAGCTTTTCAACCGTTCTGATAAAATTCGCCGCATCGGTAAGACTTTCAACCGTTCCGGTATCAAGCCATGCAAAGCCTCTGCCCATGAGTTTGATATCAAGGTCTCCGTTTTCAAGATACATCTGGTTGATATCGGTTATTTCAAGCTCGCCTCTCTTTGAAGGCTTGAGTGATTTTGCGTACTCAACAACTCTGTTATCATAGAAATAAAGACCCGTTACCGCATAATTCGACTTGGGAACCTCGGGCTTTTCTTCAATTGAAACGGGAACTCCGTTTTCATCGAATTCAACAACACCGAAAGCCTGCGGATTATCAACGTAATAGCCGAAAATGGTTGCTCTGTTTTTATTCTTTGCAGCCTGCCTGAGCATATGACCGAGACCGTTGCCGTAAAAAATATTGTCGCCGAGAATCATTGCAACATCATCATCGCCGATAAATTCTTCGCCGATAATAAACGCCTGAGCAAGTCCGTCCGGGCTTTGCTGAACAGCATAAGAAAGATTCAAACCGAACTGTCTTCCGCTGCCGAGAAGCTCCTGAAACCTCGGAGTATCCGTCGGCGTTGAAATAATAAGAATTTCTCTGATTCCTGAAAGCATAAGCGTTGACAGGGGATAATATATCATAGGTTTGTCATAAACGGGCAGAAGCTGTTTACTGGTTACCATGGTCAGAGGATAAAGTCTTGTTCCCGAACCGCCCGCCAGAATGATACCTTTCAATTAATTCACTCCGTTTCAAATTGAAGATGTATTTGCCGCAACATCTTTAGACAATAATATCACCTTTTGTTGAAATTGTCAACAAACAAAGCCGAAATAAGATATTTGTTTATGAATTTTGTTATAAAGATAAAATAATTTCAAATAACGGTTTACAACTAAAAAAAATTGTGATATAATCAATTAGAACATTTGTTCATAATGCTGACGGGAGAAAATTTATGGATAAATTCAAACTTCATTCAAAATACAAGCCCACTGGCGACCAGCCTCAGGCAATCGCAGAGCTTGTTGACGGAATTAACAAGGGCTATGCCGAGCAGACCCTTCTCGGCGTTACCGGCTCGGGAAAGACTTTCACGATGGCAAACATCATCGAGAAGGTCAACCGACCTACGCTTATTCTGGCTCACAATAAAACTCTCGCTGCACAGCTTTGCACCGAATTCCGTGAGTTTTTTCCTGAGAACGCAGTCGAATATTTTGTTTCTTATTATGACTATTATCAGCCCGAAGCATATATTCCCACAACGGATACTTATATTGAAAAAGACTCCGCCGTCAACGATGAAATCGATAAGCTCCGCCATTCGGCAACCTCTGCCCTTTCGGAAAGGCGTGACGTTATTATCGTTGCCAGCGTTTCATGCATTTACACTCTCGGCGACCCGATTGACTACCGAAGCATGGTTATTTCTCTGCGTACAGGCATGGAGAAAAGCCGCGATGAGCTGATAGAAAAGCTTGTTTCGATTCAGTACGAAAGAAATGATATAGACTTCAGCCGCAACAAATTCCGTGTCAGGGGCGATGTTGTTGAAATTTTCCCCGTTTATTCAAACGAAAACGGAATCAGAGTTGAATTTTTCGGCGACGAAATTGACCGCATAAGCGAGATAAACGCACTTACGGGTCAGGTTAAAAGCGTGCTTTCACATGCAGCAATTTATCCTGCATCCCACTATGTTATCGCACCCGAAAAAATGGAGCGTTCAATAACACAAATTTACGGCGAAATGCTTGACAGAGTTAAGTTTTTCGAAGAAAACGGCAAGCTTTTGGAAGCGCAGAGAATTCGGCAGCGCACGGAATACGACATCGAAATGCTGCGTGAAACGGGATTCTGTAAGGGTATTGAAAACTATTCGAGAATCATGTCCGGCAGACCCGCAGGCTCGTCACCGTTTACGCTTCTCAACTATTTTCCCGATGATTATCTTCTTTTTGTTGACGAATCACATGTCACTCTGCCTCAGGTAAGAGCAATGTACGGCGGCGACAGAGCAAGAAAAGAAAGCCTGATTGAGTTCGGCTTCCGTCTGCCCTCGGCTTACGATAACCGTCCGCTGACATTTGATGAATTCTACGAAAGAACAGGTCAGAAAGTGTTCGTCAGCGCAACGCCGGGTGAATTCGAAAAAGAAAAAAGCGCACAGATTGCAGAACAAGTCATAAGACCGACAGGTCTGCTTGACCCTGAAATATCGGTGCGCCCGACCGAGGGTCAGATTGACGACCTTGTTTCCGAGATTAACGCAAGAACAGCAAAAGGCGAGCGTGTGCTTATTACAACTCTGACAAAACGCATGGCGGAGGATTTGACGGATTATCTTGAAAATCTCGATATCAAGGTCCGCTATATGCACCACGATATAGATACACTCGAACGAATGGAAATCATCCGAGGTCTGCGACTGGGTGATTTTGATGTGCTTATCGGCATCAACCTTCTTCGTGAAGGTCTTGACATCCCCGAGGTTTCGCTTGTTGCGATTCTCGATGCGGATAAAGAAGGCTTCCTGCGCTCCGAAACATCGCTTATTCAGACTATCGGCAGAGCTGCACGAAACGCGGAAGGCACAGTTATCATGTATGCGGATTCTGTCACTCCGTCAATGGAAAGAGCGATATCCGAAACCGTACGCCGCCGTGAAAAACAGATAAAATATAATGAAGAACACGGCATTACGCCTCAAACCATCGTCAAAGATGTTTACGACATCATTGAAATTTCATCCAAAGACGGCGAAGAAAAATCAATTTCAAAAATGAGCAAAAAAGAGCGCGAGGCGATGATTGTAAAACTCACTGCCGAGATGAAGGCAGCTGCAAAGATTCTCGAATTCGAGCATGCCGCTTATCTGCGTGACAGAATCGAAAAGCTCAGAAGAGGTAAATAAAATGGCAATAAAAAATTTAACCGTTAAGGGCGCCAAAGAGCATAATCTTAAAAATGTTGATATAACAATTCCCCGTGATAAGCTTGTTGTTTTCACGGGTCTTTCAGGTTCGGGAAAATCCTCGCTTGCCTTTGATACAATCTACGCCGAGGGACAGCGAAGATATGTTGAATCCCTGTCGTCATATGCAAGGCAGTTCCTCGGTCAGATGGAAAAACCGAACATTGAGAGCATTGAAGGTCTTTCCCCTGCCATTTCAATCGACCAGAAAACAACATCCAAAAATCCTCGTTCAACCGTCGGCACGGTCACTGAAATTTACGACTATCTGCGTCTGCTCTACGCAAGAATCGGTATTCCCCACTGCCCCGAATGCGGAAGGGAAATCAGCCGTCAGACAGTTGACGACATAACAACGCAGGTTCTCTCTCTTGAAGAAGGAACAAAAATTCAAGTTATGGCACCCATTGCAAGAGGCAAAAAGGGCGAATATGTCAAGGAGCTTGACTCAATCCGCAAAAGCGGATTTGCAAGAGTGCGCATTGACGGAATCACCTATGATTTATCCGAAGATATTAAACTGGAAAAGAATATAAAGCACAATATTGAGGTTATCGTTGACCGCCTTGTTATTAAAGACGGCATACGTTCAAGACTTGCCGATTCAATAGAAACAGCAACCAACCTCACCGACGGTCTGTTGATGATTGATGTTATCGGCGGAGAAGAAATGCTCTATTCCCTTAACTATGCCTGCCCTGAACACGGAGTCAGCATTGAAGAACTTGAACCCCGTTCATTTTCATTCAACAATCCGTTCGGCGCATGCCCGAAGTGTACGGGTCTGAGCGTATTCATGAAGGTTGACCCGAAAATGGTTGTACCTGACGAAAGTCTTTCTATCCGTGACGGGGCAATAAAAGCGAGCGGCTGGTCAGCAGCCGACGGCGGAACGATTGCTCAGATGTATTATGAAGGAATCGCAAATGCTTATGATTTTTCGCTCGACACCCCGTTCAAAGACCTTTCAAAGAAAGCAAAGGATATTATTTTCTACGGTACGGGCGGCAAAAAAATTAAGCTTGAACGCAGAAGTGAATACGGCAGCGGCACTTATATGACCGATTTTGAGGGAATTATCAATAATCTCGAACGCCGTTACAAAGAAACAACAAGTGAATGGTCACGAGCTGAAATCGAAGGCTATATGTCAAGCGTAAAATGTCCCGAATGCGGCGGCGCAAGGTTGCGTAAGGAGTCACTCGGTGTCACGGTCGGCGGCATCAATATTGACGAATTCGTCAACAAGCCCATAGATGAAGAGATTGAGTTCCTCGACAGCCTGACTCTCAGCGAAAGAGATTTGATGATCGCCGAGCAGATAATAAAAGAAATCCGAAGCAGGCTGAACTTTCTTTCAAGTGTCGGTCTGAATTATCTTACCCTTGCCCGTTCATCCGCTACCCTTTCGGGCGGCGAAGCGCAGAGAATCCGTCTCGCAACGCAAATCGGTTCATCGCTCATGGGCGTTCTTTATATACTCGATGAGCCGAGCATAGGACTTCATCAGCGTGACAACTCAAAGTTACTGAAAACTTTACAGGAATTGCGCGACCTCGGCAACACACTTATTGTTGTTGAGCATGACGAAGAAACCATGAGAGCTGCGGACTACATTGTTGATGTCGGACCCGGAGCAGGCATTCACGGCGGTGAAATCGTCTGCTGCGGCGATGTTGATGATATTATGAACTGTGAAAAATCCATTACAGGTCAGTACCTCAGCGGTAAAAAATATATCCCCCTTCCCGAAAATCGCAGAGAAGGCAACGGCAAATCGCTCATTATTCACGGAGCAAGAGAAAACAACCTCAAAAATATTGACGTTGAGTTTCCTCTCGGAAAATTCATCAGCGTAACGGGCGTTTCGGGGTCGGGCAAATCCTCACTTGTCAACGAAATCCTTAATAAATATCTTGCAACCGAACTCAACAACGCAAAGAAAAAGCCCGGTGACCATGATAAAATCACGGGTACCGAGCATCTTGATAAAGTTATCAACATTGACCAATCCCCCATCGGACGAACTCCCCGTTCGAATCCTGCAACCTACACGGGAGTTTTCAACGATATCCGCGAGCTTTTTGCATCAACCGTTGATTCAAAGAAAAAAGGCTACAAGGCAAACCGTTTTTCGTTCAATGTCAAGGGCGGCAGATGTGAAGCCTGCCAGGGTGACGGCATAGTTAAAATCGAAATGCACTTTATGAGCGACATTTATGTGCCGTGTGAGGTCTGCGGCGGCAAGAGATACAACAGAGAAACACTTGAGGTAAAATATAAGGGTAAGAGCATCCACGATGTTCTTGAAATGACGGTTGAGGAGGGAATGAATTTCTTTGAAAGCATTCCGAAAATCCACCGTAAAATCAAAACTCTTTATGATGTCGGTCTCGGATATATCAAAATCGGACAGCCGGCAACAACTCTTTCCGGCGGCGAAGCGCAGAGAGTGAAGCTCGCAACCGAGCTTTCAAAAATTTCGACGGGCAAAACCGTTTATATCCTTGACGAGCCGACAACGGGTCTTCACACTGCCGATGTTCACAGACTTATTGACGTGCTGCAGAGGTTTGTTGACAAGGGCAACACGGTTATAGTTATTGAGCATAATCTTGATGTTATCAAAGTTTCCGACCACATTATCGACCTCGGACCCGAGGGCGGCAGCGGCGGCGGAAAAATCGTTGCACAAGGCACCCCCGAAGAGGTTGCAAAATGCAAAAAATCCTATACGGGTATGTATTTGAAAGAGGTTTTGAAGAAATAAACAAAAAGGACACAGCCGATTGACTGTGTCCTTTATCATTTTCAGTAATTACTGCTCAACAGCGTAAACGCTTACCTTCTTGCGGTCCTTACCCATACGCTCGAACTTAACTGTTCCGTCGATGAGTGCGAAGAGAGTATCATCCGAACCTCTGCCGACATTGTTGCCGGGATGGATGTGAGTACCTCTCTGCTTTACAAGGATGTTACCTGCAAGAACAAACTGACCGTCAGCTCTCTTAGCGCCGAGTCTCTTTGACTCTGAATCACGGCCGTTACGGGTTGAACCCATACCTTTCTTATGAGCGAAAAGCTGTACATTTATCTTAAGCATTACTTTACACCTCCGTAGATTATTTTAATGTTTTCGGGATATTGCTTTGAAAGCTCCGTCAAATGAAGCTCCAGACCTCTGAGTACCGTTTCCGTCTGCTCATCGGGCTGAATGAGGATTACACGCATCATTCCGTCCTGCGCGCTTGCATCGGCTTTTGCACCGACGATTTCGGTTAACGTGTTCGCCGCCATATAAGCCGCCGAAGAAACTGCCGCACAGACAACATCGCTGCCGTTTTCGGCAAACATCGCGTGACCTCTGATTTCAAAGCCTGTGAGTTGTTTGTTACCGATTAAGAATTTAACCCTAATCATGGTAAAAATTCTTATGCGTTGATAGCAGAGATTTCAACCTTGGTGTAAGGCTGTCTGTGGCCCATCTTTCTCTTTGAGTTCTTCTTGGGCTTGTAGGTCATAACGGTAATTTTCTTTGCCTTGCCGTTCTTGACAATCTTTGCTGAAACGCTTGCACCTGCTACATAGGGTGCGCCAACGGTGATACCGTCGTCGGTTCCAACTGCGATAACCTTGTCAAAGGTGTACTCGCTTGCTTCTTCTGCGCCAAGCTTTTCGATGAAAATTACATCGCCGGCTTCAACCTTATACTGCTTGCCGCCTGTTTCGATAATTGCGTACATCGGATTTTCATTCCTTTTCTTTAAGACTCGCTATTCTGTAACTCTTATAAGTGGGTTACCGGAGGCACAGATTAAATCTGTTTTTGGGCATAGCTATGCCCGCCCCGAATATGCGGCATATGAGATTATAACACAACATTCAAGCCTTGTCAAATGTTTTTTGAGAATTTTTTAATAATTCTGATTGGTATTCTCGGAATTGTATCCGTCAGGCTCTTCAGGAATAATCAAAGCTGCAACAAGATAAATAATTATTGGGCAGCCGAGAACAAAAATTGAAAGCAAAACATAAATAATTCTGAGAACGGTCGCATCAACATTGAAATATTTTGCAAAACCGCCGAGTACGCCGAGGAGTTTTTTATCTGTCTTGCTTCTGTAAAGTTTTTTCATATTTATGTTCCTTTCTTTATTATATTTTCATTATATAGTGTCATTTGTTTTGAATCTTCGCCGCCGTGAGAGTATTTCTCATCAGCATCGCAATTGTCATGGGACCGACACCGCCGGGTACGGGAGTAATCATGGAAGTTTTATCCTTGACATTTTCAAAATCAACGTCTCCGCAGAGCTTGCCGTTTTCATCTCTGTCCATTCCGACATCGAGAACAATTGCGCCGTCTTTGACCATATCCTCTTTAACAAATTTTGCAATGCCGACAGCCGCAACGAGAATATCAGCCTGCTTTGTTATTTCGGCAAGATTCTGTGTTTTCGAGTGGCAGATTGTGACGGTTGCGTTCCTTGCAAGCATAAGCATTGCCATGGGCTTGCCGACGATATCGCTTCTGCCGATGATAACGCAATGCTTGCCGGTGGGGTCAATGTCTTCATATTCGAGCATTTTGACCATACCCATCGGAGTGCAGGGAACAAGCTCTCCGTTGCCGATGCAAAGTCTGCCGACATTCTCGGGATGGAAGCAGTCAACATCCTTTTCCGGAAGAATTCTTTCAAGGACAAGATTCTTGTTGATATGTTTGGGAACGGGAAGCTGACAGAGAATACCGTTGACTGATTTATCCGCATTGAGCTTGTCGATAAGCTCAAGAAGTTCTTCGGTTGTTGTTTCTTCGGGAAGAGCATATTCAAGCGAACGCATACCCGTTCTTTCGCAAGCCGCTTTCTTATTATTAACATATATTCTTGAAGCGGGGTCGTTTCCGACGATGATAACTGCAAGGGTCGGGAGGATTCCGTTTGCCTTAAGTTCCTCAACCTGCTCCGAAATTTTTTCGAGATTATATTCTCTTATTGCTTTGCCGTCAATTATTTTGTACATCTGATTCAGCCTCCTCATTTTCAACTGTTTCTTCCGAATCAACAACTTCAGCTTCTTCGTTATTCTTTGACTCTGCCTCGGCTTTGAGCTGTTCTTCGAGGAAGAAATCGACACCGTCAATAGGTTGGGGGTTTTTTGTGTATTTTCTTAACAGAACAATAAGCAAAACGGTACAAACCAAAACAAGTGTCGCCGAAAGTGCCTGAGAAACACGGATTGTCGTTCCTGCGATATATAAACTGTCAGTGCGCAGACCTTCAACGATTGTTCTTTCAAGTCCGTACCAAATACCGTAGCAAAGAGCTATCTGACCGCTGAATTTTCTTGCCTTGCAACAGATAAAATAAAGGACGAAGAAACCGAGAAGACACCAGATCGACTCATAAAGGAAGGTCGGATGCACGGGTGCCATCGGGTCAACCTCAAAGCCCTTTGAAGCATAAAGCTCCTGATTGCTCATAATTTCCGCCGCAACCTTTTCGCTCCACATGCCCCAAGGAAGGTCAGTGTTGACACCGAAGGCTTCCTGATTTGTGAAATTGCCCCATCTGCCGATGCCCTGACCGATAAGAAGGCTCATAGTTGCAATATCAAGCAGATTCCAATAGTTCATCTTTCTTATTTTGCAAACGAAATACGCTGCAACAACGCCGCCGATGATTCCGCCGTAAATGGCAAGACCGCCGTTCCAGATCTGAGGAATTTCGGAAAGATGTGCGCCGTAATAATCCCATTTTGAAAAAACATAATAAAGCCTTGCGCCGACAATAGCGGCGATTGTTCCGTAAATGAGAACATCAACCATTTTATCAAGGCTCATCTTCCATTTATAAGCCATTCTGCCTCCGAAAAGCACGGCAAGCAAAAAGCCGAAAGCGATAATCGCTCCGTAAAATTTGATTTCAATATCAATTCCGAATATTGAAAAATCGGCAAGCACGCTCGGAATACTGAATCCGCGCTTGATGCCCGTAAAATATACTACCGCATAATCCGACATTTTATTATTCCTTCTTTCTGTTTATGCAATCGGACTTATAACCGAAAGTGCGCTGTTGTCGGCTTTGAGAATATTCAGCCTTTCCTGCGCTTTTTCGACTGTAAGATTCTTGCAGGCTTCAAGCTCCGCAAACGGCTCATAGTCGTTAAAATAAAGATTCATCAGCATATTCGCTGTGTCGTCTATATCGTTGTAACACATAACATATCTGCCGTAAAACTTGCGTTTTGCTCTTTCAAATGCAGCAGGATCAATGCCTTCGGTCTGTGCCTTTCTGATTTCGGATTTGATGATATCCGCAGTCTTTTCGGGATCAGCACTCGTTCCGCCTATCATCACGCACGAAAAGCCGAAGCCGTTGAACATTTCCGAGCCGAAGCCCATGTCAATCAGTTCTTCATCAAGCAGACGCTTGAAAAGCGGAGACGATTTTCCGCAAAGAGCTTCAAGCACAATTTCGGATGCGATTTCATCCTCAAGGCTGAGAAGCGGCGCATCAAGTTCTTCCTTGAATCCGAGAAGAAACTGCTTCTGAGCAACTGAAAGTTGTTCTTCAATAAACGACTGAACGGGTTTTCCGCTTTCTTTCTCGAATTTTCTCTCAACCGGTTTTACATCGGTTTTCTTTATGCATCTGTCAACGATGTCAAAAACCTCCTGCGGTTCAATTGCACCGACAACACAAAGCACCATGTTTGCGGGATTATAAAAATTCTTATAAAGTCTGTAAAGCAGGTCAGCATCAATTTTTGCTATCGATTCCTGAGTGCCTGCAATATCGATTCTGACGGGATGAGCGCTGTAAAGCGCACGAAGAAGATTGAACATAACCTGCCAGTCGGGCAAATCCTGATACATTCTGATTTCCTGACCGATAATCCCCTGCTCTTTTTCAACGGTCTGCTGAGTAAAATAGGGATTCTGAACAAAATCAAGAAGAATTTCGAGAGATTCCCCTATATTCTCCGAACCCTTGAAAAGATAAGCGGTTTTTTCAAAGCTTGTGTAAGCATTTGCGCTTGCACCCGTCTTTGCAAAACGCTCAAAGGCATTCAGATCCTCACTTTCAAAAAGCTTATGCTCAAGAAAATGAGCAGTACCCTCGGGAATTGTTTCAAATTCTCCGTTTTCATTCTTTATTGCGGTGTCAATTGAGCCGTACTTTACGCCGAAAACAGCATAAGCCGAAGTATAACCCGCCTTGGGCATAACTCTTATTTCAAGACCCGATTCATGGCGGGTACAGAACACGCTCTCGCCAAGCTTTTCGTTTGTTATCTGATTAATCTGCATTCTCTTCGCCCTCCTCGGATTCAGCCGAAAGCATAAATATCGTATCTATCGAAAGCTTCTTTGCCGCTTCGCATACCTGCTCCATAGTCACGTTTTCGATCTCACCGACAAGACTTTCGGGCGTTAAAATTTCATCTTCAAGAACCTGCGAAGCATACCATGCGCAGATTCCTTCGGGAGTAGTGAACGTGTGTCTTTCTTTAAGCGAACGTTTTGAGGATTCAAGCACCTCAGGGTCGGTCTTTCCGTTTCTCAGGTCTGAAAGCTGAGAAAGAATCTCGGCAGAAACCTTCTTTTCCTTATCGGTATCGATTCCGCCCTCAACAAGAACAATGCCCTTGCTTGCAATAAGCCTTGACCAGCAATAATAGGCAAGACTGAGCTTTTCACGTACGTTCATAAAGAGCTTGGAATAAGTCCCCATTCCGAAAATATCGTTCATAACCGTCACGGCCGCAAGGTTATCCCTGCTGTCAGCCGTTCCGGCTCTGAAGCCGATAACAAGCTTACCCTGATTGACGGGAAACTTTTCTTCATAGCGGTTGAAATGACCGCCTCTTTTGTAGAAAACGGTTTCGGGCTTTACGGGATTGCGCTCGGTTTTTTCGAATTTCTTTGCAAAGATTTCCGCAACATCATCCGCATTGCAGCTGCCGACAACCGTTATCTGGAATATCGCCGAGGAAAGCAGGTTTTTCCATGCCGAATAAACATCAGTTATCTTAACGCTTTCTATTTCTTCAATCGTGCCGTACTTATCCTTACCGTAAGCCTCGTTTGCACACATATAGCTTATGCAGCGGTTAAATGCATAAGTGCGTTTGTCATTGAGTTCTTCTTCAATGCGCTGAATAAGAAGTCTTTTTTCCGCCGCAAGATTCTCGGCACCGAAGCTGCCGTTTTTGCAGTTGGGAGAGAATATCATGCTTGCAAGAAGCTTTGCACACTGCTCTGCTATGCTTTCTTCCGTAAGAGCAAAGCGATCGTCAAGGAAGGTAAGCGAAAGTGTAAGCACCTGCGCTTCGCCCGACTTTGAAACCGATGCCGAAAGACTTGCACCGTAAAGTTCATCAAGCTTCCCGTTGAGGAGTGAAAAATCGGGATACTCCTTGCAAGAACGCTTCAAAAGAAATATTAAAAGCGAATTTGCTGCCATTTTTTCATCCATCGGCAGAGCCATGGATACGGAAATGCGTCCGGTTTTGAATCTGTCCGTCTGCTCGGAAACAAGGCGGACCTGCTCTGCTATCATTCTGACCTGAGGCATTATGTCACTTCCTTTTAACTGATTAATCAAACATCGTTAGCTGTTATCTGTTCATAGGTTTCCCTTTTAACAACAACTCTTGCTTCGCCGTCCCTGACCATAACAACGGCAGGTCTTGCGATACGGTTATAGTTTGATGCCATTGAGTAATTATATGCACCGGTCGAAAGAACGGCAAGAATATCACCTGCATTCACGGGCTGGAGCTTTGTATTCTCCTGAATAAGGTCGCCGCTTTCGCAGCACTTACCCGCAACGGTAACCGTTTCCGTTCTCTCTTCATTCGCTTTATTTGCACAGACAATTTCATAATCTGCCTTATAAAGCGCATATCTCGGGTTATCTCCCATTCCGCCGTCAATCGAAACATAGGTTCTGATATCAGGAATGTTTTTGACATTGCCGACGGTATAAAGCGTAAGCCCTGCCGCACCGACAATAGAGCGTCCCGGTTCAATAAGTACAAACGGAGTTTTAATACCCAGCTCATGCGAAAAGCTCTTGACAACCGCCGAAACATTCTTCATATATTCGCCATATGGCTTGGGGTTTTCGCTTTCAAGATATTTTATTCCGAAACCGCCGCCGAGATTGAGTTCGGGAAGCTCAACACCCGTCTGCTCTTTTATGTCCTTATAAAGTTCAAGCATAACCTTCGCTGCAAGCTCAAAGGGGTCAATATCAAAAATCTGCGAACCGATATGGCAATGCAGACCTCTGAGCTTTACATTCGGCATTCCGAGAGCGGCTTTAACCGCTTCCATAGCTTCTCCCGTTTCGAGAGCGAAGCCGAACTTCGAATCAATTTGACCCGTCTTGATAAAATCGTGGGTATGAGCATCAATGCCCGGCTTGATTCTGAACATAATCCCCGCGGTTTTGCCCTGAGAAGCCGCAATTTCATTAAGCGTTTCAAGCTCGGTAAGATTATCAACAATAATTCTGCCCACGCCGTTTTCCACCGCTGCAACAAGCTCCTCACGGGTTTTGTTGTTTCCGTGGAAAACAATTTTCTCTGCAGGAAAACCAACAGAAAGTGCCGTATACAGCTCGCCGCCCGAAACAACGTCAATGCCGATATTTTCCTGCATGCAGATTCTGCACATCTCCTTGCAGCAAAACGCCTTACTTGCGTAAACAACCATACCGTTGCCGTTATAGAATTCGTTCATCGAGCGGATAAACGCTCTGATATTCTTTCTGATTTCATTTTCATCAAAAACATAAAGAGGAGTACCGAAGCTTTTCGCAAGCTTAACGGTATCAGCTCCTCCGACGGTAAGATGACCGCAGTCATTTACCGATATACAGTCCGAAACATACATAATTTTATTTTTCCTCTCCGTTGGCGGCTCTGATTATCTCCGCCTTTACTTCTTCAACACCCGTTCCCTTTACGGAAGAGAACTCGATTGTTTTTATTTCCGAATAATCCGCAAGCTCCTCAAGAAGCTCTGCCCTGCGCTTTTCGGTTTCCGTTTTATTGAGCTTGTCGCATTTTGTAAGAGCAATAACAAAAGGTATTCCGCTCTCGCGCAGGAAATTGAGCATCGTCATATCATCTGCCGACGGTGCATGGCGCATATCGATAAGCTGAATGACGAGTTTTATGTTTCTGCCCGACTGAAAATAACCTTCCATAAGCTCTGCCCAACGCTTTTTTTCGCTCTG
Organism: Clostridia bacterium; assembly: GCA_017410195.1. Lineage (GTDB taxonomy): Bacteria > Bacillota > Clostridia > Oscillospirales > Acutalibacteraceae > CAG-177. The sequence continues at coordinate 3,145 of JAFQRF010000020.1, read as the reverse complement.
CTCACGCTTTGCATAGCCGTAGCCGGGCAGGTCAACGAAGTAAACACCGTCACCCTTGAAGAAATTGACGGTTATCGTCTTACCCGGAACGGAGCTTACTCTCGCAAGGTTTTTGCGGTTAAAAACTTTGTTGATAAGCGATGATTTGCCGACATTCGAGCGTCCCGAAAAAACAATTTCCGTTTCTTTTGAGGGCGGAAGCTGCTTCGACGTACCGTAAGCGGCGGTGAATTCTATTTTATCAAATCTCATTTTTTCAAATCCTTACTGTGTTATTGATGCTCGCGAGCTTTTACTCACATTCACGGGCTGAACCGATGTTTCACCGTTCTTTGCAGGCTTTTCAAGAGCAATATCCCAGACTGCTTCAACGGTCTTGACCGGCTTAAAGGTCACCGCCTCTTTAACAACGGGGTCAACCTCATCAAGATCGGAAATGTTGTCGTAAGGAATAACAACGGTTTTAATACCTGCTCTGTAAGCCGCCATTGATTTTTCTTTGAGTCCGCCAATCGGAAGAACTCTGCCTCTGAGAGTAATTTCACCTGTCATTGCAACATCCTTGCGCACCTTGATTCCCGAAAGTGCGGACACAAGCGAGGTTGCAATCGTAACGCCTGCGGAAGGTCCGTCCTTGGGCGTTGCCCCCTCCGGAACATGAATATGAATATCGTTTTCCTTATAAAAATCTCCGTTTATCGGAAGAATCTCAGATCTTGAACGGACGCAGCTAACTGCAGCCTTCGCACTCTCCTGCATAACATCTCCGAGAGAACCTGTTAATTCAAGCTTACCCGTACCTTTAAGCACCGCCGTTTCAATTTCGAGCATATCACCGCCGACGCTTGTCCATGCAAGTCCGTTGACAACGCCAACCTCATTTTCACGGACAATCGAATCGTTCTTATACTTTCTCGTTCCGAGCAATTCTTCAATGTTCTCGGGCTTTACGGAAAGCTTTTCTGCACTGCCTTCGACTATCGCTATTGCTGACTTTCTGCAGACCGCAGCAATTTTTTGTTCAAGGTTTCTCACACCTGCTTCACGTGTATAGCCATCGATTATCAATCTGATTGCCTTATCGGTTATTCTGAGCTGCTTTGCCGTCAGCCCGTGGCGTTTTATCTGCTTGGGGATAAGATGCTTCTTTGCAATGTTGAATTTTTCCTCTGCTGTATAGCTGCCGAGTTCGATGATTTCCATTCTGTCACGCAGAGGATCGGGAATATTTGCTTCAACGTTTGCCGTTGTTATGAAAAGAACTTTGCTCAAATCAAACGGCAATTCAATATAGTGATCTCTGAAGGTTGAGTTCTGCTCAGGGTCGAGTACTTCAAGCAGCGCAGAGGTCGGGTCGCCCTTATAGTCCGACGAAAGCTTATCAACCTCGTCAAGCAGGATGAGCGGATTGCTTGTACCCGCCTGCTGCATCGCGCTTATGATTCTGCCCGGCATCGAGCCGATGTATGTTTTTCTGTGACCTCTGATTTCGGCTTCATCCTTAACACCGCCAAGAGAAATTCTCACATATTCCCTGCCCGTTGCGGATGCAATTGAGCGTGCAACGGAGGTTTTTCCGACTCCCGGAGGACCTGCAAGGCAGATAATCTGACCTTTGATGTCGGGTGCAAGGATACGCACGGCAAGATATTCGAGAATTCTCTGCTTGATTTTATCGAGTCCGTAATGGTCACGTTCAAGTATCTTTCTTGATTTTTCAATATCCGTATTTTCTTCGGAAGGATTGTCCCACGGAAGCGAAAGGCAGGTTTCAATATAGTTTCTGCAGACTGCCGCTTCGGGTGACTGCGGGGAATATTTTTCAAGCTTGTCGCATTCCTTGAGAAGCTTTTCCTTCACCTCGTCAGGAGCTTTCATATAGAATATTGTTTCTCTGAAATGATCAAGCTCCTCTTCCTGCGAAACACCTCCGCCAAGTTCCTGCGAAATAACCTTCATCTGCTCCCGCAGATAGTATTCGCGCTGATTTTTGTCAATTGCTTCCTGAACCTTGTCGCCGATATCGGCTTCAATCGCAAGCAGATTGCTCTCGTTAGCAAGAAGAACGCAAAGTTCTTCAAGTCTTCTTATCGGATTGATAACGGAAAGTATGCTCTGTCTGTCCTCATATTCAAGCATGATATTTCCTGCAATATAGTCTGCAAGTTCACCCGCCTTCGACTTCTGCAGAACACTCGTCACAAGATCTGCAGGCATCTGCGGCGCACAGTCTGAATAATCTGCAAAAACATCCTTTGTATGTCGGATAAGTGCCTTTTCGTAGTCAATGGTATCCCGTCTGACAGCAGGCTCCTCAATCGGAAATATCATCGCTTTAAGATAATTTCCTTTTCCCGATTCAAGGCCCTGAACAAGTCTTGCTCTGTGAAGACCTTCAACCGCAACACGCACGTTACCGTTCTTTCCGGGAAGCTTCAACACCTGCTTTACACTCGCAACAACACCGATTTCGTAAAGATCATTATAGTCAGGATCATCAACACTGATATCTTTTTGAGTAACAAGAAAAATTTCCTGGTCGGTATCCATAGCTTTTTTGAGGGCATTTACGGATTTTTCCCTGCCCACATCAAAATGGATAAACATATCGGGAAACACAACCAGACCGCGCAAAGCAACGGTCGGCATTACCCTTATCTTTTCTTCTTTTGTCATTATAAAAACTCCTTTTGGCCGTGACATTCCGACGGCTGAAACAGTAATGTTTAAATCAAATACAAGAAAATAAAATTTTCTTAGTATAATATTATATAATATAAATGTAAATCCGTCAACACCGCCAAATGAACAAACGATTAATTTTTGTCATGTAAAAATTTCAATCGTCCGCTTCACTCTGTATTATACAAACTAAAATTACTCTTATTTACGAATTACGCATTTTGAATTACAAATTAACAAAGAGCTGCCGCATCTTTCTGCGACAGCTCCCGAAAAACCGAAGTTCACTTATTTCATGCCGTTTTCATAGGCTTCGATCATCTTCTTGACCATCTGACCGCCGACTGAACCTGCTTCCTTGGAAGTGAGGTCGCCGTTGTAACCCTGCTTAAGGTTAACGCCAACTTCTCTTGCAGCTTCCATCTTGAACTGGTCAAGAGCAGCTCTTGCCTGAGGAACAACT
>JAFQRF010000003.1 GCA_017410195.1 Clostridia bacterium | reverse complement strand
GGTCAGGTTTACGTTCTTTCAAAGGAAGAAGGCGGCCGTCATACTCCCTTCTTCAACAACTATCGTCCTCAGTTCTATTTCAGAACAACTGACGTTACAGGCGTTATCAGCCTTCCCGAAGGCACAGAAATGTGTATGCCCGGCGACAACGTTGATATGAACGTTGAACTTATCACTCCCATCGCTATTGAAAAGGGTCTCCGCTTCGCTATCCGTGAAGGCGGCAGAACTGTTGGTTCAGGCGTTGTTATCGATATCGCTGAATAATTAAAAAGTTCTTTTTAGGGAGCAACCTTCGGGTTGCTCCTTTTTCATTGACAAAAACTTTATGATGTGATAATGTAAAATTGTAGAATGGCAATCAGAGGTGATTTTTTTGAATTGCAAGCATTGCGGAACAGAGTTTAATGACAGCGTCAATTTTTGCCCGAATTGCGGTGAAAGTGTGGAAACACTTGAAAAGAAACTCGGTATGTGTTTCTATAAGTTTGTAGCGTATTTTCAGATGCCGTTTGGTGCATTGATTGCTGCAGCGACGGGAGTACTGTTTTTGCCAGATATTCTGAACAAATTAGTATTCTCACTTCAGAATGCACAATATGGATTTTATCATGTAGGAAGACTATATTTTTTGACTGACAATTCAGCAAAACCTGCTTTGATCTTCTATGCGGTTGCTTTATTTGCGATGGCGATATACTGCGTGTATATTTCATTTTCATTGGCAAAATTCAAGAAAGACGCACCAAAGCACATTTATATAAATTTAATTTTAGAAAAAATCGTAATATATATATTTATGGCTGTGCTGTTGATTTCACAGAAAGACATTGTGGATATCAGTGTTGAATCGATAATGGAGCTTGTACCAAGAGTTGTTACAGATGTGATGTCTGTTGTTTTATGGTTACTGATTTACAGCAAGTATTTTAACAAGCGCAAGCATTTGTTTGTAAACTAAGAAAATAACCCGTGCAGTTTGTTCTGCACGGGTTAACTTTTATTTCTTGATTATCCCTTTCTCCACCGCCGTATGGGCGCAAAGCTTGAGGACATCAACAACATTCTTATCAATTCCGTCGGGATAAAACGCATTTTCATAAATGCTCTCGCCGAATATCATTTCGTAAAAACAAGCCGATGCAAGATAACATCCGAGGTCGTTGCCGTGATAACCGTCTTCAACAGTAAGTCTGTTGGGGATGGTGTTGCGTGCCGTCTGCCACGCTCTGCCGCTCGGAATAATCAAATCAATATCCGCTTCCATCGCCGCATTTGCATATGCTTCGGTAAGAGCTTTATACATTTCCGCCTGATTTCTGCCGTAGTTTGCAAATCCCGGATGCTCGGTTGTTGATTCATAAGCCCATGTCTGATGCAGCATTATTTTTGCATTCGGCTGAACCATTCTGCAGTATTCCGCAAGCTCCGAAAGATAAGGCGAATAGCTTTCGGGGATTCCGCTGAAATGACTGCATTGCTGAATGGTTATTATATCCCATTCTTCGTCCTCAACCGCTTCGTGAAGCGCAACCTCAGGTGCGCTTGTCATTTCCATTTCAAACGGAAGATACACTTCGTAATCATATGCGGTTTTTTCTTCGCGCCAGTTGTTCCAATGCTGTTCAAGAGAGCAGCCGCCGATAAAAAGATTGCACAGCAGCAGTTCTTTACCTGCTGCCTTTGCCATTTGCGGGATAAATTTGTGCGCGTTGTTGGAAAAACTGTTTCCTATTGAAAGTACATTCATGGTTTTTCACCTTTCATTATTCGCTTGAGAACATTTTTGTCATCGTCGCTGTTACATCTTTCCATCATTACGAAATAAAGAGTAATGAGGAAAAGGTAGGGGAACGGAGCAAAAATTCCGGGATTAACGAGTGACATAAGCTCAAGACCGAGATAAGAAATAAACATGATTATATTGAAGAAAGTGAAATTTTTAAGTAATGTTTTTATTCTCAGATAAATAAGATATCCGTAGGCGGCGATGCCGCAAAGACCGAAGCTGCCGATAATCTGAATTGGAGAACAATGATACCAGCACAGCGCAAAATCCGCACTCTTGTGAACATCGCGGTTGCCCATGTAGCCGATTCCTCTGCCGAAAAGAATGTTGGATTTGAAATCCTCAATTCCTCTGGGAATGAGCTGAAGTCTTATTGAATTTTCCTTCGGGTCGATAAGACGGAGCAGGGTGTAGCTGAGAGTATCAATCCATGTCTGATATGTGAGAGCCGTAATTACAAGAGATACGCCGACGATTGCTGCAATTGCGGGTCTGTGGCGCCTGTCAAGAATAAACATAACGATTATGCAGACTATCAGCTCGATGATGCCGAAAAGCATTCCGCCTCTTGAACCCGTAAAAAGTATGAGAATATAATCTATAATTCCGACAAAGAAAAGTCCGAAATCCTTGGCAGAAAGATAAAACGCAAACGGCATTGCAAGCATGAGCATGGTTGCGGCATTGTTTCTCCATTGGAAGGGGAGAATTTCAAAGCCGTCGGTAAGCTGCGCACGGTTGCTGAAATATTCCTCAAAAAGGCAGACTCCGAGGAGGCATATAACGCAGACCATTATTTTTGCAAATTTTTCAGAGAAAACATATGTATCTCTTGTTTTCAGGCTTGCGCTCATATATGAATAAATAATCAGCATACCAAAGCCGAGCATGAAGATATAGAAAAGCGAAGTATAAGAAAAATATTCTTTGGCGGATATTATACCGACACCGCCGAGTGTAACCGCAACGGATGTTGCTAGAATTCCCTTGAAACAGCTGCCCTTTGAGAATTTTGCTTTGAAGCGCACAAAGTGGCACGCAATCAGCGCAACCATAATCGGCACGACCCACCAATAATTCAGAAAGGTGCTGAAGGAGTTTTTGCACCGTATCGCAAAACAGGTCGTGAACAGAATAATTTGCAAAAGGGGCATCCAGTCATCGGTCAGAGCCATTGTTATCCCGAAAAGCAGAACAAAAACAACCGTTCCGATTATTTCGGTGCTTGAAAAAATAACACCGACTGCGGCGACAAGAAGAATAACCGTAAACCAGTCCGACGCCAGAAATTTTTTGATTTTTTCCATAAATAACCTCTTCTGAATAAATAGGGAAAGATTATATACATATAATATATCAATTCATTCGTTTAAAGTCAACAAACAAGTGTTTTTTGTAACATTATTGTAAAAATATGCGGTTTAGAATTTAATTATTACGATATTGTAAACTTTGCCAAAAAGACTTGATTTTTCCGTATAAAGCGTTTAAAATACAAATTAGCACTCAAGAGGCAAGAGTGCTAATTTACGACAATTATTTTTTGGAGGTAATAAATATGACTATTAAACCGCTCGCAGACAGAGTTGTTGTTAAGGCTGTTGAGGTTGAAGAAACCACAAGCAGCGGAATCATCCTTGCAGCTTCGGCTCAGGAGAAACCCCAGATTGCAGAGGTTGTTGCAGTCGGTCCCGGCGGAATGATTGACGGCAATAACGTTGAGATGTATGTCAAGGTTGGCGACAAGGTTATCACAAGCAAATATTCAGGCACAGAGGTTAAGCTTAACAAGGAAGAATATACAATCGTTAAGCAGAGCGATATTCTTGCTATCGTAGAATAATTTCAAAAAGTTTATAGGAGGATTTAATCATGGCAAAGCAGATTATTTACGGCGAAGAAGCCCGCAAGGCTCTCCAGGCAGGCGTTGACAAGCTTGCAAATACAGTTAAAATCACACTCGGTCCCAAGGGCAGAAACGTTGTTCTCGATAAGAAATACGGCGCACCCCTCATCACAAATGACGGCGTAACCATCGCAAAGGAAATCGAGCTTGAAGACCCGTTTGAGAATATGGGCGCACAGCTTGTAAAAGAAGTTTCAACAAAGACAAACGACGTTGCAGGTGACGGTACAACAACCGCAACTCTCCTTGCTCAGGCTCTTATCAGAGAGGGCATGAAGAATGTTACAGCAGGCGCAAACCCCATGGTAGTCAAGAAGGGTATGGCAAAGGCTGTTGAGGCTGCTGTTGAGGCTGTCAAGAATAATTCGAAGCCCGTTTCAAGCTCAGATGATATCGCAAGAATTGCAACAATTTCATCCGCTGACGAAGAAGTAGGCAAGTTCATTGCAGATGCAATGGAAAAGGTTACTGCAGACGGCGTTATCACCGTTGAGGAATCAAAGATTGCCGTTACCGAATCCGAAGTTGTTGAGGGTATGCAGTTTGACAGAGGCTACATCTCACCCTATATGGTAACAGATACAGATAAGATGGAAGCTGTTATCGATGACGCTCTTATTCTTATTACAGACAAGAAAATTTCAAGCATTCAGGATCTTCTTCCTCTCCTTGAGCAGGTTATGCATGCAGGCGGAAAGCTTATCATCGTTGCAGAGGATGTGGAGGGCGAAGCTCTTTCAACAATTCTTGTTAACAAGCTCCGCGGTGTATTCACATGCGTATGCGTAAAGGCTCCCGGCTTCGGCGACAGAAGAAAGGAAATGCTTCAGGATATTGCTATCCTCACAGGCGGTGAAGTTATTACCTCAGATCTCGGTCTTGAACTCAAGGATACTCAGCTTGCACAGCTCGGCAGAGCACGTCAGGTCAAGGTTTCAAAGGAAAACACAATTATTGTTGACGGTGCAGGCGACAAGAATGACATCGCATCAAGAGTTGCGCAGATTAAGCTTCAGATAGAAAACACAACATCCGATTTCGACAGAGAAAAGCTTCAGGAAAGACTTGCAAAGCTTTCGGGCGGTGTTGCAGTTATTAAGGTAGGCGCAGCAACAGAAACCGAAATGAAAGAAAAGAAGCTCCGCATCGAAGATGCTCTTGCAGCAACAAAGGCGGCTGTTGAAGAAGGCTGCGTTGCGGGCGGCGGCGTTGCACTTCTCAATGCAGTAGGCAGCGTCAAGGCTCTCCTTGACACAACAGATGATGTTGACGAAAAGACCGGCATCAAGATTGTTCTCAAGGCACTTGAGGAACCCGTACGTCAGATTGCAGCAAACGCAGGTCTTGAAGGTTCAATTATCATCAATGCTATCCACGAAAGCGGCAAGGTCGGCTACGGCTATGACTTTGCAAAGGATGTTTACTGCGACATGGCATCCGCAGGCATTCTTGACCCCACAAAGGTTACCCGTTCGGCACTCCAGAACGCTTCATCTGTTGCATCAATGGTACTCACAACAGAGAGCCTTGTTACAGATAAACCCGACCCCGCAGCAGATGCAGCTCAGGCTGCAGCAATGGCAGCTCAGGGCGGCGGAATGTATTAATTCCGAATTATAAATAACACTTTAGGGACGGTCTTTGCACCGTCCCGTTTTTTTTGTGTTGTGGGAATAATACGGTTCTTGAACCTATTTTGCTTTATGCTGAAAATGTGATGTTAATTAAATATTAATAATTACCTGCGCAATATGGTTTGACAATCGCAAAAAAGTATGCTAAAATGCAAATATCAATTTTATTGATAAAATACAGGAGGACAAAAAGATGAAAAAAGCAAAATCAATTCTTGCGCTTCTCATGGCGTTCGTTATGCTTATGAGTTACGCCGTGGTTGGCAGCGCAGCAGACGCAGTTGCAACAGAAAAAGAAAATAATGGTACATTTGAAACAGCTACCGCTTTCGGCTTTGCAACGAAAATCAAAGGTATCCTTGACGAGGCAACCGACGAGGACTATTATTCATTCACCGCTGATGCATCAGGCTCGGCAACGGTTACCATTGCCCACAACCTGATTGAAGATGCAAACAAGGAGCTTGCTTATTTTGAAGTTACTGTTTATGACAGCGCAGAAAAAGAGCAGCTTGTGTTCAGGTCAACAGGTACTGAAAAAGAAACAGTATCGCCTTCGTTCCCTATTTCCGAAAAGGCTACATATTTTGTTAGGGTAACAATGGGTACAATTCACAGCGAAACTCTTGAGTATTCAATCACCGCAAGCTTTGACAAGAATGCTCTTACCGAAAAAGAACCCAATAATCAGGCTGCAACAGCAACAAACCTTGAACTTTCGACTTCGGGTAATGCAAAGGCATATTACGGCACAATTTCATCAACCGGTACAGACGTTGACTTCTATAGAGTAGCACCTTCAAAGAACGGTGTTATCTATATCTATCTCTATAACGGAAATATTCCTGCAGATTTCAAGGCTACTCTCTATACTCATTATGAAACAGTAGACGGTGTTCTTATTGAAGAAGAAATTTCTTCAATCTCAATCAACAGCAACCAGGAAGTAGTTACCAGCGTTGCTATCGGTGTTTACGGCAAGGAGTATATGCTTAAGGTTGAAGGCCTCAACGGCAAGACCGGCGGTTACAGAACAAGAGTATTCTATCAGGCTGTTTCGGATGCAGAGATGGAGTATAACAATACTAAATATCTTTCAAACACAATTCCCGTTGGTTCAGCTCTCCGCGGAACAATTTCGCAGGCAAAGGACATTGACTGCTACAGCTTCCAGGCTCTTAAAGACAATGTCGGCTATGAAATTTCGCTCGGTCTTGCAGACAGCGCTTCTCCCAAGACCGGTTCATGGTATATTACCATCGCTGAAGGCAAAAACGGTGATATCGTTGCCGGAACTGAAAAGCTTGAAGTAAAAGCAGGCGAAACAAAGACAGTTTCGACCGAGGCTCTTGTTGCAGGCAGAAACTATTATATTACTGTTGAAAGCGGCAGCACGCTCACAACAGAAATTTATAAGCTTGGCGTAGCGGCTATCAAGCCCGCAGATTCCGACAAGCCCGATACAGACGTTGATTTCCGGAAGCAGATTAAAGAGTATTTTAACATTTTCTGGGGCAACTTCAGCGAGTGGGTTGACGAAGTTAATTTCGTCGGCATCATCACCGGTATTCTTCCCGGCATCGTTAAGGCGCTTCCCGAGCTTTTCACATGGCTTTTCTCATTGATTGGCTAATCTTTTAAAGAATTTTCAAACGGGGCTGTTTTTTGCAGCCCCGTAAAACATTGAAAGGGGTATTATATGGCTTTTGACAAAAATTTCAATCCCGTGCTGAGATTTATGGTTGTCAGCGACGTACATTACAGGGATGAGCATTCCGTTGAGCGTGAAAGAATGGAGCTTGCAATCAAAACCACATATGAGCTTAGTGAAAAAGAGAAATATTCAAAGCTGGATGCTCTTTATGTTGTCGGCGACTTTGCAACAAGCGGTTCGAGAACACAGATGCTCGCATTCAAGGATACTCTTGACCGTAACCTCAAAGCTGAAACCAAGGTTTGTCTTTCCATGGCAAGCCATGAATTTCACGGAGAGGGTGAGACTGCAGCGCATGAAAAATTCAAGGAAATATACAACCAGGAGCCTGATACTCATAATGTAATAAACGGATATCATTTTATAAATGTGACAAGTACCAACGGATGTCATTTTGACGATGCAAAAAGGGCGTGGGTCAAAGCTGAGCTGAAAAAAGCAGCCGAGGATGACCCCAGGAGACCCATTTTCTTCTTTCAGCATCCTCATATCATGGGAACAGTTTACGGCAGCGCAAATTGGGGCGAGGATGAACTGACCGATATTCTCATGAATTATCCTCAGATAATCAATTTCTCGGGTCATTCCCATGCACCTATCAATGACCCGCGTTCAATTCATCAGAGGCATTTTACATGTCTCGGAACCGGTACTCTCAGCTATTTTGAGCTTGATGAGTTCGATAAGTCCTGCAGCACAATTCCGCCCGGAAAAGAGAAGGCGGCGCAGATGCTTATTGTTGAGGCAGATGCCGATATGAGAGTCAGAGTTTATCCTTATGATCTCATCACCTCAAATTTCTTCCCCATGACATGGAAAATTGATTCTGCCTGGGATGTTAAGTCATTCCTTTATACCGATGCACGATATAAGACAACCGATGCACCCTGGTTTGAAGAGAATGCAAAAGCGGTTATTTCTGATGTAACCGATAACGGCTTTACGGTTACCTTTGATCAGGCAAAAACCAACGATGTTTATGTTGATGACTACAATGTAATTGTTAAAAACAGCGACGGTGTAACAGTCCGAAACACAGCAATCTGGAGTGAATATTATTTTTATGATATGCCCGAAAAGCTGAGTGTTACATTTGATGAACTCCGCAAAAACGAGACCTATCAGGTTGAAATTTATGCGGGAAGCTTCTGGAAAACAGTCAGTGAAAAACCTCTTCTTAGTGAAAAAATAGAATTATAAAACGTGAAATCAAGCATATTTAAGAAAAATCTTTAAATATGCTTGATTTTTTTTGCGCAATATTATAGAATACTCTGTATAATAGGATTACTATGGAATAAGTCTGAATTTTTAAAGGAAGGTGAAGCAATTGGCAGCTGAAAAAACAGCCGTTCCGGTTCCCGAAGCGGATGGTGAAGCGGTCAGAAGACAGGTTGACCAGCAGCACAAAATGTATCTCAGCCCCAAACATTATGTTGCTTATATTCTTTCGGGTATGGGCGACACGATGTGGAACACGTTCAGCAAAAAGCTTTTCTTTTTTGCAACGCAGTTCCTTGGCATAAACGCAACAACATGGGGATATGCGGAGACCGTCAGCATGATTGCCGACACGGTGGATAACGCAATTTCCGGTCTTATAATTGACAGAACAAGAACCCGTTGGGGTCGTGTGCGTCCTTATATTATTTTGACTCTCCCGTTCTGGGTTGGTGCGTCTTTTATTCCATGGACACTTCCGACGTCCATGTCGCAGTCAAGCCTGTTTATTGCTTTTCTGCTTTGTAACTACATAGGCTCCATTGCAAATTCATTTTATAATACAAGCTATCAGATTATTCTTTTCAACATAACGCCGAATCCGATTGAACGAAACAGACTCATTGCAACGGATGCTTACGCTGACCTGGTCGGTGTATGGCTGCCATCGCTTTTCCCGGTTATAGTTGACTTTTTGCCGAATATTCTCAAAGTCGGCTCAAGAAGCATATATACCGGTGGTGCGGCAGTTTTCGTTTGCTGTGTTATTGCGTTCAGAATTTACGGTTTCTTTTCTCTCAAGGAGCGTATGCCGCTTGCGACGAGAGATGATATGAAGCAGATGGGTCTTATCAAAACTTTCAAAACCATCGGTACCTGCCGTCCGATGTGGGTTCTTCTTATAAAGAACTTCTTTGCAGTCGGTAAAAGCACAGGTACAATGGTTGAAGATTTCTTCTGGCTTAACTGCATGGGCAGACTTTCTTACGGAACAATTGCAGGCCTTTTTACCGGCTTGCCCAGCTATTTCGTGCTTCCGCTCGCTCCGAAGCTTACAAAGAAATTCGGTCTGAGAAATCTTGCGGCAGGCAGTTATATGTTCTGCGGCGCGTGCTATTTTGTCATGTGGCTTGTCGGATATAAGCCGTTTGGCGAAGATCACTTTATTCTCAACCTTATATGGGTTATTATTGCGCTTACCTTCTGCGGTTCTCTTAACAGCATTCAGAGATACTGCAGCACGGCGCTTAACGGAGATCTTTACGATTACGTTGAATGGAAATCCGGCGTGCGTAATGAAGCGACCATTACTGCGGCTATGGAATACTTCAAGCTTCTTTCAAATGCAGCAGCAAAAATGATAAGTGCTTTTGCGGTTGCGGCAATTCATTACGTTCCGCTTCTCAATGCAAACGGTGTTCAGATTCCGCAGACAGACCCGAGCATGCTCGCCGGCATATGGACGGTATTTGCTCTTGCTCCCGCAATCGGAAGATTTATGAAAGGCGTCAGCCTTCTCTTCTTCAATGTTCACGGAAAAACAAGAGATACCATGATGTATGAGCTTGCAAAAATCCGTGCGGCAAAGGTTCTCGATTCCGAAACGGCAGAGTAATCAAAAACAGTCAGTTTATCGGAGTTGTATAAAAAAATTCCTTTATTTATATATATTTATTTATAAAAAGCTATTGAAATTAAAAAGTTATTGTGATAGAATAAACTGTAATATATGAAAGTGTCGCTTGTCGGCTTTCAAGCATTAAGGAGGAAAAATGCTTATGACACATTTAAAGAAATCATTGGCCTTGCTTCTTGCAATTGTCATGATTTTCAGTTCAATGTCGGTTGCGGCATCGGCTGCAGCTGTCGGCGAACCCGATGCGGGCGATGAGTCCGTAACATTTACCGTCAAGTTTTTCAGAAATGAAAATCGCGGTAAAACAGATGAAGAGGGCAACCCTCTCCCCGAAAAATGGGTAGAAACAACCAAAGCTGCCCCGGGTGAATATGTTAAAGCAAGAGTTTATCTCTCAACAAACTTTGCTACTCACACCATCACTTCCGCACTTCTTTTTGATACGGATTACTTTGAGGCAATCAAAGCACCCGCATCAGCAGATGCAACAACATTCCAGCCTCATCAGCAGAATGTTACCGTAACAACTGCATCAAATCCCAACTATGCTGCAACAGCAACGGGCGGAGTGCAGAATCAGGGTGCACTTACCTCGAAGAAAATGTACAGATCCGAAGTTACCGGTTTTGCACAGATTAAGTATCTTCTTTCTGAAGGATATCTTGAAGAGGCAGATTTCGAAGGCAGAGAGCTTATCCATAACATAGTTTCGCTCGACCCCACAGCCTTTCCCAAGACCGTATTACTTACGGATGCAAACGATAACTGGTACGATGAGTTCAATTTTGCAATCAGAAGCAACGGTACAACGATGACTGTTGACGAAAAAGGCAAAGCTGAAATTCCTGCAAGCCTCAGAGGCAGCATTGAACTTTATAACAAGGGCGTTAAGGTAATGCTCGTTAATATCCAGAAAGGTAAGTACGGCGCTGACCAAAATCTTACCATAACCCTTGGTGAAGGCTGGGAAATTTCAGATAATAATTTTATCAGCAATGAGGGTTGGATAACAACAACAAGCAGCATTCTTCTTGATGCTAACGACGGTCAGTTCTCAGACAATGCAGAAATAGCCGAAGTCAGGGGCATCATAGAGGAGTCCATTGAAAGCGGTGTTTCCGAGAAGGAAAAGGAAGTTTCCAGAGCTGGATATACTCTTCTCGGCTGGTCAAATATCGAGACTTCAAAGGGCGCACTTGTTACCGATGAAATCCTCAAAGAAATCGGATTCAGCGAAATGAGTAATGCGGATATCGCAGCTCTCGGTTGGAAGGTTAACTCAAACAATATCGGCTTCCTTAAGGATGCTTTTCCTAAGGCCAAAGCAGGCGACTTCCTTTCTGAAGAAATGGTTGCGGTTCTCGACCTTAAGAACAAGGATTTAACAACTCTTCAGGGTTACGGTCTCAACGTAACAACAGAGATTCTCAATGCTCTTAAAGTGGACGAGCCCAATACTGATTTCACTCACGACGGATATACACTTTATGCTCTGTGGGACAACAGCGGTCTTGCAGAATATAAGGTTGAGACATACCTGATGGATACTAACGGAGCATATCCCTCAGTTCCCACACAGGTTGACTCTTTCTATGCAGAGGCAGGTACAACCGTTCCTCTTCAGGCAGTTGCAAGAGAAGGATTTGTTCTTGATAAAAACCAGGTCAGCGACGAAGCTGATTATCCCGAGAAATTCACAAGAACTCCTGAAAAGAGCTCAGAAAGTGTCGTAGTTGAAGCAGATTCCGAAAATCCCTCCGTGCTTAAAGCTTATTACACAAGAAATCAGTATAAATTAACTTATAAATATGAAGATATCACCGGTGAGCATGCCGAAGAAGAGCTTGTTTATTTCGGCGATGTGATTGATGAGTTTGACTCACTTCCCACGGATAAATATACTCTTACCGTAACAGACGGCGAAGGCAATCCTCTTACGGCAATGCCTGAAAAGATGCCCGCACATGATATCATCGCAACAGCTGATATTCAGATTGTTTATCTCTTCGATGCAGGCGAAGGTGCAACCTTCCCCAACGGTGAGAGAACAATGAGATATGTTTATAAGTTTGGCGCTACACCCGAAATTCCCGCTGCTCCTTCAATGAGCGGTTATACCTTCGTTGACTGGGATGTAGATATTCCCGAAAAGGCAACAGGCGACATGAGCTTCAACGCGATGTATAATCCTCTCGGAGGAACGGAAGAAAGCTATACCGTAACCTTCTACGACAGCAAAGGAGAAATCATTGCAACTGAAGATGGTATCTGGTACGGTTACGAATATGAAGCAGTTGACATTCCCGAAGGATATCTTGATACTGTATGGAAAATAAAGGGTGACGAAAGCAACGAACCCGTTTCGTTCCCCTATGTTATCACAGGTAATACAGAGTTTGAACCCGTAAAGGAAAACGCAAATGTTTATAACGCATATTTCTATGCAGACGAAACAGATGCAGAACCCTTCGCAACAAGTGCAACAAAATACGGTGAAGCAGTCGTTGCTCCGGGAAAGGAACCCGAAAAGTACGGTCACGGATTCAAGGGTTGGTCAACAAATCCCGATGCAACAGAACCTGATGCAGACCTCGGCGTTATGGACAGCACCGAAGGCAAGAACTTCTATGCAGTCTTTGCTCCCAACGAGGTAACTCTTACATTCAACACCGGTGAGGGTGCAACAACTGTTGAACCCGTTAACGGTAAGTTTGACGAAGAATATACAAAGCCTGCAGATCCCGTAAAGCCCGGCTACAAATTTGACGGTTGGCTTGATGAGGACGGCAAGCTCACATCTCTTTCCGATACTCTTCCTGCAGAAAGCGAAGAATATACAGCCAAGTGGACTGCTCTTATATATAATGTAATATATAAGAATGGCGATCAGCTTGTCGGCGATATTGAAAAACACGCAACAGATTCAGCTGTAACGGTAAATGATGTTTACGGTCCCGCTCTCCAGAAGGAAGGACACACATTCGCAGGATGGGAAAGCAGCGCAGACGGTAAGATTTATAATCCTGCCGATTCCGAAGCTCCCTCGGCATTCGTAATGCCTGCAGGCGATGTTACACTTACTGCAAAGTGGACAGTTAACAATTATGTTATCAACCTTAATGCTGACGGCGGTTCATTTGCAGACGGTGAGGAAACATTTGCAAAGGATGAAATCGCATTCGGTTCAGATCTTTCAGCTATTGTTCCCGCAGATCCCGAGTGGTCTACAGATGAAAAGACATTTGCAGGTTGGGCAGATGCAGAGGATGCAACAGATAAGGTAATCTATGCTCCCGGAGAGCTTCAGAATATGACAATGCCTGCTGACAGCCTCAACCTTAAGGCAGTTTGGGCAGATGTTGTTGTTCCCACTTACACAGCAACATTCTATGCAAACGGTGGCTACTTTGTTGTTGACGGTGAAAACAAGACAGAAACAACCGTTACCTATGAAGCTGGCGAAACAATCACACCTCCCATCCCCGTAAGAGATGATGGTGAATACAACTACACATGGCTTCCCACAGTTCCCGATGTAATGCCTGCAAAGGACATGGAGTTCCATGCAGATTGGGAAGCAGTTCTTCCCGGAAGTATTGCATATACCATTACTCCGATGATTGAAGTTCTCAAAGCTGACGGTTCTACTGAAGTTATTACCGGTGCTGTTATCAATAAGACCGGAGAAGAAGGTGCTGTTGTTGAAATTACAGACGACACAACATCAACAGCAACCATCCGCCATCCCTATACAAATCTTATCAACAACAACAGTGTTGTTCCTGATACAGAAAATGAAAACAATGCACTCAAGGTAATACTTACAGAGGGCGGCGAAAATAATCTTGTTGCTTACTTCAAGCTTGCAACAAGAACAGCAGAGTTTGACGGCATGGGCGGTACATTCGCCGATGCAAACGATGCAGCAGTTTCAGCTTATCACGGTACAAAGATTACTCTTCCCACAGAGAAAGAAATTACCAAGGACGGCTTCAAGCTTCTCGGCTGGAAGGACAGCGACGATAATGAATTTGATCCTGGTGAAGAATTAAGCCTTATTGCAGACGAAACATATGAGGCAATCTGGGAAGAAATCAAGTATAACCTCACATTTGATGAAGGTGACGGCGTTCCCGAAGCAATTGATCAGCTCCTCGCAGAAGGAAAGTCATATAATGTTCCCATCCTCAGCAAGGACGGCTACAGATTCAATGGCTGGTATGATGCAAAGAATGATAAGCTTTATAAGCCCGGTGAAACCTTCACCATGCCTGCAGAAGATGTAGAACTTAAGGCAGACTTCACAAAGCTTTACAAAGTAACATATCTCGATGCTCAGGGCAACGAATATGATTCGGGCGTTGCAGCCGAAGGTGAAGCAATTCCCGCACTTACAAAGCCAAATCCCGAAAAGCACGGCTACAGATTTGGCGGTTGGAAGAATATTCCTGCTGACGGTAAGGTTCCCGCAAGCGACCTTGCTCTTGAGCCTATCTTCAACGAGCTCTTCACGCTCAGCTACGTATATGAGTATGAAGAAGAAGGATTCCCCGCACTTCACGGTTCGGTTGAATTAATCGCAGGCGAGGAAATAACCGTTAAGGCTCTTCCCTCACTCGATGGTTACAGATTCTCAGGCTGGACCTATGGAGAAAGCACTTATGCTCCCGGTGATACATTTACAATGCCTGCAGAAGATGCAGACCTCGTTGCAACACCTAACCAGATCTTCAACCTCACATTCAATGAGGGCGAGGGTACGAAGGTTAGCGATGCTCAGCTTATTGCAGGTGAAGAATACGAGCTTCCCGAATCATACAGAGACGGCTTCACTTTCAGAGGCTGGTCAGATGGCTTTGATGAGTATCCCGCAGGTACAATGTATGTAATGCCCGGCGAAGATATCGAGCTTGAAGCAAAATGGGATCGCATCGTTCCTTCAACAACAGAACGTCCCGAATACACAATCACATTTGAAATCGAAAACGGTGCTCCCGAAGGACTTATCGTTCCTCAGCCCGAAAAAGTAGATGCGGGAGATTATTGTAAGCTTCCCGGTCTTGTGCTTGAAGGGTACGTATTTGATTATTGGTATGATGGTGATGCAAGATATCCTGCAAATTATGAATATGTACCCAAGGGTAATGTAACTCTTATTGCAAGATATACAAAGGTTGAAGAACCTACAACATCAGAACCTACAACTCTTGCAACTTATACAGTCAGCTTCGCAATTGATGGAGAATCTATTGATGGTATAACCCTTCCCGAACCTATTGACGCAAAGGACGGCGAAAGAATTAAGCTCCCCGAACTTCCTGCAAAGGACGGCATCAAGTTCAGTGGCTGGTTTGATGAAGGAAACGGCACATTCCCCGCAGGCTATATGTACAGAGTTGACGGAAATGTGACTCTTGTTGCAAGATGGGAAGAAATCCCCACAGAACCCACAACAACAGAACCTACAACCATAGCAAAATATGCCCTTATATTTGACGAAGACGGCGGTTCGGAAGTAGCAGACATGAACCTTGCAGAGGGAGAAAGCATCTATCTTCCCAAGACAAGCAAAGACGGAAAGGTATTTGCAGGTTGGACAGACGGAGCAAACACCTATGATGTAGGTGAAAAGTTCACAATGCCCGCTAACCCCGTAGAGCTTAAGGCAGTGTGGGAAGAAGCTACTACAGTTCCCGCACCTACAGAACCTACAACCGTAGTAAAATATGCCCTTACCTTTGACGAAGACGATGGTTCGGAAGTTGATGATGTTGAACTTGCAGAAGGCGATAGCATCAACCTTCCCAAGACAAGCAAGGACGGAAAAGTATTTGCAGGTTGGACAGACGGAACAAAGACCTACGAATCAGGCGACAAGTTCACGATGCCCGCTAACCCCGTAGAGCTTAAGGCTGTATGGAATGACATTCCCACAGAACCTACTAAGTATACCCTTTCATTCAACACAAACGGCGGTTCTGCAGTTGCAGATAAGACTCTTCTTCCCGGCGCAGTAATCAACCTTCCCAAGACCGAACTCAAGGATCACGAGTTTGTAGCATGGGAAGATAAGGACGGCAACAGATATGATGCAGGCGATGAGTTCAAGATGCCTGAAGGCAATGCAGAGCTTACCGCAATCTGGAAGAAAATCCTTCCCGTTGATTATGACCTCGGTTATGCATATATCGGCGAAGTAATTCCCGAAAATGCTCCCGAAGTTCCCGAAACAAAGAAGGTAACAGAAGGAACTCTCGTAACAGTTGCCGATGTTCCCATGGTTGACGGATACAAGTTCAGCGGCTGGTACTATAACGGCTCAATCGTTACAAGCTTCACAATGCCCAAGGCTGACGTAACACTTGAAGGTGTATGGACTGTTGACCTTTCAGATGAAAAGATTTATACAGTTACCTATACATTCGACGGTAATGCACCCGCAGATGCAACAGTTCCCGTTCCCGTAAACGTTAAGGAAGGTGAAACAGTAACTCTTGCAGAAGTTCCCACCGCAGAAGGATATACCTTCGACGGTTGGTACTACGGTACAGAAATCGTAACAAGCTTCACAATGCCCGGTAATGATGTAACAATCACAGGTAAGTGGACTGTTAACAAGTACGATATTACTCTTGATGCAAACGGCGGCGAATTCGAAGACGGTTCAGCTCAGTTTACCGATACTGTTGAATACGGCAAGGATCTCGATGATGTTCTTCCCGATGTTCCTCAGAAGGAAGGCTACACATTCGTTGGTTGGGTAGACGAGGACGGCAATCCTATTCCCGAAACAATGCCCGACGGTCCCATTGATGCAACAGCAGAGTGGAAGATCAATGAATACACAATCACATTTGATTCAAACGGCGGCAGCGAAGTTCCCGCAGCAACCTATGAATACGGTGCAACCGTAGCAGAACCCGTAGCTCCCACAAGAGCAGGATTCATCTTCAAGGGTTGGGAACCCGCACTTCCCGCAACAATGCCTGCAAACGACCTTAAGGTTAAGGCAGTTTGGGAAGCAGAACCCGGCGTAGAAACATTTGAATTTACAGCAGATGCAAACGGCGGTGCATTCGCAGACGGCAGTACTTCAATTGAAAAAGAGCTTGCAGAAGGCGAAGCAATCGGTGAGCTTCCGACTCCCACAAGAGACGGTTATGAGTTCACGGGCTGGGAAGGTATTCCCGAAGACGGAAAGATGCCTGCATCAGACCTCAAGATTACCGCAACATGGAAAGAAATAGTTCCCGAACCCGAAACACATAAGGTTACTTATTACCTTGTTAAGGGTGAAGACGGTGTTGCTGAGGCATACACAAGCAAGACCTTCAAGGAAGGCGAAGCATTGACTCATCCCGATGTTGAGATTGAAGGATTTACCTTCAAGGGCTGGACCGATAAGGACGGCAATCCTCTTCCCGAAACAATGGGTACAGAAGACATTGAAGCTTATGCAAACCTTGAAATCAACAGCTACAAGGTAACATATTACCTTGCTGCAGGTGAAGTTTACGAGGAATATGCAGACGTTAAGTTTGCATCGGAAGTTCCCGTTCCTGCAGATCCCACCAAGGAAGGTTATATCTTCGCAGGTTGGGAACCCGCAGTTGCTTCAACAATGCCCGCACATGACCTCACTTACACCGCAAAATGGGTAACAATTCCCGTTGGAGGCGAAGAGTATACCGCAAGATACGTTGTAGACGGTAAGACTTACGCTCTCTACGTTCTTGAAGAAGGCGACAGCATTCCCGTTCCCGCAGCACCCACAAAGTTTGGCTTTGTATTTGTTGGTTGGGAACCCGAAGTTCCCGCAACAATGCCCGGCGAAAACGTTGAGTTTGAAGCTCAGTGGGAAGTTGATAAGACATTCCTCGGCATTGTTATCGGCGGAACAGTTGTTTCAGGCGTAGTTATCGGTTCTGTAATCGGTGCTAATGCAGCATGGATTACCGGCATTTCAATTGTCGGCGGCATCATCGTTATCGTTGGTGCAGCAGCACTTATCAAGCATACTCATACCGTAACATTCATGGTTGACGGTGAGGTTTATAAGGTTTATAAGGTTGTTGAAGGAACTAAGATTCCCGTTCCCGCAGATCCCGCTAAGGACGGCGCAGAATTTGCAGGCTGGAATCCCGAAGTACCTGAGAAGATGGGCAACACAGACCTTGTCTTTGAGGCAACCTGGGAAGATGTCGGCGCAGATGTTGACGTTGTAATTCCCGATACCGGTTCATTTGCAGGCGTGGCAGCATTCGCAGTTATTTCAGGCGCAGCTGCAGCAGCTTATGTAATCGCAAGAAAGAAAAAGGAAGACTAATTCCTTGAATAGAACGAACCCCTCGGCTTAGCCGGGGGGTTCTGTTCATTTTGCAAAAGATGAAATTATTCTCATAAAAACAATTTTAAATGTCAATTGCTCGATTCTGTCGGGAGCGGTGATATTATACTCGCCAAGAAGTTCGTCGCCGAGTCTGAATGTAACCGTTCCGAGAATCTGCCCCTGCTCAACGGGTGCCGCAACATCAACCGCGAGATCAATTGTCTGCGTGATATCACCCTCACGTCCCTTTTCTATCAGAAAAGAACCCGGCGCAGGCACTTTCGGCTTAATTTTTTCAACAACACCGTTGATAACGCCGACATCGGGAATGAGAGAAATGTCAATTTCAGGTGTGACGGTTGAAAAATTGGCAAAGCCCCAGTTGAGCATTGCTTTTGCCGTTTCAAAGCGGTCGGTGCTGTTGTCGCTGCCCATAACGACGGCAATAAGATGCGTACCTTCTCTCATTGCGCTGGCTGAAACACAGCATCCTGCCTTTGAAGTTGTGCCGGTTTTAAGACCCGTTGTTCCTTCATAGAATCTGACAAGCTTATTGGTGTTTACAAGCTCGGTCTGACCTTCACGCAGAGAATCCATCCAGATTGTTGTGTAATTTGTAATCAGCTCATGCTTTAAAAGCTCTCTTGACATCGTGGCAACGTCAAGTGCGGTGGTGAGATGGTTTTCGGTTGTGTCGTCAAGACCGGTGCAATTTTCAAAATGAGTGTTTTTCATTCCGAGTTCAGCGGCACGTTCGTTGAGCATTTTAACGAATGCTTCATCACTTCCGGCAAGGTATTCGCCGAGTGCGGTGCAAGCATCGTTGGCGCTGTAGACAGCAGTTGCCTTGAGAAGGTCGTCAACCGTCATTTGCTCTCCTTCTTTCAGCCAAATCTGCGAACCGCCCTTTGATGCTGCGCTTCCCGTGACGGTTACAACATCGCTGAGTGCAATTTTTCCCTCGTCAATTGCTTCTGTAATCAAAAGAAGCGGCATGATTTTCGTGACCGATGCCGGATACACCTTCTCGTTTTCGTTGAATCTCATCAGGACTTTTCCCGTTGCCGCATCCATCAGCACTGCGGATTTCGCTTTGATTTCAACGGGCGGAGCGGCATTTTCGGCATCCGAAAAGATACAGAAATTCAAGATCAATGCAATCGACAGCAGCATCGGTAAGCAATATTTTTTAAATATTTTCATAATATCTCTCCCTTCAAGAGAATATATGAGCGAAAGGTGATTGATTATCACAATAATTTTTGCTATAATTACTCATAGTCTGAAATCAAAAGGAGAATCCGATGAAAGCCGCATTTTATACCCTTGGATGCAAGGTTAATCAATATGAATCGCAGGCGATGGCGCAAAACCTTGAAAAGCATGGTTTTTTGATCACCGACCATACGGAAAACGCCGATGTTTACGTCATAAATTCCTGCACAGTAACTGCCGAGAGCGACCGAAAAACAAGGCAGGCTGTACGCCGATTCAAAAAGCAGCACCCCGAAAGCATTGTTGTACTCACGGGATGCATGACTCAGGCATTCCCCGAATACGGTGAAAAGCTTGACGAAGCTGATATAATTATCGGCAACAAAAGCAACCGCTTGCTGCATGATTATATTATGCAGTATATAAACGGCAGCGGCAGAATTTTTGCGGTTGACCTTCATAAGACGGGCGATGCGTTCACGGGTGATACCATAAGCGCTTTCCGCGAAAGAACAAGGGCAAACGTCAAAATCGAGGATGGCTGCAACCGTTTTTGCTCTTATTGCATTATTCCTTATGCAAGGGGAAGAGTGCGTTCAAAGCCGCTCAATGAACTCAGAAACGAGATTGCGGGGCTTGAGAGAAACGGTTTTTCTGAGATAGTTCTTGTTGGCATAAACCTTTCCGCATACGGACTCGGAACAGATATAAATATTGTTGATGCAGTCAGACTTGCGGCATCCTTTGAGGGAATAAAAAGAGTCCGTCTCGGTTCACTTGAACCCGACCACATAACCGACGAAATCATTGCAGGACTTGCGGAAATCCCCGAATTCTGTCCGCAGTTTCATATATCACTCCAGAGCGGATGCGATGCAACTCTCAAACGCATGAACCGCCACTATAACAGCGCGGAATATTATTCTCTTTGTGAAAAACTGCGCAAAGCTTTTGATGATACAACAATCACAACCGATGTTATGGTCGGATTTCCCGGCGAAACCCGTGAGGACTTTGAAAGCTCGATGGAGTTTGTTAAAAAGGTCGGATTTGAGAAGGTACACGTGTTCCCTTATTCAATCAGACCCGGAACGCCTGCTGCAAAAATGCCCGACCAGATTGAAAAATGCGAAAAAGAAAAAAGGGCGGCTGAAATGACTGCCGCCGCGGATTCGATAAGAAAGGAATTCCTAAAAAAACAAATCGGAAGAACACTTGAAGTTCTTGTTGAGGAATATCATGAAGGTTTTTTGCAGGGTTATACGGCGAATTATACGCCTGTCAAAATTCCCTGCGAATGTGATTCGATTCATGGTATAATAAAGGCAGAAATAACCGCCGTTGACGGAGATTTCTGCATTGGGAAAATATAAATTTTACAAAACGAAATCACCGTGGAATTAAATTCACGGTGATTTTTTATAGGATTATTGTGTTGCGGTTGTAATTTATTACAGCTTCCGCTTTAAGTAAATATTATCAACTCAGTTTAATTTGATAATGTTGTTTACCTGTTCGGGCTTTCTCTTGAGGGAGCCGAAAAAGCGAACTACCGTTCCTGTGCAAAACGTTATTGTAGGGAACGCCGTCCTCGGCGTTCCGCGGAATGTCGGGGACGACATTCCCTACAGTTTCAGAACTTTATTCTCTGTTCGATTATTCTGTTGATTCCGAAAAGGTTTTTAAAGAATGACACGATTTTCTGCCAGAAGCTTGCGTTGGATTCGATTTCCTGCTCGGAAACGTGTTCAACGCCGCTTGCATCTGTGTATTTTGCAGTGACGGTTACATCACCTGTTGAGGTTGAGGTTACTGCGCAGGTCATTCCGTCAGCCGAGGGCTTGATTGTAACGCCCTCACCCTCAACGCTCCACTCAATTTTTTCAGCTGCGGATATTGAGGTTAAATTGGTATGAAGAATGAGTGTTTCGCCGTATTTAACAACAGAAACAGACGGTTCTAAAATTTTAAATATAAATCCGACGCCCGAAGGCTTGGTTGTTGGCTCTGCTGTCGGTTTTGTAGTTACAACGGGTTTAGTTGTGGGTTTAGTCGTTGAAGGTACGGTTGCACTTGGTTTCGTAGGTTCAACCACAGGTTTTGTTGTAGTCGGAGCTTCAACTGGTTTGGTTGTTGAAGGAACCTCAACGGGTTTTGTAGTTGACGGTTCAGTAACAACAGGCTTGGTTGTGGTCGGAACTTCGACGGGTTTTGTGGTGGAAGGCTCGGTTATTGTCGGGACTTCAACCGGTTTAGTTGTTGCAGGTTCTGTAACAACGGGTTTGGTTGTAGGTTCAGGGATAAATGCATTATGTCCGGTGCAAACTCTGAATTCAATACCGTTTGCGTCAGCAAATTCTTTAGCAGAACAGTTTTCTGTAGTTGAACATATATATGCATTGGTGTCCTTTAAAAAATTACTGCTTATTGACGTAACGCTTTTGGGAATATGAACGCATTCAAGATTTGCACAATTCCAAACATAAGTCGGGACTAATTCTGTGATACTATCAGGGAATATTATGCTTTTAAGGAAATTACACTTATGGAACGCATAATTATCTACACTTGTTACACCGTCAGGAACATAATAAATTTCGTTTGTGCTTCCTGCAGGATATTTAATGAGCTTGGTCTTATCTTTGTTGAACAATACTCCGTGTTCATCGCTTGAATATGCTGTGTTTTCTGACTCTACTGTTATACTTTTAAGAGCATCGCAGCCATAGAATGCAGAAGAACCTATGCTTGTCACGGCAGCAGGAATTGTTATTCTTTCAAGCTTCGAGCAACCGGAGAATGCAGAAGAACCTATTTCTATAACATTCTTAGGAAGCTTTATGCTTTCAAGCTCAATGCACCCACAGAATGCACTCTCACCTATTATTGTCAGTGTAGAAGGAAGTGTTACACTTTTAAGTTTCTTACAATAATTGAATGCACGGTTATCTATTTTCGTTACACCCTCAGGTATTGTTATGTTTGTCAGACTTTCACAATAACCGAACGCATCACTGCCTATTTTCGTTACTCTATCGGGAATTGTTATACTTTCAAGTTTCTTGCACCACTTAAACACAGAATCATACAATTCAGTAATTGAATCAGGCAGTGTTGCACTTTCCAGATTTTCACAATTGCAAAATGCATCAGAACCAATAGTCGTTACGCCATCAGGGATCTCTATGCTCTTGAGGCTTTTACAATTTTTAAATGCCATATAACCGATTTCCTTTAAATCTCTCGAAAGCGTAATACTTTCAAGAGATGTACAGCCATAAAAAGCTTCTCTATATATATAGCATACTGTATCAGGCAGTGTTATACTTTTAATTGCAGTGCAGTTTTTAAATGCATTTTCACCTATGTATGCTACGGGTGCAACCTCTATTTTACCATCAGCAAGTTCATAAGTAAAATATGCAGGAACAACAACATCGCCGGAAATCGACTTGTTAACTGATATTATACGTATCCCTAACCAACCTGTAGAATAGGTATAATCACCTAACGTCATCGCCTTTGCTTTTACCGCAAAGTCTGCCCAATCAACATCCGCTAATCCGAATGCAAATGAGCCGAAAAGGAGTGTGAATGCGAGGAGAATTGACATTGCTTTTTTGAGTTTCCGTTTCATTTTTTATACCTCCGTAAAATAAAAAAGTGCGCAGCCGAAGCCACGCACGAAAAACACATAGCTCCAACTGTCGCCAAACATAATCCTGTATATCCGTGAAAAGTATATGCAGAAACAGAGCATCTGTATTTTTACCCATTTAGGCATAAAAATACACATACTTATTCACGAATTTTTTATTCGATTATGTTTGGCAATATTAGTATATCATGTTTTTTCGTAAAATTCAATATTAAATAAAAAAATGGGCGTTCAAAGGGAGGCACTTCATAAGGAAGTTGCCTCCCTTCGGCTTTTGTAGACAGTCGGAATGATTGAATTGTAAGGATTATCAATCTATTACGGAGGTTTACAAAAATGTCTGGTTTTATTGAAGACTTTTATTATGGAAACATTGAACCGCAGGAATGCTGTTCAAAATTAAAAAGTGAATTAAAGAAAAAGTTAAACTCTCTTACAGAAAAAGAAGAAGCACTAAATTCAAGGTTAAGCGGCGAAGAAAAAGATTTGTTCGTAGCTTACACAAATACATATAACGATTTTCTGACAGTTAGTATAGCCGACGGCTTTATTTCAGGCTTTCGGCTTGGGGCGAAGTTTACACTCGACACATTTGTTACTGATTGAAAGGAAGGTTAGTTATGAATAAATCATCATTCGAACAGAACGGTGGCACATACAGAATGGTTGGTGATTACAGAATCCCAAACATCACATTACCTGCCGAAGCAAACAAACCGCTCGGTGGATGGGGACTGAAACGCAAAGATTATCTTATGAACCATAAACGAATGCAGTTCAATATTATGCTTATGACAGGAACACTGTGGACACATCTTGCAGAGGTTGATGAACAGGCATCAGATATGTTCTCTCGGCTGGTAGAACAGATGAAAGTCAATGAGGGCATTACGGAACAACTGAAAGTAAATGACCAAATGGAATGGGTTGCCCGTATGAATAACATAGCAGCACGGGCAAGAGAGATTATTAATCACGAGCTGATTTTTATAGCATAAACATTATATATAAAGTTATCAGGTGCAACGGGATTTAACTCCTATTGCACCTGATTTTATCTTTTTATCTATTTTTTCTTCGGGGTATTAGGGGCTAAAACCCCTAAATTTTGGATTTGTACACACAAATCCATTGCTCGCTAAGACGAATGCCACAATAAAATAATGTATAACAAGATTCATAGATGTTAAGATAAATTAAAACATTTCGGAGGTTTTGTTATGGTATATGGATATATCAGGGTGTCGAGCACCGATCAGAACGAGGACAGACAATTGATTGCTATGCAGGATAAGCACATACCAAAGAAAAACATTTTTATGGATAAACAATCGGGCAAGGATTTTGACAGACCACGGTACAAAAAGCTTGTAAAAAAACTGAGAGTCGGCGATTTACTCTATATTCTGAGCATCGACCGGCTTGGGCGCAATTATGAAGAAATACAAAAACAATGGCGGATTTTGACAAAGGAAATCGGAATAGATATATGTGTTATTGATATGCCGTTGCTTGATACCCGCAACGGTAAGGATTTGATGGGAACGTTTATTGCTGATTTGGTGCTTCAGATTCTGAGCTTTGTTGCACAGAGCGAGCGTGAAAATATACGTAAACGACAAGCAGAAGGAATTGTCGCTGCTAAACTTAAGGGGGTTAAATTCGGCAGACCAATAATTCAGTCTCCGTCCGATTTCCCTCAAATCGTGAAAGATTATGAGAAACAGCAAATCTCACTTGCCGAAGCAATTCAAAAATGTAATATGAGTAAAGCAACTTTTTACAGAAGAATGAGAGAATATCAGATTGAGTATAAAAAATAGGCTCAAAAAGTAAACTTTTTGAAACCTAATTATACATTTAATATTTTACCATATTTTTCTTAAAAATCAATACATACATACAATATTTTAATGTGTTTTTACGAAATAAGTCCCAATTAAAAAGTAAAACCTCTTTTGTCAAAAAGTTTACTTTTTGACAAACCTTGGATTCTTCATAAAACATAACAAAATAAATTCCGAATGGAGGCGGAACTAACTGTTATAGTTTTATGTCTATCTTTTTTTGGAGGTTTTAAAGTATGAACGGTAAAAAGAAAAAACTTGCGGCATTGCTGTCCGTTTTAATTGCATTGGCAATTATTGTCGGTTCAGTAACAATCGCAAATGCAGTAACTCCTTATGCAAAAGCAACTCGTTTAGGCTATACAGGTAGTGAGATGCAGATGCTTTCATCTTTGGCTGCAGAAACGGGAGACAAGCTTTCGTTAGGTGAAGTTGGAAATTCTTCTTATGAAGAAGCCGTTATCTGTGGATTCGAAGGAACAGAATCGCAGTGGACAGAGATTTTTGTTGGGAAAACCGACAAATCCGTTTCAACATCTATTTATGATCTTGCTTGCGAGAATGGTTATGATAATAGTCTTTCCGCTTGGCTTAAAAAAATTTCAAGCAATAAACTTGAGAAAACAGCAAAAAAGAACAACAATGACGGAACGAAGTCTCAGTATGCTCTTGCTGTGGAATACGGTTATTCGGGAACTCCCGAAGAGTGGATTGCTTCTCTTATAGGTAAAGACACTTCAACGGCAAGCACTGAAACAGATTGTATAGACAACGAAAAAATCGGGAATATCTATGAGCATGTCAATGAAGAAATAGGTAATACATATGCTTATGCTAATTCTGTTGTAAAAGGATTTTGCAATTCGTTGCAGACTTGGTTTAAATGCATTTTAGGCATTAAAGATGGTGCTGACGGAAAATCGGCATACGAAATTGCAGTTGAAAACGGTTATAGCGGTACAGAAGTTGAATGGCTTCGTTCACTTGCAGGCAAAGACGGCAAATCTGCTTATGAAATTGCTTGTGATAACGGTTACTCAGGAACAGAAATGGAGTGGCTTGCTTCACTTGCAGGTGAAAAAGGCGATAACGGCAAATCTGCTTATGAGTTAGCAGTTGAAAATGGTTATGATGGTACAGAGACAGAATGGCTGTCTACTTTGATTGGTCCTACAGGAGCAACCGGCAACAACGGAAAAACAGCTTATGAAGTTGCTGTTGAAAATGGCTTTGACGGAACGGTTGAAGAGTGGCTTGAATCACTGAAAGGTGATAAAGGCGATAAAGGTGACAAGGGTGACACCGGCGCTCAGGGTATCCAGGGCGAAAAAGGTGATAAAGGCGATAAGGGCGACACCGGCACTCAGGGTATCCAGGGCGAAAAAGGTGATAAAGGCGATAAGGGCGACACCGGCGCACAGGGTATCCAGGGCGAAAAAGGTGATAAAGGCGATAAGGGTGACACCGGCGCACAGGGTATCCAGGGCGAAAAAGGTGACAAAGGCGATAAGGGTGACACCGGTGCACAGGGTATCCAGGGCGAAAAAGGTGATAAAGGTGACACCGGTGCTCAAGGCATCCAGGGCGAAAAAGGCGATAAAGGTGACAAGGGTGATACCGGCGCTCAAGGCATCCAGGGTGAAAAAGGCGATAAAGGTGACAAGGGTGATACCGGCGCTCAAGGCATCCAGGGTGAAAAAGGTGACAAAGGCGATAAGGGTGACACCGGTGCACAGGGCATCCAGGGCGAAAAAGGTGATAAGGGTGATATCGGTGCAGAAGGCAAGTCAGCTTATGAACTTGCAGTTGAAAACGGCTTTGATGGTACTCTTTCAGAGTGGCTTGATACACTTGTCGGACCTAAAGGTGTTGACGGAACCAATGGTGAAAACGGTAAATCCGCATATGAACTTGCAGTTGAAAACGGTTTTAAGGGTAGTGTAACAGAATGGCTTGCATCGCTTGTTGGTGCACAGGGCGTTCCCGGTGTTGGCGGCGAAAACGGCAAGTCAGCATATGAACTTGCAGTTGAAAATGGTTATGAAGGTACAGTTCAGGATTGGTTGCTTACTCTTGTAGGTGAAAAGGGCAAAGATGGCAAATCAGCTTATGAAATTGCTTGCGATTATGGTTATGAAGGTTCCGAAGAAGAATGGGTCGCTTCACTCGCAGGCAGAACAGGTAAGTCAGCATATGAGCTTGCAGTCGAAAACGGCTATGAAGGCACGTTGACCGAATGGCTTGCTTCGCTTGTCGGTGAAACAGGCGCAGAAGGCAAATCAGCTTATGAACTTGCCGTTGAGAATGGTTACGAGGGCACCGAAGAGGAGTGGCTTGTATCACTTGTCGGACCTCAGGGCGAAAAAGGCGATAAGGGCGACAAGGGTGACACAGGTGCAACCGGTTCCAAAGGCGATAAAGGTGATAAGGGTGATACCGGTGCAACAGGCGAAACTGGCAAATCAGCTTATGAAATAGCAGTTGAAAACGGTTATGAAGGTACATTAACAGAATGGCTTACATCACTTGTTGGACCTCAGGGTGTAAAGGGCGATAAAGGTGATAAGGGTGAGACTGGCGCAACAGGACCTAAGGGCGATAAAGGTGACACAGGTTCAGCTGGTCCCAAAGGAGATACAGGTGCAAAGGGTGAAACTGGTGCAACGGGTCCCAAGGGTGACAAGGGCGATGCTGGTGCAATAGGTGCAACCGGTAAATCGGCTTATGAAATAGCAGTTGAAAACGGTTACGAAGGCACACTTCAAGAATGGCTTGTTTCATTGGCAGGAAAAGACGGAGAAGCCGGCAAGTCTGCATATGAACTTGCAGTTGAAAACGGTTACGAAGGTACTCTTCAAGAATGGCTTGCATCTCTTGTCGGACAGAAGGGTGACAAGGGAGATAAGGGCGACAAAGGCGATAAGGGTGATACCGGAAATGGTGTGAAAAATGCATACATTGACGATAATGGTCACTTAATTCTTGTTATGACTGATGGTTCAACTATCGACGCAGGATTGGTTTCAGACAATTCACCAGATCCGGTTCAGTCTTTCAATGTTATATTTAAAGATTATGACGGAACAGTGTTAAAGACAGAAACAGTTGAAAGTGGAAAATCGGCAACACCTCCCTCAAATCCCGTGAGAAGCGGCTATACGTTCAGCGGATGGAGCGGTTCTTACACAAACGTCACATCAAATGTTATCATCACTGCAACATATACACAAAACACAACTGTTGCAACATATACCGTAACTTTTGTTGATTATAACGGAAATGTGTTGAAAACACAGACAGTAAACAGTGGCGCTTCGGCAACTCCTCCTGCAAACCCCACAAGGGACGGTTATACTTTTGACGGTTGGAGCGGATCATATACCAATGTTACTTCCAATGTAACAGTTACAGCTACATACACAAAAATTAGTTCAGCTACATACACGGTAACATTCTATGATTATGATGGTACAACGGTTTTGGCAACAGAAACAGGTGTTCCCGAAGGCGGTTGTGCAACACTTCCTTCAAATCCTTCAAAATCAGGCGCAACATTTATGGGTTGGGAAGGTAATTACTATGATGTTACAAAAAATGAAAGTGTAAGAGCGGTTTATAGCGACGAAAAGAATGTTTTTGTTGTGGACTCTGTTTCAGGTAGTGCCGGAGATACAGTAACTGTTCTTGTAAGTGTTGACGGTACTGTAAAAACTTGTGGTTTTGACTTTACAATTCTTTATGACTCCAATTTGGAACTTGTTTCTATTGATTCAGATTTGGATTTGGATATTGTAGCCAATACGGGTGCGATTGAAAATGGTGTTATTCTGAACTTTAGCTCTGCATCGGATAAAACAAAACAGAGAGATATCATCGAACTTACATTTAAAATCAAGGACACATCCAAAGAGATTCTTCCCATAACAATAGATGTAAATAGCGTTAAGGAAGTATCGGGCAGCAATATTGTAGATACAGATTATGCTGTTGTAAGTGGACTGGTAAAGAAACAATGAAAAAAATAAACAAGAAATCAGCTATTATAATAGCTATAGTAGTATTAATTGTTTGCTCAATAATTGCATTTTTGTCAATTCGCTCATTTTTAGGCAAATCTGAATATGAAGTGTCTTTTTATTCAGACACAGGAACTCTTTTGGCTGTTGAAAAAATTAATAGAAACGGTACTCCGACACCGCCGAACAATCCTCAGATACAATACGGAAAGATTTTCCAAAAGTGGGATACGGATTTTACTAATGTCAAAAAAGATTTAGATGTGTATCCTGAAAGCATAAATTTCGCCGGCAAAGCAAATGTCTTTGCTTTGCCGGGTACATACGGAAAACACGGTGATACCGTAATTCTTCCTCTTTCTTTGTGTGGGGATGTATGTTTATCCGGATTTGACATTTCTGTTAGCTATGACAGCAATGTGCTTGAACTTGAATCGGTTTTCAATGAAGACGGTGCTGTAATATATAATACAGAAAGCAAAGGTGTTGTTCGTATTAATTACACAAGCGTTGAGAACACATTAGCTGATGTTGATATATGTTCTTTGAAATTTCAGATTATAGGCGAAGTCGAGAAAACTGATGTAGCAATATCAATAGAAAGCGTTTGTGCAAATAACGACGATGAAACTTTTTTTGTTCCGGAAACCAATTTGATAAACGCATCAGTTTATGTATTGCCTAACAAAGGCGGTGTTTTGGGTGACTGATAAGAAGAAGAAAAAAGGATTATCACTGTTGCTTCAGATTGTTGCTATTTTACTGATAGGAATAGTCGCAAGTGTGGGAACTTATTGGTTTATTCAGGACAAAAACCGAGAAAGGTTTACTGTTACATTCGCTTATGGCAACGGCGAAATCATTGAACAGAAAGTCGTTAAAAGTGGAAATGGTGTTATTCCACCTGATTTTGACACGGATTGTGTCTTCAGAGGTTGGGACAGAATCATCAACAATGTTTCTGCTGATATGGAAGTTCATCCATTGCTTTACTATATTGTTGAAGACAATCTTTTTTACTTTGATTCTGTTTATGCGCGAGAGGGTAGAAGATTTTCAATAGACTTAATACTTGCAGGAAAAGTCAATGTTTCTAATAGCGAATTGATATTGGAATATGACGAAGAAGTAATAGAGTATAAATCATTTGAACCAAATGAAGCAATTGAAATAACGCAGACTGATCCCGGTAAACTTATTGTGCGGTTCAGCGGCAGTGACATTTTAACACAAAAAACCAAGCTTGCTCAAATAACATTTTATGCAAAAAGAAAAGATGTGAAAGATTCGCAGATTACTTTATCTGCAAGCAAAGCAAACGTGGTGATAAACGGTGAAGAAATTCCTGCTGATTGTGCCACAATTAACAACAAAATTTACTTTTTACAGGAGGTAGGGTAATGTCAAAAAGGAAAAAGACGATTATCAGACTCGTTGCAGTTGTGATTGCTGTACTTATGCCGATTATTACTGCAACAGCGGCAATGGCAGTTAACGAAAATACCGGTAACGATACAATGAATATTAAATACCTTAGTCCTGATATTAACTCGTTAACAGGTCATGGTGAAGACCCTGAAGAAATTTCAGTTTCTGCTACAGCACACTATGCCGAGAAAAAGTGGTATGAGTATGTTACATACTCAGAAAACGCGGTTGCAAGTTACAGAATAGATGATAATAACCGAGTTTTATTTTATGACCCATACACATATACAAACGCTATGGTTATGGACGTTCAGTTTGATGCAACTACAACCGAATTTGACACAATGTCATCATACAGCATTTCGCACACGACATCAAAAACGATGTCTGCAACAGACTCATCAACTTACACCTCATCGACTGCAACACAGTCGAGTGGTCGAGATTTAACCGGCTCGAATGTAACAAACAGCGGCTCTACAGTAACCAGATATAACCATACAACAGAAACAAATGATGACGGTGGAAGATCGGAAACAAAAAATTACGGTACACAAATAACTGATGATGAAACAGTTGTAACCACAGAGACAATACATGATAATTTAACAGTACAAACTGGAATAGCTGAAGGTTTGGTAGGTTTGACGACTGTCGAAGCTGGTCTAGACGTTACTTTTACACAAAATTGGGGTACAATCAAAACGAAAACGGACGGAACCGGATCTATAACAACAACAGATCCTTCAAAAACTACGACCGACTACAAGGGAGAAGATACTGTAGAACACAATACAGAATCAGCTACAGAAGGTTGGTCAGAATTATCGGACAGAATAACTAAAACAATTGGTTCATCCCGTTCAACAAGTACAAGTTGGTCAGAGACAGAAAGTACCACAGTCACAAAAACTTATGCTGCTACTCATTTTGCCAGCGATGGGGTTACTCCTTTGCCTTGGGCGATTGTACACTATACAGTTGAAATGCCTATGAAGTGTAGCGTGCAGTATAAGTACGAAGGTGAGTGGATTACAGTTGCAACAACTTATTGTATGCTCACAACAATTAAAGGTACTTGCAGAGCTTGGATAGAAAACGGTCAGGTATATTATGAGGATTGGGGCAGCGGAAGTCCTGTTGTTGCAACAGATTTTTGGTCTCAGTTTATGACAAAAGAGCAGCTTGTTAACGCATATCAAAACAAGCTTTACCCTGTAGGAGGTGTTGATTGATATGAAAAAAAGCATCAAAATTTTAATTTTATCGTTTGTTGTTTTCATGTTAAGCTTCACTGCTATTACAGCTTATGGAGCAGAATCCAATATAGCTGTTGCATCGACACCGTTCCAGACACATCAGGGAGAAACTTTTTCAACTACAATTTATATTCCTGATAATGCGAATATTGTAGACTTCGATATTACTCTTAAATATGACACAAACCTTATTAAACTTGAAAACATCCAAGAAAATGAGGATATCAAAGGCACTGTTATTTTTAATGCCGAAACAAACGGTATCTTAAGATTGAACTACACAAGAACAAGTGCCAATGTAAACTCATACTTACCTATTCTCGACTTGATGTTTTCTGTTAAGGATGATATAGGCGTTGCTGTTTATGATTGCCTTACAGTTGATAAAACACAAACATATGTTGCTCATAGACTGAATAACTCAGGAATACTCGAAAAAGTCGATTTTTCTTGTGACTTTTCTAAACTTGTAATTTACGAAATGGGCGATGTGGATCTCAGTTGCTCAGTAGATATAGGTGATGCAACATATATCAGACGTCATCTTGCTCAATTTGATGGAGCAATCCTTTCAGATTTTAAACTTAGCCTAGCGGATACATATTCTGATGGTATTGTGGATATTGCTGATGCGGTTTGTCTTCAGCGTCACTTGGCAAAACTTGATGTTGTTTACGGTAACAGAGTAAACATTACATTCTTTAACGCTGATGGTACAAAATATTTAACTAAATCTATTTTGTATAACGGCACACTTTCAAATATTCCTGTAGTTCCTTCAACAGAAGGAATGGTTGGTGGTGTTTGGTCACAAAGTGCAACAGAGTTTATTGCACCTGTTTATTCGAATATCACAGAAGATATTGCGCTTTATGTCTATTACGATCCGAACAATCAAACAACAGAAGCACTTGAATATTACAAAGCGTATCTTACAAACAAATTGTATAGTGGCGATTTGCCGACTAATATGAGTTCAGATTTGGAACTTGTTGATACCGTAAACTATCAAAAGGGTTATTATGCATCTTTGGTTTACGCTTCCGACTGCAACTATGTTTTGAACCAGACCACAGGCCAATTTACCAAACCTACATATCCTCAGGATGTTACAATGAGCATCAAGATTATTTCTTACGACGCGAATGATGCTATTGAAGGCGAAGATACCATAGATTTTGTATATCAGGTTCCCGGTATGTTTGTAACGCCTACAAAAGCAGAAATTGCAGAGTGGCTCCTTAATTATTTTACTGACGAAACTGATGGTAAATATAGAGTAAACTTTGATGTAAATCTTATTTCTTCTATTAACAACGAAGTAATTCCCAATAATGGTGGAAGATACGACGATTATGAGGTTCGTCTTGACTGGTATCAGAATATTAATGGAGAACTTGTACCAATAAACAGAATAGAAAGAACGACATCTACTCAATTTAATGATTATGTAGCGGTAGCAACCTTTAATGGTAAACCTCTGGAAGATGACGGCAAAATTTATATCGATGATGTTGAGGTTACAGCTATTGAACAGGTTGAAATAAGAGATTATATCATCAATCAGATTGCTGCAACAATGGGAACGCTTGCAACAGATGGTACTGTTCTTTGGAACGATGACACAGTTTACGGAACAAATGTTACTTGGGAAACGGGTAAAGCGGATATTGCTTATGTAAAAAACAACGTTGTTGCATTGAAAGAAGATGCCGTAAGCGGTTCAATTTTACCTCTTAATGCAAGGGTTTCTTATGCCGTTGATGATGGTGCTGAAGAATTTGTTCTTTCATACAACTTAACTGTTTCATGCGATAACACAATTATCAAAGCCCCCGAAAATATGGATCCTGAATTATACAGAGCAATCAAAGCGGAGCTTGAGGAAGAACTCGGATATCGAGGAGATTTAACTTCAGCTGCGCTTGCCAGTGTCAAATTTGTTAACCTTGATCTTAGTGGATATCCAGAGATTACCAGTTTGAGAGGTCTTTCGTATTGCGTGAATCTCAGAACACTAAATATTTCAGGGCTTAAAATTACAGACGGCACAATGAATCAGATTTCAACACTTTCCTATCTGGAGGCTTTTATTGCAAGAGGATGTGAACTTGACAATCTTAGTGATGGTGGAACAGCCACATTGAGAAATGCTGTTGATTTGAGAATTATAGATCTTACAGACAATAATTTTACTTCTCTTGATTCTGTTTTTGCAGAAGGCGTTAGATACGGAAAACTCAGAGAGGTCTATCTTTCAAACAATAAATTAACGGATATAAATGCACTCTCAAGAGCTCCTCTTATGGATCATCTTTCTTTGGCCAATAACGGTCTTACAACAGAAGGAACAGCTTGTCTTGCAAACTATCCCTTGCTTTACTATCTCTCACTTGCCAACAATAATATTGATAGTGTAGAGCATTTGAAAGGGCTTAAAGTGCTTGCAGAACTTCGCTTGCAAAACAACAATCTTTCTAATGTAAACGATCTTCGCAGACTTATTCATTTAGAAGCTCTTTATCTTGGAAATAATAAAATTAAAGATATCGGTTTCCTTAACACATTAACCAAACTTAAAGTTCTCTATGTAAATGATAATGAGATATCTGACATATCGTCACTTACAGCTTTAAAGGAACTCGAAGCTATTAATTTGAACAACAACAAAATTTCCAGTTTGTCAGTTTTAAATAATTATAAAACTACGTTAACAGAGATTTATGCAGAGAATAATCATCTTACAGATTTTAGCTTTATTAACGGAGCAAACAAATTACATATTCTTATGTTAGCTGGCAACAAATTGGAAATAGCGCAAAGCAAAATGTCCTCCTGGCTTTCTGGCCTTACTGAAATGCAAGTGCTTACACTTTCCAACATTAAACTTAATGACCTTTCGTTCCTTTCTGAAATGGAAAAGCTTGTCAGATTGGATGTTGCAAATTGCGGATTGACAGCTATAAGCGGAGAAAAATCAAATATTGCACTTATAGCAGACAAATACGCAACCTTAAAAGTTTTAGACATCAGCAACAATGATATGGCTGGAAGCGAAGACGAGCTTCTTCGACTTAGAGATGCAACATTGTTGACGGTGCTTTATGCTGATAATGTTTGCGATAAGTTGGATGCTGCAACACTTACATATTCAATGGCTGAGCTTAAGTATATTTCTCTTGAAAACTGCGGAATCACATCGGCAGACTGGCTTTCAAAATACGATAAATTAGCTTATGTTGATCTTGCAGGAAATGACATTTCGGTGGTAGATTTTGAGATATTCCTTTCAAATGCTAGCCAGAAAACTATTAAAGAGCTATATCTTGATACAAATGTTGAGTGTGCATTTGCTGATGCTTATAGAGTTGTGGATTTCAATGTAGAAAAACTTTCGCTTGAAGGTGTGAGTGTTAATAAAATAGAACACCTTCCTTATCTCGATAGCATCAAATATCTTAACCTTAGCAATACTGGTATCACAAACTTTGTTGGTGATGATGCTGAGCTTGCCGATTTGTATTCAATCGGTCGTTATAGCACTGTAGAAACAATTGATGTAAGTGGTTTAGAAGTTGACATTTCTCCTTTGGAAAATATAGACTCGATTGAAACTATTTATGCTGTTGGCGCAATAAACAGTAAACTTTTCCACGAAGGAAATCTTCATGCACTCCAAAGGATGTATAATAAGGGTGTAGAGTGTTATCTTTATGATAAGCAAACAATATATGTGCCCACAGCAACAAAAGAAGGTTCAGACATATTGAATCTTATCGAGGATTTCTCTTGCGATATTACGGTTGCAGCTGATAATGTTATCAGCGATAATAATCCGTTTATAGTCAGCGAAATCAATGATTTTGATATCACTTGGACGTTAAGCAATAACATCAATTATGAAATAGTCGACAACCATCTTTCTGTTAAGGATTATGAGAAAATTGAGGATGAAACACTCACCCTCACAGCTCAAATAACAGTGTATCCTGATCAGGCTCCTGTAACGAGAGAGTTTACAATTAACACACATATCTTAAGAGCAAGTGCAAAGTATTTTAAAATTGATGCGACTGGATATTCGGAACAGCTTACCCGTGATAGCAAATTTTCTTATAATATAACACTTAAGAGTGCCTCAACGGAAGGTTTCGCAAATCCGGTTAAACCTGTTGAAGATAGTATTGATTATACATATACTGCTGTTGCAGAAAACGGTACAACAATACCTTATGTAAATGTAATAACAGTTGGTGACAATCATAGCTACACCATTAGTGCAACTGCTCAATTGGGTGCAACACTTACAATTGATATTTGTGCTACACATATATCAAAAGACGGATCTAAGGTAGAAGATACCGAACACATACTTGTTCCGGTGAAAATCGCAAGCCGTACATATGTTGCAACATTTGTAATGAACGGTGGAAAGATAACTGATACAAACGGAGCAACAAGAGAGTCTTGTAAATTTGTTGAAGATTCATTGATTTTTGCATCATTAACCTATAGCAAACCCGGTTATACATTTAGCGGATGGTATACCGATGCGGAATTCAAAAACCTCTTTAGCAAGGATGGAAAAAATGCTGTAATGCCCTCAAAAGATATCACACTCTACGCAAAGTGGACAGCATTAAATTATACGGTTCATTTTAATGCAAACGGTGGTTCTGTTACACCTGCAACAATGACTGCGTTAAGCGACGTAGCTCTCGGAACACTTCCAACTCCGACAAGAACATACTACACATTTAATGGATGGTTTACAGCAGCCTCAGGTGGTACAAAAGTAACAGCATCCTCAAAATTTGCAAGAACCGAAGATATTACTCTCTATGCTCAGTGGACACTGAACTCCTTTGTTGTAACATTTAACGCAAATGGTGGTTCTGTTTCAACTACATCATTGAGAGCCTATTGCGGTAAATCGCTTGGAACATTACCTACCCCGACCAGAGATTACTATACGTTTAACGGTTGGTATACCGCCGCATCAGGTGGTACAAAAGTAACTTCCTCAACAACATACTCTACCGCCGCTAACATTACACTTTATGCACAGTGGACAATCAAACCGGTTTCCGGATGGGTTCTTGCTTCTAATGTGCCGTCTGGCGCTCAAATTGTAAATCAAAAATGGACTTATGACCAAAGAACAGAACAGACCACTACAGCATCATCTCTTTCGGGATACACTCAATTCAACAGCTATTGGCAACAAACAGGAAGCGGCTCAACAAACTATGCAACTTTCCCGAGCGGATTTGACAAATCAAATTCAATTTATACTTCGTTTGCAAAGTCGGCTTATAGTGCATACGATAATGGTAGCACAAAGCGAGAGGTAAGCAATGCTTGGGCAGGTTATGTTTATTGGCATTGGATGTATGATACTAACAAGGCAAACGGAACCAGTACACGAGCTATTTATAACAAGAGCGGAACTGGACCTTCTCCTAGCTATTTCAATTATAAGTATTTTGGTGCTTTTACCTCTACAAAAGGTGATTACAGTAACGATAAGTATTATTGTAATAGCTTATCCATTACAAACTATATTGTTCCCGAGAGAACAAGCTGGGCGCAATGTCAAGGTGCAACTCGTTGGTTCAGATTTAACTACTATAAGAGCTCATATACAGATTATACAAAGTATTATCAGTATTATAGAGTAGATAGTAAAGAATCTTCCAGCGCAGTTACTGCTGGTGGTATGATAAGTAACGTTCAGAAATGGGTTCAGTATCGTGCTAAATAATTAAATGTTAAAGAGGGGCTACCTCTTTGAGGTGGCCTCTTACGTTTGCATAATTGGGTTTAGCTAAACACTATTGAGTTTTAGTATAATGTTTATAGATAGACAAGCTTTTTGAGCGTGTTGTTTAGAGAAAATCTTAAAATGTTAAGTATAAAGAGGCAGAAAGGTGAATTGTAAATGGATTTCGAAACGGGAATATCGTTTGCTTTTAAAGGGTTAGGGTTGCTATTAATAATTTTGGCTATAGGAATTTTTGTGGCATTTTGGGTTTATTTAATACTTAGGATAAAAAAAGAAAACAAAAAAAATAGAGATGAACCAATATGTTCGGAAAATGCTTTAGTTGTTTCAAAAAGGAACCGATATATTAAAGTAACAACCTATTACATAACTTTTCAATTTTCAAATGGAGAACGCAAAGAATTTTTAGTATCTGCGAATGACTATGGCTTGATCGCAGAAAACGATAAGGGAAAACTCAAATATCAAGGCACCCGTTTTATAAGTTTTATTCGAGAGTAAAATACAAAATCAAGAAATGCGCACTTGTATGAATTTATCGGAAATGAAAGTGTGTATATCACAATTATGAAAATTAAAGGTTTATGAACTTGGTTTACGATAACAATTTTTAATAGCAATTTTTCACGAAACCTCTTGACAAACAAATGTTCTGTGTGGTATAGTAAGTTAAATTTAAAATTGACAATTGAATAACGATGTGATTGATTGCGGATATGAATCCGCATAAAGCCTGCGATATGCTAAGAGAAAATTATCGCACTCCTCACCTTTGTTGATACTGTACGTGGCGAATGC
>JAFQRF010000019.1 GCA_017410195.1 Clostridia bacterium | reverse complement strand
TTCAAGTGCCTGTTCAAAAGTGATAAGAATCTCGGATGTTTTTTTCTCCCAATCGGGTTTTGCAAGAAACATCTTCATCCACAATGTTTTTGAATAGTCATAGTTGAATTTTTTATGATTCATTATTCACCCTCCCGTTTGGCATACTTTTATTTTGTATAAATCGCAAATCGAATTAATATCTATATTATAATATAACAAAATATACAAATCAATACCGTAAAGTGCATTATTTTTGTATTGTTTGTTTAATCCAATATAAAAAACTTCTGATTGGTGAAGAACCTGTTGTAATCTGAAATATATTACCGTTTCTTCAGAAATCTCGTAAAAATTACCTTTCAAAAAAGCCGCCTTTGTGATTCAAAGGCAGCTCTCGGAACATTATATTGATTATGTTGTCATAGAATGTGTATGTTTTCTTCGAGAGGTGATTGAACGCCAACTTCCTTGGCAGCTTCCATCTTGAACCGGTCAAGAGCAGCTCTTGCCTGAGGAACAACTGAATTATTCTTTGACATTTCGTTTACACCCCTTCAAATTCAATTTGCGTTTGCTTTATTATTGTTGCAACTAATTAGGGGTTTATTAATGTTAATTTTTTGATTATTTTGAAAGTTTTGATTGAATTACAATTTGTTCGCAGGGGCGACTTACGGTCACCTGTTTACACAACGAGTTTGGTTTTCGGACAATGAAACCTCGCCCCTACTACTATGTTTCATCTAAAAGTTTAAATTTGATTTTTCGAAAAGTCTTTTGATCAATCCTTAGTCTCGCTATGCTAGACAGCTCCTTTTCAAAGGAGCAAAGAAGATACCGTTTTTTAAGCAAAAACAATAGTCAGCGACATCCCCTGGCTTTTGTTGCAAAAATATCACCGATTGACGGCAAGTCAAGACGTAAAAATCCTACAAGGGATGCGGCGCATATAACCATAACAGCAACGGGCATAACAGATATTGCCTTTTTGGTTTATTTCTTTTCAACCATAAAACACAGCATTTCGTTATTTACGCTCAAACGCAGTGTCATCTTCCCGCATTAAAACATATTACACAGTACAACTTCTTTGAAAGGAGAAGAACCATGAACAGAAACAGCTTTTTGATAACGGAAATAAAGTCCCGCAAATCCCGAATACTATGAATCAGATATGAACTGGAAACTTCATCTGATGCTCAAATCAGCTCTTGAAAAATACGGTATAAAAGTAAAAACCACAAGAACCGACAAGGAAAAAGACCTTAGCCTGAACGCTCGAGGCTCCGCATCCAAAGGCTGTGATTTGTTCATTTCAATCCATTCAAATGCGGCAGGTTCTGCAGTTAATGAAAGTGCAGACTATGTTGTTGTGTTTGTGCCGCTCGACGGCACGGGAGATGAAATCGGAAAAATGCTGGCAGACGGTATAAGCGATGTTATGAACACAAGGCAAGAGGGGATAATTGCGACAAGAGAGGGCAACAACGGCGATTATTACGGTGTTATCCGTGCTGCTGCGGCTGTCGGAACGACGGGACTGCTTGTTGAACATTCTTTCCACACAAACACACGCTCAACCCGCTGGCTAATGGATGATAACAACCTGAAGCGTATGGCAGAAGCAGAAGCGGCACTTATTGCGGAATACTATGGCATGCCCGAATCGGGCAATCAGCCTGACAGAGGCACTTTTTACCGTGTGCAAACAGGTACATATAAAATAAAATCAAACGCCGATGCACAGCTCAGAAAAATAAAAACTGCCGGATTTGATGCAATTATAATAAACGAAAACGGCATGTATAAAATCCAGTCGGGTGCCTACGGCATAAAAGTGAATGCCGAAAGGCAGGTTGCAAGGGTGCGTACCGCAGGATTCAATGCGTTTATAAGCCCGTAAGCAAAATACAGAAGGAACTGCCTCAATTCGTTCGTGAGGCAGCTCCAAATCAATCATTTATTCAGAATATTTTCTTACAATTTTAAGGGTTGTTGTTTTGGGGAATTCTTCGTCACGGGTTGTGACCCTTGCGATTCTCTTGAATATCGGCATCTTTGCGTTGAATTCGTTAACATCTCCCTTGATTCTCGCCTTTGCATCGGGATAATCCTCTTCATTGAGCCAGAATTCGGCGCAGATTCTCTTATCCTCTTCGAAAACAAGAACTTCCTTAATATAAGGAATCATTTTCATCAGCTTTTCTTCAAGCTCTTCGGGAGAAACATTCTTGCCATTTGAAAGACAGATAAGATTCTTCTTTCTGCCGACCATAAAGAGGAAGCCGTCCTTATCAATTCTTCCGTAGTCACCGGTCTTTAACCATTCGCCGTCAAATGCCTCGGCAGTTGCCTCGGGGTCGCCGTAATAGCCTACCATAACATTATCGCCCTTGACATAAACCTCGCCGACACCTTCTTCGTCGGGCTCATGAATTTTGATTTCACAGCAATCGAGCGGAGTACCGACACTTCCGAATTTGAACTTGGTCGGGTGGTTGCAGGTAATAACGGGCGAGCATTCCGTAAGACCGTAGCCGTTGAAAACATCAATACCCAAATCATAAAGACCCTTTTCGTACTTCGGGTCAAGATAAGCACCGCCGCAGATAATCATATCAAGATTTCCGCCAAGGTTATCGATAACCATTTTGAAAATCTTACGGCGGATATCAATTCCGAATTTCATGAGGAAATTGCTGATTTTGAGACCTTTTTTAAGAAGATCTTCCTTGCCCATTTTTCTTGCAGTCTTCCAGATTTTGTCATATACAGTTTCAACAACAAGAGGAACGCCCGTAAAATTATAGGGCTTGAAGTTAACGATATCCTTCTGAATATCTTTAAGGCTGTCGCAAAGATAGCCCCATTCCGTTACGATATATGTTGCATAAAGCGCACTTACCCATGAAAGTGTATGATGAAGGGGAAGAAATGCAATTGCGTGTCTGCCGGTAAGCACACGGCATGATGAGGTGCAGTCGCTCGCAACATCTCTGTGGGTAAGCATAACACCCTTGCTCTTTCCGGTTGTACCTGAAGTATAGCAGATGCATGCAAGGTCATCGGGCTTGACTTCAACCTTTTCGAATGAATCGTCGCCGTCTTTTATAAGCTTTTTGCCGGCAACATAGTATTCATCAAACTTATCGGTGCAGAAATATTCCATTGAAGGAATATCGGACTTGGTTTTTATATCCTCAACAAAGCCCTTGAACTTTGGTGAATAAACCAAGCCGTCACATCCGCAACGGATAATCTGATCCTCAAGATCATCATAGGTAAGCTTTGCATCCATTGGAACGCAAACATTTCCGCCGACAAGAATTGCATAATATGCAAAAACCCAGTCAATGTTGTTCTCCGAAATTATTGCAATTTTCTTTCCGTTTTTCAACCCCTTGGAAAAGAAATATGTTCCGAGACGGCTGATTCTTTTCCACGTCTGATTGTAGTTGATTTCTTTAAGCTCCTTATTCTGGTCAAGGAACATGAATTGCTTTTTGTCACCGCCTGCTGCAGTACCCTTAACAATAATCTCTCTTATGGTCTGATATTCGGGGATAGTAACTTTTACTTGATTCTTGTGTGTTTTTTTACTCATTTCTTTTT
Source organism: Clostridia bacterium (assembly GCA_017410195.1). Lineage (GTDB taxonomy): Bacteria > Bacillota > Clostridia > Oscillospirales > Acutalibacteraceae > CAG-177. The sequence continues at coordinate 3,225 of JAFQRF010000019.1, read as the reverse complement.
CCTCTGCATCTTGTGTTTATAAGAATTTAACAAATTAATTTTACTTTTTAATTGTTAACAAATTATTAAAAACAACAAAATGATACAACATGTATAAAAGTTTAACAAAATCGGTTAAAGTTCGAATAATTTATCAAACTTTTATTAAAGCAATCCGCCGGATAATCTCTGCATTTCCTTTTCTATCAGCTCGGTTATACCGTAAATTTCATAATTTGCAATATCCTTGATTGACTGAACGGCGTTTTCCATTGCGTAGGAACGGAATTCAGAAATCATGTGGGTATCGTTGATGTTATCACCTACGGTTATCAGGTCATCATGCTCCGCACCGACAAGTTCAAGAAAAACATAAAGACCCTTTGCCTTGTTCATATCGGCGGAAACAATGTCAATGCATCTTCCGTTCTGCAGGGGATTGAGTTTTTTGCCGAATTTTTCTTTTATCGCAGCCGTAACACGCTCTGCTGTCTCTGCATCGGGCAGAACCGTGCTTATCTGATTGAAATAAGGGAGTTCGGGAAGGGTTTCAAGAGTAAATTCATCCTCAAGGCGTTCATTATCATCCAAGTCGATAATGCATCTGAAAGCGGTATGTATGCTTGCCCAGGTACAGCCGAGGCTGAAAATAAAATTAAGCAGAGGTTTTGCCAATGCGGCATCACAACGTGATTCGGCAAGCACGGTTCCGTCGGTTTTTGCAGCAACCGCACCGTTTGACGCAAGCAGAAAATCGCACTCAAAACTGTTCCTTTTGGGAAGCTCAACAAGATCGGCGAGTCCCCTGCCGCTGACAAGTCCGAAAAGATTACCCGCTTTTCTCCATTTTTTTATTGCATCTCTTTTCTTATCGTCAATGCCGCCGTGATTGAGAGTTCCGTCATAGTCACTTGCAATTATTTTCATTTTATCAAAACCTTTTTAAAATTTTCATTAATATACCACAGATAAATCCGCAAGTCAATTCAGAGTGACGGGAGCAATCCGAACAATGCCTGAAAGCGAATATTTTCAGCGCTTTTCGGCGTTTCGGGATTGAAAGGCTTGAAGGATTTGCGAATATTTCAACGAAGAAAAGGCGGAAATCATCCGATAAAAAACACAGTTCGGATCACTTCCGCCACTCTATGTTGACTTTCAGAGGTTTGTGTTATATGATTTAATCATCCCGGTTAAGGAGATGATTATAATGGCAATCAAAAACTACGAAAAGCTTATCAAAATCCTCCAGATTTCGGCAGGCATTTTCATGCTTGCAATGGTTATTCTCTGCATTTATCTTACGCAGAAATACAATATCAAAGTTTCAAATATCCCCGAGCTGAGTGAAAAGCTGACGGGAGGTACGCTCACGCTTGCATTCGGAATTATTCTTTTTTCCGTCGTCAAATCCTTTGCGCTTGTTTTTCCGCCTGCAGTCATTTTTTCAATCTGCGGCTACATAATGCCGAATTTCTGGACAGCGCTCCTTGTTAATATTATTTCTGTTTTCCTCAGCCTTTCAATCCCCTATTATCTCGGCAGATTTACGGGTGCAGGCATGGTTGAAACTCTCAAAGGAAAATTCAAGGCAATAAAGAAAATTGACGATTTCGCAGGCGCAAACGAAATCGAAATGACATTTGCGATAAAGCTTTCGGGCATTATGCCCGGAGATCTTTCGAGCCTTCTTTTCGGTGCAATGGGAATTTCGTTCAAGAATTACACAATCGGCGCAAACCTCGGCAATCTGCCGCTTGTCATCGTTTACACATTCTTCGGAATAACGCTCAAAAATGTCGGGGAACAGCCCTGGGTTGCGGCAATCCCCGTTGCGGTTATCATCGTATTTATGCTCATTGCGAGCCTGATAACCAAAAGACTTATCTCAAAAACAAAGGCAAAACAAAACAAAAAACAGCAATAAAAAAACGGCGGTGTGCAGTTATGCACACCGCCTTGTTATTTATTTAACCTTAACTTTGTAGCACTTGATTTCGAAGGGCTTGATTTCGAAATTCATTGTCTTGCCGCTTGCGATGTCAACTGCAACATCTTCTCTTTCAAGAAGGTTACACTCTGCAACACTTGCGATTTCAGCGAAGAATTCAACGTTAACCTTTGCTCTTCTGCCTGACTTTTCAACAAAACGAACAATGTAAGCATCTTCGTCTTCACACTTCTTGACAGCTTCAAGAGTAACGTTCTTGCCGTCAACGCTGATGAACGATGCGCTTTCGTCACCCTTTGCACCCTCTGCAATTTCAACGGGAAGCATGGGGTTGTTGAATTCAAGACCTCTTGCGAGAGTTTCAGCATCCTTCCAGCCGCCTGCGTGGGGATAGAGCGAATATGTGAAGTAGTGGTCGCCTCTGTCTGACTGCGGGTCGGGATTCATGGGAGCCTTGAGGAGAGTGATGATCATTCTCTGCTCATTTACTTCGTAGCCGTACTTGCAGTCGTTGAGGATTGAAAGACCGTAGTCATCCTCTGACATATCGATGAAGTTATGAGCCGAAACCTCAAACTTTGCCTTATCATAGGGATTGTGGCGGTAGTTGGAGCTTTCGATTGTTGCGTAAGCAATATCTCTTGTGAACTTCTGAGCCTTGATATCAACGTCGAATCCAACCTTGAGGAGCTTCTCCTGCTCGTGCCAGCTGATAAAGGTATCAAAATCAATTCTGTCAAGATCATTATAAATAATGATGTTCTGCTTGAGATTTGACTTCATGATATTCTTTGTGATTGTGACGCAAGTGAAAACATCGCCGATAACAACGGATTCAACCTTGCCTGCTTCGGTTTCGAATTCACGGTCTGTGTATGTAGCAACGATATCCCATGCATCGTACTTGCCGGGAAGGTCTTCGTAAATGCGGAATACGTTGCCCTTGCCTTCAAGAACTTCTCTGTCGTTCTTCTTGTCGTAGATTGAAACAAGCTCTGCGGCTGCATCAAACTTAAGGCTGAAGTTATCGTTTTCAATATCTGCGCAGTCAACAGCCTTTGCTTCTGCAACAGCTGCATCCTTTGTGTAGTATACCTTATAGCCTACTGCGGGAGCATCCTTTGCAACAAAAACAAGAACTTCGCTGCCGTCAAGCTTAACGTACTTCTGGGCAGGAACCTTATTGCCGTTTTCGTCATAAATTTCAACGTCCTTGTAGGGAAGCTCAACCTTTGAGGTTGCGGCTGTGCCGAGCGAGTTGAAGAGTGCGAAGGGCTTGCCGAATTTTGCTTCGC
>JAFQRF010000018.1 GCA_017410195.1 Clostridia bacterium | reverse complement strand
TCAGTTGGTAGAGCAACTGACTCTTAATCAGTGGGTCCCGGGTTCGAATCCCTGAAGGTGCACCAGCTCCTCGGAGCTAATAGTAAGTGTCTTTAGTGTACAGGGTCCACCCGTTCCCATTCCGAACACGGTAGTTAAGCTGTGCTATGCCGACAATACTTGTCTGGAGACGGACCGGGAAGATAGGTCGATGCCAATACAAAGCGGAACAGAAATGTTCCGCGAAAAATATTCCTCCTTAGCTCAGTCGGTAGAGCACTCGGCTGTTAACCGAGTTGTCGCTGGTTCGAGCCCAGCAGGGGGAGCCAGAAAAAAGACCATCATTTGATGGTCTTTTTTCAATGAAATAAATCCCTATGGGATTTGTGAAATACGCTGCGCGTGTGAAATATTGCTTCGCAATGTGAAATACGCCTCGACGGCGTGTGAGGGATTTATTTTATTTCACATTCGGTGGAACGCCGAATATTTCACAATTTACATAAGTAAATTATTTCACATTTGCCGTAAGGCAAATATTTCACTATATATTTTATATACCATCTTGAGTTTATCCTGGATGGCTTTTTTGTTGCTCCCTTTATCCTGTCGCACTCAAACCCACCGCCCCTGTTTGGCGACAGCCGCCGCTGTTAACTGGAACTTAGCCTTGCGCTGCCGGTGGCAGATACAGCAAGGCTAAGTTTACGGCAGACACTTGGTGAATCCGAGCGACTTTAGGAGCGATGGATGAACCTTAGTGTCAACGAGAAGGGTCGTTGGTTCGAGTCCAACAGGGGGAGCCATAATGGGGCAACAATTTTGCACCCTAACACAAAAGTCCTTGATTTTCAAGGGCTTTTCGTGTTTTTAGGGGTACAAAACAACCCCCTTTCACCATTGCACCTTTCCTTGAACCTTTTGGACTTAAACCTGCGACTTTATGGGGGCATATTGAGTTTATATTGTTCTTATGGTATAATTTTTTTGATGTGATAAGGTGTATTGGACAAATCATTTCACAAAATGACGAGAAATACATTATATAGGTGTGCTAAAATAAGGGCACAGGAGGTGGAAAGCGATGAATTGGTTAGAAAGCATTGAAAAGGCAATTGGTTATATAGAATCGCATCTAAAGGATGATTTTTCAGTTGAGGATGTCGCGTCGCATGTTTATATGTCTTCCGGATATTTTCAAAAAGCATTTTCCATGCTGTGCGGTTTTACCTTAAGTGAATATATTCGAAATCGTAGATTGGCAGAGGCGGGAATGGAGCTCATTTCTTCCAATGAAAAGATCATCGATATTGCTCTGATGTATGGTTATGATTCTCACGATAGCTTTACCAAAGCTTTCTCGCGTTTTCATGGTGGTACTCCTTCTGCAGTTCGACGTGGCGGTTGTACGTTAAAAGCCTTTGCACCGTTACGACTTCAATTTATTTTAGGAGGAGGCTATATTATGGATTACAGAATTGAAAAGCAGCCGGGATTTGAAGTGTTACTCAAGGTTGAAGCGGACCGTGTGACCTATTGGAGTGAACCGGATTTGAATGAGAATCAGTTGAGAATGATCTCAACAAAACAAAAGTGTGGTGGATTGTATCGTGATATGTCAAGTGATTCCGAGCATTTGGATGGTTTTGAACTTTATTATTTTCCTGCGGCGACCTGGGCGGTGTTTGTTGCTAAAGGAAGTTCACGCACTGATGCCAAGCAAAAGACGTTCGAACAAATCACGAAAGAATGGTTTCCGCAAACAAATTATCGACTGGATAACACCTATTCGGTTATGATTTCTTACCAAACGCCTGTAAATCAGGATAACGACGCTGACCTTGGAATTTTTTGGGTCCCGATAGTAGAAGCGTAAGCTTTTGACTGCTTGGAAGAGAATATTCTATCTTGCAAGCAAAGGTTTGAAATTGTTGGGTTAACTCAACAAAAGCCATCCGAAAGGATGGCTTTTTTGTTGGCTCCCCTACTTAAATTCTAACCGCCGACAACCCGATCGTTAAGAGCCGGCGCTGTTAATTGGTCGGCATGTCCCCGCTGCCTGTGGCAGATGAAGGGGACGCGGCGACACGGCAGACACTTGGCGAGTCCGAACTACTTTAGGAGCGACGGAGGAGCTGTAGTGTCAACGAGAAATGGTTGTTGGTACAATATGCTAAAACAACATTAAATAACAATACGCAATTCACCTCCGAGAAGCATATACCCCAAGGATTGTGCTATTCTACGGGAGGGGATATTCTCAACCTGACATACCCAAAGAGCAAGTTTATTATCATTTATAACCGCTTGTGTAGCGGCGGATGCAGTTGCTTTGCCATACCCTTTTCCCCTATGTTCGGGACGGGAAAACACTTGCATTGAGCAGGTGTTTTCGAACATTTCTTGGTTCGGTTTATAATAACTGCAGCTTATAATTTTTTTATTGTCGGTTATAGAATACATCGTACCGTCAAAATCATCGTTGAGTATAAATTGCTCGTCACCGCGGTAAATTCTTTCAACATTTTGAGTGTTTTGCGGTATGAAGCTGTCTTTGTTACATATAAAATCCAATGTGTGTACACAGTTATATTTTATATCCTGTAAAAATTCTTCACTTGGCTCCAATGAAAAGTCTGAGTAATTATATCCTAACAAATCAAGAATTTCACGATAGAATAAAGCAGAACACAGTTTTTCCATAATGTCATTCTCGTAAAAATATTTTGAAATTGTTTTGATATGTTCAGGTTGTACCGATACAAAGGATCTGCCGGCATTATGAATGATATTGATTATTTCGTTTCCCTTTGATTTTGTTATTAGCATATTATGTGTTGGAATGTCGACACCGACTCTTTCGTAAATAGAGTTGGCAGCAAATGCTTCAATTTCATTAGAAAAGTTTTGTATAGCTTTCATATTTTTCTCCTCTGTAAAATAAAAATGACGCCGACGAAATCGGCGTCAATATTTTATCCTGACTTAAGGCAGAGCGGAGTCGGACAAACGCAATACGATTTCATCGAAAAATAAGTTATCATTTTGTCCATCTCCATTTCTAAAGGAATTCTACATATCTATCATAGCATCTGATCAATTTTATGTCAAGTGTATATATCGTACTATTATTCAACCGTCAGTTGAAAAACATCAACCGTTCTTTTATTGTTTATAAGCGGAATATCTGCTATAATCAAATCAGAAAGGAGATGATCGGATGGATAACACGAATACGGTTTTAGCTGAAAACATACAGAAATACCGTAAGAAATGCGGTTTGACCCAAGAAGATCTTGCGAAAAAGTTAGGTGTAACATTCCAAGCTGTTTCTAAATGGGAAAATTCAAAGGCAGCTCCGGATATTACATTGATACCAACAATCGCAAAAATATTTAATATAACGACAGATGATTTGTTTGGTAACTATGAAGAAGATGTCGAAACAACCGTTTGCGAATTCAACTTCGGCCTATGCCTTGACGATTTTGCAAGGGAGATTTTGGAATATGGCGACATAAAAGAATGCTGTGTTGTTAAGAATGAGCAACGAGATCATAAAAACAAATGGGAGGTACGTATTCATTTCGTTTCAAAAAATACAGACATTCCTTATATTCTCCAAAGATACATAAAAAAAGGATGCCTCGCGGACGGCTATTGTGTGTACTACCGTAACGGTAAGATCATTGATAATGAATGCCCGAATAAATTCTATATATGTCAAGAAAAGATCTGGGCATATAAAAATACAGACAGTAAATTTGTTAAAGAGATGATCAAGCAACAGTTGGATATGGGATTAATAGATGAGGAATAAACTTAAGTGCCAATGAGAGAATACCGCCATATCATTTAGCACACATATTCTTGTGAACTTGGTGATATACAATATCCGCTTTGATTTCAACTCTACAAATAGTTGAGTTATACAAGCCTAAGTATCGCTAATACTCAAATAAGAGTTTGTTGCTTTATACTTTCAGGTGTGATATAATATTTACAGAAAGCGACAGGAGGATAATGTAATGGATGAGAAAAAATTCGGTGTAAGAATTGCTGAATTACGAAACATAAATAACATCACACAGTTGGAGCTTGCTGAAAAATTAGGAGTGACCGACCGTGCGGTCAGTAAATGGGAAACCGGCGGCGGCTTTCCCGATATTACGCTGCTTCCTCAAATTGCAGATGCTTTTAATGTCAGTATCGATTATTTATTACGCGGCGGTACAAGAATCAAACAAGAAATATATGCTAATCACGTTAGTAATAAATACAACGACTATGTTAATAACAATTATTTATCTAACGGTTGGAAAATTGTCGATATGAAACTTTCAGGTGATGGCGATGGTGCAGGTATATGTGCCGTTATAATGGAAAAAGAAATATACGGAGATTACGTATAAACACAATTTACTGGGATAAAAGAATGCATACATTTTATACAAGTGAACGAAAAATATGGCGGGAGTGGCTTGCCGAACACTTTGAAACCGAAAAAGAAATTTGGTTTGTTTTTCCGATGAAGGAGTCGGGGGATAAGGCGCTTTCCTATAATGATGCGGTAGAAGAAGCGCTCTGCTTTGGTTGGATCGACAGCACCATAAAGCACATCGACCCCACACATCGAGCCCAGCGATTTACACCGAGAAGAAAAGGCAGTCCGTATTCACGCCCAAACATAGAAAGAATGATTTGGCTCGAGGAACGAGGAATGCTCCATCCAAGCATAAGAGAGGGTGTGTTGCCTTTGATTGGCACACCGTATATTTTCCCTGATGATATTATTGATGCCATAAAGGCAAATGATGCAGCATGGGAAAACTATGAGAAATTATCCGAGCCATACAAGCGCATTCGTATTGCTTATATTGACGCGGCAAGGAAACGTCCCGATGAGTTCAAAAAACGTCTTGAAAGCTTCATTAAAAAGACTCGCGACGGAAAATTAATCGTCGGGTTCGGCGGAATCGATAAATACTACGGTTAGATAGCAACAACTGATATAAACCACCCGACAGGGTGGTTTTGTGTTTTCTGATTCAGCGACGTCTTGGTTGAAATACCAATGATAATATGATATAATTAATTAATATAATTTGATTTGGAGTAACGATATTATGTCAATGTGGAATCCGTGGCGGGGCTGTAAAAAATGCAGTGAAGGATGTCTTCATTGTTATATACACAAGGGGGATGACAAACGGGGCATTAATACAAGCGACATAGTAAAAACAAAAGATTTTTACAAGCCGGTCGAGCGCTTAAAAAACGGAAATTACAAAATGAAAGCGGGGATGGTTTATCTTTGCTTTTCCACCGATTTTCTGATAGAGGAAGCTGATGCCTGGCGAAAAGAATGCTGGGCTATGATAAAAGAGCGTCGTGATTGCAGATTTCTTTTTCTCACAAAAAGAATAGAAAGATTTTCGGATTGTGTTCCCGATGATTGGGGCGACGGATATGAAAACGTTGTTGTTTGCTGCACCGTTGAAACTCAAAAGAAAGCAGATGAAAGGCTGTCGTTGTTTAAATCACTTCCGATAAAGCACAAATGTATTACAGTCCAGCCCCTGCTTGAAAGGATAAATATTGAGCCGTATCTTGATGATATCGAGCTTGTGGTCGTTGGCGGTGAGTCGGATAAGAATGCCAGAGTGTTTGATTATGACTGGGCACTTGATCTGAGAGAGCAGTGTATACGAAAACACGTTTCCTTTGAATTCAGACAGTGCGGAACTCATTTTGTCAAAGACGGAAAGGAATACAAATTGCAAACTAAGGATCTGTGCGCTCAAGCAAGAAAAGCAGGAATAGATTATATAGTTCAAAGGTAAATATCAAAACTGACGGGTGATAAAGATGATAGATATTAATATGTGGATGCAAAGCTTCTTAAAAAAAATAAATGAGACCTTTTCAAACCGTATATGGTTTGTTGGTTTGCAAGGCAGTTATTGCCGTGGCGAGGCAACTGAAGCAAGTGATATTGACGTGGTTGTTATTCTGGATGAATTATCTGTTAAGGATATCAAAACCTATAACACAATGTTGGATACCTTAACTCACAGAGAACTTATCTGCGGTTTTATTTCAGGCAAACAGGAAATCATGAATTGGGATACGGCTGAGCTATTCCAGTTTTGCCACGATACAACACCGATCATAGGAAGCCTTGATTCTGTTCTGGCTTCTGTTGACGATAATTCCGTGAACAGAGCGATCAAAAGCGGTGCCTGTAACATATATCACGGTTGTGTTCATAATATGCTCTATGAAAAAAGCGAGGCTGTTTTGCGCGGATTATATAAAGCCGCCTCCTTCCTTGTGCAGGCAATCACTTTCAAGCAAACAGGAAGCTATTTCGTCCATCAAAAAGAATTACTCTGCATAGTATCTTCCGATGAACGGGAAATTGTAGAAATATTTTTGAATTTGAAAAATGACGGGGCGGTAGATTTCGATATGATGTCCGAAGCTTTGTTTGTTTGGTCAAAGAAATGGATCTCTGAAAATAGTTAAGCGGATTCCAATATATCGGGCAGCAAATAAATATTAAGGTATGGACATACCGATAAAATTTGTAAATTCCTGTATACGTTAAACAAATATAACAAGGCAGTAGGACAAGCAGAAAATTGACAGCAACAGCGTGTTGCTTTACAAACCTGATAATTTGAACTATAATTGTTATGAGGTGAAGCATATGGATACAAAGGATATTATTTTTGAACTCAGAACAAAGAACGGTATGTCACAGGATGAGCTTGCGGAAAAGATTTTTGTTACCCGCCAGGCTGTTTCCCGCTGGGAAAACGGAGAAACCATCCCCAACACAGAAGCCTTAAAGCTGTTGTCAAAGCTGTTTGACGTTTCGATAAATACTCTCCTCGGATCACCGAGACAGCTTATTTGTCAATGCTGCGGTATGCCACTTGATGACTCTAATACGAGCCGTGAAACAGACGGCCGCTTCAACGAGGAATACTGTAAATGGTGCTATGCCGACGGGGAGTATATGTATCATAATATGGACGATTTAATTGAGGTTTGCGTTCAGAATATGGCAAGTGAGAAGTTTACCTCCGAGCAGGCCCGTGCATATATGAAGGATATGCTGCCTAAGCTTGACTATTGGAAGCGGTATAAATACCTTGACGGAGCCGAAAGGTTTGAGGAATTCAAGCAACAGCTTATCAGTGAATTTAATGATCTGCATATAGAGGGTATGCCAAAGGTTGAAAAGCTCAATGCCCTGGTTGGGGGTTATATTAACCTTGAATACACCCTGCCGAACGGGCAGATTGTGAAATTTCTTGAAGACAATGCAACCTATCTCGGAAATCAGCTGGAATCAGAATTCGGCGGGGAGCGTTGCTTCGGGATAGCCGCAAATATGGATTTCTTGCTTGTCTGTACTTATGAAAAAGATGGTGCAAACCCCGAGCTTGTCTTATATAAAAAGAGATGACTTAAAGAATAATCAGCCCAACGGCTTGATTATAAATAATTTAAAGAAGATTCTTTTTGGTTAAACGAACAAAAGAGCAGTGTGCTACTTAGCACACTGCTCTTACTTTTTACGGTGCTCGGGAATGGTTGAAAAAAGTTGAATTTTGTGATATAATGCAACAGCCTTATTTTGGACCCCAAAAATCCTTGAAATGGCTGGAGGAAAAGCAACCCGAAGCATTTGACTGTTACGATAAAGCTCTGCGGCTTCGGGTGTGGGCATCCCCACACAGGCCCTGATAAAATATGGCATATCGCCCTGTCTATTCAGGGGATGACCTCAAATGACGAGTCGGAAAAGGAATTGCTCCTTGATTATTTTGAAAAAACGGATGCAGATACCGGCTTTGTACACGAGAGCTTTAACAAGGATAACCCTTATAATTACACTCGTGAGTGGTTTTCCTGGTCGAACGCAATGTTCGTGGAATTTGTCCTTTCGGTATGTGGGCTGAGGATCAAAATGTAATTAAAAGGACACTTAAGAGGCATACTTCGTAAGGAAGTATGCCTAAGTTATATTCGCCTAACGGCGAGTTATATTGCTTCGCAGTTATATTTGGGCTAAAGCCCAAGCTATATTCGCTTCGCGAGTTTTGTCCGTTTGGATTAAGCTATCTGGGTTATAACGAGATGTGCAGAAACGGGTCGTGTGCCGCCGGCGAGGGGTGTGATTGTAAGGGCAGCCGCCGTACCCTCGGGGTTACGGACTGTCAGTACCGAGTTTTCTACGGTGGTATTGACGATTGCCATTCCTACGATCTGCGATGCACCGGTGGCTCTGCCGACTACGGTGTACGCCAAATCAGCTCCGTTAAGGGTCAGTATAAGCTGGCCTGCCTCGTCAACGCTGACCTCAAAGAATACCTGATAGGTTCCGATCTGTGCTAAATTAAATGAATCGGGACCGGTACGGGATATATCAGCTCCGCTGTTGGGACCGTCCTCGGGGAAGCTTACGTCGGTTCCGGGAGCCACGCTTGCCGAGTTATCGGGAGGCATAAGTGCATAAAAATCTGCAAAGTTCAGCACTCCGCCTGCAGGACCTGTTTCACCTACAGGCCCCTGAGGACCAACGGGACCTGTTTCACCTACAGGCCCCTGAGGACCGGCGGGACCTGTTTCACCTATGGGTCCCTGAGGACCGACAGGACCTGTTTCACCTACAGGACCCTGAGGACCGACAGGACCGGTTTCACCAACGGGACCCTGAGGACCGCCCGGACCGGTTAAACCAATAGGCCCCTGAGGACCGACGGGACCTGTT
>JAFQRF010000017.1 GCA_017410195.1 Clostridia bacterium | reverse complement strand
CTTTGGCAAGTTCTTCTTTCCGGATTTATCACATCAATCATGACAAGCATCGGTGCTTTTATTTTCACGGCAATAAACACCAAGACAAAACTTGCGGTTTCGATTGTGATACACTATGCTTTAATGTCAGTAATTATGATTGGTTTGGGTGTATGGTTTGATTGGATGAATTTTGATATAAAAGGTATTGTAATGATGCTTATTTCAGTTGCCGTTGTTTATTTAATCGCTTTTTTGCTCAATTATTACATTATCAAAAAAGAAGCAGAAGGAATTAATATCGCTTTGGAGGAACACAACAAGCGTAATCAGTAAAAGTTCTTGTAATGGTCGCAAAACCCTGGTTTAATGTAAAAACTGTATAAAAAATATAAAGAGGCTGTAAAAGGGAGACACTTCCTTACGGAAGGTGTTTCAATACAGCCCCTTTTGTTTTTATTAAACTTTTTTCCAAACTTTAATGCAGAAACATCACTATATTAACGAAATTAATTTATTTCTCGGTATATTTTGACGGTGTGATGCCGAATTCATCCTTAAAACATTTTATATAGTAGCTTTCGGTTGTGAAGCCGACGGTGTATGCAATCTGAGATACGGGCATTCCGTTTCTGAGAAGTTCTTTTGATGCTTCGAGGCGTTCCCGTTTTATGTACTGAGGAATTGTAACTCCGAGATTCTCCTTGAAAAGCTGTGAAAGATAATCTTTCGAAACCTCGCATTCTTCCGCAATCGCAGGAAGGCTCAGTTTTTGAAAAAGGCGGGCATTGATTATCTGAATACATTTTCGGACAGCTTTGGGATAACAGCCGTATTTGCTCTGGCTGACCATATTTGTTATGTATGTGCTTCTTTCGATAAGAAAATCAAAAATTTCCTTTTCGTTTGTCATTGAGTCGATTTTCATAATACATTCATCGGAATAGTTGAACGCCTTGTTTTCGTCAAGTCCTCCTGCAATGGCATATCGGGTTGCAAGAGCAATGCAGCAAACCGCCCAATACTGCATCTGACGGATGTTGTTGGAGGACAGCTTTCCCGTAACGATTCCGTTCTCAAGAAGCTTTTGCAAAAGTTTCTGCATTTCTTCAACGTTGCCCCTGCCTATGCTTGAATAAAATGCGGTTTCGATTTCATAAGGTGTATGGACTATTCCGTATTCTCTTTCATCAAAGAGTCTCGAACTCGGAAGTACCTTGACTTTTATGCCGTAACTGTTCATTATTCTTCACCTCGAGAATAATTATATCATTATTTTTGAAAATAATCAATGATTTTTGTTATAAATACCGCATTTTTGATATTATTGTGCAAAAAAATTGTTTAATATGTAGGCGAGGTGATAAATATGATGTCGTTTACTTCAAAAGTATTTATGAAATTGCTGTGCATTATTTTTCATTCTCCGCTGTCGGACAGCTCAAAGCTTTCCGACAATGCAAGCAAAGTTGTTAAAGATAGAAAATCAAGATATAAGCCTTCAAAAGGGTTTGTTCATACCAAGCATGAATGCGGAGAAACGGGTTTTGAAAAGCTTGTGTGCACTGACAGAAAAACCGAAAGAGTAGTTCTTCATCTTCACGGCGGCGGATTCAAAATCAGACTGATTGATTTTTACAGAAAGCTTGCCGAAAAATACAGCAGAATGCTTGACGGAGCAACCGTGATAAGCGTTGATTACCGGACATTTCCTCAGCACGAAATGCCGACTCAGATGCATGATGTTGTTTGTGTTTATAAGCATCTTATTAATGAAGGCGTTAAGCCAGAGAATATAATTATAATCGGTGACAGCGCAGGTGCAAATCTTGCCCTTACATCATCTCTGTGGCTTCGTGATAACGGATATCCGCTGCCTGCTCACATCGTTTGCTTTTCGTTGTGGGGAGATGCAACTTCAAGCGGTGATTCAAAGATAAAAAATGCTTATACCGACCCGTTTTACGGAATAGCGAAGAGAAAAAAGATTGAAGATAATCTTCATCTTCTCAGGAGAATTTCAAAATATGCAAGGAATGTTGACAGAACAGACCCGTATATTTCCCCTTGCTTTGCAAGCTTTGAAGGCTTTCCTCCGGTTACTCTTATATGCGGTACGGCAGAGCTTGACGAAAGTGATAACGATACCGTATATGCAAAAATGAAGGAAGCCGGTGTTGACGTTGAGCTTTATAAATTTGAGGGTATGTGCCATGATTTTCAGCTTTTTTCTTTCCTTCCCGAAAGCAAAAAGGCATACGAAAAGATGATTCAAAGAATTAACGGAGGCGGTAAATATGGAAATACTTAACATGAAAAACGCCGATTTGATGAGGTATGCATCAGATGCCGTGAAAAAATATCTCGGTTCAGAAGTCAGAAACATAAAATGCATAGGCGGCGGAAGCAACGGAAAAGCATTCAAAACGGTTCTTGATGACGGCAGATATATTGTCGTAAAAGCGTTTCGTGAGCAGGGAAATCAAAATAAAGAGGCGTCACAGCTTCGTATTCTTTCGGCAAATACATCCGTTACAATGCCCGAGGTCCTTTTCGTTCATGCGGATGAAAAATCCGCACTTATGGGTATGACTTTTATTGAAGGAAAGAATGCGCTTGATCCGATGTTTCTGTTTAAAAGCAAGACTCAAAAACTGGAGTTTGCTCAAGCGGTTGTTGACGGAGTTTCTCAATGGCATAAAGTAACAGGCGAAAAATTCGGTGAGCTTGACAATCCCCGATTTACAAGCTGGTGTGAGTTTTACCGTTCCGAAAAGCTTGAACCGTGGATTTACGGTTTGGATAAGCTTTGCAGGGAAGGAAAATACGGAAAAAATGACCTTGAGCTTCTTAAAAATGCAACAAGGATATTCGATGAGATTTGCGAAGAACCTGAAAATCCCGTGCTGATTCACGGTGACCTCAATATAATGAACATTATGGCTGACCCGAAAACCATGAAATTGACCGGGTTTATTGACCCTTCGGGTTCGATGTGGGCGGACAGAGAATATGACCTCTATCAATTTTTGAATATGTGGGGCGGGTGCTTCGGAATTTATGAAAAATACAAAGAGGTTCATAACCTTTCGGAACTTTCCGATTTCAGGGTCGCTTATTATGCCGCAATCCATGAGGCAGCATGCCGTCTCGGCGGAGGGTTGATATTCCCGATGTGGGAAAAGCTCAATAACATGAGGCTTAAAAAGATAATGGATAAATACTGATAAAATCTTTTTCGGAACGGAGGAGAAGAACATGAAAACTAATACAGAAAGAATAAATGAACTTGCTGTTCAGCTTAAAAACGGAGATCAGTCGGGCTTTACAGAGTTTTATAATCTCACATCTTCAAGAGCATATTTTATTGCACTCAAGCTTTGTGGCAATAAATTCGATGCGGAGGATGCTGTTCAGGAAAGCTATATGGTTCTTCTTTCGCGCATTTCTTCCCTCGAAAAAACAGAGAGTGTTCAAAGCTGGTTCGGAAGAATTGTTGCAAATAAAAGCAGAGATTTGCTTAAAAAGAAAAACCCCCTTCTGTTTTCGGAGTGGGATGAGAGGAATTTTGATGCCGCAGCACAGGCAGAGTGTGATCGCTCTCTGGAAGAAACAGTTGAAAATGCAGAGCTTGCAGGGGTTGTTATGCATGAAATAGGCGGTCTTACCGAAGAGAAACGAGAATGCGTTATTATGAAATATTATAATGACCTCAGCGTAGCACAGATTGCAGACAGTATCGGAGTACCCGTCAGTACCGTCAAAAACAGACTGTGGACGGCTCGCAAGGATTTGATGAATGCACTTGTCAGCAGCGGAATTACCGCGGCATAAGCCCTCCGAAAATATATCAAAAAGGCTGTAAAAAACTTGCGTTTTTTACAGCCTTTTTGAAGGGGATAGGAAAAAAAGATGCAGAACGGACAAACTGAGCAATAACAAGGCTTCAGCCCTGTTATGCTTGCCCGAAGGCGTACAAAAGTACGTCGAGTGGCGAAGTTTGTTCGTAGTATAAAACATTGTTTTTCTTCATTTTAAACTTTTGTGTAAAATTTTAGGGTTCTGCAGGATATTAATTCCTGTAGAACCCCTTGTTTTATATTGTTTTATGCGGTCTGCGCTTTTTTTACAGCCTCTTTGTCATTATGCATTTGCGGTTTCTTCGGATGAGCCTCTTGCTTTTCTGACATAAGAATAAACAGGTTCAAGGTTTGCCTTGTTAAGCGGATAACCGAACTGCATAAGGATGAATACAAGAGTATAAACGATTGCAGGAATTATTGTGCAAACAAAAAGGATTCCTTCGCCGACCTCGGGGATATAACCCTTGTCGCCCATTGTTGCACCGTCGTAGCCTGCAACCTTGTTGAGAAGGAGAAGTCCGCCGGTGTCTGCAGCGGTCTGACCAAGCTTGCGGCAGAAGGTATAAACCGCATAGATTGCGCTTTCACTTCTGATGCCGGTTTTATATTCCTGATAATCAATAACATCGGCAACAACAGCCCAGTTTGTGATGCTGACAAACGAATAACCGAAGCCGATGATGAAGAGGAATATCATAAAAACAACGGGTGCGGTTGAGAGCCTGTCGCACTTGGGAACGATGATATACATAAGAATTGATGCCGCTGCAGCAAAGAATGTACCGATTCCGCAGAGCTCTTTTTTGCCGTATTTCTTGACGAGCTTTGGCATGAGGAGAATCATAATAACCATCGGAAGGTAGTTTGCAATGGTGCCGATAACCGAAAGGCTTGTATTTTCAAAATAGTTCTTGTAGAGATACTGGTTAAGAGATGCAAACTGAAGCTGACCGCTGATAAGAACGCCTGCAAGAGCGCAAGTGACAAAAGGTCGGCTTTTGAGCATACCGAGATAGGTTTTCTTCATGTCAACCTTAGGGTCTGCCTCCGAAGGAATGCGTTCCCTGGTGGTTTTGAAGCATGCAAAATAGAATACAATTGAGCAGACGCCCATGATAATTCCGAACATCATCATGCCGTTTGCATCTGCGGCTTCAATGGGATTACCTTCTGCATTTACACCGACCGTTTTGTAAATGATGAACGGTGCAATGAGCAGAGGAGCTGCGCCGCCGATACCGCCGCCGATTGAACGGAAGGTTGAAAGAAGCGTTCTTCCGTCGGGGTCATCGGTAATAACGGATGCAAGCGAACCGAAGGGGATGTTCATTCCGGTGTAAAGCATGCCGAATGCGATGTAGGTTATGTATGCAAAAAGAAGAACCATTGCATCGCTGCTTGTAAACGATCTGAAATCAACGAAGCAGAGCATAGCCGATATGCCGAGCGGTATGGAGAGCCTTTTGAGATATGGTCTGAATTTACCGTCTTTGTTAGGCTTTTTCTTTGCGACAAGTGCGCCCCACATCGGGTCATTGATTGCATCCCAGAGTCTGGTGACAAGGAAAAGGGTTGCAACCTTGCTTTCGGCAATTTTTAAAACGTCTGTGTAGAAAACTTTAAGAAATGACGAAACATAGGTCAGCACGAAAAGGTTGCCGGCGTCTCCGAGCATATAGCCTATACCTTCCTTGATGCCGATTTTATTAGGATGCTGAAATTCGGCTGCTTCAAGTGAGCGTTCTTTAGCCATTAGTTATTACCTCCTGCTTAAAAAGCAAAATATTTTTCTCTCTGCTTCTGAATTCTTCCGCTGATGAATTCGAGAGTTTCTTTTGCGCCTTCAACTCCGCAAACGTAGTCCTTCATCGCTCTGCCTTCTTCATAGCAGAGGTCATCGTGAAGCGGGAAATAATCCTGAAGAAGGAAGGTTGCATAGCGGGCAAGTCTGAAATCGCCTACAAGTCTGAATTCCTTGCTTATGCCGTCAATTGCGATTGAATAATAGTTCTTGATTGAATCGATGATGGCGACTCTTTCGTTTTTGGGAGAGAATACCATTGTTGAAGCGACATAAGCATTTTCGTTGTTTATTGAACTGTGACTGTCGGTGCTGCCGACGATGGGAAAATCATAGCCCTGAGCCTTTATTTCATAATATTTATGGGTCTGGAAGCCGTTGTGTTCATAATAGTTTTCACCGCCGAGAACCTCGAATGCATCAAACGGATGAGTTTTGAGCATGTAGTTTGTGATGTTTTCGGGAACCTGATGAACATTTGAAAGCCAATAGGGGTGGCAGAATATTCCGAGACCCTCAGCTTTTTTAATGTGGTTGAATACCCATACGCAGCTTGCATATGTAAACGGTTCAATTCCTTCGGGAATATCAAGAGTTGCGGCGAGAGCATCAACCTCGGCTCTGTATTCATCCTCAGTCATTGTGTCGGGGCAGGGGAAACCCTCAAAACGGCGCATGTCAATGTCATTTCCGAATTCTTCTGCGTATTCGTCCCTGAGAAGTCCGTTGACTGAATATTTTCCGCCAAAGTTTACAATATGAACATCATTGATGTGGTCAGGCGTAAGGTCGGGAAGATGAACCTCTTCGCCGGGAACAATGTTGAATTCAATCGGCACATCCTTATATGCTTCAATTGCTTCAAGTGAAGGATAGTAGCGATGGTGATCGGTGATTGCAAAGAAATCGTAGCCGTGCTTTCTGTAGTTTGCACTGACTATTGCAGGTGACTGCTTGCCGTCTGAACGGCAGGTGTGCATATGAAGGTCGCCGATAAGAGGATATCTTCCGCAAAGGTCCTCGTCAAGTGCATAAACGCTCAGCTGAAGAAGCCTTTTATCGGTTTCTTTATCAAATATTCTGATATAATACTGTTGCTCACGGGGAAAGATATGTTTGAATTTTATGCAGCCGTCAAATTCAAACGGAACGGGCTGACCGTTTTTTCTGTGAGGATAATCTCTGGGATTTCCGTCGTCAAGACCGAAGATTTTCAGAACAATGCCTTCGGGATTTTTGAATTCGGCGTGCGCACCGAGGGGCTTTATTGTGACGGTAACTTCTTTCCCTGCAGGAAAAACTTTCGGGAAAATGTCGTAATAATGAAGCTCTGTTTTCATTTGCACGTTCACTCCTTTATTTCTACTGTAGTTCCGGTTTCGTATGATATGTAAGAGTTTTCGAGAAGAACTGCAAGCTCGATTGCATCCTTTGTTCCGAGACCTTCGGGAGACCCCGTTCCGTTAATGCAGGCATCAACGAATCTGATAATCGGCTTTTGTCCTTCCTCGGGAAGATTGTCGGGAGAAATAAAGCCCTTGTTGAGCTTTACGGTTTCGGTTGTTTTATATTTGATTTCGCCGCCCTGCCAGAGAAGAATGCCTTCAGTGCCGTGAATTTCAATTGTAAATGGCGATGAGAATGCAAGGAAAGATGTTTCGGAAACACCGATGGTTCCGCTTTCAAATTCAATAATTGAAATTGCATTTTCGTCAACGGGTGTTCCGAAAACCGAGTTTGCAATGCCCGTTATCTTTTTTGGCTTTCCGCAAAGATATGAAAGAAGATACATAGCATGGCAGCCGAGATCCATCATTGCACCGCCTGCGCAGTCATCTTTGATAAACCAGTATTCAGGCAGCCATTTGCCGCTTACGCCGTTATGAGCGTTGCGGATTCTGACATTTGTAACCTTGCCGAAATCGCCGTTTTCGATATGTTTCTTTGCGAATTTAACGATAGGCCATACTTTGTCGGGGAATGAAATAACGAATGTAACTCCGTTTTCTTCAATTGCTTTTTCAATTTCTTTGCATTCGGCAACGGTGCATGCAAGAGTTTTTTCGGTGAATATGTGCTTTCCTGCCTTTGCAGCACGGATAAGTACGTCGGTATGCATTGTTGTAGGAGTGCAGCAGCAAACCGCATCAACATCTTCTCTCGCAAGAAGTGAATCAAGGTTTTCCTCGAAATCGCAGCCGAGTTCTTTTGCCCATTCGGCACCTCTCTCGGGCTTTTCGTCCCATACGACGGTGATTTCAGCCTTGCCCGTTGCAAGAAATTCTCTTGCGTATCCTGCGGCATGAACATGCCATTTTGAAAGCATTGCAACTCTGAGCATAATTATCTCCTTCCGAAACACGTATTTCTCCGTATACTAAAATTTATAATAACATATACAAACCGAAAAGTCGAGAAAAAAGTTAATTTTTCCCGACTTTTTTGCACTGTTGAATTTTAATTGCCGCTATGGTATAATCTTATTCGGATTTCTTTTGCTTAAAGAAATATTCAAGACCGAGCGACCCAATGCAGACCGTAACTGAAACCGGTCTGGAGGCGGCGAGAAGCTTCTCGCTTATATCGGTTGCAAGGTGATAATCAAACAGTCTTCCCGCACCTATGTAGAGGACTGTTGATGCAGCGATAATCAAAACGGTAACTGCAGTACCGATTATCAGAAATCTTTTTGAACAGCGGTGAATTTTAATTTTTTTCATTCGGTATCCCCCTTCTACAGAAAATTATACAGAAAGAATGCGGACTTTTCAAATCTAAAATAATACCATCTGAGGAATAAATATTATGTCTTACGGAATATCAACCTCGTGCCTTTATCCCATGAATACCGAGGAAGCTCTTGATTTGCTCGGCAGAAACGGAATAAAAACCTGCGAGGTATTTCTTAATTCAATAAGCGAAACAACGGCAGAATTTGCGAAGCTTCTGAACTCAATAAAAGAAGAATACGGCATGAAAATAACCGCAGTACACCCGTTTTCTTCTTTTTCGGAAACGTTTATGCTTTTCGGAGAATACGAGCGGCGTTACCTTGATGTTATTGATTTTTATAAAAGGTTCTTTGAGGTCACAGCCCTGCTTGGTGCAGATATTTCAATAATCCACGGTATGCGTACTGTCGGGAAGCTGCCGCATGAAAAATATTTTGAGCGTTTTGCGGGGCTTGCTGAATCGGGAAGGGAATTCAACGTCAGAGTTGCTCAGGAAAATGTTAACGGTCATTTCAGTGCAACCCCTGATTTTCTTGAAAAAATGAAAAATTATCTCAAGGATGATTTTAAGCTTGTTTTTGATGTCAAGCAAGCAGTGAGGTCGGGATTTAATCCGGTTGAATTTGCCGAAAAATTCAAGAACGATATAATCCGTATCCACATCAGCGACCATAATCCGCAGAGTGACTGCCTGCCGCCGGGCAGGGGATGTTTTGATTTCAAAACGCTTTTTTCGGTTATGAATTCTGTCCGTTACGGCGGCGATTATATAATCGAGCTTTACAGAGAGGGCTTTGGTACGGTTGATGAGCTTATTGAATCGTTTGAGCATCTAAAATCAATAAATAATACTTGAAAAAAGATGAAATTGTGTTATACTTATTGTATTAAACACACTATGTTGTGTACCGAAGGAGAATAAAAATATGAAATGCCCGTTTTGCGGTTGCGAAGAAAGCAAGGTTATCGATTCAAGACCTACCGATGAAGGCGAGCGTATACGCCGCCGCAGAGAATGCATAAGCTGCCAGAAGCGTTTCACTACATACGAAGTAATCGAAAGCGTACCCGTTATCGTTGTTAAAAAGGATAAATCAAGAGAGGTTTTCGACCGTAACAAGCTTTTCAACGGCATGCTCAGAGCATGCGAAAAGCGACCTGTTTCCCTTGAAAAAATCGAAACTGCGGTTAACGAAATAGAAACAACTCTTCAAAATTCATTTGACAGAGAGGTTACTTCCGTTCACATCGGCGAGCTTGCCATGGATAAGCTAAAGGATCTTGACGAGGTTGCCTATGTCCGTTTTGCATCGGTTTACCGTCAGTTCAAGGATATCAATACCTTTATGGACGAGCTTGCAAAGCTGCTGAGCGAAAAATAAGATGAAAAGAATTATTGCGTTATCGGTTGCGATTCTTTTCCTTTTTTGCTCTTGCTCCGAAAAACCGGAAGAGCCGAAGCTGAAAACGGCGGACATGCTTGATATAACCAACACTGACCTTGATTTTCAGGGTTGCAGAAGCAGATTTGATGCCGTTGTATCAGCGATGAAATCAAAGGTTACAGTGCTTGAAAATGCACACAATGAAACAGTGAAATCCAATGCGGAGAGTGAATATTTTCTTGAAAAGGAATATGTTCTGACGGCGTTTGAGCCGTTTATGCTTTCGGATTTCGAGCTTACCCGTGAATTCAGTCCGCTCCTTACCGCCGAATCGGCAAACAGCGTTTTTGCTCATAAGACCAACGGCATGAAGCTTGTTTATGAATCCGACGGGAAGGCAAGCTATATTCTGCAGTTTTTTTCCGAAACGGTTGTAAAAGAATATTCCGTTGAATACAGCGAAAAGGCAGACGGCTTTAGATATGTCTATTCCGTTGAAGATTCGGGCGGTGAAAGAGCAGAAGAATTCCTTGAGTTTATTAAGGATAATAACGGAAGATATTTGATTCAGAGCAACACGAGCCGCGGTATCATTGAGTTTGATGCCGAGGATAAAATCGTATATTTTTGCTGCGGTGAGCTTAACGGCGGAGAATTTACGCTTGATGAAAGCGTTTTCGGAAACGATAATCCGCACATATCTGAAAATTGGGTGCTTGAAAGAGGCAAATCAAACTATATCAATATCCACACCTATGACGGTGGAATGCTTATCCATGAGGATTGCAGCAGCGGACCGTGGAAATCTGTCAAAATCAGCGAAGAGGACTATGCCTCGGCTTTTTATGCGCATAAATAAAGGCATTGACAACAGTAATAAAATGTTATATAATATAATTAATTACTATGACTAAGGAGCCATCACTATGAAAAAATTCATTTCTGTTTTACTTGTTTTTGCAGCAGTTGCATCTCTTATGTCGGTATGCGGTTTCGCTGCTGATGCGGATGCAGGTTCGGTTAACGGCGTTCTCAATAAGGTTGTTGAAGCATACGCTGATTTCGTAGGTCCTATTGTTGACGAATATAACTGCTCGGCAGGTGATATCATTTTTGATACCGGCATCAACGATTTCCTCGGAAAAATCGATTCATTCATAGAAGCAATCTGTGTCGGAATTGTTGAACTTGTTGAAACAGTTGAAAACCTTTTCAAATAATAAAGAATCAAAAGGGTGTCTGAGTGACACCCTTTTTTGTTGAATTCAAGTGAAAGGCAAAACCTATGAACGATAAAATAAAAACCGTCTGCAATTATCTTGAAAGCACGGCGGTTAATTTTGAAATAATTTATCATAAGCCTGCGTTTACCATTGAGGAATGCGGAAAAATCGAAGAAAGAATCAACGGCAGAATATGCAAGAATCTTCTGCTGACCACAACAACGGGAAGCGTTTATTTTCTGCTTATGATGGCGGGCGAGAAGAAATTTGTGACAAAGGATGTTTCAAAAAAGCTCGGCACATCACGTCTTTCGTTTGCATCTGCGGAAAAGATGCGTGAATTGCTGAATACCGAACCGGGTTCTTTGAGCGTAACAAGCCTTTTTTTTGATGCGGATAAAAAGGTGAAGCTTGCAATTGACGTAAGTATCCTTGAAGAGGAGTTTATCTGCTGTCATCCGAGTGACAACACGGCAACGCTAAAAATAAAAACAAAGGACCTGACCGAGAAGCTTTTGCCTTCTCTCGGTGCAGATCCCGTGATAATTGATATTTAATTTTTGGCTTTTTGTCTTATTTCTTCAATGCTCATTTCGGTAAGCGTTCCTTTTTTTGCATGAAAGCATCGTTTTCCGAGTTCGAAAATATGAATATCGTTTTTTAGCGAGTCCGAATAAACATTGATGAATTCGGCATCGGGTAAAGCCTCTGCAAGCCGCAGGGGCTTTTGTTTATCCTTGCAGTTAAAGCCGTCGATTTCGCCTGTTTTTGGGTTCATTCTCGTTGCAATCATTACATCAACCTTGTATTTTTCGCATATGGGCTTAAGAAAAAATTCAGGTGATGCGGAGCAAACGACAATCGGTCTTTCTCTGCTTTCGGGGTTGAATATCGGGTAAATATTTTTCTGCTGATTATTCCAAAACTTTTCAGCCATCTTTTCTCCGTCGATAAAACGGAGAAAAGAAAAGCATCTGCCCTTATATTTATCGCCGAAGCCGAGAAAAAACAGAATCAGATTCAGCAAAAGCCACGGTGTTATTAAAACCAGATAAGGTCTGTGAAGAATGCAGTAAAACAGAAAAACCGTTTCGCTGTCCTGCGGATAAACCGTTTTGTCAAAATCGTAAAGATCGTATTTGTTATCAGGCATTGAATGTTACCTTCTTGCCTGTAAGCTCGATTTCTTTTTCTTTGCCGTCAACAATAACAGTATATTTGCCGTTACCTTCGAGGGAGTAGTTGAGGAGTTTGCCGTTTTTCCACTCAATGTCAACAACAACTCCGCCCTTTGCCCAAAGACCGCTTACTTTACCATTCTTCCACTTTGAGGGAAGTGCGGGAAGGATGTAAATTCTGCCGTCATGGCTCTGCATGAGCATTTCCGTTATGCCGCTGACAAAACCGAAGTTGCCGTCAATCTGGAACGGAGGATGAGCATCAAAAAGATTTTCGTATGTTCCGCCGCCCTTGGTATAATTGATGCCTACGCTCTTTACGGGGCGAAGCTGCATTTCAATGAGCTTGAGTGCGTGGTCGCCGTCAAAAAGTCTTGCCCAGAAGTTTATTTTCCAACCGAGACTCCAACCCGTACCGTTGTCACCTCTGCGTTCGAGAGTTCTGCGGCATGCTTTTGCAAGCTCGGGAGTTCCGTCAACGGTAATAATGTTAGCGGGATGAAGAGCGTAGAGATGAGAAACGTGTCTGTGGTGAATTTCGGTTTCGGGATAATCGTCGTCGAATTCAAGGAGCTGGCCGTCGCTGCCGAGTTTGAAATCCGCCATGTTTGAGAGAGTGTCTTTGAGTGTTGCGGCAAAATCGGAATCAATACCGAGAATATTGCAGCTCTTTATGCAATTTTCAAAAAGCTCTCTTGCAATTGACATTGACATTGTGCTGTACTTAGCTACGCTGCATTTCTTATCCTCATACCAGAACGAGTTTTCGGGTGATGTTCCGGGAGCGAGAACAAGCTTTCCTTCATGCTCAACCATGATGTCAAGATAGAATTCCGCAGCTTTTTTCATAACGGGATATGCGGTGTTTGCAAGGTAGTCTTTATCGTTTGTATATTCGTAATGAGCAAAAAGGTGTTCGCAAAGCCAGCCTGATGAGCCGTGCCAGAATGCCCACTGTGCGCTTCCTGCAACGGGAGTTGAGAGCCGCCAGAGGTCAACGTTATGATGCGATGTCCAACCCTTTGCGCCGTACTGACCCTTCGCTGCTTTTTCGCCGCTGATGCTGAGTTCTTCAACCATCTTGATAAGAGGAAGGTTCACTTCGGGCATGCGGCACATGAGTACGGGCCAGTAGTTCATTTCTGTGTTAATGTTTACGGTATAGTTTGAGTGCCATGGCGGAATGATTCTGTCGTTCCATATTCCTTGAAGCGTTGAGGGCTGCGAGCCTTCTCTTGAAGAAGAAATTGCAAGATATCTGCCGTAATTATAGACAAGAGTAATAAGCGAGATATCCTCTTTGTTTCTCTTGAAAACGTTAAGACGCTTATCTGTGGGAATATCCTCTCTGCCTTCACCAAGGTCAAGATTTACTCTGCCATAGATGCTCTTGTAATCCTCAAGATGAGCTGCCTTAACGGCATCATAATCGTTGAGTGCTGCGATTCTGTTCATGCAGGGTTCAATATATTCCTTGCCTTCGGTATAGGGCTGCTTATCAAAGCCGTTGAAACTTGTTTCTGCAGTAAAGAAAAGAACCGCTTCGGTTGCATCGCTGATGAACAGGCGGTTTTCCGTCAGTTTTTTTGTTCCGTCGGTAATAACCTTGACAGCCGCTCTGAAATGTATCCCCTTCTTTTCGGGTTCATCATAGTATACCTGTTTGCAGGAATCGTTGCCATCGTTGTTTTCTCCGGGGCATTCGCCGTCGAGTATAACGCAGTCGCCGTCAACAAAGCTGCTGCTGCGAAGCTTTGAGGTAAGACCGAAAGAAAAGTTGAGCTTTCCGCCTTCGGCAGTGAATTTTGCGGCAATTGCCTTTGCAGGGTAGGATGCGAAATATTCTCTTTTATATTTCACGCCCGAACAAGTGAATTCAACTGTTGAAACAGCGTTTTCAAGGTCAAGTGTTCTTTTGTAATCTTTTGCACGTCCCTTGAACGAAAATTCTGCTTCAAGGTTGCCGAGAGGCATATATGCCTGACTCCAGACGCTTTCAAAGTTGTTTTCAATCTCTTCTTCCGCTTCAAGAAGCTTGCCGCTGAGAGCAAGGTCACGGGCTTTTCTGAATGACTCGGGAGCGCCGTCTCTTACTGTGTTTTTGGGCATACCCGTCCAAAGCTCGTCGTGGTTGAGGCAGAGAAGCTCTTTTGATGTGCCGCCGTAAATCATGGCACCGAGAGTGCCGTTGCCGATTGGCAGGCTCTGAGTCCATGCCTTTGCAGGGGCATTATACCATAAAAGGGTTGATGATGACATAGTGATAATCTCCTTTACGAGGATATTTTATACAATTATACACTAACGCAATCAAACAGTCAATGAATAAAAATGAAAGAAATCTTGCAGGATTTTAAAATCTGCTTGCATTTTCGAAGCTGTTGGTGTAAAATAAATTCTGTATGAAATGAGGTGTTGATATGGCTGAAAATTTCAATCGAAAAATAGAAGATATTTATAAAACGCTTTCGAAAGGTCATAAAAAAATCGCTGATTACATAATGAACAACTATGAAAAAGCATCGTTTATGACTGCGGCAAGTCTCGGAAAAGCGGTTGGCGTAAGCGAGTCAACCGTAGTCCGTTTTGCTTCAAACATAGGTTTTGACGGTTATCCCGAGCTGCAGAAATATCTGCAGGAGATGGTTAAAAGCCACCTGACAAGCGTTCAGCGAATGGATGTTGCCGCAAGCCGCTTCGACGGCGATGATATGCTTGATAAAGCATTTGCTGTTGATATTGAAATGATAAAAGCAACAAGAGAAGGAATTTCCCGTGATGCGTTCGAGAAAAGTGCAGACGCAATCAATAATGCAAAAAAAATATATATTCTCGGTGTAAGAAGCTCTGCCGCTCTTGCGAGCTTTGCAGCATTCTATTTTAGATTCCTTTATGAAAATGTTGTTCTTGTCGATACCTCCGCTTCAAGCGAGATTTTTGAGCAAATGTTCCGTATCGGTGCCGATGACGTCTGCATTGCAATCAGCTTCCCGAGGTATTCGACGCAGACGGTAAAGGCTTTGAATTTTGCCAAGGACAGGGGAGCGACGATTATTTCAATAACCGACGGCGAAATGTCGCCCATTGCTCAGCTTGCAACCCATCTTCTTGTTGCCAAAAGCAGCATGGTTTCTTTTGTTGATTCACTTGTTGCACCGCTCAGCCTTATCAACGCTCTTGTTGCTGCGGCGGCAAGAAAGAAGCAGGATGATGTTTATAACGATTTCCGTGAGCTTGAAAAAATATGGGATGAATACCATGTTTACCGTACGGGCGGGGAGGGCAGCAAATGAAAACAGCTCTTCTCGTGATTGGCGGAGGTGCCGCGGGTCTTATGGCGGCAGGTGCGGCATCGCATGAAGGAGTTGAAACGATAGTTCTTGAAAGGAACGAACGTCCGGCAAGAAAGCTGATGATAACGGGTAAGGGCAGATGCAACGTTACCAATAACTGCGCTTCCTTGCAGGAGCTTATTGCGAATGTTCCGAGGAACGGAAGATTTCTTTACGGTGCGTTTTCAAGGTGCATGCCTTCGGATATTATTGATTTTTTTGAGAATAACGGCGTTGAACTCAAAACCGAAAGGGGCAACAGAGTTTTTCCGGTTTCGGATAATGCCGTTGATATAGTCGATGCTCTTACCGCATATGCAAAGCGCAGGGCTAGGTTCATGCATGGCAGAGCGGTTGGATTACTGCATGACGGTGAATGCGTTACAGGTGTCAGAACCGAGTCGGGCGATGAAATATTTGCCGATAAAATAATAATCGCAACCGGAGGTCTTTCCTATCCGGGAACGGGTTCAACCGGTGACGGCTATGAGCTTGCAAAACAAGCGGGTCATAAAATAACCGACCTTGTTCCTTCACTTGTTCCTCTTGAAATTCATGAGGGCTTTTGCAGCGAGCTTATGGGGCTTTCTCTTCGCAACAGCGAAATAAAGGTTGTCGATACCGAAAACGGAAAGACTGTTTATACCGATTTCGGTGAAATGCTTTTCACTCATTTCGGCGTGTCGGGTCCGATGATACTCAGCGCATCGGCGCATATGCGCAACATGAAAAGCGGAAAATATAAAATATATATTGATTTAAAGCCTGCGCTCACTCCCGAACAGCTTGGTGCAAGAATCCTGCGTGATTTTTCGGAGAATACAAATAAAAATTTTATAAACGCACTTAATTCTCTTCTCCCTAAAAAGCTTGTTCCCGTAATTGTGAAGCTCAGCAAAATCCCTCTTTCAACCAAAGTTAATCAGATAACAAAAGAACAGCGTGCATCGCTCGTTGCGCTTCTCAAAGGTTTGTGCGTAACTGTCACGGGGTTCCGACCCGTCGCAGAAGCAATCATTACTTCGGGCGGTGTTGATATATCACAGATAAACCCTAAAACAATGGAATCAAAGATTCTCAAAGGTCTTTATTTTGCAGGTGAGGTCATTGATGTTGATGCCTATACGGGTGGCTTCAATCTTCAGATTGCATTTTCAACGGGCAGGCTTGCAGGTCTGAGCGTTGCCGAAGAAATAAAAAATGAACGTGGTGTGTATTATGAATGATATTATTAATGTTGCAATTGACGGTCCTGCAGGCGCAGGGAAAAGTACAATTTCAAGAGCCGCAGCGAAGGCAATCGGCTTTATTTATGTTGATACCGGCGCACTTTACAGAACAGTCGGCGTAAACGCTCTCAGAAAAGGAATTGATACCAAGGATAAGGCTGCCGTTGCCGCTACTCTCGGAGATATCAGCGTTGACCTTGTTTTTGAAAACGGCGAACAGAAGGTTTTGCTTAACGGTGAAAATGTTTCCGAAGAAATCAGAACCCCGCCGGCATCAATGGCAGCATCCGATGTTTCTGCAGTTCCCGAGGTCAGAGCGTTTCTTTTTGACTTGCAGAGAGATATCGCCAAGAGAAATAACTGCATAATGGACGGCAGAGATATCGGAACGGTTGTTCTTCCTGATGCGAGGGTGAAAATATTTCTCACCGCATCACCCGAATCAAGGGCAATGAGAAGATATAAAGAGCTTATTGAAAAAGGTTCTCAGGTGGAATATAAAGACGTGCTTGAAGATTTGATTGAAAGGGATTATAATGATTCTCACAGAGAAATTGCACCCCTGAAACCCGCCGAGGACGGCGTTATTGTTGATACAACAAATCTCAATCTTGAAGAATCCATAAATGAAATAATAAGAATTGTCAAGGAGGCTATATAATGAAGGGTTTTGATTATTCAAAAGTAACAGAGGGCAGTCTTTATGACAGAATGCGTCCTGTTGGTATTGCACTCGAAAAAATGCTTTATAAGGTCGAATATGTCGGTGAAGAAAATATCCCCGAAAACGGCGGCTTCATTCTTGCATCGAATCATATCAATGCGCTTGATCCCGTTTTTATTGCTCTCGGAATGAAAAAAAGACAGCTTCATTTCATGGGAAAAAAAGAGCTTTTTGAAAATCCGATAGTAAAATATTTCCTCTCAAAGCTTAACGGTTTCCCCATTGTCAGAGGCGGTGCGGATTCCGAAGCTCTCAACTATGCTATCAGAATTGTCAAAGAGGGATATGTTCTCGGAATGTTCCCGGAAGGAACACGTTCAAAGAACTTTAAGCCCGCAAGAGCAAAGTCGGGCGTAGCGGTTATCGCAAAGGAAGCAAAGGCTGATGTTCTTCCCGTTTCAATTTACACCTCAACGGATTTGAAAAAACATACCAAGCTTACCATTCGCTACGGCGAGGTTATCCCTTATGAAAAGCTCGGACTCAATGATGAAAGCTCAAGAGAAGAAATCAGGGGATGTGCCCAGAACATCATGGGCGAAATTGTAAAGCTCTGGGAGATGGGACATTGCGAATAACACTTGCGGAAACGGCAGGATTCTGCTTCGGTGTTGACCGTGCGGTTAATATGGCATATGAGATTGCAGATAAGGAATGCCCTGCGGTAGCTCTCGGTCAGCTTATCCATAACACAAGGGTGACCTCGGAGCTTGAGGAAAAGGGTGTTCGCACTATTGACTTGCCGGAGCAGGCAAAAAAAGGCGAAACCGTCATAATAAGAGCGCATGGAGTTGCAAAGTCAGTTTATGATGAGCTTGAAAATATCGGTGCCGAAATATGCGATGCAACCTGCCCGTTTGTAAAGAAAATTCACAAAATAGTTGCGGAGAATTCGTCGAAGGAAAATCCCGTTATGATTGCAGGCGACCCCAATCATCCTGAAGTCATGGGGATTATGGGTCACTGCAACGGCGATGTTTTTGTTTTTAACAGTTTGGAAGAACTGGAAAAAATTCTGTCGAAAAACGAAGAATTGTGCAAAAAAAGAATAATAATTGTTTCCCAGACGACATTTTCGCAAAATGTATGGAAAATTTGTAAAGAAAAAATAAAAATAGACTGTACAAACGCAAAAATTTTTGATACAATATGCTTTGCGACCCGTAAAAGACAGGATGAAGCTCAGGAACTTTCAAAGAAAAGTGACCTGATGATTATCATTGGCGGCCGCCACAGTTCAAATACGGTCAAGCTTAAATCCGTGTGCGAAAAAAACTGTGAAACATATCTGGTGGAAGGAGCCGAAGAGCTCAGGACCATAAATTTTTCCAATCACGCCGAAATCGGCGTCACGGCAGGGGCATCAACCCCTTCCG
>JAFQRF010000016.1 GCA_017410195.1 Clostridia bacterium | reverse complement strand
GTAGTGGCGGCAGCCTGCCATGATAGCTGCTTCTGCAAGAGCCTCGTTACCCTTCATCAAAACTTTTTCAGCCATTTTTCTTTCTCCTTACTTTTCAACGGTGATTACGCAGTCGGGACACATTGTTGCACAGAATGCGCAACCGATGCAAGCTGACTGGTCTGTGATGCCTGCGGGATGATAACCCTTGGCGTTGATTTCATCCTTGAGAAGTGCCACAATCTTTTTGGGGCACGCACCTACGCAAAGACCGCAGCCCTTGCAGAGGTCAGTATTAAACGTTACTTTAGCCATAAATCTTCCTCCTGTTTTGCCCACGATTGTCTTACAAAAAGCTTAATCGGGGAGCAGTTAACAACTTTATCTTTGAGTTTATCGTAAAGGTCTTCTTTTACCGTTGTCATTCTTATCGGCAGTCCGCTTGCTTCTGAAATTTCATCGGCATAGGCTGCTGATTTAAGTACGGTTTCTTCACCTGTTTCATCGCCAAGATTGGAATTGTTGACGATTCCGGTGAATTTCATTCCGCAAGCTGTCTCGATTTCGTGCATAACAGCAATGGTCGATGCACAGTCGGGAGTGAGCGGACGGTATTTGTTGATAACGAAAAGCATCTCGTAGTCATTTTCTTCAAGAATTGCAGGGGCATATCTGCCCATTGCAAGAGCGCCTCTGTCGTCTCCGCCGACATCGATAACCGCAACAGTTTGCTTATTATCGATAATCGCATAAGCTTCGGAAGGCATTGCAGGCACGTCAACGTTGGAGTTTGCATATTCCGATGAAATGAGGTGGATTCCTCTTTCTTCAAGATGTTTTTCACTGTCCTTTGAGCGGAAATAGGGGTTGACGATATCAAGGTCGGCAATAACGACTTTTTCATGCTTTTCTTTAAGCCAAAGTGCGTAGTTTACCGAAATATTCGTCTTTCCGCTGCCGTAATGACCGGCAAAAAGAGTTATTCGCTTGTTGTTCATAATCGGATTAAAGAACGGTTACCCAGCCGAACTTGTCTTCGCAGGTGCCGCCCTGGATGCCGGTAACGGTATCATAAAGCTTCTGGCTGATTTCGCCGATTTCGCCGCCGTTGATTGTCATAACATCATCCTTATAGCGAAGCTTGCCGACGGGTGAGATAACTGCCGCTGTGCCTGTGCCGAAGCATTCTTCAAGAGTGCCGTTTTTCTGTGCTTCGAGAAGCTCATCAACGGAAATCTTTCTCTCTTCAACGGGAAGCCCCCAGCTCTTGCAAAGCTCGATAACCGAGTTTCTTGTAATACCGGGAAGAATGCTGCCGTTGAGCATGGGAGTGACGATAGTGCCGTTAATCTTGAAGAAGATGTTCATTGCGCCGACTTCTTCAATATACTTTCTTTCAACACCGTCAAGCCAGAGAACCTGTGAATAGCCGTCATCGTGTGCCTTAACCTGAGCTGCAAGGCTTGCTGCGTAGTTACCGCCTGTCTTTGCAAAGCCCATACCGCCCTTGACTGCTCTTACGTAGTCGTCTTCAATCCAGATGCCTACGGGAGCAAGACCGCTTGAATAGTAGGCGCCTGAGGGGGAGAGGATAACGATGAAGAGATATGTCTTTGAGGGAGCAACGCCGAGAAAGTCATCGGTTGCGATGATGAAGGGACGGATGTAGAGCGATGTACCGGGAGCGGAGGGAATCCAGTCCTTGTCTACTCTTACAACTTCGCTTACAGCCTGAACGAAGTCTTCAACGGGAAGCTCAGGGATGCAAAGACGTTTGTTTGTGTCGTTTGTTCTCTTTGCGTTCATTTCGGGTCTGAAAAGACGGACTTCGCCGTCAGCGCCCTTATATGCCTTAAGGCCTTCAAACATTTCCTGGCCATAGTGAAAAACCATACATGCGGGGGAGAGGGTGAGATTGCCGTAAGGAACTATACGGGGATCGTGCCAGCCCTGACCTTCGGTGTAGTTCATAACAAACATGTGGTCAGTGAAAATTTTTCCGAAGCCGAGGTTGTTTTCATCGGGCTTCTGCTTGGGAGAGGTTGTTCTCTCGATTTTGATGTTTAACATTTTTATTTCATCCTTTCGGTTAGTGTTTTTTATTTTGAAAGTCCCAATTTTGCTGCAAAGTCTTCTCTCATTTTATATTTGAGAATCTTACCTGCTGCGTTCTTCGGGAAGTCTTCAACAAATTCAATGTATCTGGGAACCTTATGTCTTGCCATGTGAGATTTGATATAATCCTTCATTTCATCCTCGGTCATTGAGCATCCGTCTTTGAGGATGACACAAGCCATAATTTCTTCGCCGTATCTCTTGTCGGGAACGCCGATAACCTGAACGTCCTGAACGTATTCGTGGGTGAAAATGAATTCTTCGATTTCTCTCGGATAAATGTTTTCACCGCCGCGGATAATCATATCCTTGAGGCGTCCGGTAATGAGATAATAGCCGTCGGGTCTTCTGCAGGCAATATCGCCGCTGTGGAGCCAGCCTTCCTTATCAATTGCAGCCTCCGTTGCCTTGGGCATTTTATAATAACCTTTCATTATATTATAGCCTCGTGCAACGAATTCGCCGTTTTCTCCGTCGGGAAGATCTTCGCCTGTTTCGGGGTCAATAATCTTGCATTCAACATTCGGGAATGCGCTGCCGACGGTTTCGGTTCTGTCCTCAAGCGATTCGTTTACCTCACCCATTGTGCATCCGGGAGAAGCTTCCGTTTCGC
This sequence comes from Clostridia bacterium, assembly GCA_017410195.1. Classification (GTDB taxonomy): domain Bacteria; phylum Bacillota; class Clostridia; order Oscillospirales; family Acutalibacteraceae; genus CAG-177. The sequence goes on along the minus strand of JAFQRF010000016.1, from coordinate 40,052 downwards.
CATAAACAGAAAGTATTTCGGTCATGTTCATTTCTGCCGCAGCTCTCTTCATAAGGTCAGGCGGACAGTTTGCACCTGCCATTATACCTGTTCTCATATATGAGAAATCGGTTTTTGCGAAGTCCTCATGCTGGAACATTGCAATGAACATTGTCGGAACGCCGTTGAAGCAGGTGATGTGTTCCTGGTTTATGCAGGCAAGCGATGACTTTGCCGAGAAATAGGGCAGGGGGCAGAGTGTGCCGCCGTGAGTCATCATCGAGGTCATCGAAAGAACCATGCCGAAGCAATGGAACATCGGAACTTGAATCATCATGCGGTCAGCGGTGGACATATCCATTCTGTCGCCGATGGTTTTGCCGTTGTTGACAATATTATAATGAGTGAGCATAACGCCCTTGGGGAAGCCGGTTGTACCCGATGTATACTGCATGTTTGCAACATCGTGGCAGTCAACTGCCGCAGCTCTGCGGTAAACTTCTTCGATGGGTACTCTGACAGCCATATCCATAGCTTCTTCCCATGTCAGGCAACCCTTCTGGCGGTAGCCGACCGTAATGACATTACGAAGGAAGGGGAGCTTTCGGCAGTGGAGAGGTTTTCCGGGAACGGCAAACTCAAGCTCGGGGCAAAGTTCTGCGATTGACTGAGCGTAATTTGAATCAAGGCAGGATTCAATTGTCACAAGAGTGTGTGTATCGGACTGCCTGAGAAGATATTCGATTTCGTGAATTTTATATGCGGTGTTTACCGTAACGAGAACGGCACCGATTTTGGTCGTTGCCCAGAAAGTGATGAACCATTGCGGAAGGTTTGTGAGCCATACGGCAACCTTGTCGCCGGGCTTTACGCCGAGAGCGATGAGCGCTCTTGCACAGTTATCAACATCGTCACGGAACTGTGAATATGTTCTTGTGTAGTCGAGTGTTGTGTACTTATATGCAATCTGGTCGGGGAACTTTTCAACCATCGTATCAAGAACCTGAGAGAAGGTCTTGTTGATGAGCTTATACTTTTCCCAGACGAATTTACCCGAACCGCTTCTGTTGGTAAGAAGAAGCTCTTCGTTTTTCTTTTTGCGGTCATAAACCGTGATTGAGTTAACAAAGTGTGGGAATACGATTTCGGCAAAGCCGAAGTCCTCCATTTTTTCGGGCTGGCATTCGTATGAAAGGAAGCCGTCATAGTTAACCGATTCAAGTGCGCGCAGCATTGTTCCGATGGGAAGATTTCCTTCACCTATGAGCTTATATTTCAGCTCACCGTCTTCTATTGCGGAGTCCTTGACGTGAACATGTTTTATATATGCGCCGAGATTTGTGATTGTTGTGTCAGGTTCTTCGCCGAAATCTCTGTACGGATGGTTGATATCCCAGAGTGCGGCGAGTGCATCGCATGCGAAGATATTAAGAAGGTCACGGAGTCTTGAAGTATCGGCGTAAATGCCGACAGTTTCAACAAGAAGTGTGACGTTGTCCTGCTCTGCCTTGCCGACGAGTCTGCCGATAAGCGAGGTTACTGCAGCATCTTCCGATTTTTTGTCGCCAGTTGAGTATGCGTGGATTCTTACATAAGAACATCTGATTCTTGATGCGATTTCTATTGCGGTTGCAATTTCTTCAAAGCCTTCCTCAGCTTTGCTCTCGTCTGCGATATTGATGTATGTATCAATGCATGGGATGCTGAGAGAGTTCTCAACAAGCTTATGAAGCGTTGCAGAGGTGTTTGCTTTGTTGAACGGAGCATCGGGACCGGTAAACCTCTCATCCGTGATGTTGTGGATTTCGATTCCGCTGAAGCCGAGGTCGTTTGCCGTATTGACAAAATCTGCCCAGCTCATTTCCTGCCAGCCGTTGGTTGAAAATGAAAGTCTCATGCGTTACCCTCCTCATAAACGATTTTATTGAGGGCGTTGACATATGCAATTATGCTTGCGCCGATAATATCTGTTGAAATGCCTTTGCCCGAATAGAGCTTGCCGTTTGAACGGAGCTTGACAAGAGCTTCACCCATAGCTTCTCTGCCTTCGGTTACGGACTGAATCTGGAAATCGTCGAGTTCATAGTGGTGACCGATTATCTGCTCAACGGTACGGAATGCGGCATCAATGGGGCCGTCGCCCATGCCGACTGCCTTGAGCGTTCTGCTTCCTTTTTCAAGCACGATATTTGCGGTTGACGAAATGAGATTTCCCGAATTTATAACATAGCTCTGCATTCTGTAGGTCGGGGGTACCTGATGCGCAACTGTTGCGATAATTGCATCAAGCTCCTTGCTGCCGACCTGCTTTTTACCGGAAAAGCTTTTAAATGCTTCAAAAACCTTTGCGGTATCATCTTCGGAAAGCTCATATCCGAGTGAAACGATCGCCTTGCTGACTTTTGCGATATCAGCCGTGTCGTCAAGCAGGACATTGCTTTCAATTGCCTGACGGGATGAACCGTAGGAAGATGCACTCTTGGCGGTTTCGCTTGTCATTCCGAGAATCTGATTTGCGGAATGGTTAATTGCCATTGCGTTTACGCCGTAGCTGACATCGAGAGTATGACCCTTAACCTGGAGAGCTTTCATTACATGCTCAAGATTGGGGAGTGCCTGGCTGCCGATGCATGTCTTTATCTGAGTTGCACCTGCGCCGATGCATGAAAATACGCAGGCATTTGCCATATCGAGCGCATCACTGCATTCAGCGCTGAGAGTGATATTCTTTGCTGCGGGTACAGCTTCATAAATTTCACCGATAAGAGCAGCGAATTCATCGGGCAGAAGTGTGCCTGCGGTGTCACATACGGTTACGGTTTTTGCGCCGTTATCGATTGCTGCTTTAACAGCTTCAAAAAGATATGCCTTGTCCGCTCTTGTTGCATCAATTGCGGAAAACTCAATGTCATTACAGATTGATGCGCAATAGGCTGTGAGTGATGCAATCAATTCAAGCATCTGAGCGGGTTTTTTATGATAAAAATATTCCATCTGGACCGCTGAAACGGGAAGAGAAACAAGCAGACGGGGTTTTGCTGCGCCTGAGATTGATTTCATGGCTCTGTCTGCTTCTTCAACCGTGCAGCCTGCAGGGCAGGATAGAATGCTGTTCTTTAGGAGAGGACTTATAGTGCGCAAAACGAGGGTATCTATTTTTTCATCGATAACGGGTGCAGCTTCAATAACATCAATATTGAGCTTATCGAGAAGCTTTGCAATTTCGATTTTTTCCTTGAAGCTTAAGGCGATGTCGCCCCTGCGTGCACACTCTCTGAGAGTAGCATCTGTGATTGCGATTTTTTTCATGGTAAAGTCTCCTTTTCTGAACAGCATTTCTTGACGGAATATGACAAGAATTGTTGTTTGATAATACTTATGCACTATAAGTTCTTTATATTATAATGAAACCGACCGCCAAAGTCAATATTAAATTGGTATCATAATTTATAATAAAAAAACATTGTATACTGCACCAATTTGCAGCTTTTTTGAAAAAGTTGTTGTGTGTATTTTTCACAAATTTATTCATGCATTATTGTATAAATAATCAATTTCAGAAATTTCAGACAAAACAGAAGTTTGCACAAATTCATTGACAAATATACCAAAATGGGATATAATGAATATACCGATATGGTATTCTTTCTTCTTGAAAAAGTGAGATGGTTGGTTATGAGATTAAAGGAATTGCGTCTCAGTCAGGGGATTTCCCAACTGAAGCTGGCTATTGATTTAAACATGAATCAAAACAGCATAAGCAGATATGAAAACGGGGTCCGTGAGGCTGATTATCAGACCCTTATTGCCATTGCGGATTATTTTCAGGTGTCGATTGATTACCTTCTTGAAAGAACGGAAAGACCGGAATTTGTAAGGTGAATTTTAACAAAAAAATCTTGTTTGCTTTGTCTAAAACGCAGAAATCTGTTAACAAATAATTAACTTTTTGGGTTGTCGCTTTTTGTTATAATCAACAAAAAATGCTTTTGAATTTTGTTGCATTTGCGAGTAATTGACAAAATACAAAAACTCTTTGAATATTACTTGACTAAATGGTATATTATATGTTACATTTTAATTAAAAATATAGCAAATCTGTCATTTTTTATAAATTTTGCTCAAAAAAAGTTCGGATTTGATGAATAAATCACAAGAATACAAAAATTCAAAAAAAATTCAAATTTGTCATTGACTTATCATTTGCCCTATTGTATAATAAATAAGATAATTGGAATAGTTCGGAGAGATAGAATGCTGAGCAAAAGATTTGCGATAATCCTTTTTGCAATTCTGGCGGTTACGGGAATAAGTTGTGCAGCAGTTGCAGCATCATCACATCCCTCAGATCAGGAGTTTGGCAATCTCAGCAATGTTTTGGTTAACGGCGGATATTCAGCCGATTATGCTGACGGCATGATTTTGTTTTCGAACAGTAACGATGAAGGATGCCTGTGGCTCAGAAATACTAAATCTTCATCAGAGCGTAAGATTATTGATGAGAGCGTTTCATTTATCAACGTTATCGGAAACAAGATTTACTATATTACTTCCGATGATATTAAATACTACATAGTTAAATCCAATCTGAATTCCGAAAGAGAAGTCATTACAGAAAATGAAGCAAAGCTTTCAAATCTTTTTGTTTCAAAGGAATGTATGTTTTATCTCTGCGGCGATTCGGTTGTTCAATATAAATTTTCAGACGGAACGGAATCTGCGATTTTCAGGAATCCCGAAATCAAGGCGTTTGTTCCTGACGAAAACGGCATTTACTGGTTTAAGGAAAAGCCTGTGATGTCAAAGTCCTCAAAGAATTCCAACTGCGATATTTATGAGGGCACAAAAGAAGAAAACATCAATTTCGATTGTTATTTATACAGTTCCGACAAAGGAACAAACGCTCCCGCAAATTATGCTGAAGCAATCGGTTCTTCCGAAACGGATTACAGCGGTTTGAATTCGTTGGCGTTATCGGTTGAAGTGGGAGATGTGAAGATACCCACCGATGAATTTCCCGTCGGCTCATATTTTACCGACAACGGGATGCCCTGTACCGACCACGGTACCGGCGTTTGCGGCTGGGAAAATGAAGAACTTTGCAACTGCAAGGCTTTTCATAACGGAGTTTCTCTCAAGGCTGTGCAGTGCTACGGCTATGCGAGATATATTTATTATAATTGTTTTGATGATATCGGTTTATCCGATTCAAACAAGAGCAGTAACCTTGGTTCGCTTGAAAAAGGAACGGTTACCGAAGAATCATTTAAAGCACTTATCCAACGAGCCAAACCCGGCGCTCATTTAAGAGTACAGTATATAAAAGCAAACGGGTATTCCGTTTCAACTCATTCCATGATTATTCTTGATTGGAACGAAAGCGGATTTTCAGTTTGCGAAGCAAATGCAGACGGCAAGTGCGGTGTCAGCGTAAGAAAGTTTGATTATACGAGTTTTGTTTCATCACTTGTCAGTGTCAGTTTTCTTATGATGCCGGACGAATATCCGGGATTTACGGAAGAAACAACAGTTCATCCTATTGCAACTCCCGGTGATGCAGTTTCGACAACCGCTTATCAAGAGCATGCGGAGCAAACGGTTACGGTCGCATCGACAACCGTTGTGCAGTCGCTTGATTCGGAATATATAACAGTTATAACAGACATTTTAATGCTTGTTTTACGTGTGTTTGTTGATTGCTTTAATTTTTTAATCCGAATTATATCTTCACTAATATAGTCAGAGGTGTTTTTCTTGGATAATAACTTGATTAATAATGCCGAAGAAAATACCGTTAATGATGAAGTGATTGAGCAAATCGATGATGGCTCGGATGCTGAAAACAGTTCTGGCAACAAATTGTTCAGAGGTATTTTAACTGCAGCGGTTTCAGTTTCGTTCGTTGTTTTTGTTTATTTGCTGATTTATTTCTGCGAAAACACCGGCGTATGATTTGACAATAATAACCGGCGGAGAGAGAAATAATGAATAAAATAAAAAATATTACTGCGGAAAAGATTGCTTCAATCGGTGTTTTTGCTCTGTTGGCAATCTATCCGATAATTCTTACTGACAAATATTTTAATATTACAGTAACGCGATACCTTTTCTTTACGATAGCAGCTGCATTCTTTTTTGCAGTTTGTTTGATAATAAAAATCCAGACACTTAATAAGCCAAAGAAAATCAGTCCTCCGAAAATTACTGATTTTTCATCGGCGGATATATTTTTCTCGTTGTTTGTGATTGTTTCATTGTTTTCGGCTTTTTCATCGTCCTACGGTGCGGCTGCAATCAGCGGCGGAGCCGGCAGGCGAATGGGTCTGCTGATGATTCTTTCAACATTCTTCGCATATCTCTTTATTTCAAAGTTCTATCACATAAGAGAATACGAATTTATATTCTTCGGAATAGTCAGCGCTTTTATGGGGATTTTCGGATTGCTCCAATTTATCGGTTTGGACCCGCTTAATCTGCTTGAAGGACTTTCAAAGCTTGACAAGGTCAGATTCATTTCCTTTATGGGAAATATCAACATATATTCGAGCTTCATATGTATTGCACTTCCGCTTGCGATGTATATGTTTTGCTTTTCGGAAAAGAAAGAGAATTCAATTTTCTGGCTTTTCGTTACCTCGGCAACATTTATCGGTTTTATGACAACGATAAGCGACAGCGGATATCTCGGCATCGGTGCCGCACTTGTTGTTCTTTCTTTATTGACAGCCAAAGAGAAAAAGACATTTCAGAGATTTTTCGCCATTATAATTACGTTCCTTATTACGGGCGGAATCTTTGATTTGATTTGGACTCTTTACGGTGATCCCGATCATCCCAGTTCGGTTCCCAATGATATTATTACCGATCCGAGGCTGATCTTTGCCGGAACTCTTATTTCGGCACTTGCTATTATTGCAATAAATCGGTTTGATATATCCGAAAAGGCGTTTTCAATTATCAGACGGTTTATTATATTTACCGTAGTTGCGGTTATTGTTACATTTGTTGTACTTATAATATGGTTCACATTTGTTGATACGACAGCAGAACTCGGTAAGTTTTCAAATTATTTCAGGTTTTCCTTTAAATGGGGAAACGGCAGGGGGTATGCTTGGACTAAGCTTCTCGAAATCTTCGCAGAGCTTCCGCTTCACAAAAAACTTATAGGAACAGGTCCTGATACGATTGCCTATGAAATGGTTTCAAGGCATAATGAAGAAATGCATGAGCTTTTCGGATTTTACTACGATAACGCTCATAATGAACTCATTCAGTATCTTGTAACCTTAGGTTTTTGGGGAATGCTCACATACGTTTGTCTGGTTGGTTCTGCCGTTAAAAGCTCTTTGAGAGCCGATAACACAATCAGCAGAGCGATGATACTTCCGATTGTTGCCTATTTTGCGCAGTCGTTTGTTAACATCACGCAGCCGATGACAACACCGCTTTTCTTCGTTTTTCTTGCGTTCACGCAATGCAAGGCAAATAAGAACGGCACATCAGTTAATTTAGACATCTCAACTTGGCCGATACCACGAATGAATCAGAAATTGGAGGGTAATAATGAAAAATAAGGCACTTAAAATAATAGCTTTTGTTGTTATTATTTCAACAGTATGTTGTTTCTTTGCTTCCGCTGTTAGTGGCGAAGGCATCATTGCAGCTCTCTCTGGCAACGTTGGCACACCTGCAACACCTGCCACTCCTGCAGAGCCTGCAACTCCCGCAACTCCCGTAGATCCTGAGCTTCCCTCAGATCCCGCTACTCCCGTAGATCCTGAAGTTCCTTCAGATCCTTCAACACCCGACGTTCCCGGTACTCCCGATGTTCCCGGCACACCTGATGTTCCCGGTACACCCGACGTTCCCGGCACACCTGATGTTCCCGAAGTTACTGAACCCGGTACTTCAACAGAACCCAGCACAGAACCCAGCACAGAGCCCAGCACAGAACCTACTACAGAACCCGACGATGACAATATCTTTGTTAAGATCATTAAGTTCATCATCAACGTTGTAAAATGGGTAATCGATTTCGTTGTCAGCACTTTCTGCTGATTCATTCAAAATTTAGTTTTATAAAATCTGACATTCGGATATTCGCCAATTGATGTATCCCCCTTGCCTTTCGGCAGGGGGTTGTTTTTTGCTTCTTATGATGTGTGTTTACGCATCTGATAATTGATATATTTTTTTTGAAAAGGACATGTTGAATTATTGTTTTCAATAGTATAATTTTAAACAAAAAGCGGTTTGCAAAAGGTATAAATACTTTGCAAGCCGCTTTTTTTCTTTTATAATGTTTACGATTTTTTGGAGGAATACGGTTTCTGTTCGTCTGTCAAATCCATAAGGAAATCAAGACTGGTATTATAGAATTTTGCCAGAATAATCAGATTTTCAGTCGTCGGCATCAATTCACCGGTTTCGTATTTTGAAATCATGCTTTGCGGAATTCCCGTTTCCATTTGGACTTTAATTTGTGTATAGTCATTTATAACTCTTATAAGCTTAATATTTTTCAAACCCACCACCTCGCATATTCAATTAAAGCATAAAATATGCTTGACATTTATATTTTGTTTGAATATAATATTCATATAATGAATATAAGTCAGTTTTGTTTTGTTTAAACATATAAGGCTTATGTTTAGAAAAAGGAGGAAAACAAATGAGTGAAAAAATGACAAAATGTAAGTCCTGCGGCAATGATATGGCGACGAGCGCAAAATCATGCCCGAATTGCGGTGCAAAGAACAAAAAGCCGATTTTCAAAAAATGGTGGTTCTGGGTAATAATTGTTGTTATATTAATCGGAATTATCGGCGCTGCCGGAGGAGGAGATAACATGGCTTCGGAAACAACAGCACCTTCAGACGATGCTTCCGTAACGCAAGCAGCTGCGGAAACAAAAGCAGTAAAGGATAACGAAGTTGGCTCATATCAGGTTGAGATTAAAAATGCACGCATTACAGAAGATTATGAGGGTAAACCTGTTGTTGTAATCACATATGGATTTACAAATAATTCCGATAATCCTGCATCATTTGGCGTTGCTATTGAAGATGCCGCTTTTCAAAATGATATCGGATTGAATGAAGCATATATTCTTTCGGATGATTCATATTCATCGGATAATCAATTGAAGCAGATTAAAACAGGTGCTACACTTGACGTTGAAGTTGCATATGAACTTAATGACAGTGAAAGCGATGTTGTTGTAGAAGCGAAAGAATTATTTGGTTGGACTGATGATATTGTAACCAAAATATTTTCAATTAATTAAAAAATTCCCGCTAACGTGATTTGTTAGCGGGATATTTTTTATACATTATTCTAAATTTAAAAATCTGCCGAGCCGGTTGTTCTGGGATAGGGGATAACGTCGCGGATATTTGAAATGCCGGTGAGATACATAACAAGTCTTTCAAATCCGAGACCGAAGCCGCTGTGCTTGACTCCGCCGTAACGGCGAAGGTCGAGATACCAGTCATAGTCTTCGGGATTGAGACCAAGCTCTTTGATTCTTGCTTCAAGCAGCTCAAGACGCTCTTCTCTCTGGCTGCCGCCGATGATTTCGCCGATGCCCATAACAAGGCAGTCGCAAGCTGCAACGGTTTTGCCGTCGTCATTAAGGCGCATATAAAAAGCTTTGATTTCTTTGGGATAATCCGTAACAAATACCGGTTTTCTGAATATCTTTTCCGTCAGATATCTTTCATGCTCTGTCTGCAAATCGCAGCCCCAACTTACTTTATATTCAAATTCCTCGTTATGATCTTCAAGCATTCTGACAGCATCTGTGTAAGTCACTCTGCCGAAATCAGAATTTGCAACGGCGGTAAGCCTTTCAATAAGTTCTTTATCCATGAACTTGTTGAGAAATTCAAGCTCCTGAGGGCAGTTGTCAAGAACATATTTTATGACGTACTTTATCATAGCTTCAGCGACATCCATGTTATCGCTGAGCTCGGCGAATGCCATTTCAGGCTCAATCATCCAGAATTCAGCTGCATGGCGCTGTGTGTATGATTTTTCGGCTCTGAATGTGGGACCGAAGGTGTAAACCTTGCCGAAAGCAAGAGCCATGGTTTCAGCTTGAAGCTGACCTGAAACGGTCAGATAAGCGGGCTTTTTGAAGAAATCTTCGCTGTAGTCAACCGCGCCGTCTTCGTTTCTGGGTGGATTTTCCATGTCAAGAGTTGTGACCTTGAACATTTCTCCCGCACCCTCGCAGTCGCTGCATGAAATGAGCGGCGTGTGCGCATAAACAAAGCCTTGATCAGTAAAGAATTTGTGGATTGCGTATGCCGCAACGGAACGGACTCTGAAAACAGCATTAAAGGTGTTTGTTCTCGGTCTGAGATGTGCAATTGTTCTTAAGAATTCGATTGAATGGCGCTTTTTTTGAAGTGGATAATCGGGCGATGAGAGAGCCTCAACCGTTATTTCATCAGCATTGATTTCAAAGGGCTGATTTGCCTGCGGAGTTAGCAGAAGTCTGCCCGTTACTTTGACAGCAGAGCCTACGTTGAGCTTTGCAATATCCTTATAATTATCAAGCTTTTCCGCTTCAAAGACAACCTGAAGCCCTTTAAAACAGCTGCCGTCGTTGATTTCGATAAAGCCGATTGCTTTAGAATCCCTGAGTGTTCTTATCCATCCGCACACAGTTATGGTTTTATCTGCATAGAAATCAGCAGATTCATAGATTTTTTTGATTTCAAGTCTTTCCATTTGGTTTCTCCGATTAAACTAAACAATAATTCTGTCAATGTTTTTAGCAAGAATTCCCTCTCCGATTCCGCTGACATTCGTTATTTCTTCGGGAATTCTGAATTTTCCGTTCTTCTTTCTGTATTCGATAATTGAAGCAGCTTTGTTTTCGCCTATTTCTTCAAGCTGCATCAGCTCTGAAATATCCGCTGTGTTAATGTTTATTTTTTCGGAAACAACGGTTGTGTTTTCTGTTTCAACCGTTGCTGTTATCGTCAAAGCTTCAAGATTATTGTATTTCGGCGAATCGAGTACAGAGTAAAGAAGAGTTACGGCTGAGATGAACAATGCTGCTGCAATAAGCAGAAGCTCATGTTTCCTTTCGCTCATTTTCAGAAGTTGGAACCGTTCCAGCCCCAGTGATTTGCCTCTTCATATTTAATATAAATATTTTCCCGTTCAATGCCAAGCTCTTCGTTGACGATTTCGGAGAGTGCGGCAGTCAGTCGGTCATAAGCTGCATCGGATGTTGAGCCGAAAAGGCTGACTTCAAGATATGCATAATCCTGTGAGCAGTCGCCTTTGAAATACATATCAATTTTATCCTCAAAAGCAAGCATGAGCCATGCCTCACTTTTGCCGGGAATAAGCGCAATTGCCTGACCGAGCTTTGATTTGAGATTTTCTTTGTTGGACTCTGTCAGCTCTTTGCTGACCGTTGTTCTGATATAAGGCATAATAATTATTCCTCCGTGTTTTTAGTTTACTCTCAAGAAGCTTCTCGCCTCAACAACAACGCCGAGGGTCGAGAAATCGTTATTTGTATAGTTAACATAAATCATTGAGCCGGTGTCATATTCCGTGCAAAAAACTCCGTCATCAACCTCGTAATGGTCAGTTATTCTTGCATCACGCAAATCGTTGAGAATTTCATTTGCTTCTGCGTAAAATTCTGCAGCTTTATTAATTGTGTTGTCGTAGTAGAATATATCGTTTTCCGTTCGTTTGGAAAGCGGTTCATAGTTCCACTGGAAATGAGGGCATGCGCCGTACTCAATGTATTTCAGAAGAGTTTCTTCGAGGTTGATGCTTGTGTTAATCGGGTCACCGGAATAATCGACGATTCCGTGAAGAACGAGCTGAACGAAAGGAACCGAAAAGTACGCTCCGCTCTGAGGAACGGTTGATTTTACCGGTATATTGATAACCGAATCGATGTTTTTGAGCATATAGAAATTTCCGTTGACTGCCATGGTCGAATGACCGGTTGACAAAGGAGCGATTGCAGAGCTGATTTCGTCTGCTGCGGCATCACGCAGAAGACCGTTTGATGAGAAATCGGAGTATATGACTGAGCCGACATCATTAAGGCAATAGCCCGTGAATCCGTAATATCTTGTATCTGCAAGAACCGTGGATATGAGTTTCGGAAGCTTGCTGAGATTTCTGAATTTGCGTTCCTGAATGTTTTCGCCCGTATATTCGGCAAGACCGTTTTCCGGGATATAGCAACTAACTCCTTTTTTTATATTTAAAGCATTTCCCGAAGAAAATCCCGTTGAAGAGGTCATCAGATTAATGTCAAGATAAAGGCTCATGTTCTGAGTTGAAACGTATTCATAAAGCTGACCGAGCTTTTCTGTTCCGCCCAGGCGGGTAAGAACCGAGGCACCGTCAATATCTTTTGACTCAAGACCGCCGCTGAAAATTCCCGAGTAACGTACATTAATATCGTTTATGCCTTTGTTTTTCATTCGGGTCAGCATATCTTTTGCCTGCTCAAAATCTGTGAGCGAAGAAAGATAGCTGAACGGACCGACGGATTTATTTGCGGCACCGGTAAGGGTAAGAAAAAACGGAAGATAATCGTCAACATCAACTGTTCTTGTCGAGAGAACGGAGTTTCTGATAAGCTGTTCTCGGCAAGCTGAGGCAAGTCCCGAATAGGTTGCGTTGTTACCCGAAAGGAATCGGTAGCAAAGAGATATCTCCGAAACTGCAGAGGATTTTGAAATGTATAACGTTTCATCCTCATAAAGCACGGGTGTTATTTCAAAGCTCGGGTATACGGTATTATATTCGCTTAGCGTTTTTGATTTTCTGGCGTTTACTGTAGCGACTGCATCACCTTTTTCAATCAGTGAAACGAACGCCGAATCGCCGTGCTTTATGCCGAATGCAGGTATGATTGCGCTTCCTGAGGTTTCCGTTTCGGCAGAAGGGTCATTACCGTAAACTGCAAAAGAGAGGTCCTCAAAGGATTCGTCATAAATTGCCGTTTTGATAATTGCACCGCAGCCGTCAGGGACAAGGATAAAGTCATTGACTCCGGAATCATTATATGCACCGAAACAGTTGAGAAGGTCAATGCTTTCAATGTATGCATCGGGATTTCCGGTAAGGTTTGCATGGGTGCACGAAATATTCATACTGCCGTCTGCAAGGGTAACGGTAACCGTTATTCTGAATCCGATATCAGTTTTTTTATATGTTTCCTTTGCTGCAACGGATGCATCCGAAAAAATATCATAAACGAAAACAACGCCGTTTTCAATCAAATTGTGGGATGCTTTTCCGTAATCAACGGAATTATCCTGAGAGTTGAGATGATAAACGTCTGTTCCGCCGATGATTTTTAGTGAAACCATGCTTGCATTGCTGATAAGCTCTTCGCCCGATGCAACCCCATCGAGAAGAGGGAGAACACTCCAAAGCTGACCTTTGGTTGTTTCAAAAATGCAGAAGGTATGCGTTGACGGGTCAACATAAAGCTCGATAAGACCCGATGCGGCAACTTTTGTTCCGAAGGATTGGCTGCTTTGAGAGTAATGAATTGACGGGTTTTCGGAAAGTGAAGTGATTGTATTTCGGCTTGAAACCGATTTTACGGTTCTTATTCCGCTTTCGTCTGTTTTACCGCATGAGCCAAAAAGTCCCGCACATATACAAATACACAGAATAATTGAGATAATTCTGAACAGTATTCTTTTTTTATTGTTCTTTATTGTCATAATATTCAGAGTCCTTTGATACCTCGAAGGTAAATACAACGCCGTTTTCGGTGTTCTTTACGCCGTAATTACAGTTATGGTTTGCCATAATGCTTTTAACAATTGACAGGCCGAGTCCGAAACGGTTTTCGCTTCTGCCATGAGCCTTGTCGGCGCGGTAAAAGCTGTCCCAGATTTCGGGAAGATCATGCTTTTCAATGTTTTTGCCGGTGTTAAATACGCTGATTTCAATAAGTTTGCCCTTATCAGTGCAATCAAGTTCGATTATCTTTTCGCCTTCGCAATGTGACATTGCGTTGGTTATGTAGTTTTTCAGAACGATTTCGATTTTATCCTCCTGAGCATAGCAGACGAGGGAGGCGGGGATTTTATTAACGAGAGTAATGCCCTTTTGCTCAAGCTGAAGTGAAAGATGCCCCGTCAGTGACAGTATGCATGCACCGATATCAAAATAATCGGGTGTGAAGGGCTGAACTCTGTTTTCAAGCTTTGAAAGCTCAAGAAGCTCAACAACAAGAGCATTCATCTTTCGGCTTTCATCGTGAATTATCTGGCAGTATTCCTTTATGACCTCTGGATCGTCGCTGATACCCTCGCAAAGCCCCTCGGCATATCCCGAGATAATAGCTATAGGTGTTTTCAGTTCGTGCGAAACGTTGTTTATGAAAGAACTTCTTGCATTATCCAGCGCATGACGTCTTTCAATATCCTTTTCGAGCTGCTCATTTTTATCCTTCAAGTCAATCAGCGTGGTATTGAGTGTTGTTGACAAAGTGTTTATGCTGTTGCCGAGTTCACCGATTTCGTCGTTGCCGTAGTCCTCGCACTTGCGCTCGAAATTCAATGCTGCCATATCCTTGGTAATTTCATTCATCTTAACGAGCGGTTTGGTGAATTTTGCAATGAGCAGATAGAAGATGACAGACATAATACAAATCATCGTTATGCTCATCAAAGAATAAACGCCGCCGGAAACGCTTACCGTGTTTTCAACATTTGCAACCTCAGAATAAACATGAAGAATTTCATCGGTTTTGAGCTTATGAGTGAAAACGAAATATTCAGCGTTTGATGCATCTCTTCTGAGAATTTCAAAGTTTTCAAACTCGGGAAGGTTATGCCGTCCGTCTGAAGGATGCATTCCTGAATATTCGGAATCGACCGTTCCCGAAGAAGCAAAATGGTCGCTTCCGTGGGCGGAATTTGTTGTTGATGTATAAACGATTGTGCCGTCACTGCCGATAATTTCAAATGAAACGTTGTTGTTGACCGAAATGGAGTAAAGGTCAAAATAGTAGCTTGCGGATTCCGGAATAAGGCTGTCAATGCCGGTTGCAACATTTGCAAGATCTCTGTAGGTTTTTAATGAGAATGCCCGAAAAAGTACGGGTGTGCTGAACACGGTTATCATTGTAAGCAAAACCGTAAGAACAACAAAGATAACCGCAAAAAGCTTGATTCTTATTCTGCTGAGCCTGAATTTTGAAAACAGTTTCTTCAAGATTCGGTCACCTCAATTTTATATCCGACACCGTATACGGTTTTGAGATGCTTTTCTCCCCATGTGCCGAGCTTTGTTCTCAGCCTTGCAACATGGGAATCAACAGTCCTTGAGTCGCCGATAAAATCAACGCCCCATATGCTGTCAAGAAGCTGTTCTCTTGAATAAATTCTTTCCGGGTTCGATGCAAGCTTAACAAGAATATTGTGTTCTTTTATTGTAAGCTCAATGGTTTTACCGTCATGGGTGACCTTGTGAGCGGGAATGTCTATAACAAGTCCGTCAACGGAGATGATTTCATCCGATTTGCTTTCGTTTTTGTTTTGTGACCTTTTTAAAAGCGCTTCAACACGCTTGACAAGCACACCGGGACTGAAGGGCTTTGTGACATAGTCGTCTGCACCGCTTTCAAATGACATTATTTCATCGAATTCCTGGCTTCTTGCGGTGAGAACGAGAATCGGCACAGAGCTGGTTTCTCTTATTTTTCTGCAGACCTCCCAGCCGTCAATTTCAGGCATCATAATATCACAAATAACAAGGCTGATGCTGCCGACAGAATAGAATTTATCAATTGCATCCTTGCCGTCAACAGCTTCTATCGTTTCATAGCCTGCATTTTTCAGAAAGTCGCAAACAAGACGTCTGATGAGAGCTTCGTCATCGGCAATTAAAATTCGTTTCATTTTTTCACCGCTTTCAACAATATACATATACAAATATATAATACCACACAACGGATATATAAATCAAGAGCGCAAAAAGATTTGTAGCATAGCATGATTTGTAAAAAATTAATAAAAAAACAGACATATGCCTGCTTTGCAGTCACAAAATTTGAAAAAATCAAAAAAATTCATTAAAACTATTGTTTTATACGACGATATTTAGTATAATAAATCGGTATTTATCTTGGGTCATAATGACCTTTTGAAAGGTGTGGTATTATGCTCGGCAAATATGTCAGAGTAAGGGTTACCAACCCCATCCGCTCCGTAAACAGGCAATTCGGGTTCGTCTATCAACTCAATTTCGGCGCAATTGAAGGGAAAAAACGCTATGACAGCATGTCACATGGTGCATACATCATGGGCATCAATCATCCGGTTAGGACCTTCGACGGAAGGGTTATCGCAGCAATAAAAAGAAGTGACGGAAGCCCGACTGTTTATATTGTAGCACCAAAGAGCATGAGATTTATTTCTTATCAGATTGAAGATGCGATTGCTTTTGCGGAAAAGGGAAGAGAATATAAACTCGAATGCCTTTATGAGCGCTCGTGCGGTGCGGTTGTTTACAGAATTATCAATGATGAAGTGCGCTATCTTCTTATCAAAAACCGACGCAGCACCCATTGGGGATTTCCAAAAGGGCATATTGAAAAAGGCGAAACGAATGAGCAGACCGCTATGAGAGAGGTTCTCGAAGAAACGGGCATTCATATTCAAATTCTGCCTCAGTTTGCTTCCAAATCTGAATATACAATTCAGGGAAGGGTTGAAAAATCAGTTACGATTTTCCTTGCCAAGACTAAGGATACGCAAACAACAATCCAGCGTGAAGAAATTGAGGATTATGTTTGGCTCAGCTATGAAAAAGCCATGGACACGCTCCGATTTATCAATGACAGAAACATTCTTCGGAGTGCACACGATTTTCTTGTTGAACAAAACATTATTGAATAGAAAGGAACAGCAAAATGACTGAAGCGATAGCCGATTATCTTGTCGGTATATTTCAGGGTACGATTCCCGAAGAGCTTATTATATTTTTAATTTCCATGATGCCGATTCTTGAACTCCGAGGCGGCATGATTGCTGCGAAATTGCTGGGCGTTGAGCTTTTAAGGGCGTTTGTTATTTGCTATATCGGCAACATTTTGCCGATCCCGTTTATTCTTCTGTTTATCAGAAAAATATTTGAATTTCTCAAAAAGTTCGGGCCGACAAGGAAGCTTGTTGAAAAGCTTGAGACGAAGTCTCTGAGCAAGAGCGAGAAAGTTAAGCGTTGGCGTAACTGGGGGTTGCTTGCTTTTGTTGCAATTCCTCTTCCCGGAACAGGAGGATGGACAGGCGCTCTTATTGCTGCACTTCTTGATATAAGAATAAGAAATTCGTTTCCCATTATCGCACTCGGCGTTCTTATCGCAAATCTTATAATGAGCGCATTTTCTTACGGTTTGCTCGGAATATTCGGATTATAAAAATTAAAAGGTGAATTGCTCAGTATGAAGCTGAACAATTCACCCTTTTTTATTCTGCGTTATAGAAATTCTGACTAAGACCTATAAGCTTCCCGAGAGATTTTGCGATTTCGCTCGGTGAACCTTTTATCTCTCCGTTAAGCCAGGAGAGAATGACTGCTTTTGCACCGGATGTTATGTAGATGAGATAAAGATTTGTTTCGTCTTTGCTGTGTGCCTTTTTTGCTTCATAAACCATGTTGAGAAGCTTTTCGTAGTAGATATCAACAAGACGCCAAATGAAGTTGTTAAGAATATTGGACTGAGTAAGCATTCTGTAGTATTCTATATCCTTGTTGAGATATTCGCACAGAAGCTCAACGAAATGCTCAATGTTTGTCGGTATGTTTTCGAATCCGAAACGGTCAACATATTCCATGAGATTTTTAATTTCTTCATATTCTATCTGCTCAACAACGCTTGAAACATCCGCAAAATGGGCATAGAAAGTGCCGCGGCTGATATCTGCTTCTCTGATGATATCGGAAACGGTGATTTTCTGGATGTCCTTTTCATGAATCAGCTTTGCGACAGCTTTTTTAATAAGGTTCTTTGAACGTATGGAGCTGCGGTATTCAGCTTTAGGCATAATTATGCACCTCTTTTATTTTCTCTTTTGTATTATTTTATTATATTTTAAATGATATGTCAATTAATAATTTGTTAATAAATTAATTTTGTTAACGGCTTGTAGATAAAATACAAAGATGATATAATATATCAAAAAGTATTCAAAAACTATACATGGAGAGTGCATAATATGAAGCTTGTAACTCAGACCGAGGTTTTGTCAGAACGTTTCGGCGACGAAAAGGCAGTAAGAATAATCTGCGAAAGCGAGTTTGACGGAATTGATTTTTCGATGTTCTGCATGAGTGAAGATGATAATATTCTCAACACCCCTTCATATAAAGAACATATAAAAGAAGTAAAGAGGATTGCCGAAGGTTATTCCGTAAGCTTTGAGCAGTCGCACGCACCCTTCCCTCCGATGAGAGAAAACGATGCGGAATACACCGTAAAAACAATGGATAAGGTTAAAAGAGCGCTTGAGATAGCAGGCATGCTTGATGCCAAAATCTGCGTTGTTCATCCCTGCGTTTTCAGCCAAAACCAGTTTGAGCGCAATATGGAGATGTATCACACTCTTGAGCCGTATGCAAAGGATTACGGCGTTAAAATAGCACTTGAAAATATGTGGGGCTGGGATGATAATCTTAACAGAATCGTTCCTAACGTCTGCAGCACGGCAGAGGATTTCAACCGCTATGTTGATGCTGTCAACCCCGAAAATTTCACGGCTTGCCTTGATCTCGGTCATTGCGGTCTTGTCGGTGAGGACTGTGCGTCTATGATAAGAGATATGGGCAGCAGACTCGGCTGCCTTCATATTCATGACAATGACAACATCCAGGATTCGCATACTCTGCCATATCTTTCAAAAATGGATTGGGATTCCATTCTCAAAGCTCTTGCTGATATAAACTATTCGGGTAATTTTACATATGAGGCGGACAGCTTTCTGCGCATGTTCCCTGACAGTATGCTTACCGAATGCGAAAAGTTTATGTGCGGCATAGGCAGAAAGATGATTGAAAAAATAAATGAATTCAAGGGTAAATAAGATGAATTTTATCTGTCCCGTGTGCAAATCGGAGCTTAACGAGGAAGAAAAGCTTTTTAAATGCGTAAACGGTCATTGTTTTGACAAATCAAAATTCGGTTATGTCAATCTTCTGCAGTCGCAGAAATCCTCTGCAAAAAGGCACGGAGATGACCGCATGATGATAAGAGCCAGAAGAGATTTTCTTGACAGGGGATATTACGGCTTTCTGCGTGATGCTCTTTTTGAGATTTGCAATGAATTTCTTGAAAGCGGCGCATCGGTTATCGATGCAGGCTGCGGAGAATGCTGGTATTCTTCGGGAATAAAACAAAAACTTCTTGAAAACGGAAAAGAAGTTTCGGTTTACGGTGTTGATATCTCAAAGGATGCGCTCGAATTTGCGTCAAAGCGCAAATGCGGGATTCCTTCGGCGGTTGCAAGCGTTTTTGATCTGCCGTTTGCCGATGGCTCTGCGGATTTGCTGCTGAATGTTTTTTCTCCCGAAGCGGATGCGGAATATCTGCGTGTGCTGAAAAAAGGCGGAATGATGATTCGCGTTATTCCTCTCGAAAAACATCTTTTTGAGCTTAAAGCTGCAATTTATGAAAAGCCGTATATGAACGATATTCCTGAAACCGATGTTGACGGATTTGAAACGGTAAAAACACAAAAAATTTGCCAAACACTTGATATTTCTGCAAATGATGATATACAGAATCTTTTTAAAATGACACCATACTATTATAAAACCGGAAAAGATGACCAGGCAAAGCTTGGCGGTCTTGAAAGCCTGAGTGTCAAAGCTGAATTTGAAATAAGAGTATACCGAAAGGGTTGATAGATATGCATAAAAAACTTGCTCCCACACCGCCCATGGGCTGGAACAGCTGGGATTGCTACGGCGCAGCCGTCAACGAAGAACAGCTTAAAGGCAATGCCGATTATATGGCAAAGCATCTCAAAGACTACGGCTGGGAATATATTGTCTGCGATATTCAATGGTCAGAACCCACGGCAGACAGCTTTTATTACCATAATTTTGTGCCTCTTTATATGGACGAATATTCACGCCTTATTCCCGCACCCGAAAGATTTCCTTCGTCTGCAGGAGGAAAGGGCTTCAAGCCTATTGCAGACTATGTTCATTCACTCGGGCTTAAATTCGGCATTCATATTATGAGAGGCATTCCCCGTCAGGCGGTGCATCAGAATACAGCAATAAAATGCAACGGAAAAACAGCAAGGGATATTGCTCAGCAGTTTTCGGTTTGTCCGTGGAATGCGGATATGTATGGCGTAAATCCCGATGCAAGGGGTGCGCAGGAATATTATGATTCACTGTTTGAGCTTTACGCTTCATGGGGTGTTGACTACATAAAATGTGATGATATTTCAAACACGGAATTTTTGAAGGATAATCCTTATTCGGCAAGACGTGAAATAGAGATGCTCCGCAAGGCGATTGACAAATGCGGAAGAGATATGGTACTCAGCCTTTCTCCCGGTCCCGCACCCGTATGGGAGCATGAGCATCTTGCCGCAAATGCAAATATGTGGCGCATGACGGGCGATTTCTGGGATGAATGGAGCAAGCTTTACGCAATGTTTGAGCGTTGCCATGCATGGCAGGATTATGTTCAGCCCGGCGCATGGCCCGACTGTGATATGCTTCCGCTCGGACGCATTCAGAAAACAGAAAAGCTCCCCGAATACAGAAACAGATATACCCGCTTCACAAAAGACGAGCAGATAACAATGATGACCCTTTGGGGTATCTTCCGTTCACCGCTTATGATGGGCGGCGAAATGCGTGAAAACGACGAATTCACCCTCTCTCTTCTTCAAAACAGAGAGCTTATTGATATGCTCAGAAATTCAAGCGGTGCAAGGCAGTTCAGCCGCAAGGAAGTCGATGGCAAGGGCGAAATAATCTGGACTTCAAAGGGCGAAAGCTGTAAATATGTTGCACTTTTCAATACCGATGATGAATCAAGAGAAATTGTGTTTGATGTTACCGATGTCGCAATCGGCGGTCTGGATTATTCCGTATGGGATATGTGGAAGCATGAAGAATATGCCGTAACCGACGGCGAATTCAAAGCCAAGGTTAATTCTCACGGCGCAAGACTTTTTAAAATTAAGGTGAAATAAAAATGGAAAGACAACCTAATTTCAGATTCGCAACCGAAAAGCCCGACCATATTATGGTCAGCATTTCGGGCGATGCAAAAACATCAATGACCGTAACATGGCGTTCGAGTATTGACGTCAAAGAGGGATATGTTGAATATTACGAAAAGAACGGCGAAAAAATGAGAGCAGAGGCGATTGTGAAGCCGTTCAAGAGCGATGTTAATACGAGCAATATTTTCTGGGCAACGCCCCAAAATCTCAAACCCGGCAAGAGATATTACTATACCTGCGGAAGCAATGAAAACCGCAGCGAGGAATATTGGTTTGATACCGAAGAAGAAAATCTGACTAAGTTTAAGTTTATTGCAATTTCCGACCATCAGAAGGATGATGACCACTATAACCCCAGCTATTCAACCCTCAACAAATTCCTCAAAGATGCACTTGCAAAGTATCCCGATGTAAAGTTTATTTTAACTGCAGGCGATAACACAAATTGCGGTCAGCACGAAATTCAATGGAACGCCATGTTTGAGGGTATGGAAGGAATAATTGAGCATCTTCCTTATATGATGACCTGCGGCAACCACGATAACCGAGGCTTTGAATTTTATTTTCCCAACGAGGTTAACCGATATTATGCCGAGCCTGCCGAATTTTTCAACACTCAGCTTGAATATTCCTATCCGAAAAACGGACCCGAGGGTTGGCAGACCGAAATATATTCATTCGATTACGGCAACGCTCATTTCAATGTTTTCGGTGTCAATGAGCCTGAGCTTATGAATGAATGGGGAAAGAAGGATATTGCTGAAAGCGATAAAAAATGGAAGTTCGGTGTTCAGCATTTCCCCGTTTATTATGCGGGTCCCAACCTTGCAAATGATGACGATTATCCGATGATGCGTGAATCAATGGAAATGCTCGATGTTCTTTTCTCTGGTCATGAGCATAATTTCTCGCGTTCTTTCCCGATTAAGAACGAAGAACTCTTTGACAGACCTTCTCAGGGTACTGTTCATTATGAACTCGGCAACGGCAACTTCAATCCGCCGGGAACAAAAACAACCGATAAAATCTGGCATGCATCCTTCTATCCGCAGGAGGAGCAGGTTGCGGCATTCGCAATAATCGAGGTTGACGGCGATAAGGTGACGATGATTTCCGAGCTTAATGACGGCAGAATTATCGATGAATGTGTCATTGACAAAGCAAAGGATGAAATCCGACCCTACAGAGTAGCACCCATATTCGGCGAAGGCAGAACAAGGGTATATTATAAAGGCGTGGATCTGGGTCTTTGCAACGCTTCAACTCCTGCAGTTTGCAAGGACGGCGAATGGTTTATAGCCTTTGCAACGCTGATAAGATTTGCGGGCGGTGTGGATATCCGTGAAGAAGGTAAGGTTACTCTCAGACTTTACGGAAAAGAAGCAATTTTTACAGAAGGCAGCCGCTTTGCGCAGACATCAGACGGAGAGCTTGACCTTGGCAACGAAGTTTTCAGAGGTCACGAAGGTCAGCTTTATATGCCCGTTGACGGTGCCTGCAAGGCATTTAAAATGAAGTGGGCATATGCCGCAAGAAATAATTTTATTACAATCGAACACGTAAGCGAGGATCATCCCATTGTTCCTCAGCCTTAAAAAGCAACAGCACCCGACAATCGGGTGCTGAATTTTTATTTCGCATCAAAATCCGTTACCGTGCCTGCGAAAAGCGGCACACCGTCAGGTGATACTATAACATAAATAAATGGTCGGTCAAATTTCAAAGTTCTTGTGTCCTGAGGTGCTTCGGAAGCACATTCGTCAAACATCTCAACCGCAGTAGACGCTGCAGCTTTTGTGCCTTTTTCATCAAACCTGATGTAGGTGTTATGGAAAACTTCATTGATGAAAATGTTGCCTCTTGACGAGGTTGCCATATCGGTGAAATCAGCATCTCTGCCGCTGAAAGCCTTTGTCATTCCCATCGCTTTGAGTGTGTCCGAAAGTCTGAATTTGCACTCGAACTCAAACTTTGGAAGATATACGTTGAGAGGATGAACGCCGTAGAGAAATTCTCCTTTTTCGTTGACATTTGTCTTTGTTACGGCAGTTACAAATTCATTACCGCTGAAGCTGTCAAGAGCTTTTTCGATTGATACACCTTCATTCGGGAGCATCGCAACAAATTCATATCCGTTTTTATAGCTTTTGCATACGACCTCGGTTTTGCCGAGCTTGAAATTAACAATGTCATTGACGGGTTCCGTTGACTTGAGCATCGTCACGCTCTGCTTTCTGCCGTCTGCGGTTGTGAAAAGGGAGTTCGGAACAACATCACGTGAAGTATAAACTCCTGACCATTCTGCTTCGAAAAGTACGGTGTTGATAAGATATGCAACTGCCGCATCTGATACTTCCTCAAGCACCTTATCAATCTGACCGTCAGTTTCGGTTCTTATCCATTCATTGATTCTGTCTGCCGTTGCATTGCTGAATTCTTCTTTGAAAATATCGGCAGCAAACCGGGTTTTACAGAGGTTTTCAAAATGCGGGTTAATGTTCAGTCTGCCCTTCTGAGCGTTGAACCATACCGAATTTGTAAGCTTTATTCCGCTTTCGGAATTGGAATTAACTTCGTTGACATACGCTTCGACAAAATCCTGCATTCCGGGCATATCGCTTCCGAGAAGCTTTGTGAATTCGTTAAGGGTTTCGCCTTTTGCGCCGCTGCCAGCCATTGTCAAAGCGATTGCAACCGAAACGGGGGAAACAACAGCATTCGGAGTATCAAGCGTATTTTTGAGAAGACTGAACGCAAGGTCTGCCGTACCTCGGATTGCAGCACGCGGCTGGCAGAGTCCGCTTTGAAAATTAACGGCCGTCGGGTTAACAACTGTCGGCTCGGAAACGGCAATTTCCGTTTTTTTCTCTGTCGGCTGAGTGTCGGCGACCGTCTGAGCAATGGTTTCAACAATCTTTTTGGTTATGCTTTCAATCTGAGTTTCTGTGATTGCATTGTTCTCGCCGTTGACCGTAACCTCTGTGTTTCCCTTGCCATCCGTGCAGGAAAACAGACAGAGTGTTGCGGAAAGAACGAGAATAACAGAAATTATTTTTTTCATCCTTTATCCTCCGTTCGGAAGTGAACCGTCAAGCATAAAATCGGCAAAATAGTCGGTATATGTTGCTTTGATTGATTCGGTTTCCTTTGATACGTTTAAGAATACGGCATTATATCCTGTAACAGCCAACGCCACCGAAGGCTGAATGATATTATAGCAAGTCAGCTCAATTTCATTTTCAGACGGATCGAATTCCTGAATTCTTGTTTCTGTTTCGGAATTGCCTATGGGACTGAAAACAAGTCCGAGATTGTTGTTTTTAAAATAATCTTCGTTTATGCGGTCTGTATATCCGCAGAAGCTCCATTCGTTTTTGTTTAAAAAGCTTTGCCAGCTTTCATAATCGTCAAAAACATATGTAAGCGGAAATTCTTCTTCTGTATCATTGTGTTTTTCCGCACCGACAATATTAAAAAACGGACCTGATTTTTGATTTAAAAACGGAAGAAATACACGTTCTTTTTCGGTTATTTCAATCTCATTAATCAGCTTGCTTGTTTTGATGCACAGAGAATTGTAACAAATAACACTTAATGATACACCCATATCCGACACAAGCGAATAGGCAACCGAAAGCTTTGTTCCGTTCTCGGCAACGAATTTCGGAAAAACTTTTTCTCCCGAATCCACACAGGTTACATCAAGAATAACAAGGTTATGATTATCAAAAAAGTCTTTGCCGATTGTTTTTGCATAATCACTCATCCCGTCTGATTTGTTAATTGTGTTGCAATAAAGCATAAATTCATCATAACCGTAAAAAATGTATTGATATCCGTCCTGACTGTAGGATAATCCGTGAGAACTGTCTACTACTTCAACATCGGTGCTGTTAATGATAATCGGTTCAATTTCAACGGGAATATTGAGAAAAGGTAAAATGACAGAAATTATAAATGCAATGATTTTCCATATAAAGGTCTGCATAATAACAACTCCTTTTTACTGTTCGGGAATGTACGGCGGTGAAATCTGAGTTTGCGAAGCTGATGATGCATCGCTCGACGAAACCGCAATCATATCAAGGTTTTCGGCGTTCAGCATAACCTTGTGTTTCTTGCCGCTGATTTCAAACCGTACTTCGTAATATTCCTCGCCGTCTGATGTTCTTGTGACGGTTACGAAAGCTTTGTCGGGGACGGCATATTGCCTTGCACCGTCAGGCAGGTAATTCATTGCGGCGGAGATAATTTCATCTTGTGTATAATCAGCCGATTCGTCGGCACCTTCGGGTTTGACATTGTCAATGTCATCTCCGCCGGTTTCGGGTGCGTAATCCGGCTCTGTAAATCCGTTGATAAAATCCGCTATCGCAGAACCTATACCGTCTTTATTGCTTTGAACTGCCCCGGTGAGCTCTTCTGCCGAATCAACTACATTCTGCTCAAAATTCGAATGAGTTTTTGTTACGGGATAGTTGACAGCCATTGTTATTCTTTCCGGTGCGGTTTCGGTAACAGCCTCTGCGACAGTTTCGCTGTCATATTTCTGTATGTTTGTGAGGGTTGTGAGCGTACTCTCATTCTCTTCGATTTTGCCGTAACTGTCGGCAAACGGATCTGCTTCGTTTTTGTTAAGCACAGATTCGGTATGATGAGCGGTTGTTTCGCTTTTGTCGGAAATAATTTTTGTGAAAGAAGGGATTGCCGTAACCGAAACGGTCAGCAAAATAACCGCGGCAACACCCGTAACGGCGGCGGTGATGTTTTTTTTGCGTTTTGCGAGCAAAGCATCCCTTTTTGCATAGATGCTTGCCTGATATTCTTCTCTGCTTTTCACGGAAGCTTCGCCTCCTTTTCAAGTTCTTTTTTCAAGGCTTGTCTTGCCCTGTAAGCAAGGTTTTCAATTTGTTTTCTGCTTTTCTTCATAACCCTGCCCGTCTGCTCATAACTCATTTCTTCAAAATAGATAAGATGCAGAACGGTGTTATAATCATCATTAAGCTTGTCAATTGCTCTGTGAAGCTCACGCTCACGTTCTTTTCTGAGAAATTCATCTTCTAAATTGCGGCGGTCACTCTCGTTTTCTATGTATTCAAAGGCACACTCGGGATGCTTTGAGCATTTTCGGATGTAGTCAACGGCTTTGTTGTGTGCTATGGTAAAGACATAGGTTTTCAAAGACGTTTTGAAATTGTATCTTCTTTTGTGAATAAGAAGTTCAACAAAAACATCCTCCGAAAGCTCTTGAGCAACCGCAACGTTGCGGACATAGCGGTTGATGAAGAATATTAACTTTTCGCTGTACATATCGAGGAGCTCCCCGAATGCACTTTCGTCTCCGTCAAGAAAACGGCGGTAGCTACTTTCACCGTTATCCATTCGAACACCTCCGTGTCAACACTTTCATCAATTATTCGTATTAAGTCCGAAAAACACTCACTTTGAAAATAAAAAAACCTTCCCCTTGAGCAATTGCTGATTAAATCACTTTTAGGCTGTCGATAGCCTCCCTCTGACGAGGGAGGTGGATTTTGCGAAGCAAAAGACGGAGGGAGAGAAATGTTCAAAGCATTGAAAGCTAATGTTTTCACGCAAAACAATCTCTCCTTCAGTCGCTATGCGACAGCTTCCTCATCAGAGGAAGCCAGGGCAAAAACCACCGTTTTATAACTAATCATCATTTACTTGCGGGAAAGGGAAACGCTTAAGGTTCAGATATTATTTAATTTCATCAAGTTTTTTAAGCCACATTGCTGCAGCGGCATCGCTCGGCATTCTGAAATCACTCTTGGAAGAAAGACCCACAGAGCCGATTTTTATTCCGTCGGGAACGCAGCTTCTCTTGAACTGCTGAGTGAAAAAGCGTCTGTAGAAGGTTTTCAGCCATTTCAATATTGTTTCGCCGTCAAAATCATTGGAAAACGCCTTTTTTGCAAGCATATAGATTTTGTCAGGTTCAAAGCCGTAACGGATAACGTTGTAAAGAAAGAAATCGTGGAGTGCATACGGTCCGACTATGCTTTCTGTCTGCTGTGCAATTTCACCCTTAGCGTCGGGCGGAAGAAGCTCGGGGCTGATGGGTGTATTTACAATATCCGTTAAATATTCCTTGCTTTCAGCAAATGTTCCGTTTTTGATAAGAGCATCAATAATCCAGCGGATGAGCGTTTTGGGTACGCTTGAATTCACACCGTACATGCTCATATGGTCGCCGTTATAGGTACACCAGCCGAGAGCAAGCTCGCTCATATCGCCTGTGCCGATAACAAGACCGTTGACTCTGCCCGCATAGTCCATAAGCACCTGAGTTCTTTCTCTTGCCTGTGCGTTTTCATATGTCAGGTCGTAATTTTTTATATCCTGACCGATATCCTCAAAGTGCTGAATGCAGGCATCCTTGATGTTGATTTCAAGGCTCGTAATGCCGAGTGAGTTCATGAGATTGAGCGAATTGTTATAGGTTCTGTCGGTAGTGCCGAAGCAGGGCATAGTTATTCCAACAACGTCGGTAAGGGGTTTGCCGAGTTCTTTTATCGCCTGAACGCTGACAAGGAGCGCAAGGGTTGAATCAAGACCACCCGAAATGCCGATAACGGGTTTGCATCCCGTTTTTGCAAGACGTTTTTTCAGTCCTGCAACCTGAATTCCGAAAATCGAAAGACATCTTTCGTTTCTTTCTTTTTCTGTTGAGGGAATAAACGGGAGTTTCTTTATATTCGCATAATCTCCGTTTGCATTTGAGGCAGTTTTATTTATGATTATCGTTTCGGCTTCAGCCGAATAAAAGGCCTTACAATCAGAAAAAGAAGTGTTATACAATCTGTCACGGCGTATTTTTCCGAGGTCAACGTCGCTGATTATCATGTAACCGCTGTCAATATTTTCTTTGTTTTCCTTTGAAATTTTTCCGTTTTCGCAGATTATCGAGTGACCCGAAAAGACCGAATCAGAGGTTGATTCAAGGCATCCTGCGGAGCAGAATGCATAGGTACAGATGCATTTTGATGACTGCATTTTGACAAGCTCTCTGCGGTAATCCCTTTTGCCGATTCCTTCGCTGCTTGCGGCAAGGTTTGCAATTATCACCGCACCGTCAAGGCAAAGCGCGGTGCTTGGCGGCATGGGTGACCATAAATCCTCGCAAACTTCAAAGCCGAGCTTGACGCCGTCTGCATCGAAAATAAGAGTTCCGACGGGAATTTCGTATTTGTCTTCAATGCCGAAAAGTGTTGATGCAATAAAAGCTTTATTCAGATTTGCAGCCGAATCAAACCATCTTTTTTCGCTCTGCTCCCCGTGATTGGGGATAAAGGTTTTCGGAATAATTCCGATAATTCTGCCGTCGGAAATAATAACCGCACAGTTGTAAAGGCATCCGTCAATCGCAACGGGTGCGCCGGCGGCGATGATTATGCCGTCGCTTTTTTCGGTGAGCTTTTTTATTCCCGAATTTGATGCATTAATCAGCGTTTGCTGAAAAAACAGATCGGAGCAGGTATAACCCGTAATTCCAAGCTCGGGAAAAACAAGTAAGTCAACGTTTTTATTTTTAGCTTCGCCGATAAATTTTGCCATTTTATCAATGTTATATTCAACATCGGCAACCTCAACATCGGGTACGGCGCATGCAATTCTGAAATAATCAAACATATAAAAACCTCTTTTGTATTTTTCTATCTGCATTCTAACATATGATATTATTATTGTCAAAGATTTTGTTGTCTATTAAAACAGTATCACCCCGGACAGCAAGTCCGAGGTGATTGGTTAGCACTTTTTAATTAATCTGCATATGCTTCCTGTACTGCATAATATGCGGGTTTGGGTTCGCCCTTGCCGTCAACAAGGCCCCAGCCCGTTTCGACGGGGCATTCTGCCTGACCGCAGACATAGCAGCTGTCGCTGTCTGCCCAGCAGTAAACGCACATACCGATAACATAGTCAAGCTTACGCACTTTAGGAATAACATATTCAAAGAAATCCGCCTGACCTTCGGGTGTATGTTCAAATCCGTAAAGACCCATACCCTCTGCAAGCTCGCAGTAAAGGTGATTTGAGTATTCTCCGTTAAAGATGAGGTCTGCACGTTCTTCGGGAGTTCTGTCGCTGTAGTCTCTGATGATTTCGTCTCTCATATCTTCGGGAAGGTTCTGAATGAAATCGTCAATGTTTGCCCTTGCTTCTTCTTCGCTGTTGTAACCGTATTTCTGAAGAATAGCAGTCTTTTCTTCCTCTGTTTTGGGTTCACCGTAGCCTATGTAACCGAATTCGCAAAGGATAACGGGTTTGCCTGTTACACGTCTTACGAAATTGAGAAGAGTGATGAACTGGTCGGGATTCTTGAGAACCGGTTCAAAGCAGCCGAGATACATATCAAGACCGACATAGTCGCAATACTGATGATAATCCGTCATTTTAAACGGGAGCTGTGCAACCGAAAGACCGCCGAGATTGTAGCCGATTATGATGTCGCCTCTGACGGGATACATCGCTTCAAGCTGCATACCGATGAATTCAGCGGCTTCGTCAAGAGTGAGGGGGAGAGTGAAACGGTCAATGCCCATTTCGTTTGTAACCTGGATTGCGCCGACTATGCCCTTGAGGTCTTCAAGATAGAAGCGTGCGATATCCTGAATCCCTTCACGGCTTGCAGGGTCACGGGGGTCAAGACCGTAGGCGATATAGTCATCGGGATAGGGGGTGATACCGAAAATTCTTATGCCGTTATCAACATATCCCTGAGCATATGTTTTCCAGTTGATATAGCTCTGAGAGAGCGTTCCGTCGGCATTATAGGGGAACGGAATATCGTCACGGAACCATTCAATATTACCTTCTTTGATGAGGTCGTAGTCGGGGTCAAGGTGGCAGACGCCCTTCATAAATCCGCCGATTTTTTCTTCGGCAACGGGTACTTCCTTGTCAAACGATGCAAGGGGATCCCAGGTGATTGTTGAAAGAAGCGGAGTGAGAACTGCAAGCAAAAAGCCGATAATTCTGAACAGAATATTCATTTTGTTTTCTCCTTTTACTAAGATATAAATATATTAACACAGCAAATCCGCCATTTCAACGAAATTTGAATGTCGGACTGATTTTTGTTGAATTAAACAATGATAAGATTTAGTTTTTGTTAATTGTTTACAGAGGCGCTTATGACTTTTTCTGCAATTGCTCTGAGCTGCTCCATTGTTTCGAGCGAGCCGATTTCCTGCCTGAGTGCGGCGGCACCTCTTATTCCTTTGATGTACCA
Source organism: Clostridia bacterium (assembly GCA_017410195.1). Taxonomy (GTDB): domain Bacteria; phylum Bacillota; class Clostridia; order Oscillospirales; family Acutalibacteraceae; genus CAG-177. The sequence goes on along the minus strand of JAFQRF010000016.1, from coordinate 9,557 downwards.
TCCCGAGTGCTTTCTTGCTTCTCGCATTCCAACGTAATCGCCCTTGTATTCACAGAGCTTTTCTATATGTCGGAGCATAACTGCCATTCGTTCCTCAATCGGCGGGTCGGGAAGAATGATTCCGCTTCTGAAATATTCGTTGATTTGTCTGAATACCCACGGTGCGCCGAGTGCGCCTCTGCCGACCATAACGAAGTCACATCCCGTGGTTTTATACATGTTTTCAGCAGAGGAAGCATCAACAATGTCGCCGTTTCCGATAACGGGAATTTTAACGGCATCCTTTACTTGCTTAATGATATCAAGATTCACGGGCGGTGCATACATCTGCTTTCTTGTTCTGCCGTGAACGGTTATTGTTGATGCGCCCGCTTTTTCCTGCAAGAGTGCAAATTCGACTGCATTGATGCTGTTTTCGTCCCAACCCGAGCGGAATTTGACTGTTACGGGAATATCAACAGCCTTAACGACAGCTTCTGTTATTCTTGCGGCAAGGTCTGGGTCTTTCATCAGTGCGCTTCCGCCGCCGTTGCCCGCAATTTTCGGAGCAGGGCAGCCCATGTTGATATCGATTGCACAACAGCCTGTTTCGGCTGCTTTTTTTGCAGCCTCAGCCATCGTCTGAGGATCACATCCGAAAATCTGAACCGCAGCAGGCTTTTCGGTTTCACCGAGCTGCATAAGTGTTCCCGACTTTCTGTCGTGCATCGTCAGACCCTTTGAGCTTACCATTTCCGTGACAACATATGATGCATCGAATTCAATGCACAACTCGCGAAAAGCTCTGTCGGCAACGCCTGCCATCGGAGCAAGGGCGGCATATCCGTTTATTTCAAAGTTTCCTATTTTCATTGATTTCTCCGAGAATGTATTTTTAATAATGTTACCATTAAAATAAATTAATTTCAATAATTTTCAAAAAAATGCTGAAATTTACAATTTATATGGTATAATGTAAAATGAGGTGATTTGGAATGAAACTTTTGGCTCTTGACGGCAACAGCATTCTTAACCGTGCTTTTTACGGAATAAAGCTCCTTACTACCAAAGACGGCAGTAAGTTCACAAACGGAATATACGGATTTTTAAATATTCTTCTCAGACTTAAAGAAGAAGTTTCGCCCGATGCGGTTGCGATTGCATTCGATGTGAAAGCACCGACATTCAGGCATGAGATGTATTCGGGTTATAAGGCAAACAGAAAGGGGATGCCGCCCGAGCTTGCTCAGCAGATGCCGCCGCTGAAAGAACTTCTTTCGGCAATGGGTTATAAAATCCTCGAAGCTCCGGGTTGGGAAGCGGATGACATTCTCGGCACTCTTGCCGCCAATTGCAAAGACGGCGACTTCTGCTACATCGCAACGGGCGACCGCGATTCGCTTCAGCTTGTGCGTGATAATGTTAATGTACTCCTTGCATCAACCAAAATGGGCAGACCTCAGAGCGTTAAATATGACCGTGAAAAAATCAAGGAAGAGTACCTTGTTACACCCGAGCAGATGATTGATATCAAAGCGCTTATGGGTGATACATCCGACTGCATTCCCGGCGTTGCGGGTATCGGTCAGAAAACTGCGCAGGATTTAATCAGCCGATTCGGTTCAATTGACGAAATCTATGCAAATGTTGACACAATCGATATAAAAAAAGGTGTTCACGATAAGCTTGTGAGCGACAAGGAAATGGCGTATCTCAGCCGTGAACTCGGAACAATCAAAACAAACGCTCCCGTTGAAAGCGATTACTCGGCCTATGTTCCCGCACAGCCCGATGCATTTAAGGTTACGGGTATTCTTGCCGACCTTGAAATGTATAAGATGATTGAACGTCTTGACCTCAAAGCTCCCGAAAAATCAGAAGAAGTTGAGAAGGAGAAAATTTGTTGCGAAAAATATATTCAAGATGATTTGAAACTGTTTTTCAATCTTCTCAAAAAAGCGGGAGAAGCATATTTTACCTTTGAAAACGGAGTTTTTCTTTTCAGAACCGATAACGGAGTTGCCGAGGTTAATCCCGATACCGACGGCTATGCTTTGTTCTGTTCCGATTTTCTTTTTGAAAAAGAAATCAAAAAATACACCTATAATTCAAAACAGCTTTATGCGTTTTTCTACGATTACAGAAACGATATTGAAATTAATTCAGTTTCGGGCGATGCAATGCTTTCGGCTTATGTCATTAACCCCTCCTCGGGTGCATATGACCTCAAAAGAATTATTGCCGAATATGCAAATGCCGAATTGCCCGATGCGGAGAATGAAGGTGCATTCTTTGCGGCATATCTTCCCAAGGCGTTTGAAAATCTCAACAAACTCATCGAAGAACACAATCAGAAAAGACTGCTTGAAGAAATCGAGCTTCCGCTTGCAAGAGTGCTTGCAACAATGGAGCGTGAAGGCTTCCTTGTCGATGCGCTCGGAATCAAGAATTTCGGAGTGGATTTGCAGTTCAGAATCGAAAAGCTTGTTGATGAAATTTATTCCGAGGTCGGCTATGAATTCAACCTCAATTCACCGAAACAGCTCGGTGAGGCTCTGTTTGAAAAAATGGGGCTGCCTGCAAAAAAGAAAACAAAGAGCGGATATTCGACCAATGCTGATGTGCTTGAGGGACTTGCGGCGGATTATCCCGTTGTTGCAAAGATACTTGAATACCGAACCCTCGCAAAGCTGAAATCAACTTACTGCGATGGACTTCTGAAAGTTATCGGCGATGACGGCAGAATTCATTCAAGCCTTAATCAGACCGAAACCAGAACAGGCAGAATTTCATCAACCGAACCGAATCTCCAGAATATTCCCGTGCGTTCGGAACTCGGCAGAGAAATGAGAAAATTCTTCAAGGCGAAGGATGGCTGCGTTCTGATTGATGCCGACTATTCGCAGATTGAGCTGCGTGTTCTTGCTCATATTGCAAATGACCAAAATATGATTGATGCTTTCAACAACGGCGACGATATCCACGCAATTACTGCATCCCAGGTGTTCAATATGCCGCTTATGATGGTTACTCCGCTTATGCGAAGCAGAGCAAAAGCCGTCAACTTCGGCATTGTTTACGGTATCGGTGCTTTTTCGCTTGCAAAGGATATCGGCGTTACCCGTGCTGAGGCGGACAGCTATATCAAAGGCTATCTTGAGCATTTCAGCGGCGTACGCAGTTATATGAAGGGTATTATCGAAAAGGCAAAAGAAAACGGCTACGTTGAAACCGTTTTTGCCCGCAGAAGATATCTTCCCGAGCTTACTTCTTCCAATGCAATGATGCGTGCTTTCGGTGAAAGAGTTGCTCTTAATATGCCCATTCAGGGTACGGCGGCGGATATAATCAAAATCGCAATGATAAGAGTATGGACCTGCCTCAAAGAGCAGTGCCTTGATGCAAAGCTCATTATGCAGGTGCACGACGAACTTATTGTTGAAGCCCCCGAATCCGAAGCTAAAATCGTTGCGGGAATCGTTAAGCGTGAAATGGAAAATGCAGTTAAAATGCGCGTTCTTATGCAGGCGGATGTCGGCATAGGAAAAACATGGTATGAGTCAAAGTAAGGAATAGGATTATGAATATATTGTTTGTATGTACCGGCAACACTTGCCGCAGTCCCATGGCAGAGGGACTTTTCAAAAAAATGCTTGCCGAAAAAAATATTGATAACGTAACCTGCTCAAGTGCAGGGTTGTTTGCGATGACGGGGGATGAGGTGACTCCGAACTCCGTCAAAGCTTGCGAGCGATTCGGGGTTGATATTTCCGCTCACAGAGCAAGAAGAATAACAAGCTATATTCTTGATGAAACAGATAAATTCGTCTGTATGACTCCCGAGCATGCGGCAAGTCTTTCAATGTATGTTCCGACTGAGAAAATAACAATTCTCGGCGGCGGAATTCCCGACCCGTTCGGAGGCGACCTTGAAACCTATATTAAAACTGCAAACTATATCAAGACGGCGCTCGGTCTGCAGTTTGATGACATAATTTCGGAGGATTAAAATGAAATTTACCCTCAAAAAAATGAGCGCAGAGCATATCGGACAGATTGCTTCTCTCGAAAAAGAATGCTTTTCCGAGCCGTGGAGCGAAAAAGCTCTTTCCGAAGAGCTGGCAAATGAGAATTCACATTTCCTTGTTGCGGTTTCGGATGCAGTAATGGGTTATATCGGAGTGCAGGAAATCTGCGGCGAAGCGTATATAACCAACGTTGCGGTTTTTAGTGAGTACCGTAAGCTTGGTATCGGCAGAGCGCTCCTCAAAGCTGCCTGTGACGGTGCAAAGAGCAGAAGCTGCGAATTCATCACTCTTGAAGTTCGTGAGAGCAATGCTCCCGCAATAACGCTCTATGAATCCGAAGGCTTTGGAAAAGCGGGAATAAGAAAGAATTTTTATTCTGCTCCGACTGAAAACGGAGTTATTTATACCAAATATTTCTGACACAGAGGTGTTGACAGTATGAAAATCCTTGCAATTGAATCTTCATGTGACGAAACAGCTGCAGCCGTTGTTGAGGACGGCAGAAAAGTTCTCTCAAGCGTAATAGCATCCCAGGTCAGCGAGCATATTATATACGGAGGCGTTGTGCCTGAAATTGCGTCAAGAATGCATGCTCAGGCGATAAGCGGAGTTGTTTCAAAAGCAATGAGCGATGCAGGCGTCGACTATTCCGATATCGATGCAATTGCCGTAACATATGCCCCCGGTCTTATAGGCGCACTTCTCGTTGGCGTTAACTTTGCAAAGGGTCTTGCTTATTCAACTGGCTTGCCGCTTATTCCCGTGCATCATCTTCGCTCGCATATTGCGGCTAACTATATCTCCCACGCAGAGCTTGAGCCGCCCTTCCTCTGCCTTGTTGTTTCGGGCGGTCACAGCCATATTGTTGCAGTCAATGATTACACCGATTTCTCGATTATCGGCAGAACAAGAGACGATGCGGCAGGCGAATGTATGGATAAGGCGGCAAGAGCAATGGGGCTGCCTTACCCCGGCGGTGTCAATCTTGACAGAATAAGTGTTGACGGCGATTCTTCAGTTTATAAGCTTCCTCATCCGAGGGTTGAAGGAAGCGAATATGATTTCAGCTTTTCGGGGCTTAAAACGGCGGTTGTGAACATCATTCATAACTCAAAGCAGAAGGGGATTGAGGTCAGTGTGCCTGACCTTGGCGCAAGCTGCATCGAAACCGTTTCCGACTGTCTTGTCAATAACACCGTCAAAGCAGCAGAAACATACGGATTTGATAAAATTGTCCTTGCAGGCGGCGTTTCCGCAAATTTCCGTCTGAGAAAGAGAATGTCGGATGTCTGCAACAAAAAAGGCTGGCAGCTTTATATGCCCGAGCTTTCGCTTTGCGGAGATAATGCCGCCATGGTCGGTGCGCAGGCTTATTATGAATTCAGAAACGGCAATATTGCAGGATTGGAACTCAATGCCTTCGCAACAATGCCCATAGACGAGCATAATCAGTAAAATTTATCGAAAAAATGAATTTTAAGGAAAAAGATTATGCAAAATTTACTGTTTGTATTGACTTTACAAAAATGTATGATATAATTATAATGGGTAAGGTTAAGAAAGAGAATGATTGATGACGACAAGTGTCACAAATCGGACTTCGATAACCGAAAAAATTTGTTAAATATTGTTGGTTTTTCTGTAAGAAAGGAGAAATTACTATGGAAAACATGACTTCCAATAAGAGCGTTCTTTCATGGATTAACGAAAAAATTGATCTCGTTAAGCCCGAAAAAGTTGTTTGGATTGACGGCACTCAGGAGCAGATTGAAGCTCTCAGAGCAGAAGCTTGCTCAACAGGCGAAATGATTAAGCTCAATCAGGAGCTTCTTCCCGATTGCTATCTTCACAGAACAGCAGTCAACGACGTTGCCCGTGTTGAAGGCAGAACCTTCATCTGCGCTCCCACAAAAGAAGAAGCAGGCCCCACCAACAACTGGATGGATCCCGCAGAAGCTTATGAAATGCTCTACGCTATCGCAAAAGACAGCTACAAGGGCAGAACTATGTATGTAATTCCCTATTCAATGGGTCCCGTCGGTTCAAAGTTCTCAAAGATCGGTATTGAACTTACTGACTCAATCTATGTTGTTCTTAATATGGTTATTATGACCAGAGTAGGCACCGATGTTCTTAAGGCTCTCGGCGACAGCGAGGACTGGGTTCGCGGTCTCCACTGCAAGTGCGACATCGACGAAGAAAAGAGATATATCTGCCAATTCCCCCAGGATAACACAATCATCTCTGTTAACTCAGGTTACGGCGGAAACGTTCTTCTCGGCAAGAAATGCTTTGCTCTCAGAATCGCTTCATATCAAGGCAAGAACGAAGGCTGGCAGGCAGAGCATATGCTCATCCTCGGTCTCCAGAAGCCCGACGGCGAAATCAGATACATCTGTGCCGCATTCCCTTCAGCTTGCGGTAAGACCAACCTTGCTATGCTTATTCCTCCCGAGGGATATTATAAGAACGGCTACCGTGTATGGTGCGTAGGTGACGATATTTCATGGATCCGCAAGGGTGAGGATGGCAGACTCTATGCTATCAACCCCGAAAACGGTTTCTTCGGCGTTGCCCCCGGCACAAACGAGAAGTCAAATCCCAATGCTCTTGCTTCAACAAGAAAGGGCACAATCTTCACCAACGTTGCTCATAATCTTGATGATAACACAGTTTGGTGGGAAGGTCTTGATAAGAATCCTCCCGCAAACGCTGTTGAATGGAAGGGTAATCCCTGGAACGGTCAGGAGAGCGAAGAAAAGGGTGCACATCCTAACAGCCGTTTCACAGCTCCCGCTGTTAACTGCCCCTGCATCAGCTCCGAGTTTGAGAATCCCGACGGTGTTCCCATCTCAGCTATCGTATTCGGCGGCAGACGTGCAAAGCTTGCTCCCCTCGTTTATCAGTCAAGAGACTGGAACCACGGTGTATTCGTCGGTTCAATCATGGCTTCCGAAACAACTGCTGCAGCATCAGGTGCAGTAGGTGTTGTTCGCCGCGACCCCATGGCAATGCTTCCCTTCTGCGGCTACAATATGGCTGATTACTGGCAGCATTGGATTAACATCGGTGCAGGTCTTGACCCCGAAAAGGCTCCCAAGATCTTCAACGTTAACTGGTTCCGTAAGGATGACGAAGGCAACTTCATGTGGCCCGGTTTCGGCGACAACCTTCGTGTTCTTGACTGGATTATCGACCGCTGCGAAGGCAAGGTTGAGGCTGACGAAACAGCTATCGGTTATGTTCCCAAGGCAGCAGATATCAACCTTGAAGGCATCGAAGATGAAGTAAGCGATGCACAGCTCAAGGAGCTTCTCAGCGTTGACGTTTCACTCTGGAAGGACGAAGTTGCAGGTATCGAAGAATTCTACGGTAAGTTTGACAGACTTCCCGCAACTCTTAAGGCAGAGCTTGAAACTCTCAAAGCAAACATTAAATAATTTTAAGGGCATCGTGAAAACGGTGCCTTTTTTACAAATGCGGTGATAAAATGATTATATTGATTATATTTATTATATTTATCCTTATTATATTATCGGCGTGTTTCGCCCTTGCCGTTTACGGCAGACGGGATAATGTAACGTTCAAAGAGGATGCGGTTATTGTTCTCGGCAAGGGTCTTGACGGCGATAAGGTGCCGCCGAATCTTGCAAAAAGACTTGACAAAGCAATTGAATATCATAAAAAGAATCCGAATGCTCTGCTTATTGTTTCGGGCGGAAACGTAAAAAATGAAAATCTTAGTGAAGCTCAGGCAATGTATGATTATCTTCTCTCGAAAGGTATTCCCGAAAATATAATCATAAAGGAAGACAAATCGACCACGACCTATGAAAATTTTGTTTTCTCAACCGAAATTCTGAAAGAAAAGCTCGGAGAGGACTATGCTGTTGCTTTTGTCAGTAACAGTTTTCATATCTGGCGTGCGGAAAGGCTCGCAAAGTCACTCGGGATAAATGCAACGCATCTCGGCGCAGAAATAGAGCGGCACACAATTCCCGAAAACTATCTTCGTGAAGTTTCCGTAATTTTTGGACTGTATGTACTTAAAAAGAAATAAGAGGTGGAATAATTGAGCAAATATGATGTTATACTTTTTGACCTTGACGGTACTCTGACCGACCCCGGATTGGGTATTACAAATTCCGTTATGCATGCGCTGAAAAAATACGGCATTGAAGTTGAGGACAGAGCAAGTCTTTATAAATTTATCGGACCGCCGCTTATAGATTCTTTTGAAAAATATTTCGGATTTTCTCACGAAGAAGCTGTAAAATCCGTTGATTACTACAGGGAATATTATAAAGATAAGGGCATATATGAAAACACCGTTTATGACGGAATTGAAGATCTTCTTGCATCGCTTTATGAAAAAGGTAAAAAGATTATTCTTGCAACCTCAAAACCCGAACCTTTTGCAAAGGAAATTCTTCGATATTTCGGTCTTGATAAATTCTTTCTTTTCGCGGCAGGCAGTACAATGGGTGAAACACGTACAAACAAAGCCGAGGTTATTGAATACGCACTTTCAGAGTGCGGAATAACCGATAAAACGGCGGTTGTTATGGTCGGCGACAGAGAACACGATATAATCGGCGCAAACAAAAACGGAATTGATTCAATCGGAGTGCTTTTCGGCTACGGAAGCCGTGAAGAACTTGAAACCGCAGGTGCAACATATATCGCCGAAACGGTTAAGGATATTGAGAATTTTATATAAAATGATGGCTGCATTTGCAGCCCTTTATTTTTTCATTTCTTCAATTGAAACCTGACCTGTTAAAACATCTGTATATTGCAGAGTGTGGCATTTCGGAACTCCGCTGCTTGTTTCTTCAATTCGGAAAAAATGAGGGTAAACTCCCTTGATGGTAACAGGGTCGTTTGTTAAGTGTAGCCTTGGATGCGTAAGTGAAATGTTGATGTGAATGTTCGGGTTGTTTTCGTAGAGGTTCTTTATCTGAGCTTTAATTAAATCAAGTGTGCTCATATTTTATGTTCCTGTTCTGTAGAGTATTTTAATTATAGCATATAAAATTTAGAATTTCATGCAGAAATTATCAGAAAATTTCTAACAAATTATTTGTGAAGCGTGAGAAATCTTAAGGTGCTGTGAAATTGATTCAAAAAAGATTTGCATACAAATAAAAAATGGCTTGTATTGGTTTAATTCCGATACAAGCCAATTAAGAATCAATTTTGTTTGGTTTTTTTCGACCGTGTTTATTTAAATGAGAAATTATATACCTTTGCCCATGCCTTGACACGGTTTTCATTCCATTTCTTGGGCATCATTGTACACGCCGCCGAAACCTTACCCATGCGTACGCCGCAGTTGATAATCTTTTTGAGCAGTTCGGTGTCGCTGCAGACCTGCTTTGCTTTATTGATAAGATCCTTGGGGTCAAACTTCATAACGTTTCCGATTCCCGTGAAGTCCGCACCGATTGTTATAAGGTCATCAGTAAGAATTTCTTTTTCGAAAACATAATCAATTTCTTCGGGAGTGAGTGTGAGAAGCATCAGTTTTATGCATGCAAGCGGTGCAAG
>JAFQRF010000015.1 GCA_017410195.1 Clostridia bacterium | reverse complement strand
GGAAGGAGAGTTAAAATGGCTGAAAAAGTATTAATGAAGGGTACCGAAGCGCTTGCAGAAGCTGCTATCATGGCAGGCTGCCGCCACTATTTCGGTTACCCCATCACCCCTCAGACTGAAATCGCTGCTTATATGGCAAAGAGAATGCCCAAAATCGGCGGCACATTCCTTCAGGCTGAAAGCGAAATCGCCGCAATCAACATGATTTACGGCGCAGCTGCAGCAGGTAAAAGAGCTATGACCTCAAGCTCAAGCCCCGGAATCGCACTCAAGAGCGAAGGTATTTCATATCTTGCAGGCTCAGACCTTCCCGCTCTTATCATCAACGTACAGAGAGGCGGCCCCGGTCTCGGCGGTATCCAGCCCTCACAGTCCGACTACTTCCAGTCAACAAAGAGCGCAGGTCACGGCGACTTCAAGCTCATCGTGCTTGCTCCCGCTTCCGTTCAGGAAATGGTTGACCTCACATTCAAGGGCTTTGACCTTGCTGATAAATACAGAATGCCCGCAATGCTCCTTTCCGACGGTACAATGGGTCAAATGATGGAACCCGTATCTCTCGAAATGGGCGAAGTTAAGGAATACGATAAATCATCATGGGCTGCATGCGGTACAAAGTGCGAGCGTGACCATAACGTTGTCAACTCCCTTTTCATCCAGCCCGAAGAGCTTGAAAGATATAACTTTGAACGCTACGAGCGATATGCACAGATTGAAGCAAACGAAGTTATGTATGACGAATACAAAATGGAAGATGCTGAAATCTGTATCGTTGCTTACGGCGTTGCCGCAAGAGTTTCGCAGAACGCAATCGATAAGGCGCGCGAAGCAGGCATCAAAGTCGGTATGATCAGACCCATCACTCTCTGGCCCTTCCCCAAGGCTGTTCTCAATGCCGCTGCAGATAAAGTCAAAGCATTCATCAGCGTTGAGCTTTCAATGGGTCAGATGATCGAAGATGTTGAGCTTGCAATCCGTTGCAAAAAGCCCGTTCTTCTCTGCAACCGTGTAGGCGGTATGATTCCCACAACAGAAGATGTTCTCAATTCCATAAACAAAGCAAATTCCGTCGGAGGTGACAAATAATGATAGTTTTTGAAAAACCCAAGGCACTTGCCGATGTACCCCTTCACTATTGCCCCGGCTGTACTCACGGCATTATCCACCGCCTTGTTGCCGAAGTTATCGACGAACTCGGTATTGAAGGAAAGACAGTAGGCGTAGCACCCGTTGGCTGCTCCGTTTTTGCATACAATTATTTTAACTGCGATATGATTGAAGCTGCTCACGGCAGAGCTCCCGCAGTTGCAACCGGCGTCAAGCGTTCACTCCCCGAAAACATCGTTTTCACATATCAGGGCGACGGTGACCTTGCCGCTATCGGTACTGCTGAAACAGTACACTCCGCTGCAAGAGGCGAAAACATCACAATCATCTTTGTTAACAACGCAATCTACGGCATGACAGGCGGTCAGATGGCTCCCACCACTCTCCCCGGTCAGATTACCCAGACTTCACCCTACGGCAGAAATCCCGAGCAGGTAGGTCTTCCCGTTAAGGTTTGTGAGCTTCTTTCAAACGTTGACGGTGCAACATATCTTGAAAGAGTTGCCGTTAACAACGTAAAGAATGTCAAGAACGCAAAGAAAGCTATCAAGAAGGCTTTCCAGAATCAGCTTGAGGGCAAGGGCTTCTCGCTTGTTGAAGTTCTTTCAACCTGCCCCACAAACTGGGGTCTCAAGCCCGACAAGGCTCTTGAATGGCTCGAAGAAAACATGATTCCTTATTATCCCCTCGGTGTTTATAAGGATAAGACAGCCGAAAAGGAGGGTGAATAATCATGACACACGAGATTCTTCTTGCAGGCTTCGGCGGACAGGGTATCCTTTTCTCTGGTAAGTTCCTTGCATATGACGGTCTTCTCGAAGACAAAGAAGTCAGCTGGCTCCCCTCCTACGGTCCTGAAATGAGAGGCGGTACATGTAACTGCTCCATCATTCTTAGTGATACAAAAATCGGCTCACCCATCGTTTCAAATCCCAACGTTCTTGTCGCAATGAACCTTCCCTCACTTGATAAGTTTGAGGCTTCGGCAGTTCCCGGCGCAAAAATTTTTGTTGACAGCTCACTTATTGACCGCAAGGTTGAAAGAGATGACGTTGAAGTATACTATATCCCTGCAACAAAGCTTGCATCGGACGAAAATCTTCCCGGTCTTGCAAACATGATCATGATCGGTCACGTTATCGCCAAGGCAGACGTTATGCCCTACGAAAACGTTGAAACAACAATGAAAAAACTTGTTCCTGCAAAGAAGGCAAACCTTATCGAGCTTAACATCAAGGCTGTTGAACTCGGCTACAAATATTAATTTTTACGAACAGGAGACACCCACATGCTTGAATTAAAAGATATTGGCCTGCGAGTTGCTTCCCTTCGCGAAACCTGTGGTATCACCGTAGCGGAAATGGCAGAAAAACTTGAGATTTCAGAGGATAACTACAACGCATTTGAGCATGGCGATTATGACTTTGCCATCAGCACTCTCAACAACATCTCTATTATCCTCGGTGTTGATATTCTTGACATCATCAGCGGCGAATCACCCCGTCTTACATCCTGCACGGTTGTTAAAAAGGGCAAAGGCTATGTTGTCAACAGAAATCCCGGCTATGAATTCTCACATCTTGCCTATACTTTCAGAAACAAGAAGGCTGAGCCTTTCCTTGTTACCATCGACCCTTCGGGCAATCCTCCCGTAATGGATGAACACGAGGGTCAGGAATTCGATTATGTTCTTTCGGGAAGCCTTCATCTTTATATTGGCGACATCTGCTATGAGCTTAATGAAGGCGACAGCGCATATTTTGATTCCACTATCCCCCATGCTCACAAGAACGTGGGCGATACTCAGGCGCAGTTTATTGCACTTGTGTTAAAATAAAAATCAGGAGTCAGAATAATGCCTATTTACGAAAAATTCATCGGCAGGTCAAGAGATTCGTTTGTTTCTCTCAAGGACTGCCAGGAAAACTTTAAAATTACTTACGAGAACGATTTCAACTACGCCTATGACGTGGTTGACGTTCTCGGCACAGAAAAGCCGGACAAGCTTGCGCTTCTCTATGTTTCAAACGAACAGGAAGAAATGCGATTTACATTCGGCGATATGAAACGTCTTTCCGACAAGGCGGCAAACTATTTTGTTTCTCAAGGCATGAAGAAGGGAGATCCCGTTCTTCTCATCCTCAAAAGAAGCTATCTTTTCTGGGTAATCACACTTGCGCTCAACAAAATCGGTGCAATTATGGTTCCTGCTTCAAATATGCTCAAGGGCAAGGATTATGTCTACCGTTGCAACAAGGCGAAGATAAAATATGCCGTCATCACGGGTGACGACAGCTGCACTGAATATTTTGACGACAGAAAAGACGAATACGAAACCATCGAAAAGAAGTTTGTAACAAAGCACAAGAAAATCGAAGGCTGGATTGACTTTGAAGAAGGCTTTGAAAAAGCAAGCGAAGATTGGACAAGACCCACGGGCGATGCCGCAACAACGGTTGATGACACAATGATTATCAACTTCTCCTCGGGTACAACGGGTTATCCCAAAATCATCGCTCACGATTTCAAATATCCCCTCGGTCACATTATGACCGGCGTATTCTGGCACAGAGTTGTTGACGGCGGAATGCATTTCACCGTTTCGGACTCAGGCTGGGCAAAATCGCTCTGGGGCAAGTATTACGGTCAGTGGATGGGCGAAAGTGCAAACCTTGTTTATGACTTCGATAAATTTGACGGTGCGGATATTCTTTCCAAACTCGAAAAATACAAGGTCACAACCTTCTGCGTACCGCCGACGATGTACCGTCTCATGCTTCAGAATGACGTCAGCAAATATGACCTTTCGTCAATTACTCATTGCTGCACCGCAGGCGAAGCACTCAATGCGGATATCTTCAACAAGTGGAAAGAAGCAACGGGTCTTGAAATTCACGAAGGCTTCGGTATGAGCGAAACACCCGTAAGCATATGCACGCTCTATCCCTGGACAAAACCCGTACCCGGTGCAATCGGCTTCCCCGCCCCCGGACTCAAGGTACATATTCTTGACGAAGAAGGCAACCATTGCCAGAGAGGTACAATCGGCGAAATCTGCATCAAGGCGGAGTCCCCCGAAGCACACCCCTGCGGCGTTGTTGCAAGCTATAATTTCAGCGAAGAAGACACCGCAGATGCTTACAGAGGCGGTTTCTTTCACACGGGCGACCTTGCATACAGAGATGAGCAGGGCAGATTCGTCTACTTCGGCAGAAACGACGACGTTATCAAATCGTCGGGCTACAGAATCGGACCTTTCGAGATTGAAAGCGTTATGCTTGAGCATCCCTCGGTGCTTGAAGTTGCCGTTACCGGCGTACCTGACCCCGTAAGAGGCTTTGTTGTTAAGGCGACAGTTGTTCTCCGCCCCGGATTTGAAGGCTCTGACGAGCTTGTCAAGGAGCTTCAGACATACGTTAAGACTAACACAGCGCCTTATAAATACCCCAGAATCGTTGAATTCGTTGACGAATTGCCCAAGACATTCAGCGGCAAGGTCAGACGAGTTGAAATCCGTCAGAACGATTCAAACAAATAAAACAGTTAACCCGCCGGTTCCGTTTGGAATCAGCGGGTTTTGTTGTTGTATAAACGTTCTGAATCGGCTTCCCCTTGAGGGGAAGCTCCGTCATAGACGGTGATGAGATGGATGCAAAGCATCAATAGTTATAAATTTATAATTGCCTATCAGCAATCACCTTATCCGTCGCTATACGACACCTTCTCCTCAAGGAGAAGGCGGTGAATGCTCCTTGCTTTTATTCGGTATAATTATAGTGAATATTTGCATCGGTGAGATATTTGTTCTTCTCCCCGATTATAATTTCATTCCACTGTTTTTCTGTTCCTGCATAGTGAATATCGGTGAGACTTGTGCATTCATCAAATGCCGAATCGCTGATTTCAGTTATATGTGTACCGATTGTGACGGTTTTAAGACCATCACAAGCATAAAAGCAATTCACAGGTATAGTTTTTATTCCATCGCCTATTGTTACGCTTATAATTCCTCTGCAACCAGCAAATGCACTTTCATATATGTATTCCACACCATCAGGAATTGATATATTTTTAAGGCTTTTACAACCGGCAAATGCACCGCTTCCTATGGACTTTACCGTATCAGGAATTATGACTTTGGAAAGTTTTTCGCAACCTGAAAAAGCAGAGTTGCGTATAGATTTTATGTTGTTGGGGAGATCGCAACTTGTGAGGTTGAGACAACGGTAGAAAGCATTTTCTCCGATATCTGTTGTGCTACTCAAGAATTTAACATTAACCAAACCAAAGCAATAAGAAAAAGCATACATATCTATACTCTTTACATTCTCGGGAATTACTATGTCCGTGATACCTGTACATGATGTAAATGCATAATCGCCTATTCTTGCAACATTTCTGCCAATGGATATACTTTTAATGGTGGCAAAATTAAAAAACGCATTATCACCTATACTCGTCACTCCATCTTCAATTACAACACTTTTAATATCGTTGATATAACTGTTCCAAATAGATGTATCATTGTCATACATATCTCCCTTACCAGAAATGACAAGTTGACCATCTGAATACAGTCTCCATATTACTGAATCACCGCAATATCCGCTAGCCGAAATGTTGTCCTGAACTGCAGTAACAGCCGTCGCAACTGGCTTTGTTATTAAATTATGAGTTACAGCGGTTACCGTTGTTTTCACTCTTGTTGTCTCGGCACTTGTTCTCCCTGATGTTGTTTTTATGTGTCTAGTTACACCTTGCGATTTAGAGTGATCTGTTATAATAGATTGCACATATGTTGCTGCAAATTCGGATTCAGCCATTGGGATTTCATATTTTTCAGATATACTATAAGATTTGTCGTCTTCAATGTTCTCAAAATAAGCTACTGTGTTTTCAGAATTCAAATTCTCGGATTCCATTGATAAATCATAAACTATGAATCCCAGCAAACCAACTATCGCAAAAAAAACGACCGCAACAATAATTTTCATTTAAACACCCACTTTTACTTTTGATAATTTGATTATAGCATTTTGCTTTAAAAAATCAATATACTTCTTCGAATTAACAAAGATAAAACGGGAATCCGAAATGGAGACCCGTTGAACATCTGTATTTAATTTACCCCGAAAAGCAGTTCGCCGTATGACGGATAGGGCCAGAATTCGGCGGATGTAATCTTTTCTGCTTCGTCGACATCGGCACGGATGCTTTCCATTCCGGGAATGATTACGGATTTGAATTTTTCCGCTTCTGCAACAACACAACCGGATTTTACATCCGCAAGCTCTTTTTCAAGAGTATTCACCTTGTTAAATATTGAAGATGAAAGCTGCGAAAGCTTTTCGATGACACTTACTTCATAAGAGGTATCGGCGGAGAATTCCTTCTTCATCGATGCAGTCTTGCAAAGCTTGCCTGCATATGCACTGATTGCGGGAAGAATATCTCTGTTTACCATTTCGATAACGGTCAGAGCTTCGATATTGATTGTTTTGCAATAGCTTTCAAAATAGATTTCATGGCGTGCTTCAAGCTCTTCTCTTGTGAAAACCTTGTGGTCTTCAAAGAGCTTTACGTTCTTTTCGGCAATGAGGCACGGAATCGCATCGGGAGTTGTCGGAAGATTATAAAGCCCTCTTTTTTCGGCTTCTTTGACCCATTCTTCATCATAGCCGTTACCGTTGAAAATGATTCTCTTGTGGTCTTTTATTGTTTTCTGAATAAGTGAATGAAGCGCATCCTCAAAATTATCGACATTCTCAAGTCTGTCTGCATATGATTTGAGAGACTCTGCAACAGCAGTATTGAGAACGATATTTGCGCTTGAAATCGACCTTGCCGAGCCGAGCATTCTGAATTCAAATTTGTTACCCGTAAAAGCAAAGGGCGATGTTCTGTTTCTGTCAGTTGTATCTTTAGGGAATCGGGGAAGAACGTGAACGCCGACCTTCATCTGAACCGTTTCATTGGCTTCGTAGGCTGTATCATTCTCAATCGATTCAAGGATAGCGTTGAGTTCATCACCAAGGAACATTGAAACAATCGCAGGAGGTGCTTCGCCTGCACCGAGACGGTGATCGTTGCCTGCGCTTGCAACGGATGCTCTGAGAAGATCCTGATAATTGTCAACCGCCTTGATAACAGCGCAAAGGAAAAGAAGAAACTGAGCATTGTCATAGGGAGTTTCACCGGGTTCAAGAAGATTTGTTCCGTCACCGGTTGAAATTGACCAGTTGTTATGCTTGCCGCTTCCGTTGACGCCTGCAAAAGGCTTTTCGTGCAAAAGGCAAATCATGTTGTGCTTCTTGGCAACCTTCTGCATGATCTCCATTGTGAGCTGATTATGGTCAATTGCCATGTTGGTTGTCGAGAAAACCGGCGCAAGCTCATGCTGAGCGGGAGCAGCTTCGTTATGCTCCGTTTTTGCAAGAATTCCGAGCTTCCACAGTTCTTCATCGAGATCTTTCATATAAGCTGCAACACGGGATTTGATTGAACCGAAATAATGGTCATCAAGCTCCTGACTCTTGGGAGGCTTTGTTCCGAAAAGAGTTCTGCCCGTGAAAATAAGATCTTTTCTCTTATTATATAAATCAGCGTCAACAAGGAAATATTCCTGCTCTGCACCGACGGTTGTTTTTACGCTTTTTGAGTCATCCTGACCGAAAAGCTTGAGAATCCTCTTTGCCTGTTTGCCGATTGCTTCCATCGAACGGAGCAACGGAGTTTTCATATCAAGCGCCTGACCGCCGTAGGAACAGAAAACGGTCGGAATGCAAAGCACGCCTTCTTTTATGAATGCATAAGATGTGGGGTCCCATGCAGTATATCCTCTTGCTTCAAAGGTTGTACGGATACCTCCCGAAGGGAAGCTTGATGCATCGGATTCGCCCTTAACAAGCTCTTTACCCGAAAACTCCATGATAATACTGCCGTCGCTGCAGGGCGAAATAAAGCTGTCATGCTTTTCGGCAGTAATACCTGTCATAGGCTGGAACCAATGAGTATAGTGGGTTGCGCCGTTTTCAACAGCCCAATCCTTCATTGCGTTTGCAACTACATTTGCAACGGCGATATCAAGACGCTTGCCATCCTGAATCGTCTTTTTCATCGCTTTATAGGTTTCCTTGGGTAATCTTGACCGCATCGCCTTATCGTCAAAAACCATACAGCCGAAATAATCGGGAACGCTTTTCATACTCATTCTCCTATTTATAATAAAATAACATTATAAATATATTCCTAAATATTTGCAAAGTCAAGTTTTTTCGGCGTCATAAAAACAGATTCTACAATCTATCTGTTTTAACGCCGCCGAAAGAAAAGTTTTTGTTATTTTTGATAACCGGAAATGAGTTTCAGAAGCACAGGTCTTTTGGTTGTCACGTTGTCGGGATAAGTTTCGAGAACTCTCGACATATCCTTCGGATCATTGACAGTCCAAAGAGAAACAAGAAGTCCGTTTTCGTGCATAACATCGCTGAAAAGTCGGCTCGCATTCTCAAAATGAGAGTTGATACCGATTGCACCGAGCCGCTTCACCTTATCCGCAACCGACTGAGCAGCGTCCCTGTCGGTTGCCTCTTCGGAAGTGATTTTATGATTAAGGTAATATGTTATTTCAGAATTATCTCTGACAGCATCAACCCAATCCTCAAAAACTCCGGTATAAAAAACACGCTCCGTTAGTCCGTATAGCTTCACAAGCTCATCAACAGCACCGAGATTTTTTGTTGATTTTATATCAAGATTTATTTTGCAGGTCGGATGCTCCGCAACAACCTCAAGCGCATTTTCAAGAAAAACGCCCTGAGAATTACCGGGTTCGGAATTATGTATTATCACGGGAGTGCCGTCGGGTCTGAAGCTGACATCAAACTCTACAACCCCTGAATTATCGTTAACCGCAGCCTTTACGGAAGATATTGTGTTGGGCTTTGTATGCATTGCACCCGCATGGTAAGTAACGGTAAAATCTTCGGGCAAATCACCTTTAAAGCCAAACTTTTTTTGATTGAATTTAAAATATAAATTATCAAAAGCGCATATAATTCTCGTAAAAATCATATTCATTTCAAATCCCTCCGAAAAAATTAAATCATAAAAACATAACATTGTCAATCAAGCAATAATTTTGCACAAAAGTTCTTGAAATATTATTTTTTTTATGTTATTATTATACAAGTAATCTTTCAATTTGAACTGTGGGAGGCGATCTGTTGGACGAAAACACAAACGTTGCTTATGACGAACAGAATCAAGGCATAGTCATTGACTATGAAAAAGGTGTCAAAAATCCTTTGCTGAGAAACAGAAGATACATAGGCAACAAAGAGCGAATCGGATATCTTCTCAATGACGTTTCGGGCAGCTTCAATATCGATAAATACAAAGACAGATTCATTTACGATATAGTTAAGCTTGACTTCGATTTTCTTGCGGTATTCGGACTTTTTTCGGGTATATGGGACACGATAAACGATACATTCATCGGTGTTATCGTTGATCGCACACGAACCCGTTGGGGCAAATTCAAGCCATACATACTTTTAGGAAAAATTCCTCTTATGCTAATCGGTCTCTGGTATTGGTTCATGCCGATATTCTTTGCGGACACAAGCGCAACTTACGGACCGAAGCTGCTTTTCTACGCGATATTCTCAATAATCTGCGAAACCGCAGGCACATTCACCGCAATCGCAAGCACGGGCTTTATGTCAACCATAACCCCCGACCCGTTGGAACGAACGGGACTTATAACCATGGCAAACCTTGTTTCGGGTCTTGTCGGCGAAAAGCTTCCCGAGCTTCTTTTCGGACTTCTTCTTGACCTTGTCAACAACGAGGTTGTTAAGTGGAACAGAACCGCGCTTTTCGTTTCCTTCGGTATTTTCACTGCCGTTGCAGGTACAATGATGTCATTCTATTTCATATGCGTTACGAAGGAACGAGTTTCACAGACCATTGAAAAACCAAGCATAATTCAAGGTCTGAAGGCTATAGTCAACAACAGACCGATTCTGCTTTACACGCTCTCCGAATTCCTTGCGGGCTTTGCAGTAAGCAAGAGCAGAATAAACTACTATATCGACGTTCTCGGCTCTGCAACATATCAGACCATCGTCGGTATCCCCGCATCCCCCGTTTCAACAATCAGCTATGCTTTCATTGCTCCGCTGCGCAAAAAGTTCTCAACCAGAGCGCTGTGGATTCTCGAAGACGTATGGAACGATGTCTGCTGGCTGTCGGTATTTGCGATAGGCTCTATCGGCGGTGCGGAAAAGGGACTGTATAAAAACAAATGGGTAATGCTTCCTGTTATGGCGATTGAGGAAGTTTTTGAAATGTGTGTTTACGGACTGCGCCACGTTATCCCGCAGGAAATTCTCAACGAAGCCATGGACTACTGTGAATGGAAAAACGGCTACCGTGCAGAGGCTATGACGGGCGTTGCCAGAGGTCTTGTAACAAAGCTTCAGGGCATCGCAATGGGTTCGATTCAGAATTTCATTATGAAGAGAATCGGCTATATTCAAGGTCTTGATATCGGTACACAGTCCGACTCAACAAAATGGTGGATTTTCGCAATGGGTACCGGTATCCCCATCATCACGGGTGCACTCGGAATCATACCCAAGTTCTTCCATAACCTCAATGGAGAAAGACGCGACAGAATGTATCAGGAGCTTTTCGCAAGACGTGAAGCCATGCAGAATGCCGTTGAAAAAGCGAAGGATTCTGAAGAAGTTGCGAGAATCGCAAAAGCACAGATTAATGCAGACTACGTTCAGGAATAATAAAACAAAAAGTTTAACGGTCACGGACAAATTGTCTGTGACCGTTATTTTTATCGTGCCGCATTCAACGCAGGTGTCTGAACCGCTTTATAAAGCTCTGCACCGTTTTCGGCATAGTATTCCCAATTGATTATTCCGTCAGGCTCAATATCAAAGCCGTAGATATAGCCCTTGTCATCGACAATTCTGACAAAAAGCTGATTCGTCGGTGCATCGCCCCTCGGCAGCTTTTCGGTTTCAAGACTGTTGAAAAGTCTTACGATTTCTTTCATCTCTTCTTCCGTATACATACTGAAAACGAAAGACTGAGCATTCTGCGAAAATACGTAAATCATAACCGGATTACCTTGTATTTTCTTATTTGGGACAGCCTCAGAGTATACTCCTTCTTCAACACTGAACTTAAAATCTATCATGACATTGTTGTTTTCGTCGGCGCCTTCTGCCGTGCCGTAGTCAACAGCGGTCACGAAGCTGTACCGACCAACAACGCTCTCATTTTCATTAAAATAATATCCGAACGGGAATTGAACGGTGACAAATGATTTCGGAGGAACTGCCGCAAGATTCATCTGCGGATTATAGTCATTTTCTATTGTCATACGCTCAAAATTTCCGTCCACCTTTTTCTTCATCACCTGATTCGGCACGATGTAGAGATATCTGTCCGAGCTGTTATAAAAGCTTATTTCAAGAAAATCTCTGCCCGAAACATCCATACCCATAAGCTTCAGCCCGAGTTCTTCGGGAATATTCGATTCGATATTATATACGATAAGACCGGTTGATGAATTCGATTCACGCTCAGGTGCAGAGGTCGTTGACATCTCGGGTCGGGTATACGGCTCACTAAGCAGCAGATAATCAATCTCGGGCTTTATCATCTGCGGAGCGGTTGTAATTTCCGTATATCCGACACTTTCTCCGATTGCTGTCGGTCTGTCAGGCTGAAAAACAACTCCGTTTGCATCCATTATTTCCCGAACAATTTTATACAGCTCCATACTGTTGCATTCATAAAATTCACCCGTCGTATCCTCAACCAAGCCACCGGAAGAAATTGTAAAATGGCGCTTTTTGTTATCCGGAACATCTATCACAACATAGATTGACTTGCTGATATCCATTTCATAATTTCTGACTTTGGTGAACTTTGTTTTGTTATAGCATTTAACAATCTCTTCAAGTTCTTCTGCGGTAAGATTGATAAAGTTATTGTAATTCATACCCGGATAAATTGTTCCCGAAACAGCATTTTTTATTTTTTCGGTAATCGGAATCAGTTCGCCGTAAGAAAGCGTATCATAGACAAGCTGCGGTTTTTTTGACGATGCTTTAATGTTCTTCAATTCAAGCATTATCTCTCTGATTTCGCCACTGTTATCCGAAACAAATAATCTGACAATATAAGACTCTTCTTTTATTTCGTCGATATATAACGAAAGGTCAGCGAAGTGCAGAACTTCTTTTCCGATACTTGTTCCCGACGGAACGGTTGTTTCGTCTGACGGCGAAGGACGCTTCGGCTCATAGTTTTCTCCGCTCGCCCAGTTCAGAAGTTCAAAATGGCTGTCAATATAATATGCGCCGTCTTTTTCCCCGTTTTTTGCTCTGATTACAAGACAAGGCTTGCCGAATTGGTCTGTTACAAGCTCACATCCCGTAATCTCAACACCATACTGACCGTTCTCGCGTACATAGGAATATTCTGTTTCATAAGTTTTGACCATGTAGAGATAATCTTCGTACTTTTTATGCGCTTTTTCTTGTACACGCTCGAAAATCTCATTGTCAAACCGACCCTTTTGACGGACGGATTCGGGAACATCCTTATCATTCTCATAATTTGTCACCGAAACAACATTACCCTTATCGTCAAGCTCCGCTTTGAAGCCGATCGCAAGCATAGGACTTGATTCTGAAAGAATCTGCTCATACTTAAGAAGCTCGGAATAAGGTGTGTTGTAATAATAAAGCCTTTGCCATCCGTAAGCGGTTTTATTGTCGCCGCTTATCTCAACAACCTCTGCGCCTGCAACGCACATCTCATATTTATAATGGTCATTTTCCTCAACCTGCTTTTGCCAATCCTCTTCAATAAATGTTTCCACATTTTCAGCCAGAGCTTCTTTGTCATATGTTTTATCAATCGAATTTGTCAGGCAAACGATGCCGACCGCTATGCAGAGAACAACGCAAGCAACAATTGCAATAACTTTCGGCTTTTTAAATTTCAAAATGTTGACGATTCTTTTTTCAACAACGTTTTCGCCGAATGAAAGCGGTGCTGCAGCGGCAAAGCGGCGGTTAGAGCCGATTGCAACAAGGGTCAGCCCGTAGCTTTTCTTTTCATCCTCGCTGAGTGTGCGGAGAACTTTTTCGTCGCAGCTCATCTCCATGTCACGAACCATAAGATTGAATCCAACCCACACAAGCGGATTATACCAATGAAGCATCAGCACCGCAAAGGAAACAAGTCTCGTTATATGGTCAAGACGGCGGATATGATTCTTTTCGTGAAGAATAACAAATTCACGCTGTTTTTCGTCCATACCGCAGGGAAGATAAATTTTCGGCTTTAAAATCCCGAAAACAAAGGGTGAACGAACCTTTTCGCATTCAAAAATATTGCCGTCAAGCTTTGTTGCAAATTCAACTCTTTTTTTGACTTTGACAAGAGAAACAAAGCCGTAAACCGCCATTGCAATTATTCCTGCAGCCCAAAGCACAGAAGCAACAGCAGTAATAACCTGCATCGGATTCACGCTGTCTGTAATTTCAGGTACGGGCAAAAACGGGTTGATAACCGTATCCGCTGCCTTGATACCCGTTGATATTTCGGGAGTCTTCATCATTCCGATATCATCCGGAACAAAGTTATTGACCGTTACATTTCCCGATGATGCGGTCTGAACCGGCATGGAAAAAAGATTGAAAATGCTCAGCACCGATGAAAACGAAAACGGAAAAATCAGCCTCAGCCCCGCTATGCTCCAAAGCGCATAAGAAAAGATTTTCGGAGCCTTCTGCAATAACTGCCTGATAAGAATAATTGCGAGAATTATGTAGCTGCCCGTTAATGACATATTAAAAAATGATATAAAAGTCTGTTCCAAAAAATCAAACATCGCTATCCCTCCCTATGTGAATTGATAAGCTCTGTCAGTCGCTGAGCCTCCTTTTCGGAGATGGTTTTACCGCCCAAAAACGATGCAAGGAAGGACGGCAGGGAGCCGTCAAAGGTGCGCTCAACAAAATTTTCGCTTTCGTTTGCCTGCACCATCTCTTTCGGAACAAGCACCGACACAACCGCATTCTCGTTTTTGATAAGCTCCTTTTCGCACATCTTGCGGATTGCATTGTAGGTTGTTGATTTTTTCCAGCCGAGCTTTTCCTTGCAAAGCTCAACCAATTCGCCCGAGTTGACGGGCGCATTCTCCCAGACAACGCACATAAACTTATATTCGCTGTCCCATAATGTAAGATCGCTCATAAAATTACCCCGTTTCATACAAGAATTAAGGTTTATAATTACAAACCTCATCTTAAGTTTACAATTATAAACCTCGTTTGTCAAGTGTTTTTTGCAAAAAAATTAGGACGACTGCTGTGTCGTCCCTGAAAACAAAAAAATGAACAATGAATAAAAATCTTCAAATTCAAAATACAGCAACGGTTACAATTGTTGAATGCTCTTGATAAAAATATGTAGCTGTATATCAAAATATCTGAAAATTATTCATTATTCATTAATTAATGCCTCTGTACGCGCAAGCAAAGGCATTCTGGTGCCGGTGACCGGACTTGAACCGGTACGGTGTTGCCACCGAGGGATTTTAAGTCCCTTGCGTCTGCCGATTTCGCCACACCGGCAACTTTTTTCGGTAATCAAAGGCAGGGTGCATGCACTCTTCGCCCAAATCACCGACCTAATTATAGTTTAAATCTTCTCTTTTGTCAACACCATTTAAGATAAATTAACATTTACTATTGCGAAAGTGTTACAAAAAGAGTAGAATGATAATACAGTTTTTATTAAGGAGAAATCAAAATGAACGACCTTGCTCAGCTTATCAAAGCCGGCGATCTTGAAGGAATCGCTGCACTTATTATTTCAAAACTTCCTCAGCTTTTCACAGCTGCACTGATTGTTGTTATCGGCTTTCTGATTTCAAATCTCATAGGAAAGCTTGTTGTCAAAGGAATGCAGGCAAAGGGAGTTGACCCCTCAATCCATTCATTCATCAGAACAATCATCACCCTCATTCTCAAATTTGTTTTCATTCTTTCGGCACTTTCAACGCTGAATATTGATGTTAATTCGTTCATTACCGCTCTCGGTGCGGCAGGTGTTACCGCAGGTATCGGTCTTCAGGCAAGTATCAGTCAGCTTGCCAGCGGAATTCAGATTCTTGCAAACCATCCGTTCAAAAGCGGCGACTATATTGACGTCGGCACGGTCAGCGGTAAGGTGCATGAAATTAAAATGATGTATACCGTTCTTATCACGCTTGACAACAAGAGGGTTATCATTCCGAATTCACACATTACCTCAAATAATATCGTTAATTACAATGCGGAAGACAGACGCCGCCTTGACCTTATTTTCTCAATATCGTATGATGCGGATATCGCAAAAGCAAAGCAGGTTATTCTGGAGGTTGTTCAAAAAAACAATCTTATTCTCACCGACCCCGAACCCATCATTGCCGTAAAAGAGCATGCGGCAAGCTCGGTTAATCTCGCATGTCTTATCTGGTGTCCTGCAGATGAATACTGGAATGTTTTCTATTACATGCAGGAAACCGTCAAGCTTTCGTTTGACGAAAACAACATTTCAATCCCCTACGGTCAGCTCGACGTGCATATTACCAAGGAGTGATACTTTTGAGCGATTTTCTTTTAGGTTTGTTTATTGCAGACTATAAAAAAGCCGTTAACGAATCCCGAAAAACCAAAGGTGCCGCCGCAATCGGAATCATACTCGGTGAAAAGGACAGACTTCGCCTTGGTGTTGTCAGCGGGGTTGTCGGAATTATTCTCAACATAGTTCTTTCGGTTTTTAAAATGATTTTCGGAGCGCTGACAAAAAGTGTTTCGATTGTTGCCGACGGTGCAAACAATATTTTCGATGCAATATCATCCGTCATAAACCTTGTAGGATTCAAAATATCGGGCAAGCCCGCCGATGATGAACACCCATTCGGCCACGGCAGAATTGAATATATTTCCGCTCTCACCCTTGCATTTTTCATTCTTATTATGGGTGTTGAGCTGATAAAAACTTCTGTTGATAAATTCACAAATCCCGAGGCGGTTATTTTCAGCGTGCCTGCAGTCGTTGTTCTTGTATTTTCGATTTTTGCAAAAATCTGGCTTGCACTTTTCAACCGCAAGGTTGGAAAAATGATGAATTCTGTTGCTGTTGACGCTGTTGTTGCCGACAGCATCGGCGATATCGCCGCAACAACCTGCTCTCTCATTGCTCTTGTTGCTTCAAAATTCACGGATTTGCCCGTCGATGCGGTTATGGGCATCGTTGTTGCTCTTGTCATTATTTATGCAGGCATCGGAATAATTAAAGACACAATGGGTCCCCTTCTCGGAGAACCGCCCGACAGAGAAATCGTTGCTCAGCTTGAAGAGCTTGTTCTTTCGTTTGAAGGCATAGTCGGCATTCACGACCTTGTGCTTCACAGCTACGGTCACGGAAAAATCTACGGCTCGCTTCATGCCGAGGTTCCCGCAGATGTTGACATTCTTCACAGCCACGATACGATTGACCTTATCGAAAGGCAGGTTGCCGAAAAGCTCGGAATTGAAATTTCAATACATATGGACCCGATAATCAACGATGAGCGCACTCATGCACTTAAAGACTCCGTCACGGCTGTCGTCAAAAAAATCAGCCCCGAATCGACAATTCACGATTTCAGAATAGTTGACGGTCCTACCCATACAAATCTTATTTTCGATGCGGTTTTACCCAGAAGCTCATCACTGACGGAAAACGAATTCAGAACTGCGGTTGAAAAATCGGTAAAACAAATTGACAAAAAATACTTTACGGTTATTAACATAGACAGAAGCTATACTTTATAAGGATAAGGAGAAAACAAAATGAAAAAGACAACGAAAACTTTCTCGGCATTTTTAATTGTATTCTGCATTCTTCTTTCACCCGTAAACGCATTTGCACTTGGCAGCCAGTCGGCAGACAACGGCGCAATTATCACCGTTTCAAACATCGTCAACACCGTTATCAACGGTGCATTCACAGTTGCATCATGGCTTTTCCCGAAAGCGGACTACATGACGGCTGATGAATATTTCAGCGGCAAAAGTGAAAATTTCTATAAAGGAACAGACAGCTTTATTGACACGCCTGCCGCAAACGCAAAATGGAATCTCGGCTTCGGAAAGGCAAGCATCGTCCCCGAAAATCTTACCGACGGCTCAAAGGAATACTACACGGGCGGCTATTTTACTCAGAAAATAAACGGAGTATACGATGACCAGGGTGTCAACGCAATCGCCCTCAACGATGGTTCGGGCAGAGGCACGGCAATATTCGCATCTGTTGACGGAATCGGAGTCGGTAATGCGGATATACGCCTTATCAGAGCAGCCGTTGAACAAAAGCTTTCCGAAAAAAACGTTTCAAGCGATATAATTGCAATAAACATCAACAGCACACATTGCCATACGGTTATTGACACTCAAGGCTTCAGTCTTGACCTTATACTCAAAATTTTCAACAATATGTTTTCATGGCTTCCTTTTGTTGAAACCCAAAGAAGCATTAATGAAGAATTTCTTGAGGTTATGATTGACGGTGCATCCGATGCAATTGTTGAAGCATATCTTTCAATGGCAGAAGGCAGACTTTACTATTTTGAAACAGCAGGCATCGGCAGAAACGAAGAAAAAAATCTCTATCCCGACGATGAATACGGCTATCTGACCAACAAAAGATACGGCGAAGGCTATCAACATTTCATTGCCTGCTTCAAATTTGTTCCCGATGATGCATCAATCTCACCTACGGTTTTTGCAAATCTCGGCGCTCATCCCACAACAATAGACAGAGCAACTTCACTTCTGAGTGCGGATTTTCCTCATTATATTGAAAAATCAATAAATGAAAACGGAATGAATTTCATGTTCATTCAAGGCGCTCAATCCCCCATTTCCGTTATTAAAAACGGCGTTAAAAATGAAGCAGTTCTCGCAAAGGTTGCCGCCGAAGCGGAAAACGACCCGCTTGCATCCGACTATAAATCGGCAAAATCACTCGGCTACGAATTTGCAAGACTCATCCTTGATGCGCAAGAAAAACCCAAGGAAGTTGAACCTATTCTCAACGTTGAAATGCAGGAATGCACCGTTAAACTCGACAAAGGTCTGTTCTACCTCGCCGCCGATGCACAGATGCTCGGATTCACAACAGTTTTTGACTCGGAAAGCCCAAGCGGATATTCACTTGTAACGGAAGTCGGATATATCGAAATAGGAAAAAACATAACGATGCTCACCGTTCCCGGAGAGCTTGTTCCCCAGCTTGTTTACGGCAATGTTGTCGGTGCGGATAAATCATATCTCGGAACCGATTGGGAACTTGATGCAACTGCCGAAATTATCAGAAAAGCAAATCCCGATGAAACGGTACTGGTTATGGGGCTTTGCAATGATGCAATCGGATATATCATTCCAGATAACGATTTTGCTCCCTTCATTGCGGATTCTCTCTGGGGAATGGAAATCGGCGACTGGAAGCTCGGCGAATCTCTTTTCGGCGAATACCGCAGGCACTATGAAGAAACTCTTTCCGCAGGTTCAACCGCCGCTTCCTCGGTTATCGGTGCAGTTAACTCAATTGCCGAAAAAAGAGCTGACGGATAATACTAAATATAGTGCCTGATTTTTACATTATCGTCAAAATAGCCAAATTCAGCACAAAATACTGTGTATTTTTTTCTCGATTATTTTTAAATATGTACTTTTAAAATTTTAGGAAATATAGTAGAATAATGATATATTTATGTATCGGAGGACAAGCCCATGCCTGATTATGCAGATTTCACAACAATCCCTTACGGCCAGCTCGGCATTCTTCCCCTTCCGGGCTGCGAAGAGGTTGCAAAAAAAATTGACGGTTACCTTGTAAAATGGAGAAAAGAAAGAGACAGCGAACATAAGCTCACTCTCCCGTTTGCAGGCTACGAAAAAGAATCATATATTGTTAAGGCCTC
Source organism: Clostridia bacterium (assembly GCA_017410195.1). Classification (GTDB taxonomy): domain Bacteria; phylum Bacillota; class Clostridia; order Oscillospirales; family Acutalibacteraceae; genus CAG-177. Next base: position 148,802 of record JAFQRF010000015.1, on the reverse strand, counting down.
GTTTCCCAGATTCGGAACAGGCGAAGGCAAGTGTGTTATCAATCAGACTGTAAGAGGTTTCGATATTTTTATTCTCTGCGACCCGTTCAACTACAGCGTTGAATATAAAATGTACGGCAAATACGTACCCATGAGTCCCGATGACCATTATGCCAACCTCAAGAGAGCCATCAGTGCTATCGCAGGCAAGGCAAGAAGAATCAACGTTATCATGCCCATGCTTTACGAAGGCAGACAGCACAGACGTTCAAGCAGAGAATCGCTCGACTGTGCAGATATGCTGCGTGAGCTTTGCATCAACTACGGCGTTGAAAACATCATCACCTTTGATGCTCACGACCCCAGAGTTCACAATGCAATTCCCCATAGCGGATTTGAAAATGTTCAGCCCGTTTATCAGATGATTAAGGCAATGTGCAAAAACATCCCCGACCTCAACATCGACAAGAATCATATGATGGTTATTTCACCCGATGAGGGCGGTATGGGAAGATGCATTTATTTCTCCAACGTTCTCGGTCTTGATCTCGGCATGTTCTATAAGCGCCGCGATTACTCCGTTATCGTTGACGGCAGAAATCCCATCGTTGCTCATGAATTTCTCGGTACCAATATTGAAGGCAAGGACGTTATCATCATTGACGACATGATTTCATCGGGCGACTCAATGATTGAAGTTGCAACAAAGCTTAAAGAACTCAAAGCGAACAGAATTTTTATCTGCTCATCTTTTGGTCTTTTCTGCAACGGTCTTGACACCTTTGACCAGGCATATGCCGACGGTCTTATCGATAAGGTTTTCACAACAAACCTCATCTACTCATCACCTGAGCTTCTTTCAAGAGAATGGTATGTCAGCGTTGATATGTCAAAATATTGCTCATACATCATTGACACTCTTAACCATGACGAATCAATCAGCGGTCTGCTTGATCCGAAGGACAGAATCCACAAGCTTCTTGACAAGTACGGATTTGTAAGCCATAAATAATTATAAAAAACCGCCGAATCCCTTCGGCGGTTTTTGCATAAGGAGTAAAATTATGCAGAACAGAAAGTTTAAATTCAAAAACGGAAACTTCAGAATAATGCAGATTGCCGACACGCAGGAAATTCCTGCCGTTTCGCCCGACACAATAAAGCTTGTCTGCGCCGCTCTTGACAGAGAAAAGCCCGACCTCGTTGTTTTTACAGGTGACCAGATAAAGGGATATTCTTCGTTCTTTCTCGGCGAAAACGGCAAGAAAAACGCTGAAAATACAATCAAAGCACTCATAAAACCTCTTGAAGACAGAAATATTCCCTTTACCATGACCTTCGGCAATCACGACGGCGAAGCGGCACTGCGTAAAAACGAGCAGTTTGAGCTTTATAAGCAGTCACCTATGTTTGTTTATGCCGACGAAGCATCAGATGATGAACAGGCAACCTTCTGCCTGAGCATTGACGATAAATTTCTCGTTTATCTGTTTGACACTCATTCCAAAAATGCCGACGGCGGCTACAGCAGCGTTACGCACGAACAGCTTGAATGGTACCGTTCGGTGCGTGACAGCTACAAACAAGCTCTCCCCTCGCTTGTTTTTCAGCATATTCCCACCCCCGAATATTTTGATGTTATAAAAAAAGTACCGAGATTCACCAAAAAAAGCGTCAGAGCCTTCGGCAACCACAAAAACGAATTTTACACTCTCGATCCGTATAACAGCGGACTTCGTGATTTTATGAAGGAATCTCCCGCCGCACCGTATGAAAATGTCGGTCAGATTGATGCTTTCCTTGAAAAAGGCGAAGTGCTTGGAGTTTACGTCGGTCACGACCACAACAACAGCTTTGTTGCGAACTACAAAGGCATTGACCTCGGATATACTCAGGGCGCAGGCTTCAATGTTTACGGACCGGGGTTTGACAGAGGCGTCAGAATTTTTAATATAAACGAAAACGGTACATACGAAACAAAAACAGCCACCTTCGGCGAGCTTTGCGGTAAAAAAGTTAAGAACAAAGCAAAGTTTGCACTCTACACATACGCTCCCACAAGCGTTTCGCAGGTTGTGACAACAGTAAAAGAAGCTGCGGTTGTCACCGCTGCGGTCGCAGGTGCAATCGGAATTATAAAAGCTGTAAAAAAGAAGAAATAAACAAAACATACACCCCGGAATTAAGTTTCAGAGTGCTGTTGATGTGCATTTATTTAAATAACAAGGTTTACCTATGCGCTTTGATTGTAAATAATCTGTGAACTTTTCAATTTTTTGCGTAATATTTGCGATTTTTCGTCATATATATATGAGTTGGGAAATTATGGCTCATAAAAAATAAAAATAGGAGGAGTTCCCATGAAAAAGTTTTTAGCAATCATTTTGACCTTTGTTCTTTGCTTTGGAGTGCTATCAGTTGCACTTGCGGCAGAGGACGAACCCGTCACAGCCGTACCCGACGGTTATATCGGTATCTACACCGCCGAAGACCTTGACAACATCCGCAACAATCTTTCAGGTAAATACATACTCATGAATAACATTGACTTTTCATCACACGAAAACTGGTCGCCTATAGGCACAAGCGAAACACCCTTCACCGGCGAGCTTGACGGAAACGGTTACTCGATTGAGAATATGACAATCACCACAGTCCAGGAAGAACAGTTCAACGCAGGTCTTTTCGGCTATATAAAAAATGCAACCGTCAAAAATCTCACAATCGACAAAGGTAAAATCGACGTTTCAGCAGACAAAGGCGTTTACGCAGGTCTTGTGTGCGGTTACGGTTTATCGTCAGAATTTTCAAATGTTATTACAGACGGAAATATCAACATAAACACAAAAGGAATTTCAAGTGTCGGCGGCATTGTCGGATATTATTACGAAAGCTTTGCTGACAAGGGCACAACAGCTATTGAACAATGCTCTAACCATACTGAAATTGCTGTGTCTGCATCCATCAATAATGAAGGAATCTATGATCAAATTTGGATTGGCGGTATTGTCGGATATACAAATGCCGCTGTTTCACGGTGCAGTAACTACGGCTCGGTTTCTTTGGGACTTGATAAAGTTGATGATGATTTTTCGAGCAGCAATCTTGGCGGCATATGCGGTTATACCTTTGGCGCTGTTACTGACTGTTATAACACCGGAAACGTAACAGCAAACGGAGTAGACTCAATATACGCCGGCGGAATATCGGGATATTGGGAAACCGAAAAAAGCATTTCAAACATACACAACATAGGTGAAATTACTGCATCATCAACAGGTGAAGATGCAAAAGCTTCATGCTATGCATTTGTCGGCGGCGCAAGAGGACTTGCATATCCTGCCGAAGACGGGCAGGACTCCACGTCATTAAGCAATATGTATTATCTTGATAACATGGAAACGGCAAATGAAAATTATCTTTCTGTGCTTTTAATTATGGAAAACCTCAAAAAGCTTACTGCAGAGGAATTCAAAAATCAGAATTCGTTTATTGGATTTGATTTTGAAAACATCTGGATAATGGATGAAAACCAAGGTTATCCCGTGTTCAAATGGGAATATGAAGAAGAAACTTCCGAACCCTCAACTGATGAACTGACAACAGAAACAGCTGTACCCGTTACCAAACCCTCAACGCAAGAAAATACAACAGTTCCCGTTGCAACACCGATTGAGCCTTCAACAACAGAACCTGCAACATCGGAAGTTATTACAACGGTAAAGCCGACTGAATCGGTTACAAATCCGATAACCGAACCCTCAACAGAACCCGATAACGATATAGGTATTCTTGAGTGGCTTATAAAAATGTTAAAGGCAATCATTGATTTTGTTGTTAAAATATTTGTTATGCTTGGTTGCTGATTGTTTGATATATAGTTAATGTTGTTAGTAACACATGAAGGTGACGGAACAATCGAAGCACATAAAGTAGGCAAAACCGATGTTATTGTATTCGTCAACTGCGGTAAAAAGGTTACATACGAAATAACCGTAGAATACGAATGGTGGCAAAGGATGATAAGAATTTTCCTCCTCGGCTTTCTGTGGTATTAACATCTGAATAAAGCTCACCCCGAACCTTCTGGCTCGGGGTGATTTTTTACTGTTCAACAGCCTTGAAATATTTTACAAAGCTTTCGCCGTCTGCGTTTCTGAGATTGGTGAACGCAAGACCCGCATTCATAAGAAGAGCGCCCGAATAAACTTCGTCGGTATCATCATCGATGTAATATTTATCGGGGTCAAGTCCTTTGAGCTTTATGTAGAATGCTCTGTCGGGCGGTTCACGCATAATAACGCTCGTCAGAAGCACTTCGCTCTTGTCCTCGGAAACAAACTCCCATGCTGCTCTGTAGGGATTTTCAAAGGGAGTGACAAGTCTGTAAAGGTCGCCGTAATGGATAACATCATAATACTTGTGGTATTCCTTGACCTGACGTTTAACGATTCTCTTGTCTTCATCCGTGAATTTATTCGGGTCAAGCTCATAACCGAACGAACCCCAGAGAGCAACATTTCCCTTTGTATCGTAGCCTGTACGTCTGCAAGCGGAAACATGCGCACCCATAGTAGATGCAGGATAGCACATCGATGTGCCGAACTGAATTGTCAGGCGTTCGATGGGGTCGGTATTGTCGCTGGTCCAGATCTGCGGTGAATAATAAAGTGTACCGGGGTCAAAACGACCGCCGCCGCCCGAGCAATTTTCGATAAGCATATTCGGGAATTCCTTGGTCAGTCTGTCCATGACATCATATGTACCAAGCACAAAACGGTGAAAAACTTCCTTCTGCTGTTCGACAGGAAGAATTGCAGAACCGACCTCGGTAAGGTTGCGGTTGAAATCCCACTTGAGATAATCTATTTCGCAGGTTGAGAGAACCTTTTTCATCTCTCCGAAAACGTAGTCACGGACATCCTGCCTTGAATAGTCAAGAACATACTGATGGCGTCCGATTGACTTTTCACGGTTGGGAACATGCAGACACCAGTCGGGATGCGCTCTGTAAAGATTGCTGTCACGCGATATCATTTCAGGCTCATACCAGATACCGAACTTGATACCGAGAGCCTTGATTTTGTTGACGAATTCTGCAAGAGTTCCGCCGAGCTTTTCCTCGTTGACCTGCCAGTCGCCAAGACCGCTTCTGTCGGAATTTCTGTCACCGAACCATCCGTCATCCATAACAAGCATTTCAATGCCAAGCTCCTTCGCTCTTTCGGCAAAGGTAACAAGCTGATCGCCCGTGAAATCCATACCCGTTGCTTCCCAGTTGTTTATGAGAAGGGGTCTCTTTATATCCTTCCACTTGCCTCTTGTAAGGTGTTTTCTGTAAAGTCTGTGGAAAATGCGGCTCATTTCGCCTATACCGTCGGGAGTATAAACCATAACAACCTCGGGGGCGCAGAAATATTCGCCTGCTTTAAGCTGCCAGCCGAAGCCGTCGGGATTGATACCCATAACAACTCTTGTTCCCGAATTCTGATTAACCTCAGCTTCGAAAACAAAGTTGCTGCTGTAAACGAAATTGAAGCCGTAAGCATTACCGTAGTCCTCGGTTGCGCCCTTGTCAACAATCGCCGCAAACGGATTCTGATGATGGCTCGATGAACCTCTCTTGCTCGATACAAGCTGTCTGCCGTGCGCAAGAGGACGTCTTTCGAGCGCCCTTTCCTTGCCCCATCTGCCGTAAAGGCTGAGCATCTCGAAATCGCTTGTATGAAAATCAACGCAGGTACTCATAACCTTTTCGATTTCAACGGTCTTATCGGAATTATTAATAACCTTAACGCTTCTTGTCATTGCACCGAGATTTTCAAATACGGTGTAGAAAAGAACGGTCTGAATACCCGTTACTGCATCCTCGGTAAGAATTTCAAGGGTTGTTGCGTCGGAATCGTCTTCAACATACAGCGCGGGAAGACCTTCGATTCCGGGCTTGCCTGCGTAGATTTTGTGCGAAACGTAACGCATATCGGTTACGTTGTTGCCGTCTGCATTTCTGATTGCGATTGCAGAGGTTCTGAAATCGCCTGCGCCGTTACCCGAGTACTCAAAGGGATTTATATCGGGCGAAAAACGCCAGTCCTCAACATTTATATTGTTGGGGCTGAAAGATGCGAAACCGCCCGTATAACGGAATTCGGAGAGATTCCAGTCGGGAATCTTTGCACCGTAATAAAGATGAACAAGATAGTTCTGTTCGTATATCTCAAAAACATAGCTTGAGGTTGCGGTATCAAGCTTAAAAATTTTCTTTTCGCTGTCGAAAATAATAGGCATTTCAGTTCTCCTTAATCATCTGATTAATCTTTTCTCTTGTTTCAAGAAGCCATTCGGTTTCGTGGGGATATTCCATAAAGGTGAGCGGCTTGAAAAGGTCTTTATCAATGAATTCAAGCACCTTTTCTCTGCCGATTTTGCTTTCAAGAAGTCGGAGTGCCATAATATCCTGGAAACCGTCATAGAAAACTTTAAGTCGCAGAGATTCGAGTGCCTCGCCGTTTTCACCGGGATAAACAACAAACGAATCGCCTGACGGGAAGCCGCCGCCTGCATCGGTCACCTTATATGGGTCAATCGCCCTGATTGAATACTGTGAATTATAAAAATTATATCCCCAATGAAGAAAGCCTTTGACATCATATTTATAGAGTATTATACCGAGTACTCTGTTGCGTAGCGAAGGCATTGACATAAATCTGTTGGGAAGATATTTGCCGCCCTGCGCACAGCAATAATAAGTCCAGAGTTCGGGAACATTGCCGACAAATTTTTCAATATGATCTTCACACGGAATAGGCTGCTTTACAGCTCCGGTTGCATAGAAATCATACTCAGAAAGAGCATCGATAACTCTGAAGCCCGGGAAGATTTCGTCAATCAGCTTTGCACGCTTTTTGTAGGTTTCAAGCTGCTTTATGTTGGGTTCATCCGAAACATGGACAAAGCATTTTTCTTTTACGCCCTCGCTCTCGAGAACTTTTATAAGCTCAGCAGCAAATGCACGAAGAAATTTATCGTATTCCTTGCTTGACGTTCTTGTTGCCCAGCCGAAAATTTTCTTTTCTCTGCCCTTGCTGTCAATTGCAACAATCTTGGGAGCGTGCTTTGCTCCCCATTGAGTAAACAGATGACAAAGCTCATAATATTCAATTCCGCATTCACGGCACATTGAAATCCATTTTCTCAGATTTCTGAAATCGAAATAATATTTACCGCCGTGATGACGGATTCTCACGAGCTGAACCGTTCTTCTTTCGCCGCCGATTCTTGTGTCAAGAGGCGGTGTAAAAATCGGAGTGAGAATAAAATTCATTCCGTGGTCAACTGCTGTCTTTACAAAATTCCTGCATATGCGCCAGAATTCATCGCTGAACGGTTCAACATTATAATAATTGCAAAGGCAGTCACAATGGAACCAGTTGGTATAAATAAGCTCCTGCTTGGGAAGCGCTACATCGATAACCTCGATTTTCACACTGCCCTGTGCAGTTTCGTTTGCCGAATTAAGTTTGACGCAAAGCTCGCTTTCGCCGGATTTACCGTCGGGCGAAACCTCAATCCATATGCTGTACCACTTACCCTTTTCAGCCTTGATTTTTCCGTTCACGGGAACAAGGCAGTCAGGATAATCACCCGATGTTCTGCGAAGATAAAAATCGTCCGCATCCTCATAGCAAGCAGTGCCTACGGGTACATCCTTAACAAAATAAATCTTTGAATTTCCGGCAAGTGTACCGCTGATTTCAACTTCAATATTTCCGCTGTTTTCACAGCAAAACGCTGCCTGGAACGACGAACGTTCATTTTTCAGCATTGAAAAGCTTTTATATTCGGGTGCAGACGGTTTTTCATCCGAAAAAACCTTTTCAAGTGAACTTAAAATCAATAATTCCATAAAAACACCTCTTTATTTTGAAGCACTCATTAATCTGTCTTTTTCAACGGTCTTATCAACCGCCGTAATTACCGAATTTTCAAATCCCGTTTCTTTAAGACTGCAAACACCATCAATTGTCGTTCCGCCCGGTGAGCAGACATTTCTGATAAGCTCGCTTACCGTGAACGGACTTTCAAGAAGCTGCTTTGCGGAGCCGAAAAGCATCTGTGCCGCAATATCCTGCGCTGTTTTTGCAGGCAGACCGTATTTTATTCCTGCGTTTGCAAGTGCATCGGCAAACATATATGCAAATGCGGGTGCAGAGCCGGCAATTGCGGTAAATGCGGAAAAATATTTTTCTTCAAGCTCTGTCACTTTTCCGAAACAGGTGCAAAGATTCATTGCAAATTCTTTTTCCGAACAAGCAACTCTTCCGGATGTACAAAGAGCCGTCATTGATTCTCCGACGGCTGCATTTATATTCGGCATTATTCTTATCGCCTTAACATCAAAGCCGAAACAATCACGGATTTTTTTAAGCTGTGTTCCTGCAGCGGTTGAAATTACAACAGTATTGTTTGAACGGATTTCTTCGCAGATATTCTTTGCAAGCGAAGCAAAATCCTTGGGTTTTACCGCAATAACAACATATTCACAGTTTGCGGCAACCTCTTCTGCACTTTCAGCAGCAACAACAGAGAGTTCTTCACAAAGTTCATCAACCCTGCTGAGATTAATGTCATAAACCATTATTTCCTTTGCGGGTATTTCTTCTGCGGCAACAACACCTCTGAGGATTGCACTTGCAAGATTGCCTGTACCTATAAAGCCGAGTTTCATATAAATTCACCTCAATGAAAATAAGCGCAAAGCATCATAGCGTGCTCTGCGCCCTGGATTTTATGCGATATTAAAGCTGAGATGTGCAATGGGGGCATCTTGTAGCCTCGATTGCAATTTCGCTCTTGCAGTAGGGGCATTCCTTGGTTGTGGGTTCTGCGGGAACTTCCTCTTCGTTTTTCTTTGTCTTTTCTGCAACGGCATTGATGCCTTTGACAAGAAGGAATACTACAAATGCCATAATAAGGAAGTTGATAATCGCGCTGATGAAGTTGCCGTAGCTGAGCACAGCTGCACCTGCTTCCTGAGCAGCCTCAAGAGTTGCATACTCGCCGCCATCGAGAGCTACAAACCAGTTTGCAAAATCAATACCCTTGGTTGCAAGGCTGATAACGGGCATAACCACATCGTCAACAAGTGACTTTACGATTGCCTGAAAAGCACCGCCGACGATAACGCCGACTGCAAGGTCAATAACATTGCCTCTCATGATAAATTTTTTGAATTCTGCACCAAATCCTTTTGCTTTTGACATAACAAAAACCTCCGTCTGTTAGTTTACAACTAATAATTTACCAAATATTTTATTAAAGGTCAACACCTTCAAGGTCAAAATTTGGAATAAAACTTTCTTCTGCCGCTTCTCCGCTCTGAAAATAACAGTTTTCAAAGCCGAGAGCAAGGATTTTTTGCTTCACGATTAAATATTCCCTTGCAGAAAGACGTCTGTCAATAGGCGGCATTTCCTTTGCTTTTCCGAACGGAACATATTGCCGCATGACACTTATATATGTTTCCTCAGGAAGATTTTCACGAACCCATGAAAAGACCTTAACCGCCTGAGAAATATTACCCGGCAAAACCATGTGACGGATTATAAGACCGCTTTTGGCAATGCCGTTTTCATCGAGTTCAACCGTGCCGACCTGCCTTTGCATTTCAAGCACGGCAGCAGATGCATATTCAAAATAATCCTCCGCACCCGAATATTTCAGAGCCGGAGCGGAATCAAAATATTTGAGGTCAGGCAAATAGATATCAACAAGACTCTCCAGCATTTTCAAGGTTTCAACCTTTTCATAGCCCGAAGAATTCCAGATAACGGGAACGGGAGAATTGTATTCTTTCAGTACCTTTGCAAGCATCGGTGCATAGTGGGTGGGAGTGACAAGATTGAGATTATGAACGCCTTTTTTGATAAGTGCATCAAAAACTTTCATAAGCTCTTTTTCGGTTACCTCTTTGCCGAACGCATCATGGCTGAGTCCGTAATTCTGGCAGAAAACGCATCCGAGATTGCACCCCGAAAAAAACACCGTGCCAGAGCCTTTTTCTCCGCTCAGACAAGGCTCTTCCCAGAAATGCGGAGCCGCTCTTGCAACCTTTATTTTTTCTCCGACGGAGCAAAATCCCGTTTTAAGGGTTCTGTCTGTCATACAGTTTCTGGGACATACCGAGCATTTCACGGTTGATTTTTCCTCCGTTCCCATTATTTTTAATATATTATACAATAATATTTAACAAATGCAAGCTATTTTTCGTTGCATTATTTTTATATATGTAGTATAATAATTAGGATTATAATGGGAGGTCTGTATTATGCTTCTTGCAATCGACATAGGCAACACCAATATAACAATGGGTGTTTACAATAAAGACGAGCTTGTTTTCGTTTCAAGACTCGCAACCGACCGCAGCAAAACTCCCGACCAATATGCGGTTGAATTCAAGCAGATATTCTCACTTTACGAAATGCCCTGCAACAGCTTTGAAGGGGCGGCAATCAGCAGCGTTGTGCCCGAGCTTTCGGGTGCGATGAGCAGCGCGGTTGAAAGAGTTACAGGATGCAGACCCATGATTCTCGGACCGGGCATAAAAACAGGGATGAATATTCTGATTGATAACCCTGCCCAGCTCGGCGCAGACCTTCTCGCAGGCTGTGTCGGTGCGGCGGCGCTCTATCCTCTCCCCTGCCTAGTTATTGACCTCGGCACGGCAAGTAAAATAAGCGTTATCGATAAAAACGGTGCATTCTGCGGCTGCACAATCGCACCCGGCATCGGTATTTCTCTTGATGCTCTTTCGGCAAGAACATCTCAGCTTCCTGCAATCAGCCTCAAAACTCCTGCAAAGGCAATCGGCAAAAACACAATCGATTCAATGCAGTCGGGAACCGTTTTCGGCTATGCATCAATGATAGACGGTATGTGTGAAAAGCTTGAGGATGAACTCGGTGAAAAAATAGCTTCGAGAGTTGCAACGGGCGGTCTTGCAAAAGACCTTATCAAAAGCTGCAAGCAGGAGATAATCTTCAACAGAGAGCTGATTCTCTACGGTCTGAAAGTTCTTTATGAAAAGAATAAGAAATAACTTTTTATTCGTCAAATTTTGCACTGCATCCGAAATATACGGAGTAGTAGCAAGGAGGAATATATTATGTCAAAATCATCCGCAAAAACCGGACGCATACTGCGTCTGACCCAACTGTCCGTGCTTGTTGCGCTGCTGTTAATTTTCGGCTTCACAAGCATAGGCTACATCAAAATCGGCGTTATCGAAATAACGCTCAACATCATTCCTGTTGCCGTCGGCGCAATTGTACTCGGTCCTTCTGCCGGGGCAGTATGCGGTGCAATTTTCGGTCTCACCAGCTTCTGGCAGGCTTTTTCGGGAATGAGCGCATTCGGAGCAATGCTTGTTAACGTAAGCCCGATTCTCACCTTCATTCTCTGCTTTGTACCGAGAATTCTTGAAGGCTGGCTGACGGGACTTATCTTCAAGGGGCTTTCAAAGGTCTGCAAGACGAATTCAATCCCCTGCACGGTTTCCGGTCTTGCCTGTCCGCTTATCAACACTCTTCTTTTCGTGGGCGGATTCATTCTGCTTTTCGGTCAGACCGATGTTTTTGCAAACCTTTACGGTCAGTCCGCCGCAACAAACATCATCTCATTCTTTGCATGGTTTGTCGGTCTTAACGGAGTTGTTGAAGCAATAGCAGGCTTCGTTATCGCATCGGCGGTTTCAAAAGCACTTCTCACGGCAAACAAAAAAATACTTTAATTCAAGGTGATTCAATGCCAATCAAAATAGCAAACGAGCTTCCCGCACACAAGTCGCTGGAATCCGAAAACATATTCGTCATGACTGAGGACAGAGCAATGTCGCAGGATATCCGTCCGCTCAACATACTTATCCTCAATCTCATGCCCACAAAAATCGAAACAGAAACACAGATTCTCAGACTTCTCAGCAACTCGCCGCTTCAGGTTGAGGTTGAGCTTCTGCAGGTTAAGTCTCACAAATCCAAAAACACTTCGGAAGAGCACATGCTCAAATTCTATAAAACATTCGATGAGATTTGCGAAAAAAAATATGATGGTCTTATCGTTACCGGAGCACCGGTTGAAAACTTTGAATTTGAAGAGGTTGACTATTGGGACGAGCTTTGCATGATTCTCGACTGGAGCAAAAAGAACGTCTATTCTACCTTCCATATCTGTTGGGGCGCTCAGGCAGCTCTTTATCATCATTACGGAATCCCAAAATATCCGCTTGAAGAAAAGCTTTTCGGTGTTTTTCCTCATAAATGCCTTGACACCTATCATCCGCTGATGAGAGGTATTGATGACACTTTCTATGTGCCTCACTCAAGACATACCGAAAACAGAAGAAGCGACATTGCGCTCGTTAAGGATTTGCAGATTCTCTCTTATTCCGAGCAAGCAGGCGTTCATCTTATTTCCGACATGGATTGCAGGAAATTCTTTGCAACGGGTCATTCGGAATATGACAGAGAAACACTCGCAAAAGAATATTTCAGAGATATCAACAAAGGACTTGATATCAAAGTACCGTTCAACTATTTCCCCGACAATGACCCGAATATGCTTCCGAAAATGTGTTGGAAAGGCACGGCAAACCTGCTTTTCACAAACTGGCTCAACTATTTTGTATATCAGCAGACACCTTATGATTTGAGTACACTGTAAAATAAAAAACGGAACGGATATTATCCGTTCCCTGCCTTGTTTGGTGTAGGGGCGGATATTATCCGCCCGAACACATTATATAATTTTACCGGCAATAAAAAGACATACAATTGCCGCGTGCAAAACAATTTCAAGCGGCAGACCTATCATAAATTTTTTGTGTTTTGTTTTGTGGCGGATTGTTTTCATCGTCACATACATGGACAATGCGCCGCCGAAAAGTCCGATCATCATAAGCGTTGCCTCGGGTATTCTCCACCTGCCCTTTTTAGCGGATGCCTTATCCGCAACGGTAATTACAACCGAAACAAGCGAAACAATCACAAAATAAATAATCAATAAATTAATATACCACGGCATTTTAAACAGTCCTTTTTAATATATTTCAAATTGAAAACACCAATGAAAGGAAAAGAAGATGAAAAAGCTTATTCCTTTGATTTTAATTATATCTCTTTTGCTGACCTCATGTCAACTCATCAGCAATGAAATTATTGTTTCCGAAGCAGAAACATATTCCGAAGCAGCAACTGAAGACCATACCAAATATTATTCCTACACTTTTCCGCAGACCGAAACAGTCTCGGTGACACAGGAAGACATCACGGTTATGAACATAATAACGGGTGTTGCATCAACCGTTGCGGCAACTCTTACATCAACCAAGCCGGTTAAAATCACGGCAAAGGCAACACAAGCCAACAAAACCACGGTAAAACGAACTGAAAAAACAACGTTAAAGCCGACCGCAGCAACAACAAAAACGGCAACAAAACCCGTTACAACCGTAAAGACTTCAACAACCAAAGCAACAACAAAGATACAAACAACAACCGCACCTGTGGTTTCAAACGAACTTCGCGGAATATGGATTTCCTGCTACGATCACATTTCCGCTGCAGGAAAAACAAGAGAAGAATATAAAGCCGCAACCGATAAGATGTTCAAAAACATCAAGGACTGCGGACTCAACACGGCATTCATTCACCTCAGAGCTTTTTCGGATGCGTTTTATAAATCGGATATCTACCCTTATTCTTCATATATCGCAGGAACGGAAGGAGCATCTCTGCCATTTGATCCGTTTGCCGTTATGCTTGAAAGCGCATCTGCATACGGAATTTCCGTTCACGGCTGGATAAATCCGTTCAGAGTTTCAACAAAGAAAGATGCAACCCTTCTCAGCAGCAAAAATCCTGCAAAGGCAATCGTCGATTCAGGTAATGCAGACGGCGAAATCTGCATTCTTTCAAACGGAATTTATTATAATCCGTCATGCCCGTCAAACCATGAAAGAATTATTGACGGCGTTCGTGAAATAATAAGCAAATATGATATTGACGGAATACATATCGACGATTATTTTTATCCGTCAACCGATTCTTCAATCGATAAGAAACAGTATTCGCAATACAAATCCGACGGCGGCACACTCAGCCTTTCCGACTGGCGCCGAAACAGTGTAAATGCATTTGTTGCGTCGCTCTATTCAGCAATAAAAGCTGTCGATTCATCGCTGATATTCAGCATCAGTCCCGCTGCTCAGCTTGATAAGAACTTCAATGAATATTATGCCGAATGCGAATTATGGCTCTCGCGCACGGGATATGCTGATCTGATTATTCCGCAGCTTTATTTCGGATTTGAACATGAAACGCTTGATTTCAATTCTCTTCTCAAAAAGTGGAGCAGCCTTTCAAGAGCTTCGGGAGTTAAGCTTGCATGCGGAATTGCGGCATACAAATGTGCAGCAAAAGATAATTATGCAGGCTCAGGCTCTGCGGAGTGGCAGAATAACACCGATATTCTTGCCCGTCAGTTGAAAGCAATAAGAAACAACAAAAACTACAGCGGGTTTGTTGTATTTTCTTATCAGGATTTGTCCAGAACCGCTTGTAAAACAGAGATCCGCAATCTCAAAAATACCATTACGGGGAAAAATTAATGAAAAAGAATAAAGTTTTGATAGCTGCGATAATCGGAATTGCCGTTGTGTTCACAGGCATCATTGCGGCAATGTTTGCAACAGGCAAATTTGATTCGCTCAAAAAAAACTATGATAATGAAATAACGACAGCCACCGTTACCGAAACGACCGAGGAACAGACTCTTGCGGTTTCAGGCAGACCGAAAAGCCAAAGACCCGAGTCTGTTGTTGCATCGGTTTATAATTCATATTCGGAAAACAGTGTGCTTGAGCTTGCTCTTTTTGAGGATCTCGGCTTCAATACCGTTATTTTCGAACTGACATCGGATAACGGTGACAAGATTATCCCGCTTCTTGAAATAGCAAAAAACAATTCTCTTTATTTCGGCATCAAGGCGGATATTTCCGCAGATTCGGATTATGTTACGGCATTTGCAGAGAAAAACAATGTTGATTTCATAATTCTCGGCGGCTGCGACGAAACAATTTCCGCAACATATTTGGAAACAGTCGGAACGCTTTGCAAAACGCTCAAAACCATTGATTCGTATGTCCTCATCGGACTTGAACCTGTCTTTGCATCAAAAGTATCCGATTCTCTGACATCATTCATTGCCGACAGAACGGCAGATTTCATCTTCCTTTCCCATGAAAACGGTAAAGATTCTTCGTTTGAATCCGCACAAACGGTATGGAACGAAAAAACAGCCCCCCTATGGCTCTGCCATGACCTGAGCGGACTTAAATCCTATTCAACCGATAAGGCTTCTTCTCTTGTTGAACTTATTGCAGCTTCTGCAGACATGTCTATGTGTAAAGGTCTTGCATTCTCACCCTTCGGAGATATTGCAAACGCATCGGGTTCAGGCGCGGATATCATAAAAAACTACATAAAAAAACGTGACACTTATCTCCTTGACAAAGAATTTTCGCTCACCAGCCATAAAAGCACAAAAATAACCGTTGAGCAGTCAAAAATCACATTCAGA
This sequence comes from Clostridia bacterium, assembly GCA_017410195.1. Lineage (GTDB taxonomy): Bacteria > Bacillota > Clostridia > Oscillospirales > Acutalibacteraceae > CAG-177. The sequence continues at coordinate 133,190 of JAFQRF010000015.1, read as the reverse complement.
GGTACAAGCAGTCCCGCTCATGATTTGCTTTGCAACGGTCAAAAGCTTTCGGTTGCCAAAAACGGCGATTTTTCGCTCGACTGCGAGCTTACACCCGGCGAAAACACCATAAAATTCGAACACAAAGGCAAAACATATACATATAAAGTAACCTACAAAATCAAGCTTCTCAAATCCGTTTCACCCTCGGATGATATTTCCGTTCCGGGCGGAATGCTTGTTGAAATTTCAGCGGTTGCACTCAAAAATGCTTCGGTTGCCGTTTCATTCAACGGCAAGAACTATAAAATGGTACCGAGCGGCGGCAACGGCGAAGATACGCCCGACTCAGCATCCGATTTCACAACATTCACGGCAACGCTTGAAACTCCGCAAAGCACGGAAAGGGTTCAGAAACTCGGCAAATATAAGGTAACGGCGATGTATACTTCGCTCACCGAATCAAAAGAAGGTGCAAGCGTTACTGTGACGGCAAAGGAGATTGTTACCTCTCCTCCGCCCACTCAGCCGCCCTCAACCACGGCAAAACAAACCACAACTCAGGCACCGACAACTCAGCCCAACACAGAACCGTCACAAACAGAAAACGGTACAAACGGCGGCTCAAATCCCGTTTCTGAAACACAAACCTCAACTTCACAACAGGAAGAATCTCAGCCTGCAACTGAAGAACAGTCCGCAACCGTTCAACAGACACCGTCGGGGAATACACTCCAAAAATACTTCTATACAGAGAATTACGGTCTCGGCAGCGCAAAAATCTGTGAAATTATTGACGATTATGTTGAGGTTTATCCCGGCAATACGAGCAGTACCTTCTCCGTACCTGACTGTTCTCCGCTTCTCAAAGGAACGGTTGACTATGTTAACGGCTCGGTAACTCTTGACGGAGATAATTATTATATTCTTTCGTCGGGGCTTAAAGTCCCCACTCTGCGTGAAGAAAGACTTGCTTCGGGCAGCAACGGAAAAGTTACCCACGTCAGCATAAAAGACGGCTATGTTATGCCGAAAAACAGCATAAGACTTCTCTCCTGCAGCTCAGGCGGAGGAAAAACTACAATTGTTCTCGAGATGAACAGAGCGGTCGCCTTCTCCGCAAAGCTTACCGGTCAAAGCTACAGCCCGTATAACGGCAACAGCAACAGACTTGTTTCCGTATCCTCGCTCAACTGCACGGGGCTTGATTTCGTTTTCAGCGACACCGTAACTGCGGAAGGCAGCTTTGCGTTTATGGATTCGGTAATAAAAAGTGCGGCATGGAGTTCGGATAAAACCGCTTCAACCGTCACACTTTCAATGAAGCTTGCAAATGCAGGTAAATTCTACGGCTTCCACTACGAATTCGACAATGACGGCAACCTCGTTATAACCGTAAAGCATAAGCCGTCATCATCCCTGAGCGGATATACAATCATGCTTGACCCCGGTCACGGCGGAATTGATCCCGGAGCGGACTGCGCCGTTTCATCGTCAAGTCTCGGCGACGAAAAGCATATCAACCTCTCAATTGCAACCAAGGTCAAGGAGCTGCTTGAAGCTGAGGGAGCAAAAGTTCTTATGACAAGGACAAGCGATAAATGGGTCTGCTATACCGACAGAAATAACGCTGTTCGTGAAAATGACCCTGATATGTTTATTTCCGTTCATTGCGACTCCAGCTCCTCTGCCTCCGCAATGGGTACATCGGCCTATTATTACAGAGCTTACGGTCAGCCCCTTGCAAAGGCTATCCACGGCAGTATCGTTGATGCATATAAAAATGAAATATACAAGGATAAATCTGCAGATTTCAAAAACAAGATCAGCAGAGGCGCAAACTTCTATGCCTTCAGAGTTGCAAGAGTTGAGGAATGCCCCGCAATCCTTATCGAATACGGCTTTGTTTCAAACATGACGGAATGCGAGGCTCTTCAGTCCGCTTCCAACCGAGATATCCTTGCTGCAGCAACGGTCAGAGGCATAAAGGAATACATCAGCCAGAGCTGAGTCTTTTGCCGATATAACTGCAGACACGGTATGCGGGGATGCTGAGAAAAAACCAACCGATGCAGAACTGCGGACAGATTTGCCCGAAAAGATTGAAGGGCTTGTCCGAATAATCCCACACTTCCCAGCCGAAGCCGATATTGACCGCCATTCCGACCGCAAATTCAAGGCTCGTTATGACGGTCATGCCCAAAAGACATTTGAGCAGTATATTCAGATTTTCTGTTTGGTTTATAAGGTTAAAAAGAACCAGAACCGCTCCGCCCGTCAGTGCCATGGTCCAATGGGTATATCCTCTTACAACCACCTCAATCAGCCCGTAGGCAACGGCACCCACGGCAAAACACATAAGATACTCTTTCACTTTATTCATTCAATCACCTTGAAATATAATACGCAAAAGAGGTGTTTTTATGCGGCAGATGACCGCTTTAATCAAGCCTGCATCTTCAACTTGCAATCTTCGCTGCAGCTATTGCTTTTACTGCGACGAAGCGGATGCCCGTGAGAAGAACACGGCACAAAAAATGGAAATTTCAACCGCCGAAAATCTGATAAAGAAGATGTTTGACTTTTGCGGCGACAGCTCCGTTCTGACCTTCATGTTTCAGGGCGGCGAACCGCTTCTTGCAGGCATTGAATTTTTCAGAGAGTTTATAAAAATTGCAGAAAACAACAGAACCCACGGCAGCGTTATTCAATATTCACTCCAGACAAACGGAACACTGATTGATGAGGATTTTTGCAGACTTTTCAAGGAAAACGGTTTTCTTATCGGCGTTTCTGTTGACGGCGATAAGGAACTGCACGATAAAAACCGCTGCAAATCCTTTGATGATGCGATGAACGGCATTGAATTGCTTCGGAAACACGAAATAGACTTCAACATTCTTTCCGTTATAACAGCAAGCACTGATGCATCCATGCTCTTTGATTTTTATATAAGAAACAATTTCCGTGATGTTCAGCCTATCTACTGTCTTGACCCGTTAAGCGGAGACAAGAGCGACTTCAGCATCGGTGCAAAGCAGCTTGCAAGATTCAAAAAAAGACTGTTCAACCTTTGGTTTGCCGAGGTTTCAAAGGGCAATCATTTTTATATCCGCGATTTCGACAATCTTCTGTCTTTGCTGACAAAAGGCGTTGCCGAGCAATGCGGCGCAAGCGGCAGATGCAACGCTCAACTTGTTGTTGAAGCGGACGGAACCTGCTACCCCTGCGATTTTTACTGTCTCGATGAATTCGAATGCGCTAACATAAATGAAACCGACATTAACGGTATCCTGAATTCCGATGGACTGCGAAAATTCTTCGAACACAATGAAGAAAAAAATTCTCTTTGCGCATCATGCCCCGTCAAAACCGTATGCGGCGGCGGATGCAAAAGATACAGAAGCCTTTATAATCAGCTTTCGGGCTACTGTCCTCAGATGGATTTCATTCTGCATGTGCTTGATAAGCTTAAAAGTGTTAAACAATAAGGAGAGGTATTATGAAAAAGCCGAATATTATTTTCTATTTTTCAGACCAGCAAAGAGCAGATTCGGCAGGCTGCTATGGTCAGATGCTTGACGTCACACCCAATCTTGATGCGTTAGCCGAAGAGGGAACTCTTTTTGAAAATGCGTTCACCTGCCAGCCTGTGTGCGGGCCGATGCGTGCCTGCCTTCAGAGCGGTGTTTATGCCTCACAGAACGGCTGCTACAGAAATGATATCGCCCTGCCTACCGACATGAAGGGCATTGCACACTACCTCTCTGATGCAGGCTACGACACGGCATATATCGGCAAATGGCATCTCGCTTCCGATAAAGACCACCGTCTTGCAACAAAAGCAACTCCCAAAGAGAGAAGAGGCGGATATGACTACTGGAGAGCGGCTGATATTCTCGAATTTACCTCTCACGGCTATAACGGATATATATTTGACGAAAACTGCAACAAAATCAAATTTAAGGGCTACAGAGCGGACAGAATCAATGATTTTGCAATCGACTACGTAAAAAAGCAGCATGATAAACCCTTTTTTATGTTTGTTTCTCAGCTTGAACCGCATCATCAGAACGACCGTCTTCGGTTTGAATCGCCCAAAGGTCTCGCAAAGAAGTTCAAGGACTATGAAACTCCCGGTGACCTTGTAGGCACTCTCGGCGATTGGCGTGTTCAGATGCCGTCATATCTTGCCTGTTGCAACCGTGTTGACGAAAACTTCGGTAGGCTTATTCAGACTCTTAAAGACGAAGGCTTGTATGATAATACAATAATCATCTATACCTCAGACCACGGCTGCCATTTCAGAACACGAAACGCTGAATACAAGCGTTCCTGCCACGAAAACAGCATCAAAGTTCCGCTTGTCATAACGGGCGGTGCATTCACGGGCGGAGGCAGAATAAGCGACCTTGTATCGCTCATCGACCTTCCCGCAACCGTGCTTGACCTCGCAGGGGCTGAGATTCCCGAGCATTTCATGGGCAAGAGTCTTACAGATAAAAAGGGTCACGAGAGCGTATTTATCCAGATTTCCGAAAGTCAGATAGGCAGAGCTGTCAGAACCGACAGATGGAAATATTCCGTAGCAGCAAAAAATGCAGACAAGGCATTTTCGGATGTTTATTATGAAGACTGTCTTTACGATTTAAAACACGACCCGTATGAAAAAAACAATCTTGCCGCACATCCGGGCTATTCGAAAACGAGAGCAACGATGCGTGAACTTCTTGTTGAATACATGAAAAAGGCTGGGGAAGCCGATTTCGAAATAAAAGAAAAAGAAATTGATGATTAATAAACAGACAAAAGCAGCAGCCCGCAAAGGCCGCTGCTTTCGTCTTATAAACACACGAAGAAAAAAGAAACAGTTAATTTTAATAACATTAATATTATATCCTTATACTTTCGGGAAAAATACGGACAAAAATAAAACCGTGAGGTTAAACTTCACGGTTTTCGCTTATTTTTTTGATATTTTCAAGCATATTTTCAGCCGAGCCGCCAAGCATGGCGCATACTCTTTTGATGTCATCCTTATACTCGGGCTTCATTCCGCCGTCAAGCCATGTTGTTATCATGCCAGAGAATGCCATAACAAAAACTTCGCAAAGAAGCCTGAAATCTCTTTCCGAAACTCCGAATTCAGCGGCTTTTGCCTTGTATTTTTTGAATACGGTATCATAAAACGCACCGTAAAGATATTTTTTCAGCTCATTATCCTTCGACCCTTTAAGATGAAACACAACCTTTTTGTTGCACTCAACAATCTCAAAAATACCGGAAATGCTTTCGTCAAGGGTTGAATCCTCGGGAATACCGTCAATATACCTGTTAATTTCTATACGGAATATATATTCCACCAAATCATAGATATCTTTAAAATAATAGTAGAATGTTTTGCGGTTGATTCCGCAATCCTCAACGATATCCTTAACGGTTATTTTCTCGAAGCTTTTCTTTTCCAGCATGACGTAAAGCGAGCTGACTATAGCTTCCTTTGTTGAACGGGGCAAAACCGCCACTCCTTTTTTATTATTTATTCCGATTATATTTTACAACAACCCTTGCGCAGAGTCAATGTATCACAACTGTTACATTTGTAACAGTTGTGATTTTTGCATTATAACAGATAAATATTGAAAATTTATGAATTATGTGTTATTATTCTTGCAGACTTTTAATTCGGAGGTTTATCATGCTTTTCAACTTATTACCGGAAAAAACTTTTTACATTCTTGCGGTGCTTGTGACGGTTGCTCTTTGCGCCGTGCTTCTCAAAATTTTTAAAAACAGGCTTCCCAAGGACCAGGGCAGAGAATTCGCCTTCAACGGCAAGCTTTCCGCCGGCAAAGTCAGAGGCGCCGGAATAGTTTTTGTCTGCTCGTTCATTGCTGCCGCTCTTCTTTTTGTTCCCGTCTCTCTCGAATATGTTTTTTACTATGTTCTGATTTTCCTCGGCATGCTTTCGGGCTATCTTGACGACCGTTCGGAAAAGCCCTGGGGTGAATACAAAAAAGGCGCAATCGACCTTATTATATCGGCACTCACCGCCGCAAACTTTGTTTACTTCAACCAAGATATGACGGGTATCAACCTTTTCGGTCTTACCCTCACCATTCCCCCGATAGTTTTCGGAATCATTGCAACCGTCGTTGTATGGATGCTGATTAACGCCACAAACTGCTCTGACGGAATTGACGGCTTCTGCGGAAGTCTTACTATCGTTTCTCTTGTTTCCGTGCTTTTTGCAATCAGCATTCTCGGCACGGACAGCAACACAAATCTGCTCATAATTCTTATGGTTCTCACCCTTATCCCCTATCTTTGGAGCAATTCAGAGCCGAGTACAATGATGATGGGCGATGCGGGCTCAAGAGCGCTCGGTCTTTTCCTTTGCATCTGCGTTTTCAAGACGGGCAACATTCTTCTTGTCATTCCCCTTTGCTTCATGCTCTGCCTTGACGGACTTCTCGGCATTGTTAAAGTTTCGCTCATTCGATTCCTTAAAATGAAGAACGCATTCAAGAATATCCGCACTCCCCTTCACGACCATTTCAGAAAGAACAAGGGCTGGTCAAACACTCAGGTAATCTACAGATTCTGCATGATTCAAGCCGTAATTTCTGCGGTTACACTTATTGCAATTAAATAAAGCATAAAAACGCTCCCCGAAGTTCGATTATGAACCTCGGGGAGTTTTGTTTGGATAACTGCCTTTTCCTTGAACGGGCGAAGCACCGAAACGTTGCCTGTGACGGAGCTTCCGCTCAAAGTAAATATTATCAACTTAGTATAATTTGATTTGCAGGTTCATTAACCGCAGGAGCAAACCTTGCCATACACCGCAACTTTTACTGACTGTTTATTGTTTTTTGTGTATTTTGCTTAAAAATTAACATTTAAAACATTGACTATTAATTAAAAATTATATATAATATATACAATTATAAATATAATGAGGATTATGTATGAAAAAATTTCTTTCAGTCCTTCTCTCGGTATTGTTTGTCTTTGCGGCTTTTTCGGGATGCGGTAATTCCGGAAAAGATAAAGTTTTTATCGGTGAAGGTAAATTGACAGTTCTCCGTTCGCTTATTTCAACCAACGGTTTCATTGCGGATGAGGTTTTCGGAGCAAATCATCTGCCGGTTGATATCTCAAAATCTGTAACCCAAGGTAATCAGACCTTTGCACCCGTTGTATCAGACAAAATTTCAACCTATGCAGAGCTTGAAACCCTGCTTAAATCGGTTTATGTTGAAGATGTTGCAAACAGACTGCTCAACGAGCCTGAAAAATACGTTGAAATTGACGGAGTTCTTTATTTCGACATTCAATATGACCAATCGGAAATCAAAAAAACATACGACTGGTCGGAATTTGAAATTGAATTTGATAAAACAAGCGATGACGGAAGTCAGTCTTTTGATGTAACTCTCAAAAAGATGAACGGTTGGAAATCAAAAATTGAAATTTCGACCGTTGATATTAACGGCATGCCCCGTCTTTGTGAGTTTTATTACTAAACGAGGAGATGAAAAAAATGAACAATATCAAGACCAGATGGTATAAAAATATTGATAAAAGCTGTCCTCTTGCGGAATACCCGAGACCGCAGCTTGAAAGAAAAAACTGGATGTGCCTCAACGGCGAATACGATTACGCCGTGACAAGTAAAAATTCGGATAAGCCCGAAAAGTTTGACGGCAAGATTCTTGTTCCGTTTTCAATCGAATCCGAAGCATCGGGTGTCAACAAGCCTCTTTCGCCTGAGCAGAGACTCTGGTACAGAAGAAAATTTACTCTCACCGAAGAATTCAGCGGTAAAAGAACTCTTCTTAATTTCGGTGCGGTTGACTGGCAGTGCAGCGTGTGGGTAAACTCCGTTCTTGTCGGCGAACACACGGGCGGATATAATCCTTTCAGTTTTGATATCACTGATGCACTCAACAACGGCGAAAATGAGCTCGTCATCAAGGTTTATGACCCCACGGATTCGGGTCATCAGCAGAGAGGCAAGCAGGTCAACAAGACTCACGGCTTCTGGTACACCGCAACTTCGGGCATCTGGCAGACGGTTTGGCTTGAACCCATAAATTTCTGCAGAATTGAAAAAGTCAAGCTTCTGCCCGACATTGATAAGAATGAAATCAATATTGAGGTTTCAACAACCTGCAAATGCGGCGGCAAAATATATGCAAAAATTCTTGACGGAGATAAAACCGTTTACGACGGTGAGATTTCGGCAAAGGATTCCATCCGTATTCCCGATACAAAGCTCTGGAGTCCCGAAAATCCGTTTTTATATGACCTTTATCTGACCCTTGACTGTGAAGGCGAAAAGGATGAGGTCAAAAGCTACTTCGGCATGAGAAAATTCTCGATTGTCAAGGATTCAAAGGGAATTCTCAGACTTGCACTCAACAACGAGCCGTATTTCCAGAGAGGTCTTCTCGATCAGGGCTACTGGCCCGAAAGCCAGCTTACTCCGCCGACCGACGAAGCAATGATATTCGACATTGAAAAGATGAAAGAACTCGGCTACAACATGCTCAGAAAGCATATTAAGGTTGAACCTCTTCGTTGGTATTATCATTGCGACAGACTCGGAATGCTTGTATGGCAGGATATGGTCAGCGGCGGCGAATACATCGGTCAGATTCTCGCAGGAGTGCTGCCCAACATCAATGTTCACGTTAAAGACAATATGTATAACAGCTTCAAGAGGGGCAATCCCGAATGGCGTGAGGAATTCCGTCAGGAGCTTTGGGGCATGATTGATAACCTCTACAACAGCGTTTCAATCTGCTGCTGGGTGCCTTTCAACGAGGGCTGGGGTCAGTTTGATGCAAAGGAAATCGGAACGAAGGTCAAAGAGCTTGACCCGTCAAGATTTGTTGACCATGCCAGCGGATGGCACGACCAGGGCGGCCCCGATTTCAGAAGCATGCACAGATACATAATCCCCGTCACTCCCCCGTTCAAGTATGAACTCAAGGGCAGGCCCTGGGTTCTCAGCGAATACGGCGGCTACAGCTGGAACATCAAAGGTCACGTCTGGAATGCAGCAAAATCCTTCGGATACATTATGTATTCTGACAGTAAAGCTCTTTCCAAGGCATACAGAAAACTCCACGAAAAACAGGTTATTCCTCTTATAAAGAAGGGTCTTTGCGCAACGGTCTATACTCAGGTAAGTGACGTTGAATATGAAGTAAACGGCGTTTACAGCTATGACCGCGAAGTACTGAAGCTTGATAAAGACACGGTTATCGATGTCAACAGCAAGCTGAAATATTAAGATACACACACGTTTTAAATAAAGAAACAGGTGATTACATGGCATCAACCGCCAACTCACGGACAAGGTTGCTTTGCCTTATTGAGATTCTCACGATGTATTCCGATGTTCTGAACATACTTTCCGCAGAAGAAATATGCGAAAAGCTCGGCGAATACGGATATGAGACCACAAAAAGAAGCGTCCTTTCCGATATCAGGACGATAAACACCACCCCGATAAAGATTATCAGCGTTTCAAAACCCAAAAAAGGATTCTATCTTGCAAAAAGCTATTCTCCCGCTGCCAGTCAGCTTATCCTTGAAGCGATTTTTTCATCGGACATGCTTTCAGCAGAAGACATTGAATATATCAAAACATATCTGCGAAGAAACATCTGCGTTCCGTCACTTGAGCTCGTTCTCAACACAACGCGAAATTATAACGATCTAACAACAAAACGTGATATATCCCTTGAAGCACTTTACAATATCAGAATTGCCATAAGGGACAGAAAAAAAATAAAGCTTGAAGTTTCAAGAATTGTTCCGGGAGATTATTTTTCAAACACGGAAAGGCTTGAAAGCATAATAGTTACGCCGCTTTACATCGCAGTAGCAAACGGAGCGATTGCGCTCACATTTATGCACGAAGGCGCTGAGGATACAGCCGAATATATCAACATTTCCAGAATCCGCTCCGCAGTCGTTCTGCAGGAGAATACCGCTGAAATTTCAAAAGAACCTGAAAAAGTTGTAAATTACTTTGACAGACGCACTGTTGAGTATTATAATTATAAGGCACGCTGGCTTATAATTGAATTCAGGGAAAGCGATATTGAAATTGTTGAATCCTATTTCCGTGCGCCGGTTCAATACCGAAAAGCCGATAAGGAAGGCTTCTGCATCGCAAAGGTTTACACGGTTATCAACCGTGAGCTTATCGGATGGCTGTTCATGAACAGCGACAAATTCACCATTCTGGCACCCGACAGCTTATATGAGCTGTTCAGAAATAAAGCAAAAAATATTTTATGAGTTAAGAGGTATTTTTATGAATCACTCAACAAAAATCAAATCATCCGTCATTAAAAGAATCATAGCAGCAATGCTTGCATTCGTTCTTGTTTTTGGTCTTGCCGCATGTAAAGATGACGGTCAGAAAGCAACCGGCTCAGATGTAGGAAAAATTGTTGCTTCCGAAAAAAAGGTTGCAGTTCTTGTTGCTCCCGAAGCACAATATCCCGAAGACTATCGAGCTGCTGCCGAGCTTGCAAAAGAATACCCCGATAAAGTTGTTATCAAAGAATATGCTGACAGCCGTATTCTTAAAGCAGGCAACCCCGAAATCATGACCATCTCCGAAGAGCTTGCATCGGATCCCGAAATCGGCGCAATCATCTACGCAAGAGCAACACAGTTCACTTCAAACGCAATCAGCGCCGCAAAGGCAAAGAACCCCAATATTGTTACAGTTTGTGTTGAGCCTGAGGAATCGGTTGAAAAGATTTCCGCCGCTGCAAATCTCGTTTTCTGCGCTGACTGGGCAAAAGCTGCAAAGGATATCGTTGCAACAGCAAAAGAACAGGGTGCAAAGTACTTTGTTGTTTTCTCAATCAACCGCCACATAAACGAAAATCCTCTTCTTATGAACGCTAACGGCGCAATCAAAACCGCTTGCGATGAGGCTGGAATCACTTATATTTACGAAAACTCCGTTGACCCCATCTACTCATCAGGCATCAAGGGTTCACGCCAGTATATCAAGGAAGCCGTTGCAAGACTTTATAATAACGGCGATATTGAAGGCGCAGATGTAGCTCTTTTCTCAACAGACAGCTCGGTTCAGCCCGCTCTCATTGAAGTTGCAAATTCAAAGGGTCTTATTTACACATGCCCCTCCTTCCCCACCGCATATAACGGTCTCGGCGAGGTTTATGAAATCGCAATGCCCGAAAAGATTTCGGATGTTGATAAATACATTGAAAATGTTAAAGGCTCGGCAGGTGCAGATACTCAGGGCAAGGCAAGAATCGCAACATACAAATTCCCTCTTGCAGCAACACTCCTCAAGAGCGCTCTCCATTGCGCATTTGACATTCTCAACGGTACAATGACCGCTGAAACCATGGCAGGCGCCACAGTTGCAAGAGCTGAAAATGCAGCGGACAACAAGAACTTCACCGTTGTTCCCTACAGCACTGATCTCACAAATGTTTTTGCAGCATACTGCGAAGGATTTGAAATAATTAAATAAATCCAAACGATATCCCCCGTGAGTTTTTCGTTGCATAAAAATTCACGGGGGATTATTATTATATTTGTTCAATTTCTTCTGTCTGACACGCAACAAGCCTGCGGCGCTCATTAAGCTCTTCATACATTCTCTCGAGCTTCTCACCGCTCAGGTTATAGAAAAGCTTGGGAACAATACTGAGAATTCCCGTAACAATCGGAACTATCGTACACATAGCAAAAAGTGCGAATTCGGTTTTTTCGCTTTGAGTTCCTGCCTCTGCACCCTGAACATAGCCTATTTTTGATAGTATGCTTGTTTTCAGCGTTTCTTTGAAGGTTCTTATAAGCTTTGCGGAAATTTCCTGTGTCGCTCCTGTCATACCCTCACTGCGGTATCCGTTCTTCCATTCACCGTAGTCAATCGCTTCGTTTCTCATCTCAGTCGGGACAACCTTCTTTATTCCGTAAAACATCATCCATACGGTTTCTCTTATCATCCACGCAGGAATCATGGCTCCGAGCTTTTTATAGTTTTTATTAAAGCAACCGACAATAAATACACCCGTAAGCAGCACATTATCAACGTGTGACCCTGCAATCCAAAGCAGCTTCGTTGAAAATCTTTTTCTTGCCCAACCAACATAAGAATAGCTCAACGGTGAAACAACCGCACCCGGAATTCCGACTATCGTTGCCATTGAAGATAATTTGAGAACATCTCTGTAGTAAAGACTCATGTCACCGCCTATACTGAAAGCACCGAGAAATTCCGAAAGAACTATCAGCAAAAGAGGCTTGTTATTTAAAATTGCCTTGAAGCTGTTTTTGACATTCGGTTTCTCTTCGGTCTGCATAACTCTTTCTTTCGCAACAAGAGCGTAAACAAAAGCGAGAATACCCGAAACAACCGTTACCAAAACACCAACAAAAACATACACCGATGATATTTCTACTTTAAGAACGCCCCAATCAACCATATCCATAAGCGCTCCCATAACGATTTTCGGCGCACTTTCAACAAATCCGGAAAGAAGATTTGCTTTTGTTATCAATGAGGCTCTCTCTGAAACATTCGGGGTTATTGTCGCAGTCATACCTGTTCTTGCGATAGTTATAATCGTATGTGCGAGATCATACAAAAGCTGCAAAACCAGATACGCCGCAAGCTTCGGGGCATATAAAAGTCCGCTGCCGGCAAAAAAATTGGGAAGCAGCCAGAAAATAACACTGATTGTAACACCCGGAACAGCATAAACCATAAGCCACGGCTTAAATTTGCCCCAACGTGTTCTGGTTTTATCCACAATTGATGCAACAAGCAAATCATTTATTATATCCCAGATTCCCATAATGAAAACCGTTGTTTTCTGAAAACTCAGACCGATTTTAAGAATATTGGTAATATAATAATCTCTGTATGTATCAATATTGAAGCTCTGAGCTATGTCATCAAGAATATACGCAACCGTTTCTTTTGTTCCGACGTAGCGTCGGTTATCTTTCTGCATATCCGTCTTCATTGTTATCACCTCACAACAATAAGACGAATAAAATTGTGCTTTGGTCTATAAAAAAATCATCCCCGTAAATTTTCAGGTTTTATCGAAAATTTACGGGGTATTTATATTATTATTTTCCTGCTCTCAGGTCAACACGGCGGATTTTTCCGCTGATGGTCTTGGGTAAGTCATCCCTGAATTCAACGATTCTGGGATATTTATAGGGAGCGGTGCGCTCCTTGACATATTTCTGGATTTCCTTCTTGAGAGCATCGGTCTTTTCCGTTCCCTTGGTGAGAACGATATCAGCCTTGACAACCTGACCTCTGATTTCATCGGGTGCAGCTGAAACGGCACATTCAAGGACATATGGAAGCTCCATGATAACACTTTCAATCTCGAAGGGTCCGATACGGTAGCCCGACGACTTGATAAGATCGTCAACACGACCGACATACCAGAAGAAGCCGTCTTCATCGCGCCATGCTGTGTCGCCTGTATGATAAATATCATCGTGCCAGGCTTCCTTAGTCTTTTCTTCATCACGGTAATATTCCATGAAGAGACCGCAGGGTGATCCCGCTTCCGTTCTGACTACGATTTCACCGACCTCGCCGACCTTAGCGACTGTTCCCTCGTTTGTAATGAGATCAACATCAAAGAGCGGGCTGGGCTTGCCCATTGAACCAACCTTTATTGACGAACCGACAAAGTTGCCGATTGCAAGGGTTGTTTCGGTCTGACCAAAGCCTTCCATAAGACGGATACCTGTTGCCTTAAGGAACTGCTGGAACACTTCGGGGTTAAGTGCTTCACCGGCAGTTGTTGCATATTTGATTGACTTGAGGTCATATTTTTCAAGGTCTTCCTTGATAAAGAAACGGTACATTGTGGGAGGAGCGCAGAAGGTTGTTATCTTATGCTTACCGATAAGCTTGAGAATATCATCAGCGACAAAACGGTCAAAGTCGTAGGTGAACACACCCGCTTCACAAAGCCACTGACCGTAAAGCTTGCCCCAGAGTGCCTTGCCCCAGCCGGTATCGGAGATTGTGAAATGTAAACCGTTGGGGTCAACATTGTGCCAATATTTTGCGGTAATAAAGTGTCCGAGGGGATATCTGTGGCTGTGCATTGCGATTTTGGGATAGCCTGTTGTGCCTGAGGTGAAGAACATGAGCATCGGGTCATAGCCGAATGCGCCTTCCTCTGCAGAAGGTTTTTCAAAAATATCACTGAACTGGCAGTATTCTTCATCAAAGCTTCTCCAGCCGTCACGCTTGCCGTGGGCAATGATTTTCGTCTTAAGAACATCACATTTTTCTGCTGCAAGCTCTACCTGATGTGCAACGTCACCGTCTGCAGTGCAGACAATTGCGCTTATCTGACCTGCATTGAAGCGATACTCAAAGTCATGCTCGACAAGCTGGTTTGTTGCGGGAACAACGATTGCGCCTATCTTATGAAGCGCAAGAATTGAGAACCAGAACTGGTAGTGACGCTTGAGAACAAGCATAACTCTGTCGCCCTTCTTGATGCCGAGCGAGCGGAAATAGTTGGCAGTCATATTTGAATGACGGCTCATATCGCTGAAGGTAAAACGTCTTTCGGTTCCGTCATTCTCAATGTGGAGCATTGCTGTTTTATCAGGACTCTTCTTTGCAAGCTCGTCAACAACATCAAACGCAAAGTTAAATTTATCGTCATTCTTGAATTTGATTCCGTTAAGAACGCCGTTTTCATCAAGAGTTGTTTCAATAAACTTCTCGTAAACGGGATTCTGGAGATTTGCAAGGTCAACGTTTGTTATACTGGGAGTTTTGATTTCTTCAACACAGTCGCTCATTTCGGATGAACCGTCGGGAGAAATAACGATTGCATAGAATTCGCATTCCTTGCCACCGACAGCCATTTCGTTATGAGGCACGGAAGAATCGAAATAAATGCAGTCACCCTCATTGAGAGTTTCCGTTCTGTCACCGATAATAACCTTGAGAGTACCTTTTGTAACAATATTTATCTCCTGACCTGCGTGAGAAACACAATGATAGGGAGGATTGAGAGCCTCCTCCGAATAAGGAATAACAACTCTGAACGGCTCTGCAATTTTATTCTTGAAGAATGGAGCAAGACGGTTGTAAACAAAGCCTTCTCTTCTTGTTATAGGCATTCCCTCGCCTTTTCTTGTGAGAGTATACTCGGTAAGACTGGGGCTGCTGCCCTCCATGATATCGGTGATTTCAACGCCGCATACCTGAGCAAAATTATAAATGAAAGTAAAGCTGAAATCTCTGCTTCCCGATTCATAGAAGCAGTATTCTTCTTCGCTCATACCGATTTTTGATGCCATTTCGCCCTGGGTAAGACCCATATCCAGACGAAGAGCAATAATTCGCTGAGCAACCTCCATTATTTTGTTTTCGACTGAACCCTGACCGAATGTTATCATAAAATTCTCTCCTTTCGCTTTGAGAAATAAAAAAACGCCCCAAAGCAAGATTAATTGCTTTGAGACGAGTAAAATCTTAACCCGCGGTACCACTCAAATTGCACTTTCGTGCCGCTCAACGGACTCCAACAAGCCCTACGCTTTAACGCAGCGATTACGGAAGCTGTCTACTCATAAAAAATTTTCGGAGCTTCTGCTCGGAAGGGATAGCACTGAATTGTTCCGCTGACGGCTCGCACCATACGCCGCCTCTCTGAAAGCCTTGCAACTCTGCCTTCTTCGTCATAGCTTTTCTTGAGATACATAATAACACTAAGAATTTGATTTGTCAACAATTTTTTGAACAAAATTTACGGCATGAAAAGAGGGCATCCCAAAGGACACCCTTATAAGCTTTTCATTTGATATTATAATTCAATCTTCTTGCAGGAATATCCCGTAAGTCTGTCGCTGACAGCATCGGGCTGATGTCCGCCGACATAAAGGACAAGCTCTCCGTCGGGGTCAACTCTTTCGCCGTCATCGGTAACAGCCTTGAGCCAGTAACGGTCAATTTCAAGCTGAACATTTTTTGTTTCGCCTACAGCAAGCTCAAGAGCCTTTATTCCGCAAAGCTGAAAATGAGGAGTAACCGTTCTGCTGTCGGTAAACGAAGCATAAACCTGAACTCTTTCAATGCCCGCTCTGTTTCCCGTATTCTTAACATCAACGCTGATTTTAACGCTCTTTTCATCCGCAGAAACAATCTTTTCATTTTCATAAGCATAGCTTGTGAATGAAAGGCCGTAACCGAAGGGATAAAGCGCATCGCCCTCAATATATCTGTAGGTCCTGCCAAGCATTGAATAATCTTCAAAATCGGGAAGATTATGCTCACCGTCATAGATTGTTACGGGCAGCTTTCCGCCGGGATTTGCAACACCTGCAAGAATATTTGCGACTGCAAGACCGCCGAATGCACCGGGATACCATGCATGAACAATCGCCTTTGCGTGATTTCTGACCTTTTCACCAAGGTCAACTGCACTTCCGCACATGAGTACAACAACAACATTCTCACAAACATCACAGACAGCTTCCGCAAGCTTCTGCTGAGTAGCGGGAAGATAAAGAGTTCTCTTATCGCCACATGCGGTGTAATCATTATCAAAGCCGGTGTCTTCGCCCTCGATTGAGCAGTCAAGTCCGAGTGCAAGAACGGTAATATCAGCTTCTGCGGCTGTTGCAATGCCGTCACTGAGCATATTCTGGAATCCGCTCCAATGGCACAACTGTTCGTCGCAATAATTTGAACCTTTTTCGACGCTGATATCAGCATTTGTAAACACTCTGCGGATACCGTCGGCAACTGTTATGTATTCCGATGAATAACCGTTATAGTTACCCTCAAGAGCAGTAACGGAAAGAGAGTTCGGACCGACAACCGCAATTCTCTTTGAAGTTTCTTTATCAAGGGGAAGATAGGAATTTTCGTTTTTGAGAAGAACGGGGCATTGCTCCGCAGCTTTGAGATTCAATGCTCTGTGTTCTTTGCAGTCAAGCTTTGTAAACGGAATATCGGAATAGGGTCTGGTTTCTTCAAATTCGCCGAGAAGGTAACGAATCATAAAAAGTCTTTCAGCTGCTGCGGTAACATCATCCTCGGTAATCAAATCCTGCTCATATGCATCAACAAGAGCGGAATATGTTTCGCCGCAGTTGAGGTCACAAGTGCTTTTAAGCGAAACAGCAGCCGCTTCTGCTTTTGTTTCGGTGAAGTGATGCTCGGCATAAATATCTTTGAGTGCGCCGCAGTCGGAAACAACGTAGCCGTCAAAACCCCATTTTCCTCTGAGAATTTCTTTGATGAGATATGAATGGGCACAACAAGGCTCGCCGTTTGTTCTGTTATACGCACCCATAACACCCACAACGCCCGATTCAACGGTTTTTTCAAATGCAGGGAGATAGGTTTCATGCATATCATGGAGATTTGCCTTGGCATCAAAGCCGTGACGTGTCTTTTCGGGACCGGAATGAACCGCAAAATGCTTTGAGCATGCGGCAGCCTTCAAAAATTCGCCGTCACCCTGAACACCTTTGATGAATGCCGAGCCGAGAGTCGCCGAAAGATAGGGGTCTTCGCCGAAGGTTTCCTGACCTCTGCCCCATCTGGGGTCACGGAAAATATTGATATTGGGCGCCCAGAAAGTGAGACCCTTGAAAATATCATAGTCGTTATATTTTACATGCTGATTATATTTTATTCTGCCCTCGGTTGAAACAACATCACCGATTGTTTCAATAAGTTCCGGATCAAAGGTTGCCGCCATGGCGATTGTATGAGGGAAAACGGTTGCCGTGCCGGCACGGGCAACACCATGCGCACCCTCATTCCACCAGTTATACTCTTTGATGCCGAGTCTTTCAATTGCAGCTGCATTATAAACAAGCTGAGAAATCTTCTCCTCAACCGTCATCTTTGACACAAGTTCTTTTGCTTTGATTTTCGCTTCGTTTTTGGTCATTTAATTTCTTCCTTTTTATATTTTGTTTACAAGTTCAAAAGCAACTATGAGCTTTTCGAACGCATTGTTAAGAGCAACAGGAATTGCTTTAAGCACCTTAAGAACCGCATTTGTTTCGGGAGCATTGTTCTGAACCTTATCAATTCCGTTTGACATAGTTTCGGCTTTAACGTCCGCAAACTCAATAACATTAACAAACATGTTGTCAAGTCTGCCGTCAATTTTTTCAACGTCTGTTGTTCCGAAAACATTCCAACGGATTGCATTTGCGATTGCCGAGCCTCTGATTTCTTTTGTATACTCGTCAGAAATCCATGTAATTGTTTCATCAAGAGCGGCACCGAAATATTCATCCCATACGCGATCGAGAACCTTCACGAAATCTTCATTCTTTGTAAGAACATTAAAAACTGTGGGCTGCTCGTCTATATCCGCAGTACCGAAAACAGTGTTTCTGTACATTCTGTTATAGCATGCTGTCCACTTGGTCGGGTCAGTATAATCGTTGCCGTAGCGGTTTGAGTCATTATTACCGAAGCCGATGTCAAAATCCCATGCAGGACCTGCATAGAGCGTATCACCGACGGGCTTATAGAAATATGTGCTGGTCAGACCGAAATCCTGATTTGAGCACCATTCATTAAGAATATACATCTGAGCAAGAGACTCTACGTTACAGATTTTGTTAAGTTCTTCCATGCTCTTGCCTTCATAAACAGCATCTTCAAAGCTCTGATAATATTCGCTGATATAATCTATCTGTGCCTTTGTGAGGAATTCGGGAGATTTCATGGTAAAAGGCTGGCTTCTTGTTGTTACAAAGCCGCTTGCTTCATCGGCATATCTGTTTGCAAGCTCCATTTCGATAATATAGCCGCCGGTAATTTCTTCGGGATCATTCGGAATATCATACCATTTCTTTGAGCCTTCTATAAGACCTGCATAAGTACCGTAAAGGCCGTTCGGCGCATAGGAATCAACATCTTCCTCGTTTGCATCTTCCGTTTCGCCTTCGAGGTCATAGATATCAACATTCGAGCCGTCAACACCGATTCTCGTTGTAAGAATATACGCACCCATATAATCATTGTTGATATAAACATCAACGGGAGTGAACTGAGGAGTATAAGGCATACCTGCATTTTCGGCAGCCTGATAAGCAAGGGCATTTCTGATAAGCGATTCATCACCGTGATTTGCAATAAGGCTCCACTTTTTTGTTTTACCCATACCGAAAAGGTTTTCCTTGCTGTCAAGCTTGATATTATAAGGCTTCTTTTCCATCTGCCAGGTTGAGTTGCCTCTGCCCTTGATTTCAAGTCTGCCGGCATATTCAACTTCTGCGCCGTCAGCACCGATGATACTGATATTACCCTCTTCTTCGTTGCCCTTTACTTCGTGAATATAGTCAAGCGAACCCGAATCGGTTTCGATAAACACGGATGCAACCTTTGATTCAGCAATAATATCAACCTCATACTCAGCAGCACCGCATTTAACCTTGATTTCATCCTTGCCTTCAAGGCTGAATGTTCCGCCGTTTTCAACGGAAACGCCGTCAATGCTTACTTCTGCATTTGCAGGCTCAAAGTTAACGGTAACCTCGCCTGTGCCGATTGATGTGGGGATAAAAAGAAAATAATCATCATCCGAGTTAAACCAGCTTGTTTTTTTCTCTGCCGCATCCTCAGGCTTTTCATCGTCAAATGCAACCGATACCGAAAAATCGGTAAGTCCCGATGCTTCATTGGCGTATCCCATAAGAGAAACGCATGAGAGTGCGATAACTGCTGTTAATAAAATCGCTGTTAACTTTTTCATTTTGACTTCTCCTTTGTTTTTATAACTTTTCATCAAAAAATTAATCCGAAATTTTTTCTGCAAGAGTATTGCGAATTGTCTGCTGCCTGATTTCCGCCTGCTCTCTGTTTTCACCCTTGACTGAGAAGTAGAGCTTGAGCTTGGGTTCTGTGCCTGAAGGTCTTGCCGCTGCCCATGAACCATCCTTGAAATCAAAACGGAGTACGTTTTCCTTGGGAAGACCGTCGATGCCCTTTGAATAATCGTAAAGTACCTCGAGGTCATCAAACATGCTCTCGCCGCTCTCTCTCATCGCCTTCATTGCAGCCTGAATCTTCTCTGCACCCTCCTTGCCTTTAAGCACAAAGGTTTCAAGGCAGTCATAATAATAGCCGTATTCGGAATAAATACCTTCAAGCGCATCAACGAGAGTTTTGCCGTTATTCTTATAGTAAGACGCCATCTGAGCAATCAGCATTGATGCCGAAACAGCATCCTTATCTCTTGCGTGTGTACCTGCAAGATAGCCGTAGCTTTCTTCATAGCCGAAGAGGAAAGTGTTCTCTCCGCTTTCTTCCCAGAGGCAGATTTTTTCGCCGATATACTTAAAGCCCGTAAGAGTCTGAACAGACTTTGCACCGTGCTTTTCCGCAATCGCAGCGCCAAGTCCGCTTGTAACGATAGTCTTTACAACAGCGGCATTCTCGGGCATAGTGTCTTTCTTGAATCTGAGAACAAAATCAACAAGAAGCGCACCCGTCTGGTTACCGGTAAGAAGCTGATAAGCACCGTTATGCTTGACGCCAACACCTACTCTGTCGCAGTCGGGGTCTGTGCCGATAACGATATCCGCATCCTCTGCTTCAGCCTGCTTGAGAGCAAGAGTAAGAGCATCCTTTTCCTCCGGATTGGGTGAACGGACTGTTGAGAAATTGCCGTCGGGAAGCTCCTGCTCTTTTACGATTGAAACATTCATTCCTTCAAGAATTTTTCTTACGGGAACATTGCCGGTACCGTGGAGCGGAGTATAAACTATTTTAAGCTCGGAGGGTTCGTTGTAAAGGCTCTGTGTCTTAACCTCTGCAAGGAATGCGTTGAGAGTATCGTCACCAATATAAACAAGCTTACCCTCATTCTGAGCTTCTTCAAGCGTCGAACAGGGAATATCTCTGATATCCGTAACAGCATTTACATAGCCTATAACCTTATCCGCATATTCAGGAACAAGCTGGCAGCCCTTGCTGTCATATACCTTATAACCGTTATATTCCTTGGGATTATGGCTTGCGGTGATAACGATACCTGCGGTGCAGTTGTGATATCTTACGGCAAAAGAGAGTACGGGTGTGGGCATAAGAGTATCAAAAAGATAAACCTTGATGTCTGCCTTGCAGAGAACACCAGCCGCTACTTCTGCAAAATACTGCGAGTTGTTTCTTGAATCGAATGCAATTGCAACGGACTTTTCGCCCTCAAAGCAAGCGTTAAGATAATCTGCAAGACCTTTTGTTGCCTTTGAAACGGTATACTTGTTCATTCTGTTGGCGCCTGCACCCATAATGCCGCGCAGACCGCCTGTACCGAATTCAAGATCCTTATAAAATCTGTCCTCAAGCTCAGCCTTGTCGGTAATACCTTCAAGCTCTTTTTTTGTTGCCTCATCAAATGTGAGCCAGTATTCATATGCGTTCATTTCAAGTCACTCCTTATTTTATTTCAACCCCGAGGGTTATAATTTCATACGGTGAATATTCAAATTTATCGGTTTTTCCGATTTCATCTTCGATAAGATTGAGGAGGGTCATCTCCGTGGGAAGATTTATGACTCCCCTTGCGCCGTTTTGCTCGCAAAGACGGAAAATGATATTTTTTCCGTTTTCGGAAAGCTTGACCGCCTGAAGCCAGAGCGGAGAGAAATCAGGGATATCCGAAACAACGTCCGCCTTTTTAAGCGGTATATTATATTCAAAAGCTTTGTTATTTATTTCAGCCGCAACCGCATCACCCGAATGGGGATAAATCATGTAACAGAAATCGTGTTCACCCATATCGGACGTCGGGTCCGGTCTGATTGTCGAGCGCAGAAGCGAAAGCGCCATCGTTGAGCCTTCAGCAGAAACACCGTATTTACCGGAATTGATTAGGGCAACACCGCCGCCCTGCTCCGCCATATCACACCATTTATGGTGGCAGACCTCAAAGCGTGCCTGCTGCCAGCTTGTATTACGGTGGGTTTCTCTGCGGATAATACCAGCCGAAGTGTCGCACAGAAGCTCTCTGGTAAGCACATTGCATCCGTACTCCGCTTTGACAAGCTTATGCTTTTCGTGCCAATCAACGATATGCTCAACTTCAATTCCCCTTGACTGACGGAAAAGGCGGATTATCATTTTCCACTTGCTCTTATCGGTTGCAAACGTTACGCAAAATTCAGCGCATTCGCCGTTTGCATTGATAAATTCAAACTCTTTTTCGATGTCAAGCTCACACGGTCTGTCCTTATAATTCGGAAGAATATCCCATGCATCGTAGTTACCGGGAGTGTCGTGATACATCTTCAGCTTGTTGAAATCACCCTTGACCCATTCTCGGCAAAGTTCTTTATCTTTTAACGACAAGATGCTGCCGTCAGTCGCAAATTCAATTGTGTAATAAGGTGTTTCAACGCTGTCATCACTTATTTTTATCCAGTCTGTATCAGCTTTTTCCCTGTTGATTATACCATCCGAAAGAGCATCAATACGTGGAATTGCAAAATATCCCTTCTCGCCTTTTCTGACAGTATCGCCGTTTCCATCCGCAATAAAAGTCAGGCTGTTACGCTTGAAATTAAGTGAATTGAAATATTTTTCTCCGCTTCCGATAATATCGGCAAGCTCCTTTTCCATCTCCTCATAGTCCGCCATCGCATCACGGTAAACGGGAGTGATATGGCTGCCGGGGAGGATATCGTGGAACTGATTTATCATCAGCTTTTTATATATATTTCTGATTTTTTCGGCAGGATATTCAGCGCCGTTTTTCATTCGCAGAATGCTGAGAAGCTCTGCTTCTCTGAGCATGAATTCAAGGCGGCGGTTATAATCCTTAAGTTTTGATTTTGTTGTGAAAGTACCTCTGTGCATTTCGAGATAAAGCTCACCGTCCCAGACCGAAAGTGCTTCATTGCCGTCAAAATTCTTTGAGAGGAATTCTTTTGCTGTTATGTGTTCGGTTTCGGGCATTACGGAAAGCTTTTTGAGTCTGTGCATCAGTTCAACCATTTCCTCGGTTGCGCCGCTTCCGCCGTCGCCGTAACCGAACATCTGCATCGTCTGACCGCCCTCGTTTTTATCCTGGTATGCATCCCAGTTTTCCTGAATCTGACTGGGCATGTTCCACGAAATGAAGTGGGTCGGAGGTACACATGCATAAACATCCGTACCGTCGATTCCCCTCCAGATAAAGTTGTTGTGAGGAAATCTGTTAGTATCGTTCCATGTTGACATTTTATTTGATACGAAATAGTCAACGCCGCTCTTTTTAAGAATCTGCGGAAGAATCCAGCTGTTGCCGAATACATCAGGAAGCCAGCAGTTATTAACGGTCATTCCGAATTTCTCTCTGAAATAGCTTTGACCGTAAAGGCACTGACGGATAAGGCTTTCGCAGGCAGGAACATTGCAGTCGGGTTCAACATACATCGCACCGACAGGTTCAAACCTGCCCTCTGCAATCCTCTTTTTCAGCTCTTCAAAAATTTCAGGATAATACTTTTCGACCGTTTCGTATGTATATGCCTGAGTGTGTGCATATTTGAAATCGGGATATTTGTCCATAAGACGAAGCTGAATGAGAACCGTTCGCAGATTCTTTTGCACCGCATGAATTCTTCGCCAGTAATATGCGATATCAAGATGGGAATGAGCGATCAGAGCAACTCTGCCGCTTCCCTTATAATCTTTGTTGGAGAAAATGTTTTTTTCTATGTATTCAGACGCCGCTCTCACATCAGCGTCACGCACATCGTCAAAATCAATCAGATTGAGTGCCGCATCGATTTCACGGATAACGAGTGCGGAGAAATCTTCATTAAAAACCTCGCTGAGTGCGGCATCGAGCAACATTTCAAGGTCATAGACGAGCGACTGCACCGCTTCGTTGACAACGGAAATATAACCGCCCTCAAAAATCTGTCTGCATCCTCTTACGCTGAGGCTTTCGGGATTACGCTCATCATCGGGCTTTGACCGGTTATAGCCCATAATTTCAAAATGAAGCTTTCTGCCCTCAACATAAGGTGAAAGGTCGAGCCGCTCACGGTTAGGGTCAATTCCGCCGACATAAACGCCGTTGACCTTTACAATCATTTCTGCCGCCGTTTTGAGGGAGAAACAGAATTTCTTGCCTTCAAGGTGAGCGGGCAATTCATAATCGGCTTCGATAAACGCCGTACCGTCGGGGGTAAAATACATATCGCCTCTGTTGAGAGGTCTGAATTCCCCGCCGTCATAATATTCAAAATTCATTTCGGAGACCTGACGTGCATCCTTGATTCTGAATGTTTCTATTTCATGCTTTTCGCTGTAAATATATCTTTTCAGCCAACCGAAGCGCAGGTCAATCCATTCCTCGGGTCTCATGCTTCGCCTGACAACCTTTATATGCGCCATACGGATTCACCTCACACATCCTGAAAATACGGCTTTTTGCGGATTCCGATGACTCTGACCTTTTCGCCTCTGTCGGCTTCAATCCGCTGTTCAATCCACGCAAGACATCGGTCAAGAATCAGACATTTCGAGCATTCACCCTGCAAAAGCACCGTCACCTCGTTATCTTCACGGCTGACAAAGGTTATCTCTCCGCCGTCACCCTGAAGCCTCGGACGTATGTAACCGTTGATATATTCTTCCATGGAAATTCCTCCGTTTTGTTTTCATAAAAAACCAGTATAATTATACCACTACTGTTTATATATATCAATAAAATATTGCAAAAATTATAAAAATCTCTTTTAAATATACCATTTATATGATAAAATAAATTAATAGATTTGTGAGGTGATTAAAAATGTTTGTTGTCACAAGCAATCAGATGTATCAGGCGGAGTGCAACGCCGTCAAAAGAGGTATTTCCTTTCCTCAACTAATGGAAAACGCAGGACAGGCCTGCGCTAAAATAATAAGAAAGCAGTTCAACATAAGCCGCGAAAACAAAATGGATGTTCTTGTTATATGCGGCAAGGGCAAAAACGGCGGTGACGGCTTCGTTATTGCCCGAAAACTCTGGGAATACGGCGCAGACGTTACCGTCATGCTCGCCTGCGGAGAGCCAAAGGCGGAGGATTCGATTGAGATGTTCTCTCTCGTTGAAACGGCTGGTATAGATATTGTCCGCTACGACAATAATCTTACTTTACTCAAGCGTTTCTTTGACAGAGCGGATATCATCGTTGAAGCCGTTTTCGGCACGGGATTTTCGGGTTCGCTTGACCATTCATTAAGCGTTCTCGCTCAGGCAGCAAACGCATCGAAAGCACCCGTTATTTCAATAGATGCGCCTGCCGGTACAGACTGCGACAAAGCATCTGTCCAGGGTACGGTTTTCAAAGCAGACATGACAATTGCAATATCTGCGTATAAACCCATACACGTTATAAAACCCTGCAATAAGCTCTGCGGCAAGGTTGTTGTTGCCGATATCGGCATAATTCCTGCTGACTACAGAAGCATGGATTCTCTTCCGTGCTTCACTCTCGGGCTTTCGGATATAAAAAACAAGCTTCCCAAAAGAAAGCCGGTTTCAAATAAAGGCACCTACGGTCACGCTCTCTGCGTATGCGGAAGCATGATGATGACGGGTGCGGCTTACCTTTCGGTTTACGGTGCGCTGAGAAGCGGAGTCGGTCTTGTTACGGCAGCCTTCCCTCAGACAGCATATGCGGCAATTGCGCCGAAATTCACCGAGCCTCTTCTTCTTCCGCTTGAACCGAATTTTGACGGCACATTCAACTTTTCGGCAATGCCCGATATAATCGAAGCATCAAAAAGAGCAAGTGCTGTTCTTATAGGATGCGGAATAGGCTTCAACAAGGACACAACCACACTCGTTCAGAATTTGATAAAAGAAATAAAAGTTCCGATGATTATTGACGCAGACGGAATAAATGCGCTGAGTACAAATATAGATATATTGAAAGAAGCTCAGGCTCCGGTTACAATCACCCCTCATCCGGGCGAAATGAGCCGTCTGTGCAGTAAAAGCATTGCGGAAATTATTGCAAATCCCGTTGAGATTGCCCGTGAATTTGCTATAAAGCATAATGTAACCGTTGTTCTTAAAACGGCAAACACCGTTGTCTGCTCACCGAATGCAGCCGGAATATATCTCAACACAACCGGCAACTCGGGTCTTTCAAAGGGCGGCAGCGGCGACCTTCTCGCAGGCATCATGGTTTCGTTTGCAGCGCAGGGCATGAATCCGTTTGATGCTGCCGTGTGTGCCGTTTTTCTCCACGGTCTTGCTGCCGATGCCGTTGCGCAAAAAACATCCATGAGAGGCATGCTTCCCACCGATGTGCTTAATTACCTGCCCGAGCTTTTTTCAAATTTTGAATAACAGCAGGTGATTGATTGAAAAAAGCTTTTTCCGTTTTTGCCGTATTCATTCTGATTTTTGCGGCAGGATGTGAAAACCGAAAGATTACCGAAACAAATACTCCGCCTCCGATTCCCGAAGCATTTACGTCAAACTTAAAAATCGCTTACGGCGACACATCAATGACGGCATCATTCACTCAGAAATCCTTTAAAGAGTTTGAGCTTCGTATGCTCACCCCCGAAATACTCAGTCCGCTTGCACTCGGCTATAAAGACGGAGTCTGCACAGTTACATATGACGGACTGAAGTTTGAAACCGACCTTAACCGTTTTCCTCAGGTCACATTCGGAGCATTGCTGACTGAAACAATCTCAAATATAAAGGACGGCATTGATGTTCAGACAACATATTCTGAAGGAATATGGACATACAAAGGCACGGGCGAAAGAGGCGTTTTTGTTTTGACCCGTAACGCCGAAACCGGTGCATGGCTTGAGCTTTCAATCGAAGGCGCACAGCTTCATGTTATTTTTTCCGAATTTCAAGCACAAAATTCCGCAGCATAAAAGAACGGCAACGGACTGCTTATTTTCAAGCAGCTCTGTTGCCGTTTTTATTTATACGATTATTGTATCAAGTATCGCTTCCGCAAGTGAATATTTATCGTCCGAGCCAAACTGCGAAAGCTTTTTGATTATCGGACCGTAAAACTTCTGCTCCGTTTCAACCTCTTTGGCAGCTTGCTCCTTTTGATAGTCAATATATTTCAGTTTAAGCTCTGCAAGAAAACTGTCACGGTCATAGATAATCAAGTCGTTTACTCCTGTAAGCTCTGCAAGCTCCTCGAGCTGCTCAACTGCATCTGCACCGTATTCAACAACCATCTCTCTGAAAACATCTTTTTCAAAGTAGAAACGTCTGCCCGAAAGATAGCCGAAAGCTCTGCGTGTGTCAAGATAACCCATGCGGATACGCCTTTCAAACATTTCGTCGCTGAAATCGAACGCCGCACCGAGCTTTTCGACGTCATAAGGTCTTATATAAATCATATCCGCACCCGAAAAATCTTCTCTGTGACCAAATCCCTTTCTGACGGATATATCAACAGCCACAATGCGGTTATACCCGTTTTTACGGAGAAAACCGATAGGAGCATTGTCATAAACGCCGCCGTCAAGGTATTTTTCGTCATCGGGACCGATTTTGCTCACTCCCGGCACCTTCGATGAAGCAAGCAGGTAATCAATGAGCTTTCCGTCGGGAATATCCTTAATAAAAATTTCAAGCGGCGAAAACTCAGAAAGCATAAATGTTATCATGCCGAAATCGGTTTTCGATTTTCTTACCTTTTCTTCATCGATATATTCACGCAGAAATTCTTCCGTTGGCGATGCATCGATTCCGCCGTTACGGATTACTTCTTTAAACAGCACGGGAATATTCCTGAGGCTGAAAAGCTTTTCGGGGTCTTTAAGCTCCTGAGTTATGTTGACACCTCTGTCAATAGATGCACTTTTCCAGAATTCAACCGCATCATCATAACAATCGGACACGATGAACGCACCGTTGATTGAGCCTATCGAAACTCCCGCAACAGCAGAAAATTCTATTCCAAGTTCACGCATAGCCTTCCATGCGCCGAGCTGGTAAGCACCCTTCGCACCTCCGCCCGCAAGAACAAGTCCGTATTTTTTCATTCTATCAACTCCAAAGATTGATGTAATATTATTTTACCATTTTATTCCGCTTATGTAAACCGATGTCACAAAAAGTTTAAAAATCAGGTTGACAATGTTTTTTATAAATTATATCATTATTTTATTAATAAATCATACGGGCAGAACGTTTTCTCTGCCCATATAAAAATAACACCAGAAAGGAAACCGGAATATGAAACTACCCTCATGCGTTGAAAAAAGAATGGACGAATACTGCTCCGTTATAGAAAAATACAGTCCGAAGCTTGCAATGCTTTACCGCAACTGCTACCCCAACACACTCGAAACGGCAACCGAATTCACCGAAGACGGCTCTGTTTTTGTACTCACGGGCGATATTCCGGCAATGTGGCTGAGAGATTCAACCGCAGAGGTATCGCATTACATTCCTCTTGCAAAAGAAAATGAGGATATCAGAGATATCATTAAAGGCGTTATTAAAAGGCAGAGAATGTATATTTCTCTTGAGCCTTACGCAAATGCATATAAAAAAGAACCGAATAATCACAGAGAATTCGATGATTATCCCGAAAATCATCCTATTGTATGGGAAAGAAAATATGAAATCGATTCTCTTTGTTATCCCATACGCCTTGCATACCTTTTTTGGAAAGCGACGGGTGATAATTCCGTACTCGGAGAAGATTTCCTTGAAAGTACAAAAATAACCGTTGACCTCTGGCAGACCGAACAGCATCATTTTGAAAAATCGCCTTACCGATTTACAAGAAACAACTGTCCTTATCAGGATACACTCCATAATAACGGTATGGGCGAACCCGTTGACTACACGGGCATGACCTGGTCGGGCTTCAGACCGAGCGACGATGCGTGCAGATACGGCTATCTTGTTGCATCAAACATGTTTGCAGTTGTTGTTCTCGGTTATCTTGACGAAATGCTGAATGCCTCATATCACGAAGAAAAAGAACTCATTGAAAACTGCAGAATTCTCAAATCACAAATCAAAAAAGGTATCGAGGAATTCGCAATCGTTGAACACGAAAACCACGGCAAAATCTATGCCTGCGAAGTAAACGGCAAAGGTGATTATTTCCTTTTCGACGATGCCAACGTACCGAGCCTTCTTTCTGCACCCTACCTCGGCTTCTGCGATTACAACGATGAAATATACATGAACACCCGCAGATTCATTCTCAGCAAAGACAACCCCTATTATTACGAAGGCAAGTTCGCAAAGGGTGTCGGCAGTCCTCACACGCCCGAGGGATATATCTGGCACATTGCCCTTTCAATGCAGGGACTCACAAGCACTGACCCCGACGAAATCCGCAATATTCTTCATATGCTTGAAACAACCGACGGCGGCACAGGATATATGCACGAGGGCTTTGATGCAAACAATCCCGACACGTTCACAAGAAGCTGGTTCAGCTGGTCTTGCGCACTTTTTGCGGAGCTGGTTGAAAAAGCGGTCGACAAAAAGATTATCTGAATTATTTAAACTTTTTTTCAAAAAAGACTTGAAAAATGTAAAACAATATGGTATTATAACATGCGTTCGATACGAGCGCACTATGGCCCGGTAGTTCAGTTGGTTAGAACGCCAGCCTGTCACGCTGGAGGTCGACGGTTCGAGCCCGTTCCGGGTCGCCATAATATTTTTGCTGCTATGGCTCAGGCGGTAGAGCGCATCCTTGGTAAGGATGAGGTCGGCGGTTCAAGTCCGCCTAGCAGCTCCAGAAAAAAGCACTTCCAATGGAAGTGCTTTTTTCAATGAAGCGCACCTTTCGGTGCAAAAAGAATGAATGGAGTTTTATTCTATAAACCGTATTTCCGCTCATACTTGTTGATTTTCTTGTTTAATTGTTTTATACTGTTATTATTCAGCAAACATGAGTTTAACTTAGTGAAAAAGGAATTGATACTATGAAATCAATAACCGCATTTTTCATCTCAATCGCTATCTTTTTTCTCGGAATTTTCACCCCCGAATTGCCTGCACCGAAAACCGATGCGGAGCTTGAACAAATCGCACCTATATGCCAAAAGCACGAAATCGGCAATAAACTCTATGTTCTTGATGCTGCTCAACTGCACGATGAAGGAGCAAAACATATGGCGGTTGCGCTTCAGGGCATTGTTGCAAAAACAAATCCCTGCATTTTCATCCGCAACAACAGTTATTGCAACAAATATCTCGAAAAAATCGCCGAAAGCGGTATTGAAATAATCTTCAACGATGAAAACGGCAGCCCGTGGACTCTCCCCTCTCTCCTCGAAAAATTCAAATCCTGCATAGCCGATTCAGGATATGTTCTTTACAGAGCGAGTGAAAAAGCGGAAGGTCTTAACGCCGCGACAAATCTTGCCGCACTCTACGGCTGGTTACCCGTACCCGAAAATCTCGAACAGCTTGCGACAGATGCAGGGCTGACTCTGAAAGAAGATTTTTCAGACGATACATACAACCTGCTTTTCCAATGGAATTTCTTTGAAAAACACAAGGAAGAATTCAATTACGGTGCGGTCGTGAGCCTTAAATACGCCGCTGAAGGTCTGCGTGACCTTGCGATTCAGCAGGGCTTCTATACATTCTATATAGATGACGATGAGGACACAAATCTTCTCCGTGGCAGAATCATGGACTATGCAGGTGACAATGTTCCTGTGCTGGGTTGGGTTAAATATGAGGTTGCATTTGTAAGGCAGGCATCGGAAAACGGAAACATCGCCATTCCCTCAGACCACAGCCATAATCTGAGCTATCTTTCATCTTTCGAATGCGAAATTCCTCAGCAAAAGCACAGCGTAACAAAAGAATACACCGACCCGACAAAGCATTACTGCGCACTTATTATGAGCGACGGTGATAACATTCAATGGATTCAGAACGGATACGCCGAATTCTACCGTAAGCAGGCTCTCAGCGAGCAATTTCCGATGACATGGTCATTTCCGCCCCTTCTGCAGGAATTTTCGTCCGTGACAGTCAATCAGGTTTATTCGGATGCAACCGAAAATGACTACTTCATGGCAGGTGTTTCGGGAGCAGGATATATTCATCCGACTGAATATCCCTTCAAAGCACTTGCAGGTTTCACGGATTTAACTGCAGCTTCAATGAAAAAAAGCGGATTGAGCTATGTTCAGATTCTTGACGGCACACCCGAAAATGAATATGAGGATAAGATTCTTACAGACAGACTCGAATACTACGCAAGATATAACAATATCAAGGGCGGCGTTATCAGCCTTGACCCCGACCGCTATGCAGGCGGTGAAGGCAGAATATGGTTCGTTAACGATAAGCCCTTCATCACTTACCGCCTTTCTCTCTGGCATCCCGGCGGTGAGGGCGCAGCAATGACAAACGAATGGCTTGATGAACAGGCGGCGATTGTCAATTCCTACCCTGCCGATATGAATTCTATCAACGGCTACAGCGTTGTCAACGTTCACCCGTGGTCAGTCAGCATCGGAAATCTTGCATATTTTGTAAGTCAGCTTGATGAGGATGTTGTGCTTGTTACGCTTGACGAACTGATGGCAATGATTGAAAAGAATGTTCCTCACGAAAATGCAAAACCGGAGTAAAAAATGGGCGGCTTATGCCGCCCACATTATTATTTTGATTTAACAAACTTATAGAGTATCAGCGGTAAAACAATTGCAACCGCCATAGCGATGCAAAATGCAACATGTGCTTCGGAAATGCCTACAGGCAACGTGTTTCCGTACACCGCTTTAAAAAAGCCCATAAACGAGGATAAAGCCGGAACTGCAAGCGCAGCAAAAATCAAAAAAAGTATTGTAAGAAAACCAGGAACTTCAAACGGATTTAACGTAACAATAATAAAAAACAAGGCAGGAACAGCGATAAATAAATATGCGCCGAAAAACAGTGCGTCATTTGAATTTCTTTTACATACCGCCGCAATAACGGAACCGAACAAAATCAGAATAACAGGGAAGATTATACATAAAAAATCAATTCTCTTGCCAAAACGGTCATATCCGTATAATGTCAAAACCTCGCCCGAAGCCAGAACCCCAATACCCCATACGACAAGTGACAAAGCAATCCCGATAAGAATCTTTACTCTGTCAGGCATTTCTTTTTTTAACATACCGTTCACTCCCCTTTCTTTATTACAATTATAGCATTATGTAAATGACTTTTTATTACATTATTATTAACTAATTATTACAAAAGGTGAAAATATGAAAACCGAACTCAACGTCATTGCTCATATCCGCACCGACTTCACATCGAAATTCGGCATTCCCCGCCAAAGCGGACTTGTTGATGAGCTTGAAGCAACGATAATATTTGAACCCGAATACCGCAATCCCGAATCACTGAGAGGTATTGAGGAATACTCGCATCTGTGGATTCTCTGGCAGTTTTCGGAATGCGTGGATAAGGAATGGACACCGACCGTGCGCCCTCCGAGGCTCGGCGGCAACAAAAGAATGGGCGTTTTTGCAACCCGCTCCCCTTTCCGCCCGAATCCAATCGGTCTTTCATGCGTTAAGCTTCTCGGAATTGAAAAAACAGAAAAATACGGCTGTGTTATCCGTGTTTCGGGTGCTGATTTGCTCGACGGAACACCGATTTATGACATAAAACCGTATCTGCCCTATGTTGATTCTCACCCGGAGGCAAGCAACGGCTTCGCCCTTGACGAAAAAGAGGGCAGGCTTGACGTTGAAATTCCCGATGAATTGATAAAAATAATACCGTTAAAAAAACAAGCGGCATTAAAAGCTGTCCTTGCTCAGGACCCGAGACCCGGCTATCAGAATATCCCTGACAGAGTCTACGGAATCGAATTTACAGGATTTGATGTGAGGTTTAAGGTTGAAAACAAATTGCTCACTGTTATCGAAATCAAAAATATATAAAACAAACCCCGAAACAAATCGTTTCGGGGTTGTGTTATATATAACAATAAATTATTCCTTACCCTTGATTATATCATTGATCATGATATAAAACTGGTCATCCTCAAAGCCGTTGTCATTTGACTTGGCTGCGTTATTTGAAACGCTTGAAACATCGTTGTGGCTGTTATTGTTTGTATTGAAGTTGGGGATACTGGGTGCGCCTGCGGGAGCAGCGGGTGCTGCGGGCTTTGCAGGAGCAACAGGTGCTGCCGGTGCAGCGGGAGCTGCTGCGGGAGCGCTCTGCTTAACCGCTGCAAGGAAGGGATTTGCGGGAGCAGCGGGTGCTGCGGGAACAACGGGTTCTTCCTTCTTTGAATCAAAACCGGTAGCGATAACGGTGATTACCATTTCATCATCAAGATCGGGATCAAATGCGATACCCCATGTGATGTTGGCTTCTTCATGTGCCTTTTCGGTGATGATTTCTGCTGCATTTTCAACATCTTCAAGGTCAACATCCTCAGATGCAGTAATGCTGATGATAACGCCCTTTGCGCCTGCGATTGAGGTTTCGAGAAGAGGACTTGAAACTGCTGCATTAGCTGCGGTTTCTGCCTTATCCTTACCCTTTGCTCTGCCGACACCCATATGAGCGTAACCTGCATCCTTCATAACGCTTGTAACGTCTGCGAAGTCGAGGTTGATGAAGCCGGGAACCTTGATAAGCTCTGAAATGCTCTTGACACCCTGAAGAAGAACTTCGTCTGCCTCTGCGAACGCCTCGGCAATTGTCTTCTTTCTTTCGTCGAGCGCACGGAGTCTGTCGTTGGGAATAACAATAAGGCTGTCAACATGCTCTGCGAGCTTTGCAATGCCTTCCTGAGCCTGAACCATTCTTCTGCGGCCTTCAAACTTGAAGGGCTTTGTTACTACGCCGATGGTAAGGCAGCCCATGTCCTTTGCAACCTGAGCGATAACGGGAGCTGCACCTGTACCTGTGCCGCCGCCCATACCGGTTGTTATGAATACCATATCTGTGCCTTTAAGAGCATCAGCGATGGCGTCCTTGCTTTCTTCTGCAGATTTTGCGCCGACCTCAGGTCTGCCGCCTGCACCCTGACCGTGAGTTGACTTTTCGCCAATCTGAATCTTATGGGTAGCCTTGGAGTGAACAAGAACCTGCTTGTCTGTATTGACAGCGATGAACTCTGCGCCGAGAACGCCCTGAGTAATCATGCGGTTAACAGCGTTTCCGCCGCCGCCGCCGACACCGATTACCTTTATCTGAACCGCACTCTCAAAATCATTATCAATTTCAAATGCCATTTGGTTTGACCCCCTGTGGATTTATTTTACCATATAAAATCAGTATTAAACAGAATTATCTTACCATACATTTATAAAAAAAACAAGAACAAATTAAAAAAACATCTTAAAATTACAAGTTTTTTTACAATTTGGATATAATTAACCCGAAAATCCGCCATATTCGGCAAATTTTCGGGTAATAATGAACGTTTTATTCGTCAGATTCGGTTGTTGTTTCATCATCGGAAGGCTCTTTTTCAGGCTTTTTTTCATCTTCTTCCCATTCACCGCCGTTAAATATAACAAGTTCTTTTATATCATCGGGGTCGGATGGATTGAAATAAGCCTTCTTTGCAACGGTGAGATTAACCGTACCCGACTGGGTGAGTGAAATCGTATCTTCTTCGGCAATGACACGCTGACCGAGCGAAAGCTTTGATGAAATTTCGGAGCTGTCGCCCAAATTGAGAACAATCCGCTTCTGATAGATAAGATGTATATTGCTCCTCGTTGAAATATCGATAAGGTCAATATCCTTCATTCCGTTTTCGGCAATCGCTTTTGTGATTTCAAGAATGAGCGAAAAAGTTCTGTCGCCCGTTTCTGTTTCCTCATCATCCTTTGTTACCTCATTAACAAAAGCAAGGCATTCGCCGATTTCGGATTTGATTGGAATCGCACCCTTGATAAGCGTTATACCCTCTGGAATTTCGGGTGCATATTCAAGCACCTTGAGGTTTTTATCGAGCATGGCAAATGTGCCGTTTGAAAGCTCGGTTGCAAAAGCCTTTTCCGTCGATTCAAGACGGATTATAATTCCGCTCGGGAGCTTTTTTGTTATTACAACATTATCTGTATAGGGCAGCACCTTTTCGATATTTGCACTTGCCTCTTCCGTATCGGCAAAAACGAGGCTTTTCCCCTGCTGAATACCGCTTGCCGCTATTATCTCTTCGTTCGTATAAGGCACTTTACCTTCAATGCTGAAGGTTTTAACTCTGAACGCCGCAAAAATAATAATCGGGCTTACAATCATACTGATTATCAGAAGAAATCCGATTACAACAATCGCAATACGAAAATTCCTTTTTCTTTTCAGTTTTCTTCTTCTTATTTCTCTTTCCTCGGGCGTCAGTTGCCTGCTCTGACCCTGATTTGTTTCTCTGTCCATTTCCACTCCACCGTTTTTTATGCTCTTTTTATATCTGCGCCAAGGCATGAAAAGCAATTTTCTATCGCTTCGCATCCCCTGTCAATGTGATATACATTATCAATAACCGTTTCACCCTCCGCACCGAGAGCAGCAACCGCAAGCGCACAACCGCCGCGAAGGTCACCTGCTGAAACCCTTGCTCCACAGAGCCTTTCAACCCCTTCAACAACTGCAATGCAGCCGTCCTCGACACGGATATCCGCACCCATTTTTATTAGCTCGGGTACATGTCTGAATCTGTTTTCAAATATTTTTTCAGAAATCACGCTTGTTCCGTTTGCCGTTGACAAAGCCGCCATAATTATCGCCTGCGAATCCGTCGGAAAGCCGGGATAAGGCATGGTGCGCAAAGATTTTATTCTGGAAAGTCTTTCGGGAGATTTA
The DNA here is from genome assembly GCA_017410195.1 of Clostridia bacterium. Lineage (GTDB taxonomy): Bacteria > Bacillota > Clostridia > Oscillospirales > Acutalibacteraceae > CAG-177. The sequence goes on along the minus strand of JAFQRF010000015.1, from coordinate 97,380 downwards.
ATTATCATCTCACCGCCTTTGACCGATATTCTGCATCCTGCCGCTTCGTACGCCGAAATAACATGCAGTATATGCTCTTTTTCAACTCCGTCTACGGCAACTCTGCCACCCGCACATGCCGCACAAGCCATATAAGTTGAAGCAACAATTCTGTCGGGTATAACGGCATGCTCCGCTCCTCGGAGCGTTCTCCCTCCCGTTATTCTGATAACACTCTGACCTGCGCCGCTTATTTCCGCACCGCACTTCAAGAGATAATCAGCAAGGTCTTTTATCTCAGGCTCCCTTGCAGCGTTGGTAATAACCGTTTCGCCCTTTGCCGAAAGGGCTGCAAGAATAATATTCTCCGTTGCACCGACACTCGGAAACGCAAGACTGATGTGGCATCCCTTTATACCGTTTTCGGTTCTGCATTCAAGCACTCCGCCGTTTTCGGCTATCTTAACGCCCATCTTTCTCAACGATGAAAGATGCAGGTCGATCGGGCGAAGACCTATCTCGCAGCCTCCCGGAGGCGTGACTCTCCCTTCTCCGAAGCGCGAAATCAATGCACCGAGAAAAATAATCGACGATCGCATTTCACGCATCATGCATTCGGGTATCTCAACACCAGATGCCTCTGAGGAATCGACAATAACAGTATGCCCCTCACGCTTTATCTTACAGCCGGTATGTTCAAGTATTTTTAACGCCGCAGAAACATCCGTAAGCTTGGGGCAGTTATGTATAACACTGACTCCCCCTACAGCAAGAGTTGCGGCAAGTATCGGCAGCGCACTGTTTTTGGAACCCTGAAGATTAATCTTTCCGTCAAGAATTCTGCCGCCGTTTATAACCAGTTTTTCCATAATCCACGCTCCTTTGAACGCATGAAAGCTCTGTTCCATACTATTCAAATGAAGCCGTATTGGTGAATTATTATTTCATTATCTCACAAAGAGTCTCGTAAATTCTCTGAGTCGCATCAACAACAGCCATCTTCTTTGCGTTTTTTCCGATTCCTTCAAGCTTTGTTTTATCCGAAAGAAGCAAATTGACACGCTCTGTCAATGAATCGGCAGTCAAATCTTTTTCTTCAAGAATTTCAGCCGCTCCGTTATCAACAAGCGCCATCGCGTTGTGATACTGATGATTTTCCGTTACGTAGGGTGACGGGATAAGTACAGAAGGCTTTCCGAGTGCCTGAAGCTCGCTGAGCGTGCTTGCACCCGAACGGCATATAACGAGATCCGCCGCAGGAAGACACTTGGGAATATCAATATATTCAACAACCCTTACATGGGGATTTGATTTAAGGTCAACGCCTTTTTCTTCAAGCTCTGCTCTGAACTGCTCTGCATTCTTGCCCGTCGCGTGAAGAAATACGCAGTCTTTATCCCTATACTTATTGAGAATAAGGCCGAAAACCGCATCGTTGACGGGTTTCGCACCAAGACTGCCGCCCATTGAAATTATAAGAGGCTTGTTTCCTACTTCAAGCTCTGCTCTTGCAAAATCACGGTCGCCTTTGAGAATATCACCTCTTATGGGCAGCCCCGTTACAACGCAGGGATTTTTCGGCTTCATATATTGCTCAGCCTGCTTTGCGGTAAGCATGACTCTGTCAACTTTACCTGCAACAGCTTTATTTGCAACGCCGGGATAAGCGTTCTGCTCATGAATGGCAGTCGGGATACCCATTTTTGCCGCAATTCTGAGAACAGGTCCGCTGACGTAGCCGCCGTATCCGATTACAAGATCAGGCTTAAACTCTTTGAGTATTCTTTTTATCTGCGAAGAAGATTTAAGAAGTCTTTTTACCGTGGTGATGTTATGCTTTATCGCCTCGCCCGAAAAACTGCGCCAAAAACCGCTGATTTCAATTGTTTTAAGCTCATATCCTGCCTGAGGAACCAATTTTGCTTCCATTTTATCAGCAGTTCCGACAAAGGCAATCTCCGCAGTAGGATGCTTTTCTTTTATATAACCTGCCGTGCCGAGAGCGGGGTTTATATGACCGCCCGTTCCGCCTGCGGCAATGAGAATTCTTTTATTGTCAAACATTATTTCTTTTTCCTTTCGCTGTTTCTTGATATCGAAAGAACAATGCCCATTTCCAAAAGCAGCATAACAAGCGAAGTACCGCCGTAGCTGAAAAACGGAAGGCTGATACCCGTATTCGGAACTGTTGCAGTAACAACGGCAATATTGAGTGCCGCCTGAAGACCGACCTGGAAGCTGATACCCATTGCAACCATCGCTTCATATCTTGTTCTTGCTCTCAGACCGATTATGAATCCTCTTGCAACAAGAAGAACAAAAAGCGCAACTATCAGAATCGCACGGACAAAGCCTAGTTCTTCGCAGACAACGGCAAAAACGAAGTCGTTCTGCGGCTCGGGAAGATACATATGCTTCTGCTTTGAATTGCCGAATCCCAGACCGAAAATTCCGCCTGAACCGATAGCATAAAGCGATTGCAGGCTTTGCCAGCCTGAGCCTCTTGTTTCGGCTGCAGTAAGCTCTTCGCCTGTAAGAAGCTTGAGCCAGATTCGGATTCTTTCACTGGCGTAGCCTTTAAGAATATCGTCTGCATTGGTAACAAACCATATAGCCGCAATAACAACAGCAACAATACCTAACGCATAGACTGCCCAATGAATTCTGACGCCGCCGAAATATATAGTTGCAACGCCTATACCGAGGATAAGAAGCGTACCCGAAACATGGTTTTCCTTATAAACAAGCAGACAGACAATACCGACAACCGCAATATACGGAGCTATCATCCACCAATGCTTTTCAATAAGCTTGTGGTGCCTTTCCATGCTGAACGCAAGGAACATTACGATTGCAAGCTTTGCGATTTCGGACGGCTGAAATGAGCCGATACCCGGCAGCCACATCCAGCGCTTGAATTCCTCTTTGCCCGGAATGACATAGGGATTTATCAGAACATAAACGAGAAGCAATAGCGAAACAAGCATTATGAATCCCGATGCATCTCTGAAAATTGATGGATTGACAAACGAAACAGCTATCATCAATGCAACGCCGATAACGGCAAAAAGAATTTGATTTTTAACATAATAATAAGGGTCGTTGTCTACGGCAGGACTTGAATCATACCACGCATTGATATAGCTTGCAGAGAACATCATAACTATTCCGATTGCAAGAAGAGCAATAACAAGCGTGAGGAACGTTATATCAAGAGGACCGGTTGCAAAACAATCCCTGAGTTTTTTTCTGCCCGTGAACAAATCACGGATTGTATAGAATATCCCGAAATGAGCAAGTATTTCTTTTTTCAAGCTGTGTTCTCACTCCCTGTTTTTATATTATATATCCGCCGTAATACATAACAGCAACCGCTGCTGCGCCGCCGAGAATATTAACGGTTGAAAACACCAGAGCGATTTTTCTTTCGCTCCAGCCACACATTTCAAAATGATGGTGGATAGGCGCCATTTTAAAAATTCTTTTGCCGCCCGTCACACGGTAATAAACAATCTGCAGAACATCGGAAAGTCCTTCTATAACATAGACTATGCCGACAAGCAGAAGAATAACGGGGCATCCGATTGCATAGCAAAGAGCAACAACCATGCCTCCGAGAAACATCGAACCCGTATCGCCCATAAAGACTTTTGCCGGATTTTTATTCCACAGAACAAAGCCGAAGCATGCACCCGCAAGAGCAGCGGATGCCATTGAAAAGCCGAAAAGTCCTTTGAGAGCAGCTATGACACCGACGGAGACTGCGGCAGTGAGGGTAATGCTGCCGCAAAGTCCGTCAATACCGTCGGTAAAATTAACGGCATTTACCGTTGCATAGATAACGACAATGCCGAAAATCCAGTGAAAGAAACCGATTTCAATCGTTCCGACAAACGGAACAAACATATAAGGTGCGCCCTGCATGCCCATATACATGCTTGTCAGATAAGCAAGGCAGACAAGAAGCTGCAAAAGCGTTTTTTGCTTTATTGTAAGACCAAGATTTTGGTGCTTCACAACCTTGATGTAATCATCAACAAAACCGATAAATCCGAAGCCGAGCGCCATGAGTACACCGCTCCACAGCTTTGTATACATTTCCGATGCGATAAGACTTCCCGACGCGGTTATATCTCCGCCCATAAGCTTATCGGTTATAACTGTCAGAAGAATTGCGGCAACGGTTCCGATAATAAACATAAGTCCGCCCATCGTCGGCGTACCTTGCTTGCTGCTGTGCCACTTCGGGCCGATATCAAGAATCGTCTGCCCGAATTTCAGCCTGCGAAGCCACGGAATCATAACAAATCCGAGTGCGCCCGTTATAACAAGACCGGTAATACTTGCGGTCAGAATCGCTGCTGCGGTGTTCATAGCCGATACACGCCTTCCTTATTCAAGAGTTTCATAGACGGAATAAATTACATCCTCAAGCTTCATTCCTCTGCTGGCTTTGAACAGAACCGCATCGCCTTCCCTGAGATAAGAGGAAAGCTCTTTTGAAAGCTCGTTTTTATCGTCAAAGCTTCTTACATAGGCAACGCCGCCGTCACATGCACCCTTTGCGGTTTCGAGAGAGCGTTCGCCGTAAGTAAATACCGCATCAATATTATTTTCCGCCGCTTTTTTGCCGACTCCGTAATGAGCATCCCTGCTCACATCACCGAGTTCAAGCATATCGCCGATAACGGCAACCGTTCTTTCGGCATTCATTCCTGCAAGCACTGCAAGAGCCGCAGCCTGCGAATCGGGGCTTGCATTGTAGCAATCCTCGATAAATGTTATTCCGCATTTTTTATTGATTCTCTGGCGCATACCTGCGGGAACATAATTTTTCAGAGCATTGAGTCCGTCCTGAACATTGATTCCGAACTGCATGCCTGCCGCAACGGCTGCCAACGCATTGTAGACGTTGTGACGGCCCGGGAAGGGCAGGCTCACCCTGCCCGAACCGCCTGTGTAACCGACCGACATCTCGGTTTCACTTTGTTTGGAGGTAATATCAAATGCCTTAAAAAATGAATTAACGTTTTCAACTCCGTAATAAATTACGGGGTGTACTCCGGCATCGGCGGTAACAAGCATGTCATCGTCACCGTTGAGAATAAGCGGAGCATCCTCCTTCATTCCGTGGAGAATTTCGAGCTTGGCTTTGAGTATTCCTTCTCTTGAGCCGAGCTTTTCAATATGTGATACGCCGATATTGCTGATAATCGCAACATCAGGTCTGACTGCTTTTGTCATTCTTGAAATCTCATCAAAACCGCTCATACCCATTTCGATAACGGCAGCTTCGTGAGTTTCGTCAAGTCTGAAAAGAGTAAGCGGAACACCGATTTCGTTATTGAGATTACCCTCATTTTTGAGAGTGTTATATTTCGAGGACATAACCGCATGGGTCATTTCCTTTGTTGTTGTTTTACCTACGCTTCCCGTAATTCCGATAACGGGAATGTTGAATTTGCTTCTGTAATGACCTGCAAGGTCAAGAAGCGCAAGACGGGTGTTTTCAACAAGAATCTGACTGTCGCCGAGGCCGCAGTCCTTTTCGCAGATAACAGCCTTTGCACCGCTTTCAACAGCCTTTGCGGCAAAATCGTGACCGTCAAAATTCTCGCCTTTTATAGCGATAAACAAACAGCCCGGGGTAATTTTTCTTGTGTCGGTGCAGATGCAGTCATAGCTTCCTTCAAGCGTGCTTGATGATTTGACCGCCTGCGCCGTTTCTTTGAATGTCATCGGAATCATTTATTCTCTCCGACCTTTTCTGAAAGTATTTTTGCAACAACCTCACGCTCATCAAAGTGGATTTTGCCGCTTGCAAGAATCTGATAGGTTTCCTGACCCTTGCCCGCAAGAATAACAATATCCCCTTCTTTTGCGGTTTCAAGCGCCTTTTTAATTGCGCCCGTTCTGTCGCTGTCAACGATAACCTTGGAATTATGCTTGCCTATACCGGCGGTAATATCCTCAATTATCGATTCGGGGTCCTCACTTCTTGGATTATCCGAGGTAATAACCGCAACATCAGAAAGCTTTGTTGCAATCTCGCCCATAATCGGGCGCTTTGTTTTATCTCTGTCGCCGCCGCAGCCGAAAACGGTTATTACTCTGCCTTCCGTTATTTCACGGACACAGTTGAGCACGTTTTCAAGCCCGTCGGGAGTGTGTGCGTAGTCAATTATTACGGTATAAGGTGTTTCTGTAGGGACAACTTCCATTCTGCCCGGCACACCTGCGCATTCCGCAAGCGCATCAAGAACTTCTCTGAAATCCATGCCGAGTTCAACAAGGCAGACAGCAGCACCCATTGAGTTATAGACAGAGAACTTACCGGGAACGCCGAATCTGACTCTGCCGATATTGGCATTGCTCACAAGCTCATATTTAACACCCGAAGCCGCTATTCTGATATTCTTTGCCGAATAGTCACAGTTGTTATTTTCAACGGAGCATGTAACCGCCTTGCAGTTTGTTCCTTCGACCATTTCCCATGCCGCTTCATCGTCAATATTCAGAATTGCAATATCCGAATTTTCAAAAAGCATTCTCTTTGCCGCTTTGTAGTTTTCAAAGCTGCCGTGATAATCAAGATGGTCCTGAGTGAGATTCGTGAAAATTGCGGCATCAAAATGAACGCCGTCAACTCTCCTCTGGTCAAGCGCCTGCGAAGAAACCTCCATAACACAATATTCACATCCGCATTCAACCATTTCCGCATAAAGTCCGAAAAGCTCATAGCAGTCGGGAGTTGTGAGAACTGCCGGATACTCCTTATCGCCGACGATATTTTTCACCGTACCGAGAAGACCGGTTTTATGTCCGAGCTTATCAAGCACGGATTTCAATATAAAGCATGACGTTGTTTTTCCGTTCGTTCCCGTAACACCGATTATTTTAAGCTTATTTTCGGGATGTCCGTAAAATGCAGCGCAGATTTTGGCATACGCACTTCTTGTGTTCTCAACAAGAATCTGGTTTTTCAGTCCCATGTCCTTCTGAACAACAACCGCCGCCGCTCCGTTTTCAACAGCCTCTGCAGCTTTTGTATGACCGTCAAAGCGTCTGCCCTCGATGCAAACAAAAATACATCCTTCGCAAACCTTCGCCGAGTTATCGGTTATCATCGTAACCTCTCTGTTTTCAAAGTCCCCGGTTATACCGAGATCCTTCAAAATATAATCAAGCACCATCTTTTGTCCTCCGTGGAATAACGTATAAATTATCCTGCATAATCACCGACATCGACATCGGATTTAAAATAAACCGTTATCGTTTTGCCGTATTCGACCTCTTCTCCGGGTTCAAGGCTCTGATCATAGGAGATAAGCTCGCCTGCATTAAGAGCATTGCCCGAAATTTTAATGTTAAGCCCTGCCGAGAGAGCGTATTTATTTGCCTGAGAAACAGTCATCTGCCGAAGGTCAGGAACCTCAACGGTAAGCCTTTCGGCATCTTTTTCCGTATAAAGAACAACTACGCCGTTCTGCGGCATTGACTGATTGTACGCAGGCATCTGACTGAGTACGTTTTCGCCCTCGCCCACAACCTTAACCTCAAAACCTTCACCGACAAGCATCGCCTTTGCATCGCCGACCGAGCTGCCTACAAGGTTAGGTGCATTTGTATCGAGAAGCTGAAGCTCTTTTTCGTTATACTGACGTTCAACGCCCATATACTCAAGAGTTTTCTCAACAACCTGTGCTGCAACCGGAGTACAGATTTGACCGCCGTTAATCTGACCTACAGGTTCGTCGACAAGAATAAGAACAGCGATTTCCGGATCATCGGCAGGCGCAAAGCAGCCGAAGGATGCAACATATTCGCCCTTCTTGCCGAGTTTCTGTGAAGTACCCGTCTTTCCTGCAACTCTGTAGCCTGCAACATAGGCATTCTTACCGGTACCGCTTGTAACAACCGCTTCCATCATATCAGCAACGGTCGCCGCAGTCTGTTCGGAAATAACCTGACGTCTTACAACAGGCTGAGTTTCGCTTATGACATTTCCGTTTTCGTCAAGCTGTTTTTCAACAACATAAGGAGTCATCAGCTTTCCGCCGTTTGCGATTGCGCTGATGGCGGTTACCATCTGAATAGGTGTAACCTGGAATGACTGACCGAAAGATGAACTCGAAAGCTCAACAATACCCATACTGCTCAATGAATGGTAGTTTACTCCCGAAACGGGCATATTCTCCGCAGGAAGATCGATTCCCGTTTTCTCCGTAAATCCGAAAGCTTCGAAATATTCAAAAAACTTTTCTTTGCCGAGCTTCTGACCGACGGTAATAAACAGCGGGTTGCAGGAATTCATAAGACCCTGCTTGAGATTCTGAGTTCCGTGACCCGTTCTCTTATGACATTTAATAGTTCTGTCGGACACCTGAATTTTACCCGAACAGCTGTATGACATATCGGGAGAAACCGCATTCTCTTCAAGTGCAGCAGCAGCTGTTACGATTTTGAAAACCGAACCCGGTTCATAGGTATCGCTGACGATGAAATTTCTCCAGCGTGAATAAAGAAGATTGTTGCGTGCAGTGCTTCTTTCGGTCGCATCGGGATATTCTTCTTCAAGCTGCTTTTTTTCTTTGTCGGTAAGCTGTTGAGGATTGTTAAGGTCAAAATTCTGCAAAGATGCCATTGCAAGAATTGCACCTGAATTTACATCCATAACAACGCCGTGAGCGCCGACGCCCTTTGAATCAACATAAACCTGCTCAAGCGCATCTTCAAGATAACGCTGAATAACCTCATCAAGAGTGAGAACAAGACCCGTTCCCTGAACGGCATCATAAACCGTTTCGAATTCCTGGCTCATAACATCGCTCTTGCCGTTCTGAGCAGTAATAATTCTGCCCGGAGTACCGGTCAGTACGGTATCGTATTCAAGTTCAACACCGAGTCTGCCGATATCATCCGTACCCGTAAATCCGAGAACACATGATGCAAGGTTACCGTAAGGATAATATCGCTTTACGTCGGGGTCAATTCCGACCGCCGAGCTGTAATATATTCTTTTTTCAACATTTTCAAGAGTTCCGTCGCTGTTTTCTTCAATAACGCTGTATGAATAGTACTGATTGAGAAGCTCTGCAACTCTCTCTTTTTCTTCGAATTCAACCTGACGCTTGACAACGAGGTAGGCATATTTATTTTTGTCAGCCTTTTCCTTAATATCCTCAAGCTCAACACCCGTTATTTCTGAAAGCTTTCTGCAAACGTCGTTTTTGAAGTTTTCATCTTCAATTCTGTTGGGTCTTATATATATTTTCCAGACCGATGCGCTTTTAGCAAGCACGGTTCCGTTTGTGTCGTAAATTATTCCTCTTTCCGCTGATATTTCCGTATCGTGGAGCTGATTTTCCTCTGCCTGCTGCTTATACTGTTCGCTGTCAATGAGCTGAATTCTTGCAAGATTAACGGCCGTTGCGGCAAAAACCAAGGATAGAACAACAAACACCGTCAGCGCTCTGTAAAACAATTTTCTTTTGGGCGACATCTTATTCAAAGCCGTTCTCCTTCCGAAAAACAATAAAATAAATAACTATAAAAAGATACTGTCCCAAAAATCAGCGTGCAAAAGTCTGATTCCCGATGAACTCTGCACCGAAAACACTTTCAACTCGCCGAAATTGAGACAGCCTTGACTATAACTTTTTAATATGTATATGCAACCTTAAGCCCTGCATATGCAGACAAAACAAAATTAAAGCTTTCAACCGTCTGCATTGACTTTATCTTCAACCGCTCTTCCGTGTGCCATAACCACTTTGTCGCCATCCCTGTTTTCAAAGTAGTGAATCTGGTAGCGTTCGAGCTTATGCATTCCAAGAACGGAAACTGCATATGCATCGACCTTTTCAATTGATGCGGATGAGTTAAGCTGCATAACAAGTCTCGTGTTTTCGCTGCGAGCTTCACTCATTTTTGCTTCGATTTCCGCTTTCTCATTCTCAATAAGTACAAGATTGATTTTCGAGAAGAGAACCGCTCCAAAAAGCACCATAAGCGTTACCGAAACAGCAAAAAGCTTCAGCGCACGAAGGGCGGAAGAAATTGATTCCTTGCGAGCCTGAGCGGCTGTTTTGCGCTTTGCTGGCTGAGGCGCAGGTCTGCGTTCAATCTGCGGAGCTGCAGACGATCTGATAACAGGCATGTCATAGAGCGAAAGATCATAAGCCTCGCTGCGATTATATTCAGCCATATTTCTTCCTCCTTCCTTGAAAACTGAAAATTGAGCAACAATGTCATAGTCATCCAAAATAAAACGTCGTGCGTTATTTGGTTAATTCAAATTTTTTCCGCCGTGCGAAGCCTTGCGCTGCGGCTTCTCATATTCTCGGAAAGCTCTTTCGTGCCGGGAGCAACAGCTTTAAGCACCTTTGCCTTCGGCTTGTTGCCGCAAACACACACGGGAAAATTCTTCGGGCAGGTGCATCCTTTTGCGAGAGATGCAAACTGATGCTTAACCGTTTTATCCTCAAGCGAATGGAAGGTTATGATACTAACCCTTCCGCCCGGTTTCAGACAATCAAACATATCGGAAACCGCATTTCCAAGCCCGTCAAGCTCTCCGTTAACATAAATGCGTATTGCCTGGAACGTTTTTCTTGCGGGATGCCCGTCACGCTTTGCAGCCGCAGGCATTGCGGATTTGATTATGTCCGAAAGTTCAAACGTCGTTTCAATAGGTTTCTCGCCTCTTGCCCTGACGATAGCCCTTGAAATCGACGGGGCGAATTTTTCTTCGCCGTATTCAAAAATAATTCTCTGAAGCTCGCTTTGCGAAAGCGTGTTAACAGCCTGAGCGGCGCTCAACCCTTCAAGACTCATTCGCATGTCGAGAGGTGCATCATGATGGAATGAGAATCCCCTTGAGGGTTCGTCAAGCTGATGTGAGCTGACTCCAAGGTCGGCAAGTATACCGTCAACCTCACTCACGCCCAGAGAATCGAGAATAGATTTAATATTAAAAAAATTATCATGAACAACCGTCACGCACCCAAAAGGAAGAAGCCTTTCCTTGAGCGTTTCAATCGCCTCGGGGTCTCTGTCAATCGAAATCAGCCTTCCGCCGTTCAGGCGTTTTGCTATTTCGCTTGAATGACCGCCGCCGCCCGAAGTGCAGTCAACATAGATTCCGTCGGGCTTTATATTAAGCGATTCGATTGTTTCGTTGAAAAGCACGGGAATATGGTGGAATTCATTTGCATTTCCGCTCATTCCGACCTCCTGGGAGCGCTGTAATTTATTCCGCTGAAGAAATCGTCATCATCGTCATCATCCGAATTGATGAGATCCCAGTTTTCAACACTCCAGATTTCAACCCTGTCCATCATTCCGACGAAATAAGCATCATCGGTAAGCTGAGCATATGCTTTGAAATCATCCTTAATGGAAATTCTGCCGGATTTATCGACCGTTACTTTTTCAACTCTGTCTGCAAGGCGTCTTTGAGCCTTTGCACGCTTCATCGGGTCATCAAATGAATAGATGAAAGCGTAGCTGAAATCCTCCCAGCTCTGCTCGGTAAAAAGCATAAGGCACGGTTCTTTGTGAACGGATTTCATGAGGATTGCAGTTTCCCCGATTTCTTTTCTGAAACAAGTAGGAAGAGCTATTCTGTTGACCTGGTCAAACTTTCTTGATTCCTTGCCGGCCAAAAGCAATGACATTTGTCTTCCTCCTTCTTTCCAAAAAACTCTCCGAGAGTCTGCATTTTCCCCCAAACTCACCCTAACATCCCCTTTATTATAATGCGAACCCCATATAAATGCAAGTGTTTTTTTCAAAAAAATCAAGAAAATTTCAAAAGATTTTTGTTTCTTGTATCATCCTCACAGAACCGACACAAGATATAGTTTTACCGATAAAAGAAAATACCGATTACTTTTCAGCAATCGGTCAAAAATAGATTTATGCAGTTAAAATCAGCATATCCTCGGGAGCAATCTCAGGCTGAAGCGCACAGTTGATGGCAAGAGAAGTAAGTTTTGCCGCCCTTTCAATCATCATATCAACCTCACGGGGCGTAACCATCATATTTTCAGCTTGTTCGGGAATATCAGACTCATTAACACCCTGAGCAAAATCGGAAATAAGTGTTGCCGCATCAACAACGGTAGGAACACCTATCGAAATTACAGGCACTCCGATTGTCCTTTTGCTTATCTCAAGCCTTGCATTGCCGACCCCGGAGCCGGGAACAATACCCGTATTGCACATCTGTATTGTCGTTCCGAGCCGACTGACGTCCCTTGCCGCAAGTGCATCAACGGTTATAACCGTATCAGGCTTCAGCATTTCAACAATGCCTTTTATCATTTCTCCCGCTTCGGCACCCGTTTCGCCAAGAACACCGGTTGAAAACGCACTCACGCTTCGCAAACCCTCAAATCCCGTTTCTTTAAGAAGCTCTCCGGTTATATGACGAGTTGCAAAAATCATCGATGCACATTTCGGACCGAGCGCATCGGGAGTTATTTTCGAATTGCCGAGACCCGCAACAAGTACGCTCCCCTTTTCGGGCAGCATACGTCTGATTTCTTCTTTCACGGCATCAAGACTTTTATCGATAAACTGTGCATGCTTTGCAAACGGTGCAACCTCAACCGTAACATATCTGCCCTGCGGTTTTCCGATTGTTTTCTCACCTGAGGCGTTTATGACATCTATTCTCGTTACCGTTGCACCGTTGGAATCATAGCTTTCCACGAGAATTCCGTCAAGGTCCTTTTGGGCTAAATTTTCACATCTTTCAAGCGCCAAATCGGTTCTGAAATCCATTTTAAAATTACCTCTTGATTTTTTTCAGAAAATTTAGTATTATTAATTGCAAATTTTTTTCAAAAGTTTCAAACAATTTTCAAAAAAATCTTGCATTTATCAAAAAAATGTGTTATCATAATCACCTGTATGAAGAAGGAGGTGTCGTTATGCCTAATATTAAGTCAGCAAAGAAAAGAGTTCTTGTTAACAAGACCAGAGCTGCAAGAAACAAATCACGCAACACAGCTCTCAAAACAGCAATCAAAAAGGCTCATGCAGCCGTTGAAGCAAATGCTCCCGAAGCAAACGCCCTTGTTAAAGAGGCTATCAAGAAGGTTGACCAGGCAGCTGCAAAGGGTCTTATTCACAAGAACAATGCTGCTCACAAAAAGTCAGCTCTTGCACAGCTTATTAAATAAGTTTTGTGTAAAACAATTTAACAACGCAAAAAATGACCGTGGTTGTAAACTTTTTATGACCGCGGTTATTAAATTATTGACAATTAAAGACTATTGAGATATAATTATACTAATGAAAAATTTCTCTCGGGAGGTAAATCAAAATGAAAAAGGCTCTTAAAATCATCGGTTCAATCATTGCTATCGCAGGTGCTGCAGCAGCAATTTATTTTGCAATCAAAAAGTATCTTGACAAAAAGAATGCAGTTGCAGACTGTGAAGAAAACTACGTTTCCTGCTCCTGCTGCGAAGAAGCATAATTGATTTTATTTCCCTTGCCTGCCGGCAAGGGATTTTTCTTTCGCACCTTAAAAAATTTCTAAGATTTTATTAATTTGTTCCCGACTGAGTTGACAAAACCCGAAATTTAATTATCATATATTTAGGCAGACGGATTACTTCTCTTTCGGCTTTGCCAGAAACGATGCTATCAGCCCGCAGAGAACTGCAGCCGTAATTCCTCCCGATGCCGCAGTCAGCGCACCGGTCAGGATGCCTCTTATCCCCTGTTCGGCAATTGCTTTTTCGATTCCCTTTGCCATTGTAAAGCCAAATCCGGTGAGCGGTACCGTTGCTCCTGCGCCGGCCCAATCAACGAGCGGTTCATATAAGCCCGCCGCTGTAAGAATAACCCCCAAAACCACAAAAGCAACAAGAATTCTTGCCGGTGTCAGCTTTGTCAAATCAATCAGGATCTGTCCTATCAGGCATATGCAACCGCCAACCGCAAACGCTTTCAGCAAATCAATTAAAATATCCGTCATTATCACTCCTTTTTTAGTATTATCGGTGAACTTTTTGCGGATATTCCCGATTTTCAAAAATTACTATTGACAAAACAAAGATAAATCAATAATATTTATAATGTAAAATCCAACAAACATATTTAAAGGAGATTAAGAAATGGTATTCGAAAAAATCAAAAAAATCATCAGCGAACAGCTCGAAGTTGATCAGAGCATTATTTCCGAAGGTTCATCAATCACAGGCGAACTCGGAGCAGACAGCCTTGACCTTGTTGACCTTGCAATGTCAATCGAAGACGAATTTGATATTGAGCTTTCAGACGATGCTCTTGACAAAATCAAGACAGTCGGCGACCTTGTAACTTATATCGAAGACAGAATCTAAACTGTCAAGCCGCAGCTTACGTTGCGGCTTTTTATTTTAATATAACGGACGGTGAATAAAATGATAATTAAAAATGCAACAGTCTATGGCGGAAATTTTGAACCGCTTAAAACCGATCTCGAAATCGGCGAAGGAATAATCAAAAAAATCACCCCTACAAATGCTGACGGTGAAAACTTTGAAGGATGCGTTGTTATACCCGGGTTCATCGACATTCACATTCACGGCTGTAATCTTGCTGATGCAACCGACGGAAAACCTGACTCAGTTGCAAACATGAGCAAATGGCTTGCTAAAAACGGCATAACTTCTTTTTGTCCTACAACAATGACGCTGCCTGCCGATACACTCAGAAAATGCTTCGGTTATATTGCGGATACAATGGGAAAAGAAGAAGGAGCATATATCCACGGAATAAATATGGAAGGTCCGTTTATTGCACCTGAAAAGAAAGGCGCACAGGACGGCGCACATATAGTTGAACCTGATTTTGAACTATTCAATGAGCTGAATGACATTTGCCCGGTAAAACTTGTTGACATTGCTCCCGAAAGAAACGGTGCCGAAGAATTCACAAAAAAAGCATCAAAGCTTTGCACGGTTTCAGCGGCGCATACCACGGCTGACTACGCAAAAGCAAAAGAAGCATTCGGCTGGGGCATAACACACGCAACACATCTTTACAACGCAATGAGCGGACTCGGTTCAAGAGAACCCGGAATGGTCGGTGCGGTTCTTGACAGCGATGAGATTTTTGCTGAACTCATATGCGACGGCATTCACATCTCATCTGCAACACTCAGAATAACATTTAAAGCACTCGGAGAGGACAGAACTGTTGTTATCAGCGACGGAACAATGTCGGTAGGGCTTCCCGAGGGTGAATACATGCTTGGCGGTCAGAAGATATATAAAACAGATGCCGCAAGACTTGCAGACGGAACTCTTGCAGGCAGCAGCACGAATCTTTTTGAAGAATTCCACAATCTTTTAAAGTTCGGAATTCCGCTTAAACAGGCAATTAAATCCCTCACAATCAACCCTGCAAGAGCAATCGGGGTTGATGAAAAAACGGGCAGCATTGAAGAAGGAAAGAACGCAGATTTGCTCATTCTGTCGGAGGATTTTTCAGAGATAAAAGCTGTTTTCGTCAAGGGTAAAAGAATGCTTTAATCGCTTTTTGAATGCTTTCTTGCAAACTTCTTCTTTATATATATTAATATACATTTATATATGCATGCATATATGCAGTAAAGCAAAAAGACTTTACAGCCAAAAGCTGTAAAGTCTTTTACTTGCATATGTGGATAACTCGGTGGAAAAAGTGGAAAACTCCGATTTATTTTTCTGAATTCTAATTATGAGCGTAAAGTTTTCCACTTTACAGGTTTAATTATTCTTATTTTGCACTAATTTTATACAGTATATACGGTATAAATAAGTGAATAACTTTTGCAAGAATTTGATTTTCATCTTTCATTTTTTAACAGAATGTTAACAAGCACCTGCAAATAAGCCAATATACCAAAGCATATAAATTTATATACTAAAGCAGGAAAAATCCCCCTCGGCGAACCGAGGGGGATTAAGTTTAATTTGATTTGTGTATCGTTGACAATCAGATTACTGGATATTTTCTTCTCTATGCTCAATCTGTGAAATCTTATCATCATCATTTACAACACCGTCACCGTTGGTGTCAGCATATGTGTAATGATTCTGGATTGCAACGATATCAGCTGCGTCAACAACGTTGTCGTGGTTAGCATCGGCTGCAACGAACATGAAGTGATCCATATCAGCTTCGGTGTTCTTGCCTTTTGCAATTTGATACTGAACATACGCTGCGTCTGAACCGTCGATACGTGTATCACCGTTAAGGTCACCGTAAACAACTGCGTAATATCTGAATCTTTCAATAGTTCTGATACGACCTGAGAAGTAAGAACCGGTACCGTTTCCGCGGCCTGTGGGGCTGAAGTTAACTTCGTTACCGATTTCTTTATCGATGGTTATACCGGCAATTGTAAGTGTGCCATCATCATCAACCATTGTGCTGTTCATACCTGTACCTTCTGCAAGGCCGAAGATATGACCAACAAGACGGTTGTTAACGTTTGAAACTGCGATGGAATCAACTGAGCCTGCTTCTTCTGTGGGAAGAATTGAGGGGATGGTGTTGAATACGAGGCTCTGGATAGCTTCGTTAAGAGCAGCAGCCTGAGGATCAACCCTAGTTTCCTGACTCTCACAGTCAATTGTTGAATCTGATCTGAGAAGAATTGAGTCTTCAAGAACTTCTTCAAGAACATCAAGGCCGCTTGCATAACCGAGAATCGGATCATTTTTGTTAGGATCATTTAAGATTTCGGTAGCCATTTCGATGTATCTGTCAAGCTGTGTCCAATCCGCAAATCCTGTAAATTCAACAAGCTTTCTGATTGCAGCGAGGATGCCCTGATATGCTGCCGTTACCATTGACTGAGTTATTTCGTTTGAAACTGCAGCGTTGGAAACAACCTTCTTTCTGAGAGAAACAGCATAGTCATATGCTTCCTGGAGATATGCGAATGAGGTTGAAGTGTAAACCTTTGAAACTTCGGGCTGACCGTTTACGAGCTCGCCGGTGTATCTGTAGTTACGGCCTGCATCAAAGAGATAATAATTTTTCTTTGCGTAATCAATAGCCCAGTCAAGAACGATGATATCACCTGCGTTCTGCATGGGAATCGAACGAACTGCTTCAGCCTCTTCATAACGATAGCTGACTTCATCTACAAGGTTATAGAGTGATCTTCTGTTCTGATAAAGAGCAGTGATATAATCCTTGTATGCATTGTGAAGAGCAACATATGCTTTTTCGTAATCACTCTTTGTTTCAAGACCTCTCTTATATCTGATTGTTGTAAGTTCTTCAGCTTCAGGAAGAGCAGGTGTTGAAACAAGACCAATGTTAGGAGTTGAGATTGAGAATGACTCGTCAATAAGTTTGAATGCGGGACGGAAAATCTTATAGTCGCCGGTTGCATTTCCTGCTTCATCAAGAACAGCTTCATAAGTAAATCCGTTATTGTCGAGCCATGTTGCAATAGTAGTCAACTGTGAGTTTGAAAGAGTATTCCACTGGAGATTGCCGTTATATTCATTATCTGCATTCTTTGTAATATCAAACTGAATAGCATTTTTCTCAAGCTTTGTTCCGTTTGCATCAACTGCATCATAAAGAGCAAGTCTTACAACGGATTCTGTGTCTTCAACTGAAAGCTCAACGTTATTTTCAGGGTCACTGCCGTATTCAAGCGCAAGAGCAATCTGCTCGTAGTTTGTTGCATTGAACATATTCATTGACTCTGAGGTAATTGTTTCACCGGTCTTATTATCATAGAACGAGAAGACTGATGTTGAAGGTGATGAGAACGGATACATCGATGAGGGCATTCCGGGTTCGCCGTCAACGGGATAACCGTTGCTTGAATCTGTTGCAGCAGCATAATCACTGTCGCTATCGTTCATAACCGATTTGCCGTCATGGTTACTATCCCAGATATCCTTTGTTCTGAGCTGAGTTTCGATTGAGAACATGAGCCAGTCGCCGTAAGCTGCGGGAAGATCGTTTGTTGCGAAGGATCTGTAGGTGCCGATATAATCCTGAGCTTTTTCAAGAGCCTTGTCAGCGTTGGTGTAGTAATATTCTCTGCCTGAGAAATCTTCGGGAGCAAAGGTCTGATATTCACCGCCATAGTAGGCGAAATCACTTGCACCTGCTCTTCTGGGATAGAATGATGCGTAGTTGAAATCAGTATACTCGTAGTATTCTTTACCGTAAGGAACAGCATCGTCTGTAAGGGTTGACTTGTTATATGCTGCTGTCATATAGCTTTCACGCCAGTAAACATGATACTCTATAACAGGATTACCCTCTTCGTCAACCTCTGTTTCGCTTTCAACTGCAACATAATATGCATCCTTGAGAAGCTTAAGGTCGCTGTTAGCCGATGCGCTGTCAGGGTAAGTTGCGAGAGTTGTTTGGTTGCTGAGCTTGATGCTGTAAGTGCCGTTATCATTTCTGACTACAGTCGCATTACCGTCGCATGCAGCCTCTGCATCTGCTTCGTTATCAAGCTTTCTGAAAAGAGTTGCATTAACGTGATCTGTGTAGGTTGAAAGATAATCTTCAAAGTCATCACTCTTATAATATGCAACACCTTTATTTCCGAGATATTCTTCATCATAGGGTCTTTCATATTCTGCCGAGAAGATAAGGGGAAGAAGAGTTGCAAGAAGAGGTCTCTTGAACTCATTGATTCTAATAAGAAGATTATAAACAAGCTGTGGGAGAGCTGCATCTGCGCTTGAGCAATCAAGAAGTTTGTCAAGAGTATCAACAGAAGGTGCAACATAGACATAATTGCCGTTGCCGTCTGTTTTGGTAAGAGGTCTTCTGCCGATATCGAGAATGATCGAGTGGTCATTAACAATAAGCGCAAGCACACGGTCAATAACTCTGAGGAGAACCTGAATAACGGGAAGATTAAGCTCTGCATCAGCATCCATGTTTACGGTAAGAAGATCGAGGATGCCCTGGAGATCAAACTCGCAGAGATTACCAAGAAGCCAATCAAGAACAAACTGCTGTGAACCGTGGATATCGGGAAGCCATGATGTGGGAATAAGCTTGAAGAGTGTGTTATCTATAAGGGTATAGATAGCATCATATGCATCAGCGTTATCATCTGCGTTGAGGGGTGTTCTGTTAGCAAAGTTAGAGTATGTCTGACAGAGGTATGTGTTAACGGCATCCATGAACACACCCTTTTCAATGGTGTGATTCTGATTCTCTGTTTCAGAATTATATTCACCAGAATAGTAGTATGCATTAAGAACACCGTTTGCGTTCATCTGACCAGTGAACATAGGAAGATAGTTTGTGAAGCCCCATACAAGGAACTCGCCTGCAAACTTCTCAAGTGATGTATCGGTATCAAGCTTTTCGTCGTCATTAAGGTCGAGCTGAGTATTCAAATAAGCTGCAAGATATGAACATCCGATATCAAGAGCAGCCTGAGGAACCGAAACAGTCTTTGTGTAAGAACCTGCGGGATCCTTGATTGTGATTTCTTTATCAACAGTATAAGGAATAGGAGTGATGTTAACGCCGTTTGAATCGTAAATGTCGCCGCCGTCTCTTGCAGTCATCTGCTTGTGATAAGCGTCAAGACGTGCAAAGTAGTTGTTTTCGGGAAGAAGAGGAGATGCAAGACCTGCAAGACCGTAAGCAAGAACGGAAGGAATTGTATCTGCCCATTCAGGCCAGTAGCAACCCTCAATTATATCATCAAGAACCATCTTGATAAGACATGCAAATACCTGATCAGTGGTAACTACATAGTGCTGTCTGATCATCTTGGGGTCCATGTAGTCTGCTGCATCGGGATTGGTTGTATTAACAACCGAACGGTCGCTGTAGTAGCAGTAGATGCTGGGTGTCTTTGAACCGTCTGCATTTTCCGTATAAGTATCAACGTAAACGATCTCTTCTGTTTCATATGTGAGATAGAGAGCATCAATAGCAGCATCATCATTGCCGTTAACAATATTCATATCAGCATCATATGCCCAGTATTCGTTGAGTTCGTCTGCTGTGTAAGCAAGATCCATGCCGCCTGCAAAGAGACCGAGACCGGGAAGAAGGTTGACAGCAAGACGTGCGATGTCGTTAAGAAGTGACATGAGGTTATCCTGAATGTGGATACCCTGGTAGTCAATCTTGATAAGGGCATCGAGACCGCCGTCGTCAAGGAACCATTTAATAACAGCATTTACATGACCGACGGGAGTATCTGCAGGAAGCTCTGCGGAATCATATTTTTCGATTTCAAGCTCAGGAGCGCCGTTGGAAACAAGAAGGTTTTCAATAACACCTGCAGTTGAGTTGAGGTTACCGGATTCATCTCTTGTTACGCTGCCGAGAAGCATGCCGTACATCATGTCGCTTGTGATTGAAGGATCACCGAAGGGATAAGCCTCGGTAATTTCAATGCCGACTGCATCAACGATGAGGTCTGAGAGCATGGGAGTAAGCATACCGCCGAGAAGAGCCTGAAGAACGTTTGAAACGAGCTGATAGAAACTCATCGTGTTGTTTTCGAGTGCGCCGTCAAGGTCACGGTCGGACTGGATTGCTACTGCGCCGAGGTTAGCCGCGCCGGGCTGGTCTGCAAGAGCAGGCATGAGTTCTTCATGTCCTGCGCCGAGCAGTGAATAGCCGCCGCCCAGGATTGTGTCGTTAGTACCTTCGATAAGAGCCCAGTCAACAAGCTTCTGAACCATTGCATCGAGAGTTGAGAGTGTCTGAACACCGTCAGTATTGGGGTCCCAGTCAACGCCGTCATTAATCTGATCTGCCTGAGAGTTGATAAGCAATGAATAAAGAAGATCTTTAACTGCGCCGCCGATGTTGTCGAGTGCTGCATTGGGACCAAGAAAATCTTTCAGAAGATCATTGAACGTTCCTTCAAGAAATGGACCTACACTGAACTCACCGCCGAGAATATCTCTGAGGATGGGAGCAAGAGCATCGGCAACGATTGTGATAAAATGCTCAAGAACGAGAATATCATCGTTGTTTGATCTGAGGTAGTTCAGAGAAACAACACCGCCGAGTCTTCCGAGACCGGTTTCTTTGTTAAGAAGATCACCGAGAGCCAGTCCGGCTGCGCCGATCAAGATGTTACCGCCGGTAAGAGCCTCTCCAACTGCATAGAGAGATCTGATTGCCAAGTCAACATTTCTTAAATCAAGATAACCCTTTTCGCCGTCAACATTTGGTGTCTCAAGACCATACACCCTATTAACATTATTGGGGTAGATTCCCGCGTTATAAAGGCGCTGGTCCAAATTAAGACCTAATTGTGCCTCGAAAATTTCGATACCCAATTTCTTGTCAAGGTCATCCATGGTCAAATAAAAGTTTAGATCGGCAAGCAATTCATCAAGCAAGTCGAGAATATAACCTGCTGCCTGACCATAATCCAAATAATAACCGTGAACATTAGTGTCAGTGGGTGTGTGCCAGTCGTTTTCTTCAGCAATATAAGCATATGACGGGAGACACGCCGAGGTCATAAGCATAACCGCTGTCAACAAAACTGCCAAAAGTCGTTTTGCCTTTTTCATATTTGCACCTCCATAAAATTTTCCGCAAAAGCTTGCGGCGGAAACCCTTGCAAGGAGTTTCCTTTTGCAGGCATTTAAAATGCCTTAGTTTACGTTATTTACTTTATAAGGGAGTTGTTGCATAGTCCGTGTGATAATTTAAATATTTTGTAAATAAATTATGAACAAATTATGAACTCGACGTTCTTTTGTTTAGTTTTTACAAATAATTTGTTTTTCAATTGTTCACAATTCACAGTTTTGTTTTTGCAAATTATGCCAGAACTCAAATTCAAATTTAAACTATTCCCCAAAAAACAACAGCAGAAAAGCTTGTTTTTTCTGCTGTTTTCAAATTTGTTTACATATATAAAATCATACATTTCAATCAACAATTGGCTTGTTTTGCAAAGCGTTATCCGTATAACAAATCAACTCAAACAAATCATTAATCAAGGGTACTCCGGCTCTTTCAAGGCGCGAAATATGCTCATGACCGCTTGTAAGCAAAACACAGTCTGCACCAAGCTCCTTTGCCATATCCGCATCATGCTCAAGGTCGCCGATAACAAGCGTTTTTTCGCTCTCTCCTCCTGTTTCGGCAAGATAATCTTTCGCACGGTCAATCTTTGAGCCTGCATAAAAATCAGCCGACCCGAGCACGGCTTCAAAGCAGCCGTCAAGTCCGTATTTCTTTATATTTGCACAAAGCTGGTCGTTATTTGACGACGAAACAACCGCCTGATGCATGCCGCATTTTCTGAAATGCTTTATAGCTTCGCACGCACCGTCAGTCAGTCCGCAATCGGCAAGATGCCTGAGATAGCCTTCATTATATTGTTTTATTATAATTGAATAATCTTCTTTCTTCATATCAAAAACTCGGTCATAGAATTTTCTGATAGGCACTCCGATACATTCTTTATAAAAGTCAATATTAATATGCTGCATCCCTCTCATATCGAGCATATCATTCACGCTTGCAAGCGATGCGGATATATCGTTGAGAAGAGTTCCGTTCCAGTCCCATATGATATGTGTATATTTCGGCATTTTTTCACCTCGGTTGCATATATAGAATGTTTGTATTATAATAAATAACGGTGATAATATGAATACTTTTGATAAAATTTACTCGGTTGTCAGAAAAATACCCAAAGGAAAAGTTGCGTCATACGGCACGGTTGCTGCGATGGCAGGCAATCCCCGATGGTCAAGAGTAGTCGGCTACGCCCTCCATGTCAACCCCGAGCCTGGTAAAATTCCGTGCCACCGTGTTGTTACCCGAAACGGAGAAGTTTCAACTGCTTTTGCTTTCGGAGGCGAGAATATGCAACGCCTTCTCCTGAGCGAAGAAGGCATTGAATTTCTTGCTGACGGCAGGGTCGATATGAAAAAATATGCGTGGCTCGGATTTACTGAGTCTGAGCAGAAGTAATCAAGCCGTCATCGGCAATCGAAACGCCCTGAGGCTCATAGCTTTCAACTCTGTCAAAAAGCGCACGGGCATCTTCGCCCTCAAGCAGACGTGTTTCGCAATTCTGCTGCTTGAGAGGCATAATTCTGATACCCATGTCCCCTTTTCTGTCCACTTCAAGGGTTATAACGCAGGAGTCAAGAGTCTTGCTGTTAAACCAGAAATTACCTACGCTGTAAACAATAGGCACGTTTTTATAGAATTCCATGCCCTGAAGGCAATGCGTATGACCGCCGATAACGGCATCAACGCCTGCATCAATATATTCGCGGGCAAGAGTTTTCTGCTGTTCGTCGAGAACGGTTGTGTTTTCTGTTCCCCAATGCACATAGGCAACAAGGATGTCGCACTCGGCATCCGCTTTTTTTATTGCTTTAATAAACTCCGTGCTGTCGTAAGTACCCATAACTCCGTGTGTTTCGACGGTTGCAACAGGGTTGAATGAGGTCGTTTTTTCCGCACAGCTTGCCGCAACAATGCCGACTTTAACGCCGTTTACAATGAAATAATAGGGTTTTGCGGCTTCTTCAAGGTTTGAACCTGCGCCTACATAAGGCATTCCCGCCTTTTTAAGATTGTCAATCGTATCGAAAAAGCCAACTTCACCATAGTCATAAATATGATTATTTGCAAGTGAAACAATATCCGCACCCAAATCCTTCAAAAGCTGAATTTTATCCGGTTCAACCTGAAATGTCCATGTTTTTCCGGGTAACGGCTCACCTCTTTCGCCGATTGTAAACTCATTATTAATAAGAAAAATATCGCAGGCATTGAGATAATCGATTACGGCTTTATCTATGCAGTTAAGCGCACCGCCCATTTCATTTGCATGCACCATAGGACGAAAATCCTTATCAAAAAGTATATCGCCGACAAACGCAACGCTAAATAAATCCCTGCCGTTATTGCTGCAGTCCTTTATGTTTTCGGCAGTATAATTTCCGGAAAGAATATCCTTTGTAACATAATACGAATAACCCGTAACAGATAGCCAGGTCTTCTCGGTGTATGTACCCGAATCGACTGCGGAAACAAGCTGAGAAGTTACCGATTCTCCCATATTTTCAAGGAAGGAAGGGGTTACCGATAATCCCGACGCCGCTGAAAGCTTTGACGCTGCAGACACATAGTCGTAGCCTGCTTCGGTTGTTGTTACACTCGGAATCAACTCAGGCTCAACGGTAATTCTGCACGAACATAGCGACAGAATCATCACGGTTACAATTATTATTTTAAACCCAATTTTACTCATTAAAAGATACCTTCTAATTTATTCTTCAACTCAATGATTTCGGTTATTTCTTCACTGACAGCTTTCATGTATTCAAAAATTTCCTTGTCACGTGCAAGATATAACGCCGCTTTGCGTACTTCTTTAATAAAAGCACGGTCAAGCGGTTTTTTATTTCGTGCAAGAGGACACATTGATGCTCTCGGGTCATAAATAACTTCAACACTGACCTTGCCGTCATCCTCCGTAACAAGCGGAAATGCAGGAAAAATGCGGCACGCAAGCGGTCTTTCCTCTCTGTTGCATTCTCCGGAGCAAATGACCATGGGATAATCGTAGTTTCCTTCGGTTTCACAAACCTCAAATCCTTCTTTATCTCTGAAAAGCTCCTCCTCTCCGGGGTAAAGCCACATACCTTGACAGTCGCCACGGCAGCAAAGCCCGTCACAAAGTCTGCCGCAATTGTAAAACCCGAGCGGAGTTTTGTGATAAAGACGCTCATAGGCTTCACGGAGAGCAGGATTTTTTATTCCAATCATAATGTCTGCATCCTTTCTGCAAACTCTCTGAGAGAAAAGTCACACAGAGTTTTCGAATGCGAAAGATATTTCTGCAGAATATCGTTTGCTTTCTGCTTATTTTCATCGGATTTTTCTCCCAGAAGCGAAAGAGAGGATTCAATAACATCAAGCGCAAGGAATTGCTTTTCAGCCCAAGGCATAAGCTCCTTAACCATTGAATTATCAAGAGTTCTGAGAGCTTCGCAGCACTTCGAAAGTTTGCCTGTATACTCTGCCATAACTGCAAATGCACCGGGCATATCGCCCGCAAAAAGTTTTTGTTGAGCATTTCCGAGCGCCGAATTCAGCATCGGTGAATTTTCAACCTTCAGACAAGAGGTAAGAAGGTTATCAAGGAAAGGCATGAGTGTTTCTTTGTTCTCACCAAGAACAATTTCACATGCCTTATGCCACGATTCGTACGGACTGTAGGCAATGGGATTCCAAAGATAGTCCGAAGCCGTAAGTAAAGGTATTCTGCTTGACAGACAGTACTCCATTGTATTTGAAATTAAACCTTCCGAATAACGGAAAAGATACCTTTCTCTGCCGCTCAGATAGCCGATATGCATTTCGTTATACATTTCGCAATCGTTAACGGGGAAGTTATCCCAGTAAAGCGGCTTATGATTTGTTGCATTATCAAAAACAACAGCCTCTCTGACTGTCAGCTCCTGAGAGCAGATATTTTTTCCCGTCCAGAAGATGCTTACATCGCTCGGGATTCCGTTGCCAAGCTTTGAAACATAGTATTCCTCACCGCTTCCGTGGTAAACGAGCGGACAAACTGTAAGACTGCATTCGGAATTCAAATCTTTAATAAAGCCGTAAAATCTGTTAATAAGATATATGTGCGCATTGACCGCTTCACCGTCAAAAGCAATTTTATCCTCCTCAAAACAGAGGTTTTCAGGAATATCATCAACCAGAAGACCGAATTTTTTGATTCCGATGTTGTAAAGTTGTTTAACTTTACATGCCAGTTTACAAAAATCTTCTTCTGAGGAATATTTCATACTGAGTCCCGGAGCAATACAGAAGTGAAAATCAACAAAATTTTCACGGCAAAGGTCAGAAATTTCCGTAAGCTGCGAAAGCTCTTTTTCGGGATATAAAATATCCCACTTGTCGCGGTGATAAGGGTCATCCTTCGGGGCATAATAATATGTGTTCATGCCGTAAAAAGACATGAGTTCAAGCATCATTTTTCGGTTATCGTGACTCCAAGGATTGCCGTAAAACCCTTCTATATAGCCCCTTTTGGCAAACAAAGGATAATCTTCTACCGTACCGACGGGGAATTTTCCGTCGTCCAACATCGAAGCAATTCTGTTAACCGCTCTGAAAAGTGACTTCTTTCCCGAAACGGTGAGCGTCATTCTGAAATCATCGCCATTTTTTTCGCCGCACATGAAGTACTTTTCATCTGTTATGCGGTATGCTTCTTCAATATATTCCGTTCTTCTTGTGTTTTCCTTAACAACATCTATGTAAAGTGTATAAGCTTTACATGTGTTGCCGGTATTTTCTCTTAATTTCTCACTTACAAAGCTGCTTTCATATCCGTCAACGGCAATTTTTGCAGGTGAAAAATCAATCCACTCGGCTATAACAGACTTCTGAAATTCAGGATAAATCATAATGCTTTAATCTCCCCGCTGTATTTTTTGATGTAAGCCTCGTTTATCTCGTCGCCGCCGTCAACATTGCTGCTTGAGAATACCTCGGGCATATAACCTTCCTCAACCATAATTTCGACCGCTCTTGCTTCGATTGCGTTGAGAATTGCCGCACCCGCTGCAGTTGAGGTGGGTGCAACATTCCTGCCGATTTTTTCAATCGTCATCGATGCATCGCCGATGCATCCGCAGTTATCAATCACGATATCACCGGCTTCATAAAGCTTTTTACCGCTTGAATGCCTTGATTTGCCCTGCATTGTGTGAAGCATATTTGTTATGACAACGGTTTTGACGCCTCTTTCTTTTGCGATGAGGGCAAGGTCAATCGCAACACCGTTTCTGCCTGAATTTGAAAAAAGGAAAAGTATATCCTTTTCGTTTATATTGTTAAAGTCAAAAATAATTTCGCCGTAACCTTCAAGTCTTTCAAGAGCAGTGCTTTTTGAGGCGCTTTCGTGGAGCATAAGACCCGATTCGAGAATGGGATTGACATTTACAAGTCCGCCTGCACGGTAAAAAATCTCTTCGGCAAGCATATGCGAATGACCTGTTCCGAAAGCGTGTACTCTGCCGCCGTTTTCAAGAGTATCTGCAACCGCTCTTGCGGCTTTTTCTATATTCTCCATTTGCTCCGTCATAATTCGGCTCATGATTTTCTGTATGTTTTCAAAATATTCAACTGCTTTTGACATATTATCCCCTCCGAAGTCTTATTTCTTATATTCTAATATCTGCTGACGAAAATATCAAGTTTTTTATAAAATTACTTTATTTTTATTTTTTCTTGTGATATACTGAAATCAATTTAAAATGGAAGGTGTACCCTATGAAACGACAAAGCGGAATTCTTATGCACATTTCTTCACTCTACGGCGATTACTCAATCGGTAACTTTGGAAAGAATGCATTTGAATTCGTTGATTTTCTTAAAGACAACGGTTTTTCCGTATGGCAGGTTCTGCCGTTCACGGTTACCGATGAATACAATTCCCCCTATAAATCATTCTCCGCTTTCGGGGGGAATCCGTATTTCATTGACCCCGAAAAGCTTTTTGAGGACGGACTTATTTCAAAAGATGACCTCGAAAACTGCAAACAAAAAACTCCGTATTCCGCGGAATATAAACGGCTCGCTGAGGAAAGAATCCCTCTGCTCAGAAAAGCATATAAAAATCTTGAAAACACCGATGCGGTTGATGAATTCATTGAGAAACACCCCAGAATAGAAGCTTTCTGCCGTTTTATGACATTGCGTGAGCAAAACGGACTCAAGCCCTGGCAGGAATGGGAATCTGATGAAATTTCGGACACCGAAACGCTCGGTATGTGGAAATTCATTCAATATGAATTCTTTACGCAGTGGAAAAAGGTCAAGGATTATGCGAATGCAAAAGGCATAAGTGTTATCGGCGATATTCCCATCTATGTTTCGGACGACAGCTGTGACGTATGGGAAAACAGAAGCCTTTTTCAACTCAACGAAAAAGGCTATCCCTCAAGGGTTGCGGGTGTGCCGCCCGATTATTTTGCAGAGGACGGTCAGCTCTGGGGCAATCCGCTTTATGATTGGGATGAATTGAAAAAAGACGGCTTCGGTTGGTGGAAAGAGAGAATTGATCACGCTCTCGATATGTTTGACGGCGTAAGAATCGACCATTTCAGAGCAGTTGAAGCATACTGGTCGGTTGATGCAAAAGAAAAAACAGCAAGAAACGGCGAATGGGTCAAGGGACCCGGCATCGAGCTGGTTAATGCCATTAAAAAAGGGCATGAAGATAAACTCATTATCGCAGAAGATCTTGGCGATATAACAGACGAAGTGCGTACACTTGTTGACGAAAGCGGTTTCCCCGGAATGAGAGTATTCCAGTTCGGTTTTCTTGACGAAGGCAACAGCATTCATATGCCCCACAACTATATCAGAAACTCCGTTGCATATTCGGGTACTCACGATAACAACACAATTTTCGGCTTTCTTTGGGAAAGCGGTGACGACGTGCGCAAGAGAGCGCTTGACTATTGCGGATTTTCGGGCGGCGACTGGGGCGGTGCATCTCCCCTTTTCTTAAGAGCGATTTTTGCAAGCGTCAGCGACCTTGCGATTATACCGATTCAGGATTTCCTTATGTACGGCTCGGACACAAGAATCAACACTCCCGGCGTTGCAGACGGCAACTGGAGCTACCGTGTGACAAAAGACCAGCTTATGAACGCCGACAGAGAATTTTTTAAATCACTCAACAGAATTTACAAGAGGTAAAAATGAAATTAAAAAACTTTTTTGATATAAGCGAAAGAATAAAAATTGCAAGCGATGCCGCCCTTGAAAAGGCGAAATCCAAATTTAATGAAATTGATGATATAACCGAATATAATCAGCAGAAGGTGCTTTCCGCATTCATTGAAAACAGAGTCAGCGAAGCGGATTTCGCAGGCTCGACGGGTTACGGCTACGGCGATTCGGGCAGAGAAAAACTCGACAGAATCTATGCCGATATCTTCGGCGCAGAAGATGCAATCGTTCGCCACACCTTTACTTGCGGCACTCATACTCTTGCAGTTGCGCTTTTCGGTGTCCTCCGCCCGGGTGACACAATGCTCTGCGTAACGGGTACTCCCTATGACACAATCCACAGCGTTATCGGCATCAGCGGCGAAGGAATGGGTTCGCTCAAAGAATTCGGTGTTGACTATGCTCAGGTTGATCTCGGAAGCGACGACAGACCCGATATAGCGGCAATTGAAAAGGCTCTTGAGATGAATCCGAAAATGGTTTATATCCAGCGTTCAAGAGGTTACAGCCTGCGCCCCACTCTTTCGGTTGCCGAAATCGGAGAAATCGCAAAGCTTGTTCACTCAAAGAGCGATGCGGTTGTTATGGTTGACAACTGCTACGGCGAGCTTGTTGAAAAAATCGAGCCTACCGAGGTCGGCGCAGACCTCATGGCAGGTTCGCTGATAAAAAATGCAGGCGGCTCAATTGCAAGAACAGGAGGCTACATAGCAGGCAGAAAAGATCTTGTTGAGCTTTGCGCATACAGAGCAACCACTCCCGGTCTCGGCAAAGAGGTCGGATGCACTCTCGGTGAAAACAGAAACATGTTCATGGGAATTTTCCATGCTCCCCATGTTGTCGGGGAAGCACTGAAAGCAGCCGTGTTTGCGGCGGCATTATTTGAAAATCTCGGCTTCAGAGTCACTCCGACAAGTGATGAAAGCCGTCACGATATTATTCAGGCTCTCTGCCTTGAAAATGCAGAAAGACTCGTTGAATTCTGCAGAGGAATCCAGAGCGGCGCTCCCGTTGATTCTTACGTCACTCCCGAGCCGTGGGATATGCCCGGCTATGACAGTAAGGTCATTATGGCGGCTGGTGCATTTATTCTCGGCTCATCAATCGAGCTTTCCGCAGATGCACCCCTGCGTGAGCCGTTTGCGGTCTGGATGCAGGGCGGAATCAACTTCCACTCGGCAAAAACCGCAATAATGCTTGCTGCCGAGGGTCTTGCAAAGAAAGGGCTGATATAAATGGAATACAAGGGAATAACCCGTGACGCTCTGTTTCTGCTTGCGGATAACCGATTCAGGGATTCGAAAGCGTTCTACGAAGAACATAAAGAAGAAATCAAAAGCAATGTGACCGTGCCGATGCGTCAGATTGCAGGCATAATCGGCGAAGAGCTTCTTGCAGTTGATCCTCTTATGAATACCATACCCACAAAAATGGTTTCAAGAGTGCGACGCGATACACGCTATACCAAGGATAAAAGCCTTTACCGTGAAAATATTTGGATTATGTTTATGCGCCCGAAGCACGACTGGGTAGGATATCCGTGCATGTGGTTTGAGGTGACACCCCGTGAATATTCAATGGGCGTAGGCTTCTACGGTGATGAACCCGGTCTGCTTGAAGCATTCAGAAAAAATCTGCGCGAAAGACCCGATGAATTTCGCAAGGCTGCCGATATGTGCAAAAAAAGCGGCTCATATTTCTTTAAAAGACAGTATAAAAGACCTTTCCCCGGATGTCCCGAAGGGCTTGAAGAATATTACAACGCAAAAGATGTCGGCTTCATCACATTTTCAGGCGATCTTGATGACCTTAAAGATGAAAAAATAATAGAGATTATCAGGGGTACATACAAGCTGTATACACCAATGTATAAATTCCTTCTCAGCGTATCCGACGAATATTTTTCGAAAGGTGAATGATTATGGATTATTCAAAATTTAAAAGCGGAAGCGATATAAGAGGCTATGCTCTCGGAGATGAAACAAATCCGCTTTATATGAGTAACGAAATGGTTACGCGCTCTGCAGCATCGTTTGCAGAATGGCTGAGAAAAAAGACGGGCAAGGATGATATCTTTGTTTCCGTCGGTCACGACAGCCGCCTTTCTGCCGAAAGAATAAAACGTGCCGTAATAAAGGCTCTTACCTCAAACGGGGTAAAGGTTGCGGACTGCTCGCTCGCATCAACCCCCGCAATGTTTATGACAACGGTTGAGATGGGATGCGACGGTGCGGTGCAGATTACCGCAAGCCATCATCCCAAGGACAGAAACGGACTCAAATTCTTTACCCGTGACGGCGGACTTGACGGCTCGGATATCGCCGATATTCTCAAGGCGGCAGGTGAAATGTCAGCTCCGCTCGGCAACGGAAGCGGCGAATGCGAAAAGCACGATTTCATGGCACGTTATGCCGAAATTCTCAGAAACATGATAATTGAAGGTGTTGACGACAAAACCGACCGTGAGCATCCTCTCAAGGGTATGAAAATCGTTGTTGATGCGGGCAACGGCGTCGGCGGATTCTATGCAAAAGATGTGCTTGCGCCCCTTGGTGCCGATACATCGGGAAGCATTTATCTTGACCCCGACGGCAACTTTCCCAACCACGCTCCGAATCCCGAAAATGCTCAGGCAATGGAATGCGTTTCAAAGGCAACCGCAGATGCCGATGCGGATTTCGGTGTTATATTCGATACGGATGTTGACAGAGCAGCTTGCGTAGGCAAGGGCGGATTCGAAATCAACCGCAACCGACTTGTTGCTCTCGCATCAAAGATTGCACTTTCATCCTGCCCCGGCGGCACGATTGTTACCGACAGCGTAACTTCCGACGGCCTTGCGGAATTCATCGCCGCAAACGGAGGCAAACATCTGCGTTTCAAGAGAGGCTACCGCAATGTTATCAACAAGCAGATTGAGCTTTGCGAAAGCGGAATTGACTGCCCTCTTGCAATGGAAACCTCGGGTCACGCAGCATTTGCGGAGAATTATTTTCTTGACGACGGCGCATATCTGATAACAAAGCTCATTATCGAAGCCGCCGCACTCTCAAAGCAGGGTACAAGCCTTGAAGACCTCATCGGCAAGCTTCGTGAGGCAAAGGAAGAAAAAGAACTCCGTTTCAGAATTCTCTGTGACGATTTCCGCCCCGAAGGCGAAAAGATAATTGAGCTTTTTGAAAATGAAGTCAAGAATCATGCAGGCTGGTCGGCATGTGATGACAATCACGAGGGGATCCGTATCAACGCTGATTCTTCGTGCGGAAACGGCTGGTTCCTTATCCGTCTTAGTGTTCACGACCCGATTATCGTCCTCAACTCGGAGAGCGATGAAGAAGGCGGCATCATGAAGATGTGCAAGGATGTTTTCAAGGTGATTTCAGGTGCGAAAAACATTGACAAGCTTGATGTTTCAGCACTTGCAGAATATATAAAGTAAAGGAGAAATAAAAATGATTGACAAAATTATCAGCGCGTTTTTTGCAATGGTGACAGCTATTATGATGCTTTTCTACACCCCGACTCCCGTGGCTCAGGTGAATCCTGAAACACTTCCGGAGGCAAAGCTTTCGCAGAGCATAACCGTTATGAGTTACAACGTTTACATCAAAGGCTCAGGCGAAAAATCACCCGAAAACAGAACTCCGCTTGTTGCCGAAAACATCCGCAAATATAATCCTGATTCATTCGGTCTGCAGGAAGCTGACGAAGGCTGGATGGAAAGACTTCCTGCTCTTATGACAGAATATGCTTACGTCGGAATCGGCAGAGATTCAAACAAAGGCGGCGGTGAAGCAAGCCCCGTTTTCTATAAAAAAGATAAGTATGATCTGCTTGATTCGGGTACATTCTGGCTTTCAAAGACTCCTGAGAAAGCTTCAAGGGGCTGGGATGCAATGTTCAACAGAATTTGCACCTACGCTGTTCTCAAAGATAAAGATACCGGCTTCACCTATGCTCACTTCAACGCTCACTTTGACCATCTCGGAGTTATTGCAAGGCTCGAATCCGTTGCGGTAATCGCAGAAAAAATCGCTGAAATCGCACCCGATATTCCCGTTGTTTTAACCGGTGACCTCAATGACTATGAAGGCGAAGATATGTATGCAAGAGTGCTTGAAAGCGGTCTCAAAGATACAAAATATCTTGCAAAAACCGCAAGCGGCGGCAATGTTACATATCACGGCTATTCCGACCTTGTTGAAAAAGACAGACCCATTGACTTCGTATTTGCAAACGCATTTGTAAGTGAGGTTGAGAGCTACGCCGTTGTCAGCGAAAAGGTCAATGGAATTTATGCATCCGACCATCACCCTGTTGTTTCAACAATGACAATGATTAACGGATAAACTTAATATAAAGGAGTAATAAATATGTATTTTAAATTAATGCAAAAAATTGTTGCTTTTTTCACAGCACTTATCGCAACTTTCGTTCCCGCAAACCCTGTTGAAGGCATTGACCCCACAATGGCGCTCAAGAATGTAAATCCCAATCCTGTTGCAAATGCCGCACTTTCGCAGGATATGAAAATCATGTCATATAACGTCAAAATCAGCGGCGACGGTCTCAGATCTAACGAAAACAGACTTCCTCTTATCGTTGAAACCCTGCAAAACGGAGTTCCCGATTCATTCGGTCTGCAGGAAGCAGACAAAGACTGGGTTGAAGGCATCGCTGCAGGTCTTTCCGATTATGCTTACATAGCCAAGTACAGAGATGACGGCATTTCCGAAGGTGAATCAAGTGCGATTTTCTATCTCAAGGACAAGTATGAGCTTGTTGATTCAGGCTTCTTCTGGCTTTCCGAAACTCCCGATGTTCCCTCGATGGGTTGGGATGCTGCCTGCAACAGAATAACCTCATACGCAATCCTCAAAGATAAGACAACAGGCTTTGTATACGCTCACTTCAACACTCACCTTGACCACGTAGGCAGCGTTGCTCAGGCTGAATCAATCGCACTCATTTCGGCTTATATCGCTGAAATCGCGCCAGATATTCCCGTTGTTGTGACAGGCGACTTCAACTTCCCCGAAGGCTCGTATAACTACGAAACAATCCTCAAAACAGGTCTTAAAGATACAAAATACATGGCGGCAGAATATGATGACCATGCAACCTACCACGGCTATCACGTTATCATGCCCGACAACAAACCCATTGACTTTGTTTTTGTCAACGGCTACTGCTCATCTGTAAAATCCTATTCAATCAATTCCGATTTCATCCATCATATCCTCGCATCCGACCACTTCCCTCTCACCGTTGAAATGACTCTCTTTAACGGAGGTACAAACTGATGTACAGAATTCTTTCATTCAATCTTCTCTGCGCAGGCAAGGGCGAGAGGGTCTGGAAAAAGCGTGTACCAAAGGTTATAAGCATCATAAAAGAGGCTGACCCCGATTCCTTCGGCGTTCAGGAAGCCCATTGGGAATGGATGCAGGAACTCTGCAAAAATCTTCCCGAATATTCGTTTGTAGGCGTCGGAAGAGATGACGGCGACAAAGACGGTGAATTCGCTGCTGTTTTCTATAAAAAAGATAAGTTTGAAGCAAGCGACAGCGGAAATTTCTGGATTTCCGAAACTCCCGAAAAGCCTTCAAAGGGTTGGGACTCCGCTTGCACAAGAATTGCAACATACGTTAAGCTCACTGACAAAGAAAACGGAAAATCCTATATTCATTTTAACACTCATCTTGACCACGTCGGCAGAATCGCACAGATCAACGGTGCAAAGATGATTCAGGAAAAAGCGGCTTCATTCGGCGGTGTACCCGTTGTCTGCACGGGCGATTTCAATGTCTATCAGAATTCCGACTGCTACAACACAATGGTCAGCGGTAATATGAAAGATGCAAGAAAGCTCGCTCCCGACAGCGACGAATGCTATACCTTCCACGGTTTCAGACCCGAAGAGATTCACGAAAGAATAGACTTCGTTTTTGTTGACGAAGCAACGGTAAAGCCCGTCAGCTTCAAGGTTATCAACAAAATGGTTGACGGAGATTTTTACTCCGACCACAACGCAATTTATGCGGATGTTGAAATTTAACAAATAAAATAAGGCTTGTGCGGACTGTCAATCCACACAAGCCATTTTTTGCATAAAAAAGCGGGGTTCTGCAACCCCCCAACATTTTAATGATAACTCATTATCTGCTCAATGTCAATATGATTTCCGAAATTTGTATGCATATTTAACAAATTTCTATGTTTTACATAAGTGAAAAGCAACAATTTTGTACAAATTTCCATCTTGAAAACAGCAAAAATCTGTGCTATATTATAGTCAAGGAAAGGGTGATACCAATGAGAAGGTAAAAACCTGAGACAGCAAAATTTTAAATTTTATAAGAATTTTAAAAGTCTCAAACCTACAATCTTAAAAGAAACGAAAAACTGAAAATCGGATAATTTAAGATTGGACAATATTGCAGAAAGAGAGGTTATCCAAAGATGTTAGATATTAAGAGTTCTCAGAAATAGCCCTTGATTGATTGTGTAAAGAAACATCAGTCAAGGGCTATTTCTCTTTTTATAATATGTTTTCTCCGTTGAAGCCGTTATCGGTTTCGGCGTTTTTTTTTTGGGTAAAAAAACGGGACGACGCTGAGGTCGTCCCCTACAAATATCCCTTTTATCTGATTTCGCCGTCTTTGATAATCTGACCTGTCTTGATGTTGAAAACCAGCTCCTTTTTCACGCCGTTTTCATCAATCTTGATTTCGATAACATCCTTTGTTACATATTCTGCGGATGTAATCTTTTCGTCGGTCTTCTTGAAATACTTCTTGAGAAGTCCCATCTGCACGGCATCGTAATCGCCTGCGTTATCGGAAACGAAGAGAACGTTACCGCAAAGATTATTGATTCTTGCGAGAAGCTTCTTCTGTTCCCAGGTAAACTTAAGATTATCGTTTCTCAGGAAGAATACATCGGGGTCATTCATGAATACTCTGCCGTTGAGATGGCGGCGGAATACGGAGTTGTTGATTGCGCTCTGTGCGCTGAGGATTTCGTTGCTGACGTGGATGTGGTTGTAAATCTTGCCCTTGTATGTAAGATCAACGTCACAGCTGATACGGCAGGCATCGCAGACGCCGTATGCGGCGCTCATGGGAATACCGCAGCCGAGGAGAAGCTTATCGCCGACACATTCTCTGAGAAGAGCCATTGCTTCGTGCATGATTTCGCCTCTGCTCTTGCCGTTTCTTGGAGTTACACATTCGCTGTAAAGGAAGTCGAGCTTAACCATATCGTATCCCCACTCATTGAGAACAACGTCAAACACTTTTTTGATATAAGCTCTTGCTTCTTCGTTGTAGATATCGAGAGTATATGCACCGCCCCAGGCAATACAGCCGAGCTGAGGTTTGCCGTTTTCATCCTTGATGAGCCAATCGGGATGCTCTTTTGCGATTCTTGAAATCTTCTGGCAGCTGAAGGGAGCAATCCAGATGCCAGCGAGGTAACCCTTGTCGTGAATCTTATCGGCAATATATTTCATGCCGTTGGGGAACTTGTCGCAATAGTCAAGCCAGTCGCCGACATAGGGTTCATAGCCGTCGTCAATCTGAAAAATAGATGTTTCTTCCTTTGCGGGATCAAGACCGTCAAGGTCGCGGAGAATGATTTTTTCGTCAATCTTCTGGAAGTAGTTATACCATGAGGTATAACCGCTCATTGCGCCCTTTCTTGTTTCGGGCATCTTGAACATTCCGAAGTAGTTATCGAAAACTTCGTCATATGTTCCTTCAAAATAAACAATATCAAAAATCTTAAGCGATGCGGTCACTTTCTTGCCGAGAACATCCTTGCGGATTGAGAAATAGTTGCTGTTCATTCCGACTTTGAAATATGTATAACCCGTGCTTTCACAGAGCGAACCCCAGAGCTTCATCTTTTCGCCGTTTCTGATATATGTATAACAGTGGCTGTGAAATTCGCCGGGCTTTTCAGTATATTCAACAATTCTGTCATCGCTCGTGATGCTTGCATAGTGTCTGAGATAAGGATGGATATGAGAAAGCTTTATTGTTCCCTTTCTGATTTCGTCAGCAGTAAATTCTCTTGTGTTGGTCCATGACTGATAGCCGTTTGCGAAGAATTTGTCGCCCGCCTTGAATTCATAAGGCATTTCAACGTAAAAATCAACAAGCTCAAAATCCTTTTTGGGATTGAGAGTTACTGTATATCTTCCGTCTGCATCCGAAATATCAAGCGAATAAAATTCATTCTCCGTTGCGTTTGATGTAACGGTCTTTCCGCCCGACAGATATTTGATTACATAATTCTTTTTCACGCCTCACACTCTCCTATTTTATATTTTACATGGTTATTATAGCAAACAGAGAAAATTAAATCAAGGCAAAATTAAACAAATCTCATCAGGATGGTTTTTCAAAAAGCTGCCGCCGTTATATTAGTTGTTTTGCAAATAAAAAGGGGCTGTCACATGGACTGCCCCTTACACCAATGGATTTTTTCTTTTATAATTTCGCTGCGTTTTTGATATCCTCAATTCTGTCGGTCTTTTCCCAAGGAAGATCGATATCTGTTCTGCCGATGTGGCCGAGCGCTGCAACCTGCTTATATATGGGTCTTCTCAGGTCAAGAGTCTTGATGATGCCTGCAGGACTGAGGTCAAAAAGCTCATTAATGATTGCCGAAATATCGGTATCGGCGATTTTACCCGTTCCGAAGGTATCAACAAATACGGATACGGGCTGTTCAACACCGATTGCGTATGCAAGCTCAACCTCACATTTCTTTGCAAGACCGGCAGCAACAATATTTTTTGCAACATAACGTGCCGCATAAGCCGCCGAACGGTCAACCTTTGTGGGGTCCTTGCCGCTGAATGCTCCGCCGCCGTGACGGGCATAGCCGCCGTAAGTATCAACAATTATCTTTCTGCCTGTAAGTCCGCTGTCTCCCTGAGGTCCGCCGGTTACAAATCTGCCGGTGGGGTTAATGTGATACTTTGTGTTTTCATCAAGCATTGGTGCGGGAATAACGGGCTTAATTACCTTTTCAATGATGTCTGCTCTGATCTGCTCAAGAGTAACATCGGCTGAATGCTGGGAAGAAATAACAACGGTATCAACTCTTACGGGGTTGTTGTTTTCGTCATATTCAACGCTCACCTGGCTCTTACCGTCAGGTCTGAGATAACCGAGAGTTCCGTCTCTGCGCACTTCGGTAAGCTTTGCGCAAAGTTTGTGAGCAAGTGAAATGGGAAGTGGCATAAGCTCGGGAGTTTCGTCGCAAGCGAAGCCGAACATCATACCCTGG
Source organism: Clostridia bacterium (assembly GCA_017410195.1). Classification (GTDB taxonomy): domain Bacteria; phylum Bacillota; class Clostridia; order Oscillospirales; family Acutalibacteraceae; genus CAG-177. Next base: position 59,340 of record JAFQRF010000015.1, on the reverse strand, counting down.
TCGCCTGCGCCGAGTCTGTCAACACCCATTGCGATGTCGCCCGACTGCTTGTCAAGAGCTGTCATAACAGCACAGGTGTTGCAGTCAAAGCCGTATTCAGCATTGTTATAGCCGATTTCATTAACTGTTTCTCTTACGATTTTGGGGATATCGATATCTGCTGTTGTTGTAATTTCACCCATAACAAGAACCATACCGGTCGTGCAGCAGGTTTCGCAGGCAACTCTGCCCATGGGATCCTGAGCGAGAATAGCATCAAGAACGGCATCCGAAATCTGATCACAGATTTTATCGGGATGTCCGCCGGTTACGGATTCGGATGTGAATAAGTAGTTTGCCATTTTAATAAACCTCTTTTAGAAATATTATCAACGATAAGTCCCGAAAAAAACCACCGAAGGAGTCTTCAGTGGTTGAAAACACCTTATTTTCCGGCATTACGCCGCAGGATTTAGCACCTTGCATAACACAGGTTGCCGGGCTTCAAAGGGCCTGTCCCTCTGCCACTCTTAATAAGGACATATTCTATTGATACTTTATTATATAATGGTGGATTGCTTTTGTCAATACAAAATTCGACAATCAGATATAATCAAATATATCCAAGGGTCTGTCCACTATATAATCTGCTCCATTTTTAATCAGTACATCACGATCGCGAAATCCCCACATCACGCCTATGCAGGGAATGCCCGCGTTCTTTGCTGTTATGCAGTCAACCTCAGAATCACCGACATAAACAGCTTTTTCTCTTGACACTCCGAGCAAATCAAGCACTCTGTAAACACCGTCGGGTTGCGGCTTTTGCGCCACTCCGTCAATCTGACCGACGGTTACATCAATCAATCCGTCAAAGAAATATTTCACGATATCCTCTGCCGCAGAATGCATTTTATTTGTCACAACTGCGGTTTTAATTCCGTTATCTTTGAGAAGCTTCAACAAATCAGCTATACCGTCATAAGGCTTGGTTTTCTCGCAGGAATGGTTATTATAATGCTCTCTGAACACAGAAAGACAGCTTTCCGATATTTCATCGGGCGTGTTTTCTGGAACGCTGAGATAAATCAGCCTTTTCACTCCGTTGCCGACAAAACTGCGGATTTCTTCGGTGTTTCTTTCGGGAAATCCGAATTGAGAAAGTGCGTAATTGACGCTGTTTTTCAGGTCTTCAAGGGTATCGGTCAGCGTACCGTCGAGGTCGAATATTACTGCATCGTATTTCATAATTATACCTCAAAAACGCCGTGTCAAACGACACAGCGTTTTTTTATTATTTCTTATTCTTGAACTTATCAAAAAAGCCTTCCTTGCCGTTGCCTGCAGGTGCGCCTCGCTTAACGCCAAGTTCCTTCTCGAATTCAACAAGAAGCTCTTTCTGGCGCTGGGTAAGATTCTTGGGAATATCAACAATAATTCGTACAAGCTGATCGCCTCTGCCTCTGCCGTTAAGAATCTGAATACCCTTGCCTTTAAGACTGAACACGGCACCCGACTGAGTTCCTGCGGGAATATCGAATTTCACATCTCCGTCAAGAGTCTGAATTCTGATGCTGTCGCCGAGAACCGCCTGCGGATAGCTGATTCTGTGTTCAAGCCATACGTTATATCCGTCACGCTCAAAATACGGGTGGGGTCTTACGAAAACAGCAACTCTGAGGTCACCCTTGGGACCACCGTTAACGCCGGCATTGCCTGCACCGCTGACATTGAACACCTGACGGTCGTCAATACCTGCAGGTATGTTAACCTCAACCGATGCTTTGGTTGAAGTTCTGCCGGTTCCTCGGCACTTTGCGCAGGGATTTTCGATAACCTTACCCTGACCCTGACATTTCGGGCAGGATTTCTGAGTCTGAATTACGCCGAAAGCCGTTCTTTGCTGAACGTTGACATAACCTCTGCCTCCGCAATCGGGACAGGTTTTGGGCGATGTACCCGACTTTGCGCCTGAGCCGTGGCATTCGGAGCAGGTGTCAACACGGTTGATATCAACCGTTCTCTTGCAACCCTTTGCAGCTTCCTCAAAAGAAATGGTAACTCTCGCCTGAACATCCTCACCTCTGCGGGGTGCGTTGGGATTTGACTGTCTGCCGCCTCCGAAGCCGCCGCCGAAAAACGAGCCGAATATATCACCGAGGTCGCCGAAATCAAAGCCTCCTCCAAAACCGCCGCCGTATGCGCCTCCTCCGCCCGCTCCGTAATTCGGATCTACGCCTGCATGACCGAACTGGTCGTAGCGTGCTTTTTTCTGACTGTCGGAAAGCACTTCGTAAGCTTCGTTTGCTTCTTTGAATTTTGCCTCAGCCTCAGCATCACCCGGATGAAGATCCGGGTGAAACTCTTTTGCTTTTTTTCTGTATGCTTTTTTTATTTCATCCTCGCTCGCGCTTTTTGAAACGCCGAGGACTTCATAATAATCTCTCTTATCTGCCAAGGGGATTAACTCCTCACATTAGTTGTTATCATCAACATCGGTGTAGTTTGCTTCTGTATAGCCTTCGCCGCCGGGTGCTGCACCGCCCTGCTGAGCCTGAGCTGCTTCGGCAGCTGCCTGATAAAGCTTCTCGGAAACTTCATGGAACTTTGCGGTGAGTTCATCCTGACGGGTCTTGATAAGGTTGATATCCTCTCCCTTGAGAGCTTCCTTGAGAGCGTCAATCTTTTCGTTAACGCCTGCTTTTTCGTCATCGCTGAACTTATCGCCGTTTTCGTTCATGAGCTTTTCGCACTGATAAACCATCTGGTCTGCAGCATTACGTGTGTCAACGTTTTCACGGCGTTCCTTATCTTCCTGAGCAAATCTCTCTGCATCTGCAACAGCCTTTTCGATATCTTCCTTGGACATATTTGTTGAGGATGTGATATTGATTGACTGCTCCTTCTGTGTACCGAGATCCTTTGCGGAAACGTGAACGATGCCGTTTGCATCTATATCAAATGTAACTTCAATCTGAGGAATGCCTCTGGGTGCAGGCATGATGCCGTCAAGATGGAACACGCCGAGAGTCTTGTTGTCTCTTGCGAATTCTCTTTCACCCTGAAGAACATGAACTTCAACCGAAGGCTGATTGTCGGCTGCGGTTGAAAAGATCTGGCTCTTCTTTACAGGGATAGTTGTGTTTCTGTCGATAATCTTTGTGCTGATACCGCCCATAGTTTCGATGCCGAGTGAAAGCGGAGTAACGTCGAGAAGAAGAAGACCTGTTACTTCGCCGCCGAGAACACCTGCCTGAAGAGCAGCGCCGATAGCAACGCATTCATCGGGGTTGATGCCCTTGAAGGGTTCTGCGCCCATAAACTGCTTGATTGCTTCCTGAACAGCGGGAATTCTTGATGAACCGCCGACCATGAGAACCTTATTGATTTCGCTTGTCTTGAGACCCGAGTCATTCATAGCCTGACGAACGGGACCCATTGTTGCGTCAACAAGGTCTGCGGTAAGCTCGTTGAACTTTGCTCTTGTAAGAGTCATTTCAAGATGCTTGGGACCTGTTGCATCAGCGGTGATGAAGGGAAGGCTGATGTTTGAAGTTGTTACGCCTGAAAGCTCAATCTTCGCCTTTTCTGCAGCTTCTTTAAGTCTCTGCATAGCCATCTTGTCGCCGCGAAGGTCGATACCCTGCTCTGCCTTGAAACCGTCTGCAAGCCAATTGATAATTCTCTGGTCGAAGTCGTCACCGCCGAGCTTGTTGTTACCTGCGGTTGCAAGAACTTCCTGAACGCCATCGCCCATTTCGATGATTGAAACGTCGAATGTACCGCCGCCGAGGTCATAAACCATAACCTTCTGGTCGGTTTCCTTGTCGATGCCGTATGCAAGAGCTGCTGCAGTAGGCTCGTTGATGATTCTCTTGACTTCAAGACCCGCAATTTTACCTGCGTCCTTTGTAGCCTGTCTCTGAGCATCGGTGAAGTATGCGGGAACGGTAATAACAGCTTCTGTTACCTTGTCGCCGAGATAAGCTTCAGCGTCTGTCTTGAGCTTCTGAAGAATCATTGCAGAGATTTCCTGCGGAGTATACTTCTTGTCGTCAATTGCTACTTTGTAATCCGAACCCATCTGTCTTTTGATTGATGCAACTGTTCTGTCGGAATTGGTAACAGCCTGTCTCTTTGCAACCTGACCTACCATTCTTTCGCCTGTCTTACCGAAAGCAACAACAGAGGGTGTTGTTCTTGCGCCTTCAGCGTTTGCGATAACTACGGGTTCGCCGCCTTCGATAACTGCAACGCATGAGTTTGTTGTACCTAAGTCGATACCGATAATCTTTGCCATAATAATTGTCCTCCTATAAATAAATGAAAAATTATAAACTTGATTTATGAATTTGCGACCTTGACAACGGCATCTCTGATGATTTTGTCGCCAAGCTTATAGCCTTTTGTGAACACTTCGGCAACCACGTTTTCGCCGAGTTCGTCATCCTCAACGGTCATAACCGCATTGTGGATGTTGGGGTCAAATGCATCGCCTCTTTCGCCGTAGCTTTCAACGCCCGTCTTTTTGAGAATTTCGCCAAACTGATTAAAAATCAGTTCAATACCCTTTTTGTAATCCTCAAAGCTACATTCGGTATTGTTAGCCGCTCTGTCAAAATTATCAAGAACGGGAAGCAACTCCTTTATTACATCAGCCTTCGATGACGAATAAATATCCTGCTTTTCCTTCTGTGAACGCTTACGGAAATTATCGTATTCCGCATAGAGTCTTAAGAATTGGTCGTTCTTTTCGTCAAGCTCTTTTCTAAGCTTTTCTTCGGCTGTTTCTTCCTTCACTTCCTCAGCAGTCTCTTTAACTTCTTCGGTTGCTTCGGGAGTCTTTTTTTCTTTCTTCATTGCTGAAAATTGCATCCTTTCTATTCTTCAATCGCCTGAGTAATCATGCGCCCGACGATATCTGTCAAATATTTAACGCTGGGGATAATGCTTTCGTAGTCCATACGGGTCGGTCCGATAAGACCGATTGAACCCGAATCTCTGCCTCCTACGGAATATTTTGCCACGATGACGCTTGAATTTTCAAGCTGACGGTAAAGATTTTCCTTGCCGATGATAACATCAAGCGGCTCTTTTATTCCGCTGATAACAGCCGAAAGCGGTTCTCTTTTATTAAGAAATTCAAAAAGCTCAATTGCGCCGACACCGTAGTCCTTGTGCGAAAACAGATTCGAACTGCCGCCGAGGATTATTCTTGAATCCTCCATGCTTCTTGCAAGCTCGCAAACCGCCGCCATAAGCGGAAGCATCGCAAACGGGTCGCTGTCAACCGAAGCGGCAGCCGTCTGCATCGAAACAACACTGATATCAGAAGCAGGTTTTCCTATTATACATGAATCAACTATATTATAGAACTCTTCGAGAATTTTCACCGTAAGCTCGCAGTCAAGCCTGCAAAGTCTGCTCTTGAGGATTCCGTTTGAAGTTAAAAGAACAAGCATTGCCGAATGAATTCCGACCGGCACAAGCTCAATCTTGCGGATTATAACCGCATCTCCACCCGGCGCCGTTGAAATGCAGGCACACTTGGTAAGTTCCGCAAGCACTTCCCCTGCCTGAGCAATAAGCCTTTCGGGGTCGCCTGCCGCCGAGGAAATTCCTGCTTCAATCATCCGTCGGTTAAGCTCATCGATTTCTCTGTCCTTCATAAGATTATCTACATAATATCTGTAGCCTTTTTGCGAAGGAACTCTGCCTGCCGAGGTGTGCGGCTGTTCAAGATAACCCATTGCGGAAAGCTCGCTCATCTCGTTGCGCACGGTTGCGGAGGATACCGACATACCCGTGAGAGCAAGAAGCTCTTTTGATCCTATCGGCTCGCCCGTTTTGATATACTGCTCAACAACAGCCGATAAAATAAGCTTTTTTCTTTCGCTGAGTTCAGACATTCTCCACACCTTCTTTCGCCGAGTGCTAATTTTAGCACTCAAAAAGCAAGAGTGCTAATTTCTGTTATTACTATACCCCAACAAGAAGAATTTGTCAATAATTTAAATGTTAACACTTTGTAAAATCGTAGTTCATGTTTCGAATCCGTATATTGACTTTATTCTGCATGGATGATAGAATTTGTATATAATAATAGAATGATTCTGCAAAAGTACACAGACAAGAGGTGAAGGCTTATGAAGTTGTCGTTGGTTATCCCTTGCTACAACGAAGAGGGCAATGTTGAAAAATTCTTCAATGAGGTCAACAAGGTGTTTTGCGGCAAGGTTCAGGATTATGAATTTGTTTTTGTCAACGACGGAAGTAAAGATAAAACCTACCAAAAATTAAAAAAGCTATACGAAAACAATTGTAAAGAAAGCAATATTCAGATATTAACATTCAGCAGAAACTTCGGCAAAGAGGCAGCAATGTATGCAGGACTTTCAAAGGCTGTCGGCGACCTTGTGTGTATTATCGATGCCGACCTGCAGCAAAGACCCGAGGTTGTACTTGAAATGCTTGACACTCTCAACACCGATGAGGAGTTAGACTGCGTCGCCGCTTATCAGCAAAGCAGAAAGGAATCCGCCGTGCTTTCGGCATTCAAATCAGCTTTCTACAAATTAATAAACAAAATTTCGGATGTTGATTTTGTTAACGGTGCATCTGATTTCAGACTGATGAAAAGGGTTATGGTCGATGCAATTCTTCAGATGTCAGAATTCCACAGATTCTCAAAAGGACTTTTCAGCTATGTGGGTTTCAACACAAAATATATTCCCTACGAAGTTGCCCAAAGAGAAAGCGGCGAATCAAAATGGAACTACCGCAAGCTGTTCAAATATGCATTTGAAGGAATTTTTGCATTTTCAACTGCTCCGCTCAAATTTGCAACATTCATCGGAATTTTTTCTTCCGTCTGCTCGATTCTTTACCTAATTGTTGTTGTTATCCAGAAGCTTGCATTCGGAATTGATGTTCCCGGATACGCAACCATAGTTGTTCTTCTGCTGCTCATCGGCGGGCTTCTTCTCTTCTGCCTCGGCATCATCGGCGAATATCTTTCAAAAATGTATGTTCAGGTCAAAAACAGACCGATTTATATTCTCAAGGAGCATTTAAACACCAACAAACCAAAAAATTAAATATACAAAAGGGGTTGAACTTATGTATAACAAAATTATAACAATCGGCCGTGAATTCGGAAGCGGAGGCAGAACAATCGCCAAAAAGGTTGCCGAAAAACTCTCAATCCCCTGCTATGACAGCGAAATAATTGACGAAGTTGCAATCAAAAGCGGTCTGCTGAAAGAGGAAATCGCCCAAAAAGGCGAGCATCTCTCCGCATCGGGCAAAATGTCAACAATTTTTACCCTCTATAATCTTTACAGCAACATGACAAAGGATGATATCATCTGGCACGCTCAGAAGAAGGTTATCGAAGAGCTTGCCGAAAAAGGTCCGTGCATTATAGTCGGCAGATGCGCAGACTACATTCTGCGTGAACGCAACGATGTTGTCAAGGTATTCGTTTACGCAGACAAAGAAACAAGATCAGAAAGAATTGTTAAAATATATGGCGAAAAAGACGATTCCCCCGAAAAGAGAATAAAAGATAAAGACAAAAAACGTGCCGCATATTATGAGCATTTCACCGAAATGACATGGGGTGACCCCGAGCATTATGACATCTGCCTTAACAGCGGAAAGCTAGGCATCGATAAATGCGTTGAAATCATTACATCATTATAATCAATTATCCCGAAGGCTTCGGCTTTCGGGATTTTTTATGCTTGACCTTCCGCTAAATTTTTGTTATTATAAATAAGTATATATAAATTAAGGAGGAGTCAGCTTGGGAATCGGAAACAAGATTAAAAATGTCATCGGCATTGAAGGCAACACCGTTGAATACCTCAGACCGATAGTCGGCTATAACGTTGCAAATATCACTATCGGCGGTGTTACCAATCCTCTGAGCAAATATCATCAGCAATATCTCGGCTTCGTTGAAGGTCTTGAGCCGGGAGCAATAGGTCTTATCAGCACCATCGGCGGTTTTTTTGATGCCTTTACCGATGTTGCAATGGGATTTATAACAGACAGAACAAAATCACGTTTCGGTAAACACCGTATATGGCTTATTGCCGCTTTACCCGTACTTCTTATCGGCTATCTGATGAAGTGGTATTCCTTCGGAATATCCGGCACGGGAAATGCAAACGCAATTTTCGTTTATTATCTTATTGCTTCGTTTGTTTACAGCACCGGCTATACCATGATTAACATTCCGCATACCGCCATGCTGCCGACGATTGCACCGAAGTATTTCGAAAGAACACAATACAAGATAATGGAATACATATTCAACATGTTCGGTATGTTTCCATCGTTCCTTTTTATGAGCTTTATTCTCGGAGGCACAAATCTCGACGATCCGTCGCCTGCCGACAGACCGAAATACCTTTTCTGCGGCATTGTTCTTATTATTTTCTTCTGCTGGTCACCGATTGTAACCTTCTTCTCAACAAAAGAAAAAAGCTCGGTTGACATGGTTAATCCTCCGCTCAATCTGAAAAATTTCCTGAAAGAATATCTTCAGGTATTCAAAAACAGAGCCTTCAGGCAGTATTTCTTCATCGGCATTTTCTACAGCTTTGCAAAAACCTTTTATGGCGATGCGGACCAGTATTTCCTTATCAGCATCGCAGAGCAGTACAGTCATTTTGCGGTTCTTCAGACTATCGCAGGCGTTGCCGAGGTTGCAGGCGGACCCTTCAACTATTTCCTTTCGAGATATTTTGACAAGCGTTTCTGCGGTCTTCTGCTTGCGCCGTTTATGGTAATCGGGCTTCTCATCAACGGCTTTGCAACTCCCTCAACCCCCGTTATTTTTATCTACATTGCATCAATTTTCTACAACTTCGGCTTTTCGGGTCCCGGCTTTGTTGTTACCAACATCCAGCCTGACGTTACCGATGTTGACGAACTGATAACAGGCAGACGCCGTGAAGGCGTTATCTCCGCTTTCAATTCATTCCTGAAAAAGACCATCAGCAGCTTTTCATCGGGTGCGGTCGGATTCATGCTTGACAAAATGGGCTACAGCACTAAGCACACCAAATATTCAATGCTCACAAAGTCTGCAGAATTCGGTTTAAGACTTTCCGTAAGCTGGCTTCCCGCACTTTTTGCGCTTATTTCTCTCATCCTCATTTTCAGCTTCAAGATGAAAAAGAAAGACCATGAACTCATTCAGGCTGCTATTAAAGAAAAGCACGAAACAGGCACCTGCACTGTTTCAGGCAAAGACAGAAAGCGCCTTGAACAGATTGCAGGTCAGCGATGGGAAGACATGTGGATAGGTCAGTCGGGCGTTGACAGGAAGCTTGAAGAAACAGTAAGCATTTAAATCAATTCATTCCTATAAGGAGAAAAACACATTGGCAGTTTCAAAAGACAAAATCAGAAATTTTTGCATTATTGCACATATAGACCACGGCAAGTCAACTCTTGCCGACAGACTTCTCGAAAAGACAAAGTCCGTTGCACTTCGCGATATGACTGCACAGCTTCTCGACAAGATGGACCTTGAAAGAGAAAGAGGTATCACAATCAAGGCTCACGCCGTTAAGCTCAACTACCTTGCCGAGGACGGCGAGGAATATGTTCTTAACCTCATCGATACTCCGGGTCACGTTGACTTCAACTATGAGGTTTCTCGTTCTCTTGCGGCTTGCGAGGGCGCGGTACTTATTATCGACGCTTCGCAGGGAGTTGAAGCTCAGACACTTGCAAATACTTATCTTGCACTTGACCATGACCTTGAACTTGTACCCGTTATCAATAAAATCGACCTCCCCTCGGCTGACCCCGACAGAGTTGCCGCCGAGGTTGAGGACGTTATAGGTCTCGACTGCTCCGAAGCTCCGAGAGTTTCGGCAAAAACGGGCGTTAATATTGAGCAGGTGCTTGAAAGAATAGTTAAGGATGTTCCCGCTCCCGAAGCAAACGATGATTTGCCGCTTCGTGCGCTTATATTTGACTCCGTTTATGACAGCTATAAAGGTGTTATCGTTTACGTAAGAGTCAAGGAAGGCAAAATAAAGCCCGGCGATACCATGAGAATGATGGCAACAGGCGCAGAATTCACTGTTGTTGAAACGGGATACATGAGAGCAACCATTCCCGAGCCCTGCAAGGAGCTTACCGCAGGCGAGGTCGGATATATTACCGCATCAATCAAAACAGTCGGCGATGCACGTGTCGGCGATACCGTAACAACGGTTGAAAACCCTGCCTCTGAGCCGCTCCCCGGCTACAGAAAGGTAAACCCCATGGTTTACTGCGGCGTTTATCCTGCCGACGGTGCAGACTACGAAAATCTTCGTGATGCACTTGAAAAGCTTCAGCTCAACGATGCCGCTCTGACATATGAACCCGAAACTTCGGGCGCACTCGGTTTCGGCTTCCGCTGCGGTTTTCTCGGTCTGCTTCATCTTGAAATTATTCAGGAAAGACTTGAAAGAGAATACGATCTCGACCTTGTAACAACAATACCCAGCGTTGTTTACAAAATAAATCTTACCGACGGCTCAACGGTTGAAATCGACAACCCCACTCACTATCCCGACCCCGCAACAATAGCATCGTGCGAAGAACCCTTCACGGATGCACACATCTACGCACCGTCGGAATACGTCGGCGCAATCATGGATTTGTGTCAGGACAGACGAGGCGTATTCAAGAATATGGACTATATCACTCCCGACAGAGTTGACATCCATTATGAGCTTCCTCTGAACGAAATCATCTACGATTTCTTTGATTCGCTCAAATCAAGAACACGAGGCTACGCTTCGTTTGACTACGAAATCTCCGATTACAGGAGGTCAAATCTTGTTAAGCTCGATGTTCTTCTCAACGGCGATATCGTCGATGCTCTTTCGTTCATCATCCACTCCGAAAAGGCGTATTCAAAGGCAAGAAAAATTGCCGAAAGACTCAAGGAGCATATCCCCCGCCAGATGTTTGAAATTCCCATTCAGATCGGCATCGGCGGCAAGATTATCGCCCGTGAAACCGTCAAGGCAATGCGTAAGGACGTTCTTGCAAAGTGCTACGGCGGCGACATCACGCGAAAGAAAAAGCTTCTTGAAAAGCAGAAGGAAGGCAAAAAGAGAATGCGTCACTTCGGTACTGTTGAAGTGCCGCAGGAAGCATTTATGGCAGTCCTCAAGCTTGATGATAATGATTAATTTAGGCGGGCGACCACAGGTCGCCCCTACGTTTTTCAGGTGATTTTATGAACCCTATCGGATTATATATCCACATTCCGTTTTGCAACGGTAAATGCCCTTACTGCGATTTTTATTCCGTCACACCCAAAAGCGAAACTGTTGAAAATTATATTAATGCAGTTTGCAAAAGAATTGACGAATCGGGCAGAATTTACAACACCGTCTATTTCGGCGGCGGCACTCCGTCACTCATCGGGTCAGATAATATTGCAAAAATAATGTCGCATATAAGCCGAACTCCCGACTGCGAAGCAACTCTTGAATGCAACCCGTCGGACACGGGTGCTGTCAATTCGGAGTTTGACTTTTCAGTTGCAGCCAAAAGCGGTATCAACAGAATTTCAATGGGTCTGCAAAGCGCAGATGATTGCGAAAGAAAATCACTCGGCAGACGAGGCGGATGCGATGACGTTGAACGTGCAATTGCAAGGGCAAATGCGGCAGGAATTGATAATATTTCGCTTGACCTTATGCTTGGCATTCCGAATCAAACTGAGGAAAGCCTGAAAAAATCAATTGAATTCTGCAAGAATTCAGGCGCAAAGCACGTCAGCGCATATATCCTCAAAATCGAAGAAACAACGCCTTTCCATAAAATAAAAGACACCCTCTGTCTGCCTGACGAGGATGCAACCTGCGATTTATATTTATTTGCAGTAAAAGAGCTTGAAAAAGCAGGCTTTTATCAATATGAAATTTCAAACTTCTCGCAAAAAGATTTTGAAAGCAGACACAATCTCAAATACTGGCGTTGTGAAGAATATCTGGGTATCGGCGCATCTGCTCATTCATTCGTTGACGGAAAAAGATTTTATTACGAGCGCAGTATCGACGGATTCATAAACGGAAACCCGTCCGTTGATGACGGCTTTGGAGGCGACGAGGAAGAATATATTATGCTCGCATTGCGTTTGTCAGAAGGCTTGATTTTTGAGAACTTCAAGAGGCGTTTTAGCAAAGATATTTCCGAAGATTTAATGCAAAAAGCAAAAGAGCTTGAAAAGCATAGGCTTGCAAGGGTCACAAACAAAAATATTTCACTCACCGTTGACGGCTTTCTGGTATCAAATTCTGTTATAGCACGCCTTCTCATTGAGAGTTAATAATTATATGTTGAAAATAAATGATATTTATGGTAGAATATTCAAAAAGGAGGACAAAGCCATGAAAAAAACACTCAGCGTTTTAATCGCATCAATTATTCTTATCATGTCGGTTTTCTCGGTTAATGCGTTTGCGGCATCGCCCAAAACTGATGCACTTCTCGATAAGCTCGAAACCGCAACCGAGGTTTCCGTAACCATCCGCTCGGGCGAAACAAAGCTTTTCGGATTCTTCCCCGCAACAATCAAAAATTCCGTTTCCGTCAAGGGCAACAACATCTGCTATGAATACAGCGCAGGCTTCCTCAAAGCAAGAATCATTGCCAACGATGACGGAATTTACGGTTATCTGCCCACCCTTCCGTTTTTCTATGTTAAAATGGACACGAACCCCATAAAGGGCGCAAACGTATGGGCAATGGTACTCGGCGCTGCAGACCTCACTCAGGCATTCACGAGATATCTCAAAAGCTATGAGGAAACAGTTGACGGCACAACATATTATGTTGAGGAATATGACGACAGAGAATTTGTAATCAGCAAATTTTACTATGTAGGCGACGAACTCAAAATGCTCATCGTCACGGATAAGTCAACCGGCTCGGTTCAGAACACATACTTTGACGATATTTCCTTTACCGTCAGCGACAGCATGTTTGAAGTGCCTGCCGCCGCAATCGACCTTACTCCCCTGCTTAAAGGAATTTTTCTTTCGCTCATAACAGCATAAAACCGGACCGCATCAGGAATGGTGCGGTTCTTTCAATTTTATTTTGTAACAAAACTCCGCTTTGCGTGTCTTATATATGAAAGGAAGTGACGGCGTGGATAATTTTGAAGAGGTCTATAACCGATATATGAAAGATGTTTACAGATATATTCTTGCGCTGTCACGCAGCCACGATATTGCAGAAGAAATAACGCAGGAAACCTTTTTCAAAGCTCTTAAAAGCATCGATAAATTCAACGGAGAATGCAAGCTCAGCGTTTGGCTCTGCCAGATTGCAAAGAATACTTATTATTCTTACTGTGCAAAGGAGAAGCGCAGGTCGGAGCATATGCATGAAGATATAACATTCTGCGTTGAAAATGAGGTTGTTGACAACGACACGGCTTTTGAGCTTCACAAAAAGCTTCACGCTATGCCTGAGCCATATAAAGAGGTTTTTTCTCTGCGTGTTTTCGGTGAGCTTCCTTTCGCAAAAATTGCAGAGCTTTTCGACAAAACCGAAAGCTGGGCAAGAGTTACCTATTACAGAGCAAAATTGAAAATGGAGGAGAAACAAGATGAATAAAAACTGTGAAATAATTAAAGATTTGATGCCGATTTACTGCGACGGAATCTGCAGCGAAGCAAGCAAGGCTGCCGTTGAAGAACACACGGCGAAATGTACCGAATGCTTTGAAAAACTAAAAAAAATGAAAAAAGAGTCTGTACGCATCATCACAAACTCAGACGAAGAAAAAGCAAACAAAAAAGTTATCAAGAAAGTAAAAAGAAAAATAATTATCAAGCGTATCATTGCTGTTTTTGCGGCAGTTGTCATAACTGCAGCCGCAGGACTTTTTACCGCAATCAAAATTTTTGAATCGAAGCCGGTTGAATACTTTGACGGAATAGCCGATGCTTACGTTAACGAAGAAGGAAATCCGATTGTAAAAATTTATGTTGACGGATATGACAACTGCATCAGCAGACCCGCTGTTATAACTGAAAACGGCGAAGAAAAAAATATTATATGCATGTTTGCATTTTCAACCGTATGGGATAAAATTCAGAATGAAGGTAATGTTTATGAAGAAAAATTTGACATTACCTATAACGGAGTTTTCGGCAGAAAAGAATGCGATGCGATATACTATTATATATGGGATAATCCAATGTTTGAAGAAATTCCCGATTTCGAATCGGTGCTGAAAGAAAAAGGACAACTTATCTGGGAAGCTGAAAATAAAGTTTCTTTTCGGATAAATATCACTTGATTTACTCCTTTGGCTGTGCTAATATTTATTCAAAGGAGGAATTATAATGAAGAAATTAATAAGTATATTTTTAACAGTGATTATACTGATCATGTCCGTTTTTTCCGTCAGTGCTTCTGCGCAGGAACAGACGAGAACGGAGAAGTGGATTGAGTCAGACTCAAAAAATGAGATAGAATTTACCGCTTCTTACGAAGTCGGTTTAAACAAAACAGAATTTCATGCTCATTTAAAAAATGGTAAACTCGGTATTACATTGTATGTTCCTTTAAGTGAATTTTTTTCTGTTAAAATAAAAATGATATATGACGGAGAATATTTATATGTATATTCCCCTGTTTTCCCGTTTGTTCATTTCAAATCCCCTGCAGATGAAATAACCGATATTCTGACGTCATATGATGATTATCCCATTCAAGGTCTTGATTTTGTCGGAAGTTATGAAGAAAAAGATATCTTCTCAACTTTATATGTTGAGGAATTCAGAAATGAAAATGATGAATTTGCGAAATATTATTTTAATGGCGATATACTCCGTAAAATTGAAACCTGCTATTTCGATGAAAACGGAAATCAAGTCCGCGGTTTTGTGAACATAAAGTCCTACAATGTCAGTGACAAGGAATTAAGAGTCCCTTGGTACTCATTTTGTTTTTCTACAGCAATATAGGAGGTGAAAAATGAAAAAGCTCACGTGTATTACATTAGCGGCAACTATTTTTATCATGTCCGTTTTTTCCGTAAGTGCTTTTGCGCAGGAGCAGACGAGGACGGAGAAATGGATACAAAATGTTGACGATTATGAAATTGAAGCAAAAATCACAAACAGCATCAACGGCGAAAAATCGGATGCAAAAATGTATGTCAAGAATGGGGATTTTGCAATTATTTGCGACTTTCCTTTATCGAGTTATATAACCACAAAAATAAAGGTAATAATAAAAGACGGATATTTTTATATGTTTTCTCCGTATTTTCCATTTGTTTCATTAAAAGTTGAATTAACCGATGATATGCTTATTATTCCTGAAACAGAAGAACTGATATATATTCAAAGCTACGAGGAACAAATCGATTCGATTACATATTATGTAGAAGAATTCACAAACGAATACAATGCAATAACAAAATCCTATTTCTTAGGCGATAATCTTGTAAAAACTGAATCTGAATTAACTGACGAATATGGAAATTATGAATCAAGTGTTATTGAGATTGTATCTCACAAAGTAAAAAACAGCGTTTTCTTTGTTCCGCTCTTTTCAATAGAACCATCTCCCGGTGACATTAGTTTAATTTCAGGTTAATTTAAAACGGCAGAGAGCTTTGCTCCCTGCCGCCTTTTTATACCGTTTTCATCTGCAGCTTAAGATTATCGCTTATCATCGCAATAAACTCGCTGTTTGTGGGTTTGCCGCGCTCGTTCTGAATCGTATAGCCAAAATAGGAGCTGAGTACATCAACGTCGCCTCTGTCCCACGCAACCTCAATTGCATGTCTGATAGCTCTTTCAACTCTTGACGGAGTTGTTTTGAAGTGCTTTGCAACCGTAGGATAGAGAATCTTCGTGACCGAACTTATCATCTCGCTGTTATTGACCGAAAGAATTATCGCCTCTCTGAGATACTGATATCCCCTGATATGAGCCGGCACGCCTATCTGGTGCATTATCTGCGACACAACAACCTCCAAATCCTTTACGCCGTTCTGATTGGCACAGGAATTATGGATGCTCGAAAACTGAATTATACGCTCCGCAAGCATCTTGGGACTGTAAGGCTTAAGGAAATAATAATCCGCGCCGCTTCTGAGAATCTCGCTCTCAAAGCGCTGGTTATCAGTACTCGAAAGCACCATAACCATCGGTCTTTTTTCAAGGCGCATTGACCCGAGTTCTCTGAGAACTCCCAATGCATCAAGTCGCGGCATAAAGCCATCCATCAGAAGAACATCGGGTCTTTCGCCTTCTTTGAATCTCTCTGTTATCTGTGTTCCGTCTTTGATTACGGTTGTTACTTCAAATCCGTTTGAACGCAGAATTCCTGCAAGTTCGTGAAGAGTTTCGCTCCCGTCCTCAGTTATCATTGCTCTCAACATTTTTCTCATGGTTTTTTCCTCCGTTTTGTTTAGTTCACGGAGATATTACCATATTTTGTCAAATCTGTCAATAATTTACTGGGATTTTTTTACAGAAGTTATCGCAAAATGTGACAAAAATGCCACTTGTGCTAAGATGCTTTTGCCAATTCAGAGCTTTTAACCGTATCCATTGTTTCAAGCATTCGCTGAGCAAAAATTGCGTATCCCTGATCGGGAGAATTCACAAAAACATGGGTTACTGCACCTACGAGCATCGAATTCTGAACAATAGGGCTTCCGCTCATTCCCTGAACGATTCCTCCTGTTTTTTCAAGCAGCACAGGATCGGTCACTTTTATTATCATATTTCTTGCCGATAAATCCGATGAGGGATAAATCTTTGTTATTTCGATATCATAATATTGCGGACCGCTGTCATCAATTGTTGTTATCATCTGAGCTTTTCCGAGACGAATTTCACTTTCGAGCGCAACCGGCATAACCTTTGTACCCGATGGCTGCAAAAGCCTGCCGTAAACTCCCATCTCATGGTTAACACGAAGGCTGCCCAGGGCAACATCGGAAAACACACCGCAAAGCTCGCCCGGGTTACCTGCGCTGCTTTTATAGAAGCCGTTGACTTTAGCCCTGACTGCTTCTCCGTTGTTCAGCGGCATAATTTTGCCCGTATCTACGTCGCAAACGCCGTGACCCAGACCTGCAAACATTCCTGACGAATCGTCATAAAAAGTTACCGTACCGATACCTGCGGAGCTGTCCCTTACCCAAAGACCTGCTTTGAATTTTCCGTTGACCGACATAACGGGCGTGAGATAAATATCAATTATCTCTCCGTTTCTGTCAATCCTCAGATGCAGAGGATTTCCGTCCGAGCTTTCAACCGCATCCGTCATCTGCTGAGAGCTTGTTGCCGCCACGGAATTGATTGTGGTTATTATATCACCGCACTTTATTCCTGCCGTTACCGCAGGGTCAGCCGTGCCTGAGGATGTTGTTACGGAATCTATGCTGACAACAATAACACCTTTTGTATACAGCTTTATTCCGAAAACATCACCGCCGGGAGAAACAAATCTCCGCTTTGTTATATTAACCTTAATATCCTTGACGGGTACTACCTTCAGCGCCATTATTCTGGATTCATATTCCGTTTTGCCGAATCCCGTTGACGCTGATTTAACCGGCTCTCTTTTTTCTTCAAAACAAATATTGCCGAAATCAATCTCTTCGCTTTCGCCTATGCTGATTTCATCAGGCAATTCCGAAACTCCGTAAATAACCGCCGAATAAATCGGAATGCACATCACAAAAAGAAAAACACTCAGAGCTTTAAAAAAACGCTTCATTCTTCACCTCCGTGTCAATTTTTTGCTCCGCATTTGCGAAGCAGTAATAATGTGTGCCGTATTGCACCGATTAAACAGCGGATAAATAAGCCGTAAAATATTTTCTGTTTTGTCTGTAATTGCTCCGCAATATGCATATTATAATGAAAACAATAAAAAAATTTAAAATTTCTTTAAAAAAACTAATGACAAACAAAAAAGTTTGTGATATAATAAGGATGCATTAAATTACATTCCAGTATTCGTTCGGATATATAGCTAAGCAAAGAGTTCTGCAGAGTTAAATCTGCGGAACTCTTTGCTTATTTTTTTACACATATTTTGCCTTGACATATACCCCCTATGGGTATATAATAAAACTGAAAGACGGTGATAATATGGATAACGAATGTTGCAGAAAAACAAAACAGCGTACCGAAGAAGAATATAAAAATCTTATTCACAGGCTTAACAGAATTGAGGGACAAATAAGAGGGATTAAGGGAATGATAGAAAAAAGCGCATATTGTACCGATATCCTCGTTCAATCCTCGGCTGTTAGCGCCGCAATGAATGCGTTCAACAAAGAATTGCTTGCAAACCACATAAAAACCTGCGTTGCCGAAGACATAAGAAACGGTAAGGATGAAACCGTTGATGAGCTAGTTGCAACGCTTCAGAAGCTTATGAAGTAGGTGAAACAATGGAACAGTATAACGTAACCGGAATGAGCTGCGCCGCCTGCAGCGCAAGGGTCGAAAAGGCGGTTGCAAAGGTTCCCGGAGTCAGCTCATGTTCTGTCAGTCTGCTGACGAATTCCATGGGCGTCGAAGGAACCGCATCATCTGCAGAAATCATTGCCGCCGTTGAAAATGCAGGCTACGGAGCGTCGCCAAAATCCGACGGCAATAAAACGGAATCCGAAAGCAATAACGAAGAAATTCTCAGAGATAAAGAAACACCCGCTCTAAAAAAAAGGCTGATTGCATCAGTCGGATTTCTTGCCGTACTGATGTATTTCTCAATGGGTCATATGATGTGGGATTTTCCTCTTCCCGAATTTTTTGAATCAAACCTTGTTGCGAACGGCTTGGTTCAGCTTCTGCTGACAGTTTTTATTATGGTCATAAATCAGAAGTTTTTTATCAGCGGATTTAAAAGTGTTCTCCACGGCGCACCGAACATGGATACTCTTGTTGCGCTCGGTTCGGGTGCATCCTTCATTTGGAGCGTGTATGCGCTTTTTGAAATGACTGCCGCAAAAAACAGCACAGAAGCTATGGTATGGATGCATGAATTCTATTTCGAATCTGCCGCAATGATACTTACCCTGATAACCGTCGGAAAGATGCTCGAGGCACGCTCAAAGGGCAGAACAACCGATGCGCTCAAAGGGCTGATGAAGCTCGCACCCAAAACCGCAACCGTAATCCGTGACGGCAAGGAGATAGCAGTACCCATTTCTCATGTAACGAAGGGCAGCGTTTTTGTCGTGAAACCCGGAGAAAGCATCCCCGTTGACGGTGTTATTATCGACGGCGAAAGCGCAGTTGATGAATCTGCTCTGACGGGAGAAAGCATTCCCGTTGACAAGGTAAAGGGTGATTCTGTTTCAGCAGCAACAATCAACCGATCGGGCTATCTTAAATGCGAAGCGGTCAGGGTCGGCGAAGATACAACGCTTTCACAGATAATTAAGATGGTCAGCGATGCTGCCGCAACAAAAGCGCCGATTGCCAAAGCCGCCGATAAGGTGTCAGGAATTTTTGTTCCGACTGTAATCTGCATTGCGATTATAACAACCGTAATCTGGCTCATTGCGGGCGAAAGCATCGGATTTGCACTCGCAAGGGGAATTTCCGTTCTCGTTATAAGCTGTCCGTGTGCGCTCGGTCTTGCAACACCCGTTGCAATAATGGTAGGAAGCGGCATAGGCGCGAAAAACGGAATTCATTTTAAAACTGCATCTTCTCTTGAAACCGCAGGCAAGGTCAGCATTGTTGCCCTTGACAAAACAGGAACCATAACGAACGGCTCGCCCGTTGTAACAGACATCATTCCATACGGTACAGAGGAAAACGATCTGCTTAAAATTGCGTATTCGCTTGAAAAAAAGAGCGAGCATCCGCTTGCAAAGGCGATCGTTGAAACAGCGCAAAAGAAAAACATTTCTCCCGACGAAACAGAAGAATTTGAGGTACTGCCAGGTAACGGACTTCGAGCAAAAAACAAAAATTCCGAAATTATCGGAGGTAATCTTAAGTTTGTTGAAAAGACAACGGATATTCCGAACAGCATAAAGAAAAAAGCTGAAGAGCTTTCAGAGGAAGGCAAAACTCCTCTTTTCTTCTCAAAAAACGGAATCATTTCAGGCATAATCGCCGTTGCCGATACCATAAAGGATGACAGCCCCGAGGCGATAAAACAGCTTAAAAACATGGGCATCAAGGTTGTTATGCTCACGGGTGACAACGAAAAAACGGCGAAGACAATCGGAAGACTTGCAGGCGTTGATGAAGTTATAGCCGGAGTGCTGCCCGACGGCAAGGAGAGCGTAATTCGTAATCTTATGAAGCAGGGAAAGGTTGCAATGGTCGGCGATGGAATAAACGATGCGCCCGCCCTCACCCGTGCGGATATCGGCATTGCAATCGGCGCAGGAACGGATATTGCAATTGATGCGGCAGATATTGTGCTGATGAAAAGCCGCCTGAGTGATGTTCCTGCTGCAATAAGGCTCAGCCGTGCAACGCTTCGCAACATCCATCAGAATCTTTTCTGGGCATTTATGTATAACACTATCGGCATTCCGCTTGCAGCAGGTCTGTTTATACCGATTTTCGGGTGGAAACTCAATCCGATGTTCGGTGCAGCAGCAATGAGCCTCTCAAGCTTCTGCGTTGTTTCAAACGCACTCAGACTTAATCTTTTGAAAATTCACAGCGATAAAAAAGATAAAAAAATAAAAACCAAAACAAAGGAGAAAAAAGCCATGACAAAGACAATGAAAATCGAAGGAATGATGTGCGGACACTGCGAAGCGAGAGTGAAGAAAACTCTTGAAGCAATTCCCGAGGTTGAATCGGCAGAGGTCAGCCATGAAAACGACAGCGCAGTTGTTACCCTCAACGCTCCCCTTGCAGACGAGGTTCTCAAGAATGCGGTCGAAGCACAGGATTATAAGGTTGTTGAAATAAAATAAAGAACAATAAAAAGTTAACAACAGTCAAACGGCGGGCAATTCATTTTTTGAATTACCTCGCCGTTTTTCTTATTTTACTTTCTCTGCCGCTCTGACTGCGGCACTATATAAATCTTCCCTGCAGGTTTTGATTATTTCGTCAAAAGATTTGTCTGTTTCAGATGAGAAATACAGCTCGGAAACACCGAGTTTCTTGATTTCATCGGCACCTGCTCCCCTGCTTCCGCAGATTGCGATTACCTTTTTGCCGAGTGCAGCCGCTCTTTTTGCGATTCCCGAAATAACCTTGCCGTTTACACTCTGAGAATCAAGTCTGCCCTCACCCGTTATTATGAGGTCAGCTTCGGCGGCTTTTGAATCAAAATCGGCTGTATCAAGAAGAATATCAATCCCTCTTTTAAGCTCTGCACCAAGGAATGCAACCGCACCTGCGCCCATTCCGCCTGCCGCACCTGCGCCTTTGGTTTTCGAAACATCTGCGGATAAATCTCTTTTTATTATTTCCGCAGCATGGCGCAAACCCGAGTCAAGCCGTTCAACCATTTCTTCGTCCGCACCCTTTTGCGGTGCAAAAACATAAGCAGCTCCGTTTTTGCCGTAAAGCGGATTTTCAACATCGCATGCCGCAGTAACGGGGAGTTCGAGTGCTTTTTCAGGTTTGGTTATTCTTTCAACATCAATCATCGTTTTGCCCATCGGAATTAATTCTTTACCGTTTTTATCGGTAAACATATAGCCGAGTGCCGATGCCATACCGAAGCCGCAATCGTTTGTTGCGCTGCCGCCGAGACCGAGAAGAATCCTTTCGGCTCCGTTTTCTTTTGCATCAAGAATAAGCTCGCCGACCCCGAAAGTTGTTGCCTTTTCGGGGTCTTTATTCTTTCCCGCAAGCGGAAGCCCCGCACACGCTGCCATTTCGATAACAACAGTTTTATCTTCAAGCATAAGATAATCTGCAAGCATTTTTTTACCGAAAACACCGCAGACCTCAGCCGTTTTCATCTCTCCGCCGCAGATTTTATGCAAACAAGCGCAAAGCCCCTCGCCGCCATCGGCAGCGGGAAGCTTTGTTATTTTTATATTGTTTATTGTATCGGCAAATGCCTGCCCGATAATGTCGCAGACCTCCTGAGCGGTCAGCGTACCTTTGAAGCTGTCAGGCACAATAAGAATATTCATATTATTCAGCCGATGCTCTTCTGATATATCTCTTGAAGAATGCAACACCGGGTGCAACAGCCTCAACGGGAATTCTTTCGTTTGTGCCGTGAGTACATCTGAGAAGCGCAACGCTTACCTTATAAGGTGCATAACGGTAGATGTTTTCACAGATAGGCTCATAGTAGCAAGCATCCGTGCCGCCCATAACAAGGTAGGGAGCAACGATACTGTCCTTATTTTCCTGCATGCAAAGCTCTTCAATAATCTTGAATGCTCTTGAATCTGTGGGTGAGAACTTTGAAGCTTCCTTAGCCTTGAGAACCTTGATTTCAATATCCTTGTTTCTGCAAACTTTACGGATATGGTCAACAACATCCTGAACGGTTGTACCGGGCATCTGTCTGAAGTTGACGGTAATGCTTGACTTCTGAGGAAGAACGTTAGCTGCAGGACTGCCCTGAGCCATAGTAACAGCTGTTGTTGTTCTGACAAGGCAAGCTGTAAAAGGAATCTTCGTCATACCGAACTTGAGAGCGGGCTGAAGATAATCAAGGTTGCAGGTGAGAAGTCTTGCAGGATAAGTACAGCTTCTGCCGATGTTTGAGAACAAATCCTTAACAAAAGGCATAAGCTCTGCCTTAAACTGATTATCCTCAAGGTCCTTAATAACATTTGCAAGCTCGCCGAGACCCGAATGAACGGGAGGCTGAGAAGAATGTCCGCCCTTTGCATTGACGGTGATTTCTATATCGGTATAACCCTTTTCAGCGATACCTACGCCGATAAGTTCCTTATTGTTAAGAATACCTTTCACATTTACAGGGATAATTGCTCCGCCTTCATCAAGAACGGAATCAAGATGAATGCCTCTTGCTTTGAGGGTACGCATAATATTCTTTGCGCCGCCATCTTCCGAAGCAACAACTTCCTCGTCCTGACCAAAGAGAAGATAAACGTCTCTTTCGGGCTGGAAGCCTTCCTCAAGAAGAGTTTCAACTGCATCCATAACAGCGATAAGATGGTTTTTCATATCAAGAGCGCCTCTGCCCCAGATGAATTCGCCGTCATTATGACCGCTGAAGGGTGCATATGTCCAATCCTGCTCTGTGCCTTCGGAAATGGGAACTACGTCCTGATGAGCAAGAAGAGCGATGGGTTCAAGGTCATCCCTTGTTCCCTTCCAGTGATAAATAAGGCTTGCTTCCTGAATAACCTCCTTTTTGAGATTCTTATGAATAAGAGGAAATGCTTCTTCAAGGAAAGCATGGAATTTATCAAACTGAGTAAAATCGATCTTCTCTTTATCGGGATAGCTGATTGTAGGAATTGAAATCGCCTTGGAAAGATGTTCCTGACATCTCTTTGCATCAACGTTTTCTTCGGTAAGAGGACCTACATCTCTCTTTTCAGGCACAAATTTTGCGGCCTTGATCGCTGTTGCAACAGCTGCAACACCTGCTGCACCAAGCACAGCATAAGGAATTACAGATTTTTTCATTCTTTCAATCTTCCTTTCTTGAATTCAAATCGCTTACTTTTTTAGTATAAATCATATGACAAAAAATTTCAACCTTTTATATATCATATTACATAAAGAATTTTCTCTCTGCCCAAGCTTTAAGACGCTTGCTTTTTTCAAGGAAGGCAAAGAATATCATAAGCGAAACGCAGCACGCCGTTACCGCAAGCGAAATAACAATCTGAAGCTTGCCGTTATAGAACATATTCATACAGATTTCGATAACAAACGACATTACACTTATTGAACCGAGAACCGCAATGGAGATAAGAGACTTGCTCCTCGGTTTTCTGAGCCAGAAAATAAACAGATTGCATATTGCCCACAACGAAATAACAACGGGCAGAACGATTGAGTTGAACCAACCTCCCGCATCATCGCCGTATATCTTGAACATATCAAGATAACTCAGAAGCGCAAGCGCATCGATTGCAAGAAGTATAACGGGAATGGGCTTCTTCCATAAAAGCGGAAAGAGAAACCATATCCACGCAACAACGAATCCGCCGACGATATATTTCACAACTCCGCTGTCAAAAACGAGAGAATTGAGAATTATCAGAACAAGATTCGGAATCAGCATAACAAGAGAAAAAACAAAAACCCAGTATTTTTTGCTAAGTGATTTGGGAATGCTGAGATTTTCGGGGTAAACGGGTTTTACCGCTTCGGTTTTCATTTCTCTCGGGTTTATTACGGGAGTATCGCAAAGAGGGCACGACGGGCAGCCTTTTTCGAGTTCAACTCCGCAGTTAACACAGTATGACATCAGCGGTCACCTCCCATAATTGCATTTTTATTGCTTTCTATTTTAACGGGAATACCGAATTTGACAAGAGTAGTAAAAAATTCTTTCTGAATTTTTGTGCTTTCATAAATATTTGAAATAGTGAACGCAAGAGTACCCTTGTATGAAAGCGAACCGCATCTTGCGCCGTTAATCATTGCGGGACCCATAACAAGAACAAGTTTTTCGATATACTGCTCCATTTCCTTGGGTGTTTTAATTATGCCTACATTGGAAATAAGACAGCTCGTTGCTTTTTCGCCCGCAACCTTATAGACCATACTCACGCCGAAATCCTTGACGAATGACGGAATTATCTTCATTAGGGGATTTTTTTCGATACCCATATTTCCGTTCATCATTGCCTGCAGCTCTTTTTCGTTATTGATAAAACGAAGGTAAAGCGAAAGCTGTTTTACGATTTCAGGGAAGGTGTATTCACCCATTTTGGGGTCAATCTGGAATGAATAACAAAGCATAAAATTGCGCAGGGTTTCGCTTCCGAAAAAGCCTCTTGCATTGACAGGAATCTGAATTCCGACGTGCTTTTCCTTGTTTTTTTTCTCCTGCTTCTGCAAATTATACATAACCCAAAGCAAAACCGCAGCAAGATATTCGGTGACGGTCACTCCGTGCTCGGCAGCTTTTTCCTTTATAACCGAGACCGGCATATAGCCGGTCGTGACGTTAACAACGTGCTTCGGCAGTCTTTTGCCCTTGAATCGGTAAGTGAATTTCTGAAGTCTTTTTGCCTTTGCCTTTGAGTTGCACACCTTGGAATACGAGTCCTCGGATTCTCCCGGACGGGGCTTTTCATTCACATCAAAAACGCTCTCTCCGCTCGGAATATCCTTGCCCGTGAGCCTGAGATAAACCGCAACCAAAGTCATAAAAAAACGTGACGCACCGTAACCGTCGGTCAGCGAATGATAAAATTCAACCGAAATACGCTTTTCGTAGTAATAAACTTTAAAAAGATATCCTCTGTTTTCCTTCATCCTGAAGCGTGTACAGGGATTTGCGATATCCTCCATAATCGGAGGAACGCCGTAAGGATTTTTTTCAAGATAGTGCCAGAAAAAACCGTTACGCATACGCACATCAAAGGTGGGGAAACGCTTCAAGGTTATTTCAATCGCTTTCTCAAGCAACCCGGAGTCAACGGTTTCGGTCAGGGTAGCCGAAAGTCTGTATACATTCGACCATGATGAGCTGTCCTGCCCGGGGAATACCTTGGCCGCATTATCAAGTTTATACCAAGTTCTCTGGCGCAGGGGGATTTTTCTTTTTTCCATATTTAACTCCTAAAAGAAGCTGAGCTGGGTTGATTTCGGCAGAGATGCAAATGCACCGCCTTCTTCGAGAGCTGCAATAATTGTTTTTGAAGCACCCGAACGAAGCTGGAAGTCCTCAATTGAAAGGAAATCTCCGCCGCCGTCATTGCGTGCCGCCTCAAGGCCTTCTGCTGCTCTGCCGCCGCAGCCTGCAATTGCCGAGAACGGCAGCCTTATCTTTCCGTCCTCAATAATATAGCGGTTTGCGGTAGATTTATAAATATCAATCGGAAGAATTTCAACTCCTCTTGCCATCATTTCGTTGATAACCTGCAAAGATGTGAATGTACCTTCTTCCTTGGCTGTTGCGGTTTTCATCTGCATTTTCTGCTTGATTTCATCCATTTTCTTTTTGACCGCTCCCCTGCCTGCAAGGACGGATGCGGTATCGATATCTTCGCCGCGAACGGTCATAAATGTTGCATAATATTCAACAGGTTTATAAAGCTTGTACCACGCAAGACGCATTGCCGCACTTACATATGCCGCAGCATGAGCCTTAGGGAACATGTATTTTATTTTCATACACGAATCAAGATACCACTGCGGAACGCCGTTATCTATCATCGCCTGCTTGTGTTCATCGGTCAGAAGCTTCGTTGCCTTGCCCTTACGGACAATTTCCATAATTTTGAACGCCATGCCCTTTTCAACACCCTTGTTGATAAGGTAAACCATGATGTTGTCACGGGTACCGATAACTTCCGAAATGGTGCAGGTACCGTTTTTGATAAGCTCCTGAGCGTTGCCAATCCAAACATCTGTGCCATGCGAAAGTCCCGAAATCTGAAGCATATCGGAGAAATTCTTCGGTTGAGATTCCATAAGCATCTGACGCACAAACGGTGTGCCAAGCTCAGGGAGAGAAAGCGTTCCCGTTTCGCAGTCGATATCCTCTGCGGTTACACCCAAAGGCTCTGGAGAGGTCAGAAGCTCGTAGAGCTTCGGGTCGCAGATATCAACATCCATAACGCAGATACCTGTCAGATCCTCAAGATGCTTATAGAGTGTCGGCACATCATGGCCGAGATTATCAAGCTTGAGAATGGTATCGTGAAGCGAATGGAAGTCGAAGTGGGTTGTTCTGTGGATTGAGTCAGCATCATCGGCAGGGTGCTGAATGGGGGTGAAATCCTCCGCATCCATATCAGCAGGCACAACAACCATACCGCCCGGATGCTGACCCGTTGTTCTTTTAACACCGACACAGCCCTGGACAAGACGTTCTTCCTCTGCTCTTGAAAGGAACACACCCTTTTCCTCAGCCCATTTTTTAACAAATCCGAATGCGGTTTTATCGGCGAGAGTGCCGATTGTACCCGCCTTGAAAACATGGGATTTTCCGAAAAGCTCTTCGGTATACCTGTGGGCATAGAACTGATATTCACCAGAGAAGTTAAGGTCGATATCAGGCTGCTTGTCACCGTAGAAACCGAGGAAGGTTTCAAACGGAATATCGTGACCGTCACGGTGCATAGGCTTTCCGCAGACGGGGCAATCCTTCGGCGGCATATCATAGCCCGAACCGTATTCGCCCTTGTAGAAAAATTCGCTGTGCTTACAGCTTTCGCAGATGTAGTGCGGTACAAGCGGATTAACCTCGGAAATACCGGCAGCAAAGGCAACGAACGATGAACCTACCGAACCTCTGGAGCCGACATAATAGCCGTTTTCCATTGAGTTCCAGACAAGCTTCTGGGCGATGATATAAAGAACGGCAAATCCGTTTTTAATTATGGATTCAAGCTCCTTATCGAGTCTTTCTCTGATATATTCAGGGAGCGGAGAACCGTAATAATCCTCCATTCTTTCATAACAGATTCGGCGGAGTTCTTCATCCGAGCCTTCGATTTTCGGAGGATATGTTCCGTCGGGAATAGGCTTTATTTCTTCACACATATCGGCTATAAGGTTGGGGTTTTTAACAACAACTTCATACGCAGTTTCTTCGCCGAGATATTCAAACTGACTGAGCATATCCTGAGTTGTTCTCAGGTAGAGCGGAGCCTGCTCCGAAGCATCCTTGAAGCCCTGACCCGCCATGAGAATTTCTCTGAATATGCTGTCGCTCTCTTCCATGAAGTGAACGTCACCCGTTGCGACAACAGGAATTCCAACCTCATCGGCAAGGTGAATGATTCGTCTGTTTATTTCATTTAAGTCCTCATTTGAATCAACCATTCCCTCACGAATCATAAAGGCATTGTTGCCGTTGGGCTGAATTTCGAGATAGTCATACATTTCTGCCATCTCAATGAGCTTTTCCTTCTGTCTGCCCATGAATATCGCCTGATACAGCTGACCCGCTTCGCAGGCACTTCCGACGATAAGACCCTCTCTGTGCGCCATAAGCTCACTTTTGGGAATTCTCGGATGACGGTAATAATATTCGAGATTTGATTTTGAAATAAGCTGATAAAGATGTTTAAGACCAACTTTGTTCTTTGCAAGAAGGATGATATGGTAAGTCGGCAGTCTTTTGATATTGACGGGGATTTTTTCGTTGATTTCGGAAACTTTTTCAACACCCTTTTCTCTGCAGAGTTCAAGCAGTTTTTCAAAAATACCCGCAAGCGCACCTGCATCCTCATCCGCTCTGTGGTGGTCAAATGACGGAAGCTTGAAGTGCTTCTGAAGCGAATCAAGCTTATAATTCTTGATGCCTTCAATAAGGCTCTGCGCCATAACAAGTGTGTCGATGTGTGTAAAGTTATAATCAATTCCGTTTCTTCTGCAGGTGTGTTTTATAACGTCGGTATCAAAGGTTGCGTTATGAGCAACAAGAATTCCGTCACCGCAGAATTCAAAGAATTCTTTAACCGCCTCAGCTTCTTTGGGAGCATTTGCAACCATGGCGTTTGTTATACCCGTAAGCTCGGTGATTTTTGCAGGAATGGGCATTTCAGGGTTGACAAATGTCTGAAATCTTGCCCTCTCCGCACCGTCAACATATTTGACTGCACCGATTTCGGTAAGACGCACCATATCGGTACGAAGACCCGTTGTTTCAACGTCGAAAACAATAAAAGTACCGCTCAAGGGCATGTCCTTTTCGCCCGTTACGATTTTAACCGAATCATCAACGAAATAACCCTCCATGCCGTAAATGACCTTTATTCCGTTTTCCTTTGCCGCCGCAGCTGCTTCGGGGAACGCCTGAACAACACCGTGGTCGGTTATCGCCACAGCCTTATGACCCCATTTTGCTGCTCTCGCAACAAGCTTTGCCGCACCCGTCATGCCGTCCATTGCGGACATATTGGTATGCATATGAAGCTCAACACGCTTTTCTTCGGCGGTATCCTTGATAGGAATTTCATCGATAATCATAACCGAGTTTGCTTTGATGCAATAGGTTTTGATATAGTCGTCATATTCAACATGACCTCTGAGCATAACGGTTTTTCCGTTGGAAATGCCTGCGACAAGCTGCTCACAATTCTGAACAGCCTCGAAAATTTTTACGGTATATGAATTTGTTTTATCGGTTATGTTAAAATTAATAATCTTGCGCTTTCCGTCCTTGGTGTCACGCATATCGAGCGAGAAAACCTTGCCCCAGACCGTAACATTGCCATCCTCAATTGAAATACCGCTGAGCGGCACGGGCTTTGATTTAATCTTATTGCCGTAAATAACCTTTGCATTGGTCAGTGATATGGGCAAATCGTCAAATTCCTGCTTTGCCTCTTTGGGCTTGCTGAGGTCTTCTTCAACCGGCACTTCGATTTTGATTCCCTCCGCCTGCATCTGAACATATTCGGGCGAATCAAGCTTTGCGCTGCTTTCACCCGTGATTTCCACTTCAGACTGAACACCGAAGGTATCTCTTATATACTTTGAAAGGAACTCCTTTGCACCTGCTTCGCAGAGAATATCCGCGCCGTTGAATACATGGATTTCAACAGCATTTTCCCTTACTGTAAACTTTGCGTTTTCAAGAAAACCGTTCGCAGCGGCAATGTTCTCCTTTATTACCCTTTTAAGCTGCGGAATGCATTTATCCGAAAAAGCACTCTGAGGATAAAGCGGAGTGATAACCGCCTTGTTGATACCGAGTGCAGACTTGATTTCATTCTGAGCATTAAGGATGAAATTATCCTCGATATATCTGTCAAACCGAGCGGTGATGCTCAGCTTCATTGTTTCTTCATCGAGCGAAATACGTTCAACAAGACCGCTTGAAAAAATTTCACGCAGTCCTGCATTGATAAATTCGCCTATGAAATTTAAAATGTTATTTTCCTGCATTTTGTCCTCGTTTAAAAAAGGGCAGATTGCTCTGCCCGGTGTTTGTTTCATTAATATAACTGAAGAGAAATGATGTCGGATGGCGTTTTTCTCGCTTGCAGGCGTATCAGGTATACGTCAAAAGCGAAAAAACAGCAAATAAACATAATATTTTTGCAGACGATTCGTGAATCGCCCCTACAAAAAAACGTTTATGTTCCGGCGCATTTATCTCAGTCATCAAACTATAATTTTTCTATTTCTGAGATAAGAGTGTCCACCGCTTCACTTTCGGGAACCTTGCAAACTATTTCGCCCTTCTTGAAGATAAGCGCACAGCCGTCGCCGCCTGCAATACCGATATCCGCTTCACGGGCTTCGCCCGGTCCGTTGACAGCGCAGCCCATAACGGCTACCCTTATGTTCTTTTTGCAGCCCGAAAGTCTTGACTCAACCTCTTTTGCAAGTCCGATAAGGTCGATTTTAGTTCTGCCGCAGGTCGGGCATGCAACGATATCAACACCGTCTTTTTTCAGTCCGCAGGCTTTGAGAATTCCGTTTGCCGCCGCAACCTCATTGACAGGGTCATCGGTCATGGAAACACGGATTGTATCACCTATGCCTTCAAGAAGGAGTGAACCGATACCGACAGATGATTTTATGAGCGCCATATCGTGTGTGCCCGCTTCTGTTACGCCGAGGTGAAGAGGATAATCGCATTTTTCGGCAACAAGACGGTAAGAATCAATCATAATCGGAACGGATGATGATTTTATTGAAATAACAATGTCGTCAAAATCGCATCGTTCAAGAAGCGAAACATGACTGAGCGCACTTTCGGCAAGTGCTTCTGCGCAGGGTGAGCCGTACTTTGCAAGCAATTCTTTTTCAAGCGAACCCGAGTTTACTCCGATGCGTATGGGAACACTCTTTGCTTTGCATGCATCTGCAACCGCCTTAACTCTGTCCATAGAGCCGATGTTGCCGGGATTGATACGGATTTTATCAACGCCTGCATCAAGGCTTGCGAGTGCCAAGCGGTAATCAAAATGAATATCCGCAACAACGGGAACGGTTAAATTCTCCTTGAGCTTTTCAATAAGCTTTACCGCCGCCATATCCGGCACAGCGGCACGGATAATTTCACACCCCGCCTTTTCAAGCGCAACCGCCTGCTTAACACTGCCGTCGATATCCGACGCAGGCTTATTGAGCATTGACTGAACGGTTACGGGAGAATCACCGCCGATATAAACGTTGCCGACCCTAACCTTTTTGCTGCTGCGTCTTAACATAAATTACACCTAACCTTTTATGAGTCTCATTATGTCACTGAAGGAAATTACAACCATCAGCAGCATGAGAAGAATAAGACCGACCGCATGAACCCATCCTTCGTATTTCCTCGGAACGGGCTTTCTGAAAACAAACTCGATTGCCATAAAGAAGAGTCTGCCGCCGTCGAGCGCGGGAAGCGGAAGAAGGTTAAACAGACCGATATTAATGGCAATAAGTGCCATAATCATAAGAAGATTTGTCCAGTCAATCTGCTGGGTTGCCGCATTCTGGGCAACATCCGCAATAATCGAAACCGTACCGATGGGACCCGATAGGTCACTCAGACCGTATCTTCCCGTCACAAGGTCAAGAAGGCTTACCCAGACAACTCTCGCAATCGAAACAGATTCGAGAACCGCATTCTTTGCAACCGATGCAAAGCCGGGTTCAACACCTTTTATGATGAAATCATAGATTATCGTGAACTGACCGTTTCTGTCCTCTGTATTGAATTTAACGGCATTGAGATTCACCTTTTCGCCTTCTCGTTCAACAACAAAATCAATGACTCCGTCATCATCTCTTGACATAAGAAAGCCGATATCATATTCAGAAAAAACTTTTCTGCCGTTGATTTCTTTGATTTTATCATTAACCTGAAGCTGAGTATTGCTGACCGCAGTTTCATGGAATGAATGAATTTCGGGGGTGCCTATTAGGTCTGTCATGCAAAGCATAACTGCAACAATAATAACACCCATTATAAGATTGACCGTGCCGCCCGCCGCAACAATAATGAATCTCTGCCATACAGGTTTATTGCAGAAGGCACGTTCGTTTTCGCTGTCCTCATCCTCACCCTCCATGCTGACAAAGCCGCCTATCGGGAAAAGACGAAGAGCATATTTTGTTTCACCTTTTTTGCGCTTAAAAAGAGTCGGACCCATACCCATTGAAAATTCATTGACCTGAACTCCGAAGAGCTTTGCAAAAATGAAATGTCCGAGTTCATGAAACATTATAATTAAACCGAAGAAAAGTATGGCAATCAGAATCGGCCATACCTTTCCCCAAACTGCCGACGCAGAAAAAAGAGGAATTGCGTTCATATAAATAACCTTTCCGTTTCGGTACGGATAAGCATATCGGTTTCGAAAACCTGCTCAAGAGTATAATCCGAAACATCTGCCGTATAATCAAAAGCCGCCTCAACAGCTTTGGGTATATCGAGGAACTTTATTTTTCCGCTTCTGAAAAGCTCGTTTGCTTTTTCGTTGGCGGCATTGACCGCCGCAGGATAAAGACCGCCCTTTTCAAAAGCCTTTCTGCATAAGTTTATGCAGGCGAAGGTTTCATAGTCAGGCTTTTCAAAAGTGAGCGTTGCCGCCTGAGCCAAATCAAGCTGCTTAACCGGGCTTACGAACCTGTCGGGATAAGTGAGCGCATACTGAATAGGTATTCTCATATCGGGTATACCGAGCTGAGCAATAACCGAATTATCAACATATTCAACAAGCGAATGAACTATGCTCTGCCTGTGAACAAGGATATCGATATCCGCCGCTTTCATACCGAAAAGCCATGCAGCTTCGATAAGCTCCAAACCCTTGTTCATCATTGTAGCAGAGTCAATGGTTATTTTTGCACCCATACTCCAGTTGGGATGATTAAGCGCCTGCTCAAGAGTAACTTTTTCAAGTTCTTCTTTCTTTTTGCCGAAGAAAGGTCCGCCCGAAGCCGTTAAAATAAGTCTTTTTATCTGACTTTTGCCCTGACATCCTTGGAGTGACTGAAAAATAGCGGAATGCTCACTGTCAACGGGAAGAATCGATACACCTTTCTTTTCCGCCGCATCGAGTACGATTTTGCCGCCTGCTACAAGAGTTTCTTTGTTTGCAAGAGCAATATTGCTGCCCGAGTCTATCGCCTCAAGAGTCGGAGCAAGCCCTGCAATACCGACAATGCTGTTAAGCACCGTATCCGCACCGCAACTAGCGCACTCCTCAACACCATGCCTGCCTGCAAGGATTTTCGTCGAGGTATCCGCAACTCTTATTTTCAAATCCGCTGCCGCTTTTTCATCGGCAACCGCCGCCATGCATGGCGTGAATTTTCTGATTTGTTCCTCAATTATATCGGTTCTCGAATTAGCGGTCAAAGCCTGAACCTTAAAGCCCATAAGCTCCGCTACCTCAAGAGCCTGAACCCCTATTGAACCTGTTGAGCCGAGAACGGCAAGGGTTTTGGTCATTTTTATCACCTTTAATTATTATCTGCCTGCAATTGCTAGACCAATCTGAATCATAACATAAAGCGCAGGCATTGTTACGAGGAAGCTGTCGATTCTGTCAAGAACGCCGCCGTGACCGGGGAAAAGATTTCCGAAATCCTTTTCGCCGAAGTTTCTCTTGATAACCGATGCCGAAAGGTCGCCGCACATGCCGAGAACCGTGAGAATTATCGAACCGATAAAAATCATCCACACATTGAGTGTTTCGTTACGGAAGCAGGTATAATCACATATGAAAT
Organism: Clostridia bacterium; assembly: GCA_017410195.1. Classification (GTDB taxonomy): domain Bacteria; phylum Bacillota; class Clostridia; order Oscillospirales; family Acutalibacteraceae; genus CAG-177. The sequence continues at coordinate 25,558 of JAFQRF010000015.1, read as the reverse complement.
ATGTTACAACGCAGAAAAGAGCATTTCCGAAAACACCGCCAACTGCACCTTCAACCGACTTTTTGGGGCTGATTTTGGGCGCGAGCTTATGCTTTCCGAACTTGCTGCCGACGAAATACGCCCATGTATCGCTCATCCATGCGCTATACATAGCACTGAGAATAAGAAATACGCAATGCGAGCGCTGGAAAAGATCGGGAAATTCGACGCAGAGGTCTCTGACCTTGAAAAATGTTCCGAGTGCACCGGGAAGAATCAGTGATGCAAACAAAGCAAGCGCAACATGCTCAAACTTTGTTGTATCGTAAAATTTAAGCATGATGATAAGCAGCGCAATGACATAAATAATAACTATCGCCGAAAGCGGGATAGGAATATATTTCTGCAAATCAAAATCGACATAAGCTGGACCGATTGCCGCCGCTATCATTGAAACAACAGTCAGCACTTTGTTTTTACATTTTGAAACACGCATCATCTCGTATGCCGCAATCGCCGCAATTGCACCCATGGGAATACTCATGACACCCTGATAACCGAGGCCCGTAAAAACGAGCAGCATTATTACTACGAGCGCACATGTTACACCCGTTATAATTCTTACTTTCATATTTTTCACTCTCAATTCTTTTTATTTAATTTATTTTGTTTTTCTCAATCGCCTCCGTCTGCCGAAAAATCAGCAAAATCATACACCGCCGAAGCGTCTGTTTCTTTTGCTGTAATCTATAATTGCCTTATCCAAGTCATCGGCTGTAAAGTCAGGCCAAAGTATATCCGAAAACCAGAATTCGGAATATGCTGCCTGCCAGATAAGGAAATTGGAAAGACGGTATTCTCCGCTCGGTCTGATTATCAAATCAGGGTCGGGCTGACCCGCCGTGTAGAGATTTTCGTCTACATCTTTCAAAGTTATATCCTCGGGTTTTATTTTCCCTGCCGCAACCTTTGCTGCAATTTCTTTTACGGAATGAAGGATTTCATCCCTTCCGCCGTAATTAACGGCAAGATTGACTGTAATGTGATTTTTTTCAGCCGAATGCTCTTCAAGCTGACCGATAAGATTTATTATATCTTCGGGCAAAGCCTTTCTGTCGCCAATATAGCGGATTCGCATGCCCTTTTGTTCATTTTCTTCTTCTCTTTCCTGTGCCTCAAAAAGATAATCTCTGAAAAGATTCATTATCGCCTCAACCTCGTCGGCAGGACGTTTCCAGTTTTCGGTTGAAAAAGCATAGAAGGTCAGGCATTCAATTCCTATTTCAGCTGCATAGTCACAGATTGCTCTGAAAACCTTTGCGCCTTCCTTATGACCTTCACTTCTTTTGAGTCCTCTCTGCTTTGCCCATCTTCCGTTACCGTCCATGATTATACCAATATGACGGGGCAAAGAAACATTTGCAAGCTCTTCCTTTGTCATTTTTCAACCTTCTCCTTTTCGGGTTAACAGAGGGCAGCCGCAACCGCCCTCTGATTCAATCATGTCAGATTTCCATGATGTCCTTTTCTTTTTCTTCCGAAAGCTTATCGATATCCTTGATATGCTTATCAGTGATATCCTGAAGCTTCTTTTCTGCATGTTTGAGGTCATCCTCTGTGATTTCGGATGCTTTTTCCATTTTCTTTACCTTATCGATGCAGTCACGTCTTGTTGAACGAACCGAAACCTTTGATTCCTCAGCCATTTTCTTGACTTCCTTGCAAAGCTCCTTACGGCGTTCCTCTGTGATTTGAGGGAACACAAGGCGGATGATCCTGCCGTCGTTCTGAGGATTGATGCCGATATCCGATGCCTGAATCGCCTTTTCGATTGTGTGGAGAGTTGAAGTATCCCAAGGCTGGATTGTGAGGATTCTTGCCTCAGCAACAGCAACAGCCGCCATCTGATTGATGGGTGTGGGAGTGCCGTAATAGTCAACTCTGATTTTATCAAGAACGGAAGCGTTTGCTCTGCCCGCTCTCATTGATGAATACTCATTCTTAAGTGCACTCAGGGTCTTACCCATTTTTTCTTCTGCCAATGCAAATACTGTCTGCATATTTTAGCCCTCCTTGACTATTGTTCCGATGTTTTCACCGAGAACTGCTTTAATGATATTTTCCGGGTTTTCAAGATTGAAAACAAGAATGGGGATATTATTATCACGGCAAAGCGACGCTGCCGTTGAATCCATAACCTTGAGGTCTTTTTCAAGAACCTCGCTGTGCGTTACAACATCATATTTGACAGCATCCGGATACTTGTTGGGGTCCTTGTCGTAAACGCCGTCAACGTTCGTTGCCTTGAAGATTATATCTGCCTTGATTTCCGCCGCTCTGAGAGCTGCGCAAGTATCAGTCGAGAAGAACGGATTTCCCGTTCCGCTTGCGAAAATAACAAGTCTGCCCTTTTCAAGGTGACGGACAGCTCTGTTTCTGATGTATGTTTCCGCAATCTGATGCATCTCAATTGCACTCTGCACCCTGACATTTACTCCGAACTGTTCAAGCGCATCTGCAAGCGCAAGAGAATTCATAACCGTTGCAAGCATACCGATATGGTCTGCACGGGTTCTGTCCATATTACCGCCGGAGCGTCCTCTCCAGAAGTTACCGCCGCCGACAACCAGGCCGACCTCGACACCGAGCTTTGTAAGCTCGCTGACGGATTTGCATATTGAATTGATGGTTTCAAAATCAAAGCCATGACCCTTCCCGCCTGCAAGCACTTCACCGCTTAGCTTAAGAAGGATTCGCTTATAAACAGGTTGCATTTAAAGCACCGCCTTTTTATATTATAATTATTTATATTTTACTTTATTTAAAGCTAAGTGTAAAGCTTTATTTCATATTTTATGAAAATTTTTATCAAATAATATGCATTTTTGATTCGGAACGAATATATTTTATCACATCGGAACTCAAAATAATTAAACAATCTGTTAATTCATCAAAATAACTTGCCTATAAAAATTTTTTATTGTATAATTAATTTGTATAATCATTTTATCGGGAGAACATAATGAAAAATCTTATTTTAAGAAACACACCTGAAATCGCCGATATGTTTGAGCTTCGCGAAATCGAAAGCGTTGACGGCAAAAATACATATGAACTGTTTTGTGAAAACGGAAAAATTGTTCTTTGCGGCGACTGCAAAATCAGCCAGGCAATGGCATATTATGCATATCTGAAAAAATACTGCGGTGTCAATCTTTCACATTGCGGCAACAGAGAAATTTCGGTTTCATCTGCTCCCCTTTTTGAAGGAATAATAACCAAGATTGTTCCGCAGAAAAGACGTGCATACATGAATTACTGCACTCTCGGCTACTCATTTGCCTTCTGGAAATGGGAGGATTGGGAAAAAGAGATAGATTTTATGGCAATGAATGGCATCAACATGCCGCTTTCCGTTGTCGGAAGCGAGGCTGTATGGTATTACACTCTCAGAGATTTCACCTACAGCGAAACCGGTGCACTCTCATTTCTTTCAGGCCCCGGTTTCTGGCCGTGGCAGCTTATGACGAATCTTACGGGCTATTTCAGCCTGACCGATGTTAAATATATTGAAAGCCGCCTTGAACTCGGCAAAAAAATAATTGAGCGTGAAGTTGAGCTTGGCATGACACCGATTCAGCAGGGCTTTGCAGGGACCGTTCCCGCAACAATAACCAAGCTGTTTAAAAAAGTCCGTCTTCGCATGATTCCGTCATGGTGTAACTTCCCGATTACCTATCAGCTTGATCCGACTGACCCTGTTTTCAAGAAATTCGGAACCGCTCTTCTTGAGAAACAGCGTCAGCTTTTCGGCGCATATCACTACTATGCCTGCGACCCGTTCCACGAGAATGCTCCCTCGGTCAAAACAAGAGATTATCTTTGGAAAGTCGGCAGAGCAATTGATACAATGTATAAGGAGTTTGACAAGGATTCGGTCTGGGTTATGCAGAGCTGGTCACTCAGAGAGCAGATTGTCAAGGCTGTTCCAAAGGAAAGGCTTCTTATTCTCGACATTGACGGCAGCAAATATAAAGAAAATGACAATTTCTGGGGATATGAATTCATTCTCGGAAATCTCCACAATTTCGGTGACCGAAACACTCTTCACGGCAGCATCAAAGCTCTTGCCGACAACGCATATGCATCGCTCAACTGCGAAAACTGCAGCGGTACGGGACTTTTCCCTGAAGGTGTATTCCAGAATCCGCTTTATTATGACCTTGCATTTCAGATGATTACCGAAGATTCGCCAGTCAATCTTGAGGAATGGCTTCGTGACTATGCATACCGCCGATACGGCAGCCGTGAAAAATGCCTTGTTGATGCAATGATGCTTCTTTCCGAAACCTGCTACAGCGAAAATTGCACCGGCAGAGAAACAGGCTCAGTTATCTGTGCAAGACCTGCAACCGAGCTTCGTCACACCGCTCCGAACGATTTCCGTGAGCTTCGTTACGATAATAAAAAGCTTTTCAAAGCCGCAGAGCTTCTCCTCAGTGCCGAAAACGCAACCAAGGACGGCTATGCTTACGATGCATGTGACCTTGTCCGTCAGGTTATGAGCAACTATGTTTCAAATCTATACGACAAGGTTATGTACGGATTTTACAATAAGGATGTAAGCATTTTTGAGCGTTCTTCAAATGCATTTCTCAAAATATGCGAAGAGCTTGACGAGCTTCTTCAGACCAGACCCGAGCTTACTCTCCATGAGCACCTTAAAGAAGCAAAAGCACTTGCCTTTACCGAAAAAGATGCGCAGAATTTTGAACTGAATCTTCTTGCACAGGTAACTGTATGGGGACCTTTTGCGAATTCGGTTAACTATGATTACGCATGGAAGGAATGGGGCGGACTGATAAAAACCTATTATGTCAAGCGTTGGCAGAGCTTCTTTGAAAGACTCGCATACGAATTCCCGAGGAGAGGTAAGTTTTCAACAACAACAAGGAAACAGCATTGCGAAAGAAATATTTACAGAGGCAATCAATTCTACAAGAATTATGCTGACTTCGAAAAGAAATGGCTTTCTACCGTCAATCCTGATGCACCAAGCGACGGAAACACCGTTGAAACGGCACGCCACATGATTGAAAAATACAAAAGAGCGATACTTGAAGATTAAATTGAACAAGAAAAACAGCACGGATTTTAGGAGAAATTTCAAAAATCCGTGCTGTTTATTTTAAGGAAAAAGACCCCCGGCTTTCGCCGAGGGTCCATTTAATTTATGCTGCTACAACTACGGAAGAAGGACTGGTTACACAGCCTGCAACCTGATCAATATCAACCTTACCAAGTACATAGTAATTAATCTGCACAGCATCAACTGAGCTGAAGCTGTTATCGCCGTTGATATTGGATGCCTTATCCATATAGTGGCAATATTCGCCTGCATAAGTCTGGCTCCATGTTGTTGTACCGTCAGCCTCTGCAAAAGCGATTGTTGCATCGGTATTTGTGATACCGCCGTCACCGTTAAGGTCGCCGTAGATGATAATTGTGAAGCTTTCAACAAGTTCCTTTGTAACATTATCATATACGTTGATTACGGTACCGGTACCAACTGAACCTTCCTTAGCCTTGAATTCAACAACCTCGTAGTAACCGTCACCGCTTACGTCAACGTAAGTTGCAAGGCACTTTCTTGTGTTAGTTGTTTCAACAAGCATTCTGTCGGTAAGACCGTATACATACCAGTATTCTTCACCGGTTCTGTCAATAACAGTTGTGCAGGTCTTATCATTGTCTGTCCAGTATGCTGCATCGTCATTGGGGATAAGCATAACCTTAACGCGCTCATAAACTGCGTAGTATGCTGTATCCTCTGCAGGCATCTTCTGGTTGTAAAGATCTGATTCGGACATTACTGCGCCGCCTTCAGTCTTTGACCAACCGAGGAAGGTATAATACTGAGCATCGATGTTTGAGGGAGCTTCGGGGAATTCGATTGCTTCGTCATAATCATAATTCTTGGAATCAAGAACCTTCGTTGCATTTGCTGACTTGTAGGGTGACTCTGTGAGTGCCTCATAGCCATAGAATGTAACTGTGAAGTTTGACTTGTTCCATACAGCCTCAAATGTTGCGCCTGCGCTGGTCATCTTATCATCGGTTTCTTCACCGGGCTGATATACAGTACCGTCTTCAGCCTTCCAACCGCCGAACTCGAAGCCTTCCTGAACGGGAACTTCTGTGGGAGCAGTGATTGTTTCGCCGAATACTACGGGAACTGTTACAACGGGCTTATCGTCTGCAGGATCTTCTGTTCCGTTTTCGAACATACCCTTGCCTGCATCAAAGATTGCGTTATAGCTGTTGGTTGACCATACGCCGTAGATTGTAACATCATTGTTAGGCATTCTTGCGGGATATGATGAATCTGCAGCTGCGCCTTCTTCAATAATGCCGCCGGGAGCTGTTTCGGTCCAGCCTGCGAAGGTGTAGCCATCCTTAGTGGGTGTGTCGATTGCCTTGACTGTTTCGTCGAAGTAATATTCTACACCGTCAACAAGTGCTACGCCGTCAACAATAGCGGTGAATGTGTGAGGTGCTCTTGTAAGAACAACCTTAAGAACAAGCTCGCCTTCAGCGGGAACAACACCTTCGAGTTCGCTGTTAGCTTCGTCGAGTGTGAAGCCTGCGGGAACTGTTACGTTAGCTGTAACTGTTTCGCCAACGAGAGCATTGTTGATTACCATTGAGGTAGGCTCTGTGGGCATTGTACCGTCGGGATTCATCTCATAAATCTCGATTGTGTAGTTATTCTTCAATGCTTCCCATCTTGCATAGAAGGTAAGAGTTTCACCGTCTGCAAGTTCGGGCATTGATGTGTAAGAATCAACTGAGTTGCCGTTTTCAAGAGCATCGAACCAGCCGATGAACTTATGACCTGCCTTAATAGGTTCATAAGCATTGCCTTCGCCGTCAACGGGAGCCTTAACAGCTGTACCGTAAGCTGTATCAACAGTCTTAACTGTATCGCCGTCAGCCCATGCGCCGGTGTTAGCATCGAATGTTACATCGAAGGTCTTGATTGTCCAGCTCTCGTAAATGTCAAGCTTATCGCCGGGCATTGTTGCGGGAACTGTTACGGGGTTGCCTTCAGCGTCTGTCCAACCTGCGAAGGTGTAGCCTTCCTTGGTGGGATCAGCAACATTGAGAGGAGCATCGAAGTAAACTTCTTCTGAGGTTACTTCATTACCGTCTTCATCGTATGTTGTGAAGGTGTTCTTATCACGTACATAGTAGAGTTCAAGAACAAGAGCGCCGTCTGCAGTAACAGTACCTTCAATTGTTGATGCTGCTGCATCAAAGGTGAAGTTATCAATATTTCTCGGAATTACAGTTACTTTTGTATCTGTCTTATCTGTGACATCTTCGGTTATAATTTCTGCATCTTCATAAGTGCCATTTACATCCATGTAGTAGTGGAGAACAGTATAATCTGAATCAGCTGCAGTCCAGATAGCATCGAGTTTAATGTCGCCTGCTGTCATGGGAATTTCGTCGCCGGAATTGTAGACATTTCCTTCTTCATCTTTCCAACCGCCGAAGTCATAGCCGGGTCTTACGGGAGCTTCATCGGGAACATATACAGGCTGCTCTTCATAGATAACCTTATCTGTGAATGTGGGAGTATCGTCTGAAGTATCCTCAGTACCCTGAGTGAATGCGCCTTCACCTGCATCGAAGGTTACATCATATTCATTGGGTGTCCACTGAGCAACAAGGTTAAGCTGAGTTGCAGGCATTGTTTCGGGAAGTGCAGGACTATAGCCGTTGAAGCTGTAGCCTACTCTTGTGGGTTCAGCGGGAACAGGCATATCAGCCTTGGCTGTTCCGAAGGGAACGGGATATGTCTTGTTAGCTGAGCCGTCTTCGAAAGTACCGCCGTTTGCACGGTAAACAAGGTTAACATCATTAACCTTCCATGTTGCATAGTACTCAGCTCCGCCGAGAGGCATGGTTACGATACCGCCTGCTTCGGGAAGACCTGCGGGCTTATTGGTTGCTGCATCATACCAACCGTCGAATGTGTAACCTGTCTTTGCGGGATCGGTTGCAACATTGTAGTTTTCTGTATATTTAGCAGTCTTTGTGTCGTGGGTTACAGCCATAGTATTATCAGTATAGAATACTGCGTTATATGACTTGGGAGTCCATACAGCTGTGAAGGTTACATCACCGGCATCCATTGTCATACCGTCTGTATAACCTGCCCATTCAACGAAGTCATAGCCTTCGCGTACGGGAGTTGCAGCCTTTTCGATTGCTTCGCCGTATGCATATTCAACGGTTACTGTTGTTTCACCGTCTGCGAATGCGCCGGGAAGGGCCTTGAAGGTTGCGGTGTAGGTTGCTTCTTCCCACTGTGCATAGTAAGTTGCATCTGCAAGAGCTGTTGCTTCAACTGCAACTACTTCGCCGTCTGCTGTTGTTGACCAGCCGATGAAATCATAGCCGGTTCTTACTGCCGTGGGTTCAACAACCGTTGTGCCGTAGTAATATGTTGCACTCTTGTCGGGGTTACCGTCGATTGTGCCTTCGTTACCAACGAACTTGATTGTGTAAACATTTCTTGCGTAGTAAACCTTGAATACTGTTGAGCCGTCGCCTGCTACAACACCTTCGATGTAGTTAGCAGCAGCAGTATCATACTTGAAGCCTGCGGGAGCTTCATCAACTGCGATCTTGACATATGCATCGATTGTTGCCGTACCGCCTGTTATAACGGGAGTAACATCGTCATATGTGCCTACGGTGTTCATGTAGTAGGTTTCTACTGCGTAGTCTACCTTACCTGCAGTTGCCCAGATTGCCTTATAGGTTGCATTTTCAGCAGGCATTGTTGTGGGAACTGAGGGTGACCATGTCTGGAATGTGTAACCTGTTCTGCCGGGAGCCACGGGAGCTGCAAGAGCTTCGCCGTACTTAGCGGTAACTGTTCTTGTTGTGTCTCCGTTATCCCATGCACCGTCGTTTGCATCGAAGGTTACTGTGTATTCCTTAGCTTCGAATGCTGCAATGAATTCAACATCATTTGCAGGCATTGTCATGCCGTCTGTGTAATTGGTCCAACCTGTGAAGGTATAACCTGTCTTTTCGGGAGCAGTCTGCTTAGCAATTACTGTTCCGTAAGGTACATCCTTAACAATTGTTGTAACGCCGTCAACATTCCAGATTACATCATACTTGTTGATTTCCCATGTAGCATTGATTGTTACATCGGCATCGGGCATGATTTCGGGAACGCTCTTATCCCAACCTGTGAAGGTGTAGCCTTCCTTAGTGGGATCTTCAGGAGCTGTTACAGCTGTGCCGTAGTCCTGCTTGATTGTTGTAAGAGTATTGTCTCCATCCTTGAAGGTGATGGTAACTGACTTGATTTCCCACTGTGCTGTGAAGACGAGGTCTTCAGCAGGCATTGTTGCGGGAACTGTCTTATCCCAACCCTTGAAGGTGTAGCCTGTTCTTACGGGAGCTGCAGGAGCTGTGAGAGCTGTATCGAAGACAACATCGAGAACCTGAGATGTTTCGATTGCTTCGCCTTCGCCCCAAACACCGCCGTTACCCTTGAAGGTTGCGGTGAATGTATCTGCTTCCCAACCTGCAACGAAGGACTTGCCTTCTTCGTTCATTGTATCAACAGCGGGAGTCCAACCGGTGAATACATAACCTGCCTTGGTGGGATCTGCGGGAGCATCGATTACTGCATTATAGTCTGCCTTAACTGTTGCATAGAGGTCTGTCTTTGCATCGTCAAGATAGAACTTTGCTTCGTATTCGTTTGCAGCTACATCAAAGTAAAGGTTTACATTATTTGCAGGCATCTTTGCATCTGCTGCAAGAGGAGCTGTAAGACCTGTGTCTGTGTAAGCTACGCTAACGAGCGAGTAACCTGTGGGTGCTGTGTAAGCAAATACTGTTGAGATGGGATCATCGTAAGCAACTGTTGCTGTTGTGATTTCATCAAAAGCACCTGTTGCGGGGTTCTTTACAAAGTAAGTAACTGTGTAGTTATTCTTTGTCCACTGAGCGGTAACTGTTGTTGAAGCACCGGTATCACCGAGGTCGGGCATTGTTGCGGGAAGCTCGGGTGACCAACCTGCGAAGTCATAGCCTTCCTTGGTGGGTTCTGCGGGAGCCTTGATTGCAGTGCCGTAATCCTGAGTGATGGGATCAACTGCTGAACCGCCGTCTGTGTTGAAGTTGATTGTGAAGCTCTCTACCTCGTACTTAGCGATGATAGTGAGATTCTTTGCGGGCATATTGTCGGGAATGGTGATTGCAACACCGTTCTCATCTACCCATTCAACAAACTTGTAGCCTTCTCTTGCGTCAGCTACCTTCTTGTTGATAAGTGCGTTGAATTCATAAGTTTCTTCTGCTGTACCTTCAGCTGCATCACCGTTAACATCCCAGTTGATTGTATATTCATTGGGAGTCCAGATAGCCTGGAAGGTTCTGTTTGCCTGAAGTCTTGTTGAATCGTTGAGACCCTGCCAGCCGCCGAATGTGTAGCCTTCTCTTGAAGGAGCATCATAACCTGCGGGAGCTACGGAAGCAACGAGTGAATTGTAGTCAATGTCTACTGACTTTGATGTGGTTGTGTCGTAATACGCACCGTCGTTTGCATCAAATGTTGCGGTAACCTTGGTTGCCTTGTAGTAGAGATTGAGAACTGTTGAGCCGTCAGCAGCAACTACGCCTGTGAGCTGATTGTCAGCATCCTCGTCAAGAACATAGCCCTTGACTGCGAGGTCGTCCATAAGAACATATTCTGTCTTATCTGCTGCGGGATCGGGAATTTCGTCAACGATAGCGATTGCGTTATCGGTTGTACCCGTGTAGGGGAATTCATCGGCATGAACGCCGGTTGCAGCATCTGTGTAGTTTACAACTACCTTATAATCTGTGTCGCTCTTGGGAGTCCATTCAGCTGTGAAGCCTTCGCCGTCAGCATCCATCTTCTTATCTGCAGTTTCGCCGGGCTGAATGATGTTGCCTTCGCTGTCTTTCCAACCTGCAAAGTCATAACCTGTCTTTTCAGGTGCTTCGTCGGGAGCAACGATAGCATCGTCATAATTTACGGGAGTAGTTTCGGTCTGTTCACCGTCTGAGGGGAACGCTGCGCCTTCGCCTGCATCGAATGTTGCATCATAGCTATTGACAGTCCACTGTGCAGTGATTGTCATATCAGTTGCGGGCATTGTTGAGGGAATTTCTACGTCCCAATCTACGAATGTGTAACCTTCCTTCACGGGATCTGCAGGAGCGGTAACTGCTGTTGCATAATCCTGAGTGATGGGTTCGATTACTGTATCGCCTGTGTCAGCGAATGTGATTGTGTACTGGTTGATTTCCCAAACAGCCTTGAATTCTTTGCCTTCAGCATCCATGATGCCTACGGGAGTAAGAACTGTTTCGCCGTCTGTTGACCAGCCGAGGAAGTCATAGCCTTCTCTTGTGGGATTCTCAGCGGGAGCTGTGATATCCTTACCGAATTCTACGTCTTCAACTGTCTTTGTTTTTGCATCGTCGGCAAACTTGCCTTCGCCTGCGTTGAAGATTGCATCGTAGCTGTTAACAGTCCACTGAGCTGTGATAGTCATGTCTTCTGCGGGCATTGTTGCGGGAACTGCTACATCCCAACCTGCGAAGGAGTGACCAAGCTTTTCGGGAGCTGCAGGAGCTTCAACTGCTGTGCCGTAATCCTGAGTGATGGGAGCGATCACTGTGTCACCTGTATTTTCAAAGGTGATTGTGTACTGATTGATTTCCCAATCTGCTGTGTAGGTTACGGTTTCAATTGCTGTGAGGTTAACGTCAACGGGATCGCCGTTTTTGTCAAGCCAGCCCTTGAAGGTGTAGCCTTCTCTTTCAACTGCAGGAACTGCTACCTGTGCGCCGTAACGGAGTTCGCTTGAAACCTCTGCTTCGCCGTCAACTGTACCTTCGTTGCCAACGAATGTAACTGTGAAGAGATCTCTTTCGAAGTAAACAGTAACAACTGTTGAACCGTCGGGAGCGATTGTGATATCGTCATTGTAGGTGCTGTCGGGTTCTGCGATTGTATAGTTCTTGGGAGCGCTTACAACAAGCTTGATAGCTGAATCCGATTCACCTGTGAGAACCTGAGTATCTGTAAGCTCATATGCGCCTGTTGTGTTCATTGAATAGAACTCAACTGTGTACTCGGTGTCAGTATTGGGAGTCCATACTGCTGTGTATGTCTTACCCTCTTCGTCCATTGTGCCGACGATGGGATCCCATCCTACGAAGGTATAACCTGTTCTTACGGGAACCTCTGCGGGAGCAACGATTTCTTCACCGAATACTGTGGGAACTGCGAGTGATGTTGAATCATCGCTGTCGAATCTACCGTCGTGAGCTTCGCCATCAGCTACGGTGTTGAATACTGCATCGTAGGTGTTAGCGTTGAATACTGCTGTGAAAGTAAGATCCTCAGCAGGCATTGCAAGACCGTCTTCAGGGAATTCGGGAGTCCAGCCTTCAAATGTGTAGCCTGTCTTCACGGGTTCTGTTGCCTCAACAACGGGTGCAAGGTAATCATAAGTCTCAACGGTTTCAACGCCGTCAACAATCCATGTTACCGTATACTCGTTGATATCCCACTTAGCGGTTGCTACTGTATCGTATGCGGGCATTGTTGCGGGAGCAGCAACAGCTGAGCTGTCTTCTGCCTTAGTCCAATCCCAGCCTGCGAATGTGTAGCCGGTCTTTGCGGGTTCTGCAATTTCACCAATCTCTGTTCCGTAGGGAAGAGTGATTTCATCCATTGTTGTTTCTGCGGTGTTTTCGAATGTGATTGTGTATTCGAGAACTTCAAATACTGCATAATAATCCTTATCTTCTGCAGGCATTGTTGCGGGAAGCTCAACAACAGCTGTTGAACCTTCTTCTTCTGCCCAACCGAGGAAGTTATGACCTTCCTTATAAGGATCTGCGGGATACTGCATTTCATCGCCGAAATCTACATCATAGGGATAGCTTTCGCTGTCGATGTGATAAGTTGCGGTAAAGGTATCGGGAGTCCATGTGGCGTTGAAGACCTTGCCTTCTTCGTCCATGATTGTTACATCGGGTTCCCAACCTGCAAATACATAACCTGCATATTCGGGATCCTCAGGAACTGCGATTTCTTCATCAAATACAGCCTTAACTGTCTTTGTTGTTTCGCCGTCAGCCCATGCGCCGCCGTTTGCATTGAATACAGCATCAAACTCTGCTCTTTCAATCTTGAAGTAGAGGTTATATTCGTTTGCGGGCATTGTTGTACCTGCTACAAACTTACCTGCTTCGATGAACATGATTTCTTCGCCGTAAAGAACCTCGCTGTATGCTACAGAAATAGCATAGCCCTCGGGAACTGCATAGTTATGAGGAACAGCGGGAATTACTGTGCCGTACTCTGTACTTGTCTGTGTAACAAGTACAAAATCATCCATTGTGGGATTCTCGATATCGGCATCAAGAACATAGTAGTTTACAGGATACTGAAGTGCGCTGTAAACAGCATAGTATGTTGTGCTTTCAGTGGGATAATTCTCGGGAAGATCCTTGATATCACCAATCTTGCCATCCTTAAAATCTGTTGTCCAACCAATGAAGCGGTAGCCTTCAAGTGAAGGTTCTGCAGGAGCAACAAAGGGATCGCCTGATGTTACGCTGATTGTTTCGATTATTTCTACCGAATCAGTTTCAGGGTTAATGTTAGCGAATGTAACGTCAACATCGCTTACCCAGAATGCATTATAGATGATAGCTGCAGCGGGATCCGAATTTTCAATGATTGACTTGTGAGTCATTGTTGCTGTTTCTTCATCTGCTGCAAGCTGCTCAGCCGTCTTAGCTTCTTCGAGAGTGGGTGTAACATCCGATGCATCAATCCAGCCCTTGAATGAGAAGCCGGGCTTTGAAACCTCAGGAATTGTTGAATAATCAACCTTTGCACCTACAGTACCGTCGATTGTAAATGTTTCGGTGTTTTCTGCATCGAATGCACCGCCGTTTGCATCAAATCTGATGGTATTGTAGATTGTTACGGGATGGCTTTTAACTGTAACATCTGCATCCCAAAGGAACATTGAATCAGCATCCATTGCGTAGCTGCTGCCTTCAGTTTCCTTGGTAACGTTGACATATGCCCAGTAACCGTCGGTTGTGTTAGCAATAGTATTTTCTTTGATGTAGAAATCACCGACTGTATCTGCCAGTTTTTCCGAATCCTTAACCTTGAGTTTTACTTCAAAGAACCACTCGTCATCGCTGATAACCTGGCAATCAGCACCAATGGGGAACTCATATGTTGCAATGAATGCGGGGTGTTCGTTAAGATACTTAACATCGAAGTATCCGTTTTCAACAAGATTCTTGATTGTTGTATTGTTATATGTAGCCTTATACAGCTTACCGGTTATGTTATAGGCTCCGGGTGCACTTGTTACGCTTGGATTAAGTGCAAGGTCATATTCTATATCTTCCGCATAGAAATCAGAAGAATCAAAGAAGTCTCCGTCATAGAAAAGAAGGATTTCACCGTTACCGGCATTATACTCTGTATCTATGAAAAGTCTTGCTCTTACTTCTTCACCGGGCATAACCTTTTCTGTATATACCCATTCACCGTTTTCATCAAGTCTGTAAATTTCGGTTCTGAACTTAAGTCCATCACCTTCATTTTCGTCTTTCTCCCAAACTGCTACATATTTTGTGTCGGAATCAGGATAAACGTCAACTGTTGTTGCAGTTGAATCATCTGCACCTTCAACCTTCCAACCCTTGAAGGTATAACCGTCTTTGATAGGATTTGAGAATACTTCAATAAAATAATTCTTATCGGAAGAATCCTTTCCAATGAGGTTTGCGATACCTTCGCCTGCTTCACCTTCAGAATAAAGGCTTGTTACATATTTTGATGCTGCTACTTCAAACTTGCCGCCGTTGGGATCAAATGTTACCGAAGTGCAGTTTGCATAAAGAGAAACGGGTTCCTCTTCATAATCAGTTTCTGCTTTCCAGTTCCACATGTTATCTGCGTTACTGGGCATTGTTCCCTCTGCGCCTTTTGAAACATTGATTCTGCCGCGTTTGAACTCGGGAGAACATGTTGTTTCTTCAACAGCTTCTGCCTGACCGCTTGTTACAGAAGGATTTGCTTTTACCTTGAGAGGAATTTCACAGAAAAGCTTGTTTCCGTCAAATTTCTGAACAAGTGCACTCTCACCGAATGCGTATGCGATGTATAAGGGATCATGGGATGATGCGAATGCCGAGTCAATCTTACCGTTGTTAAGCATTGCCTGGCTGTATGTTGCGGCTTGTGAGCCTGAACCAATATAATAATAGCCTTTTATATCATAGGATGAACCTGCGCCGTATGTGCTGCCGACCGTAAGGGTCTGACTGCCTGTTCCGGCAGAGGTTTCAAACATTGCGTTATCATAAAATAAAAGGATTTCACCATCGCCGGCATAGTAGTCGGTGTCAAGATAAACACCTAACTTTACATCTTCGCCGGGTTCAACTTTGGATGTTTCGGTCCATACTCCATTAACATTTCTGAGAAATTTGGTTGTGATTCCGAGTGTTGTACCGTCTGCTGCGCTTGCAGTCATTGCAACCGAAACAGAACCGAAAATCATCAGAATAGCTAATGCAACAGCAACTAACCTTTTTGTCATTTTCATGAGATATCCTCCTTATTTTTTTGCCTGCATTTACAGGCACATGAGCGGATTGCACCCTCCGCTCTTTTAAACGGGATTTATCTTTCCGTTACCTGCGGGGTTTCCCCCGCAGGTAAATTCAGGTTAGATGATGCATTTTTAAGCAACGGGAACTACTTTACCTGTTGTCTGGTCAATATCAACAGCACCGAGAACAAATCTGTTAATACCTTCTGCTTCGTTACGTCCGATCATTTCGTCTTCATCGAAGTCAGCAGCCATTGTTTTATAAACATTGTATTCGCCGCTGGTGGGATCTGACCATGCTGTGAACCAGTCAACTTCTGCCAGAGCTATCGAATAGTCGGAGTTGTTGATGTTTGAGTCACCGTTGAGGTCACCGAAGATAACGATTGTGTAAGTTTCAAGAAGCTCACCTGTTACGTTATCATAAAGCTCGATAACAGTACCTGTACCGCAAGCAGTCTTCTTGGAGGGAGTAACGGTGAAGTAACCGTCGCCTTCAACATCAAGGTAGCTGTCACGGAGAATTTCTTCTGTTGCATAGCGCTGGAGACCGTAAATCGCCATTGTTTCGTCATCAATAACGGTTGTTGAGCCTTCCATCGGAATGAGTTTAACAGGAACTCTTTCGAAGATTGCTGTGATTTCAATGTCCTGAGCGGGCATTGTTACGGGGATTTCTGTCCAGCCAACAAACTTATAGAACTTCTTGGTGGGTTCTTCTGCAGGAACGGGAATTTCATCACCGTGAGCAACTGCATACTGCTGGAATACAACACCGTCTGCAATATACTTAACTTCATATACGGAAATCTCGAATACTGCGATGATGATAAGATCCTCAGCAGGCATTGTTACGGGGATTTCTGTATCCCAGCCTGTGAAGTTCATGCCTGCAACAACAGGATCTGCGGGAGCTTCAACAGCTTCACCGAACTTATAGGTCTTAACATCCTTCTTGTCGTTAACGATATAAGTGATGGTGTATTCTGCCTCAGTCCATGTTGCATTGAAGGTAAGGTTATCAGCGGGCATGCCTGCAGGAATTTCTGCATCCCAGCCTGCGAAATCATAGCCTTCTCTTGTGGGCTCTGCGGGAACGGGAATTGCAGCACCGTAGAATACATTTGTGGGACCTACAACTGTTGCATCGTCTGCGAATACGCCGTCGCCTGAGTTGAAGGTTACGGTGTAAAGGTCACGTGCATAGTAGATCTTGAGAGCTGCCTTACCGTCTGCGGTAATTACGCCGTTAAGTACGCTGAGCGATGCATCATATGTGTAGCCGTTGAGTTCACCGGGAGTAACAGCGATGCGGTCGCCTGTTGTACCTGTTGCGATGGTCTGTGCTGTCATTGTGTAATCGCCGTTTACATCCATTGTGTAAACTTCGATGTAGTATGTTGTATCTTCGCCTGCTGTGTAGTATGCAACATAGGTTGCATCCTTAGCGGGCATTGTTGCGGGCATTACTGCGCCTGTATCCTTATCGATCCAGTATGCGAAGTTATAGCCGTCCTTTTCGGGATCAGCGGGAGCAACGATTGTGCTGCCGTATTCAACTGCCTTAGCTGCTTCGATAATTGAGCCGTCATCATCCTCGAAGGTGATGTTGTAGGTATTTGTTGTCCATATGGGCTTAATGACGATATCATCTGCGGGAGCAGTCATCGGGAATGTAACCTTGTTGCCTTCGCCGTCCTGCCACTCAACAAATGTGAAGCCGTCCTTTTCGGGCTCATCAAGTTCAACGCTTTCACCATAGGTATATTCATCATCAATGTATGTTATACCGTCAGGATCCTTAACTGTTACCTTAACAGTTTCTCTGTAATACTTGATAACAAGCTCTGTTGAACCGTCACCTTCGATTTCAGCTGAGAGTGTGCTGCCATCGACATCAATGTAGAAGCCGTTAACTGCTTCTGCAGCTGCATCAACTTCAGCATCTGTACCTGCCTTGCCGGTGAGAACTTCGGAAGCCTTCTTGCCGGTGAGAGCTTCAGCTTCTGCGCCGTCCATCCAGCCGGTCTTATCAACGTTTTCAAAGTATCTGGAAACAGTATACTCTACGCCGTCGTTACCTGACCACTGAGCTGTGTAAACAAGGCTCTTTACGCCCATGACGTCGCCGTCTGAGAAGTAGGTTTCGCCGTCAGCTTCAAGCCAGCCTTCGAAGGTCCAGCCTTCCTTAACAGGCTCTTCGGGAGCGAGAATTTCTTCGCCGTAGATGTAGTGTTCAACAACTTCAGCATCGCCGTTAATCCATGTTACTGTGTAATCAACGGGATTCCAGATAGCGTTGATTTTTACGGGAGCTGCACCCATTGTTGCGGGAGCCTTGCTCATATCCCAACCGCCGAATGTATAGCCGGGTCTTGAAAGTTCTTCTGCGGGAACATCCCAGTCAGCCTGAGCTGTGCCGTATGCAACATCAAATGTCTTCTGAGTTGTACCGTCTGAGAACTGAGCATCTGTACCTGCAGCATAAACAAGCTTATAGCTGAGAGTTTCCCAAGTTGCGTAGTATTCTGCGCCGTTGAGAGGAACATTTGTGATTGCGCCTGCTTCAGGAAGACCTGCAGCTGCATCATCAGCAACGTTTGCCCAGCCGAGGAACTTGTGACCTTCCTTCTCGGGATCGAGAGGAACGTTATATTCTGCGCCGAATGCGCCTGTGTAAGTATAAGCCACAGCTGACTTATCCTTATCTGTGTAGTATGTTACTGTGTAGCTGTTTGTTGTCCATGAACCGTTGATGATAACATCTTCGTCGGGCATTGTGAAGTCTGCCTTATCCCAACCGCTGAATACCTTGCCGGCTTCAACGAGGTCATCAAGAACTGTTACGGGTGTGCCGTAAGCAACATCTTCTACTCTGTCATACTCAACGCCGTCTACCATGTAGATAACGTCATGCTTGTTGATTTCCCATGTACCGGTGATTGTGATGTCATCAAGACCAACCTTTACGGTACCTGTTGCTGCGTCGTATTCTGCTGCACCTTCAACAGTCCAGCCCTTGAAGGTATAACCATCTTCTACGGGAGTTGTAAGTGTGAAGCTGTCATTATACTTCTTGGACCAATCTTCGGTTGATTCATAGCCTGCAGGAACATCACCTGTGTAGGAAGTTGTTATCATTACGGGAATTCTGTTCCAAATATAGGTAATGACAATATCTTCCGAACCTACATAATAAAGGTCTTCGACCATAACCACACCGGACCAATCAGTAATGGTTGATGAATATCCGGTAACCATGCTGCCGGTGTAAATATCATACTTAGTAATATCTTCACCGTATGTTGCGGTTACGGGTGCGGGTTCGGGATAGTCGGCAGGAACATCACCTATGAACTTATAGGTAAGTGTTACAGTGATGATTGAAGTTGTACCGTTAACGGTTACTTCGGAAGCGGGCATTGTGAAGCCGTCTTCCTTATCCCAACCGCTGAAGGTGTAGCCTTCTTCGGGTGTGTAGTCATAAAGGTCAACCTTTGAGTTGTATTCAGCTGTTGTTTCGTGAACAACGTTGCCGTCTACCTTGTAGATAACCTTATAGCTGTTGATAGTGAATGTACCGCTGATTGTTACGGTTTCAGCAGGCATTGTGAATGTGCCTGTCTTATCCCAACCTGAGAAGGTGTAGCCATCCTTGGTAAGAGGAGCAATAACAGTTACGGTTTCGCCGAATGTAACCTTTTCTGAGCTGTGCTGCTTGCCGTCAACCATATAGATAAGGTCGAACTTAGCTGCAGTAAATGTACCGCTGAGAGTTACATCCTTTGCAGGCATTGTTGCGGGAACTTCGCCGTCCCAACCGCTGAATGTGTAACCGATCTTAACGGGAGTTGTGGGAGCTGCAACTGCTGCTTCGAAGTAATAAGTATTTGATGATGTTTCTTTGCCGTCAACAACTGTCTTGAATGTGTACTGGTTACGGATGTACTTAACAACAAGGTTTGTTGAACCGTCTGCTGCTACTTTGCCTTCAAGAATGCTGTTTGCAGTGTCAAGTGTGAAGCCATCCTTAGCTTCGGGAGCATAGGATACGGGAGCGTCTGTTGCTGCTGTGAGGTCAAGAACCTTAGCTGCACCGTAAGCACCTGTTGTATCCATTGTGTAAATGCTTACTGTGTAGGGAGTGTTGCCCTTAGCAGTCCATGTTGCAACAAATTCCTTGCCGTTGACATCATCCATCTTGCCTACTGCGGGAGTCCATCCTGCAAAGTCGTAGCCGTCCTTTGAGGGATCAGCGGGAGCAACGATGTTTTCATCAAAGTCAGTGGGAACTGTTGCATATACTTCTGTCTTTTCATCATCAAGATAGAAGACTGCGTCATAGGAATTTGCATCCCATACTGCGGTATAAGTTACGGTTGCGCCGTCTTCGCCGGCATCAGGCATCTTTGTTGTACCTTCTGCAAGACCTGCCCAGCCCTTGAACTCATAACCGGTCTTTGAAACCTCGGGAATTACGAGAACTTCATCATATTCATATGTGTGCTCAACCGTCTTGCCGTCGTTATCCCAGATTACTTTGTATTCTTCGACCTTCCAGAGAGCAATGAAGTGCATATCATTGTCTTCCATGGTTGAGGGATCCATATCCCAGAATCTGAAGACATGGCCTGTCTTAGTGGGAGCAACAGGAGTCTGGTTGGAGATATCTTCATCATATTCTACGTCTGCAACATGGTGAACGGGAATTACTGTTGTATCTCCGTCCATGAATGCGTTGTAGTCAGCCTCATCAGCCCAGAAGTAGAGATCCCATGTGTTAATCGTAGTATCAGCAACAATTGAGATATTACCCTTAACTGTGTAGGGAAGAGTAATTTCTTTGTTAGCAACCTTCCAGAAGTTGAAGGTATAGCCTTCGATTTCTTCGAATTCAGCAAGGTCATCTGCAGTAACTTCATCGCCGTATTTAAGCTCGAATGAGGTTACCTCTTCACCGAGAACGATTACCTTAACTGTGTAAATGATGTCGCTGCTTGCTGCAACAATATCGATATTTTCTGCGGGCATTGTTACAAGATCGCAATCCCATTCAACGAACTGCTTGCCTGCAGGCATGAGGTCTGCAGCGGGAGCATCTGCGAGAGTGAGAACATCGCCGTAGAAATATGTCTGAGAATCATACTCAATTGTCTTTGCATCATCGAGCCAGTATGTTACGGTATACTCGATGTGTTCCCAGTTACCTGCTACGGTTACGTCTGTTGTACCGTAGTAATACTTGCCGTCCTGCTCAACTGCACCGACGGGAGTTTCCCAACCGAGGAAATTCCAGCCTGTTACGGTAGCGGGATCGGTGAGAACGATTTCATCGCCCATGTTGCCGCTTGCAACTGTGGGAAGAACTGCATCTGCAGGATAATCAACATCCTCTTCGCCGTTGAAGCTGAGAGTTGTGTTGTAGATATTATCTTCATACTGTGCGGTGTATGTTACGTTGCCGGTAAGGTTGAACTTTGCAGGTGCGCCGCCTTCAGCAGCTGCTGCAAGCTCTGTACCGTCGCTGCCGACCCACTTTGTGAATGTTGCGCCTGCCTTAGCAGGATTTGCGGGAGCAGTGATTTCAGTGTAGTATGCCTTTGTATCTGTTGTTGCAGCCTCGTTGTTTGCAGGATCAAAGGTTACTGTGTACTGAACAGGCTTATAAGCTACGATAAGTTCTGCATTGCCGTCAGCAGTTGCTGTTACGGTTGTTGTTGTGTTAGCTGCATCATACTCATAGTGAGTGATTTCGGGAAGATCGCCGATAAGATAATATGTTGTCTTTTCAGCATCGCCTGCAGCTTCTGCAAGAGCTACTGTGTAGCCTGCGATTGTGTTGACTGTTGCATGGTCAACAATCTTTTCTGCGCCGCCGTTTGCAAGGTCATTATATTTAACCTTGACAGCAACGGTTGTTTCAGCCGACTCATACTGAGCGGTGTAAGTTACGTTACCTGCGATGTTAAACTTAGCGGGTGTGCCGTCTTCTGCAGGAACAAGCTCTGAACCGTCATCGCCTACCCACTTAACGAACTTGAAGCCGTCCTTAGCAGGAGCTGCGGGAGCGGTGATTTCAGTCCAGTAAGCCTCTGTTTCTGATGTTGAAGCCTCACCGTTATCGGGATTGAAGGTTGCAGTGTAATCAACGGGAACGTAGTAAACGTTCATTGTTGATGTACCTTCATCATTTACGACAACGCTGAATTCGTTTGAAGCGTTAGCTTTATCGAACTTATAGTGTTCAACAGCAGTAAGGTCTGCGAATGTTACATAAGTTGTGTTTTCTTCTTCTTCGCCTTCTGCGGGAAGATTTTCAACAAGCTTAACTGTGTAGTCAGTCTTTGATGCAACAATCTTATCAACAGTCTTAGCCTCGCCTGTTACAGCATCGGTATAATTAATAACGATTGTTGCGCTGTTTTCAAGTCTGTAAAGAGCCTTGTAAGCGACATCGTTGTAGCCATACTTAATGCTTGTTTCAGCGAGAATGTCATTCTCTGTGGGTTCTTCAATATCTGCATTAACCCAACCGAGGAATTCTCCGCCTTCGATTTTAGGATCGTCGGGAAGAGTCGCGACGGTTGTAGGTTTGATGTCAGCTGTTTCTGACTTGGTAGCCGAACCGTCAGCAAATGTACCGCCGTTAGCATCGAAGGTGAGTGTTGCGGTTGTTGTGTTAAGTGTGCTGTCTTCGTCCTGGTCAACAGGAGTGTAAGCAAATGTACCTACTGCAACACCTGTTGCGAGGTATGATGCATCACTTCCGCCGAAAGTAACGCCTTCACCCTCAGGCTCAGCACCGATATTTGTTGCAGCTCTTCTCTGAGTAGTGCTGCTTCTGTCTGCAATACATTTGGGGTGAAGATAGACCTGACCGATTGAATCTGCTGTAGCTTCTTCATTTACAGTAAAACAGAACTCCATAAGCCATTCCGTACCGTCAAACTGTAATGTACCTAATGCAATATTAAGGTTAACATAAATCCAGCCAAGACCTGCCATGTCTTCTTCAGTCATGACGCCATATCTTACCTGAGTGTAAGCCTTACCTGACGTACCAATTTCAGTATTAGTATTGAAAACGCCACCAAAAGCATTAGCACCAACTGTTGTGCTGGTATCATCATTAGTAAGTAACGTATAACTGGTGCCGCTAACTTCATACTGATCGATATCGTGAGTAAGAAAATCCAAAGGATAAACGAAGAAAAATCCGGAAGCAGTCATTGCGAAATCCGTTTTTAAGAAAACTCTCGCCCTGACCTTTTCGCCCTTGGCAACTCTGCCGTTTTCTACTTTCTCCCATACGGGTTCGCCCGTTCCCGTAAGATTGTCTTTTTCGTCGGCGATTACATTACCGTTTGCATCAATAATATAACCGTCTGCATTTCTCTTCATCTTGTAGAAGACCGTGTTACTTGACCAATTATGCAATGCATCAGCTGCATTTGCAATCATGGCAAAGGAACTTGAAATCATCAGAATGGCAAGAAATACAGCGACCGACCTTTTGATAAATTTCATGCACTTTCCTCCCTTAATTTAAGGAATTTCTATTTGCACAAGCCGGCTGACTATCCAACCGGCTTTTATTGCCGAAACTCTGGCATCTGCCGCAAAAAATGTAGGGAACGATGCATACACCGCCTTTTTCTGCAGTACGAACAAGTCAATACACATAAAATGCTGTGCATGCATCGTTCCCCACTGCCGATAACTCTTTTTTACGGCATACCCACACGGGGAATTTCATCCCCGTGTGGGAAACTAATTAACTAATGTCTGCGCTTGAAATCAAAGATTACAAAAGTCCGTATGTCTGGTCAAGTTCTCTCTCTTCAGCAACAGCTTCAATAAGTCTTGATGAATCCTTAGGTGTAATAAGGAAATCGTCATCAAGGTCTCCGGCTCTTAACATATATTCTACTATTTCAAATCCGGACCAATTTTCTTCTGAAACTTCTGTTATCATCATCGCACTATCCTTGGGTGTAAGAATACCGTCACCGTCAAGGTCACCATAGATAACAACATAGAACTTTTCAACCATTTCACCGGTTACGTTATCATATACTCTGATAACAGTACCTGTACCAACGTCTTCTGTACCGGTTACGGTTTCGATTTCCATATAACCGTCGCCCTGTACCTCAAGATAGAATTCTTCGAGATCCATATCCCAGAGGTAATAGTCAAGACCGTAGACGAACCAAAGCTCATAATCAAGTTCTGTATAACCTTCGGTATCATAGCCTTCGGTTGTTACCGAATCATCAAGATAGCTCTCAATTAAGCCGTCTCTTTCGATAACAGTTGTTGAATCTTCCATAGGCATGAGCTTAACTGCTACTCTCTCGTAAACCGCATAGAGGTCGATGCCTTCTGCAACCATTTCGATTTCAGAATCTGCTGTGTAGATAGCTTCTGTACCGCCTTCAACATCTGTCCAACCCATGAAGGTGTAGTACTTAGCGTCGATGTTGGTGGGATCTGCAGGCATTTCGATGATGTCGCCAACCATAACATCAGCTGTGAAGTAAACTTCAGTTTCGTCTGACATATAGGGTGATACATCGAGAGCCTTGTTGTTGTAGAAGTTAACCGCAGCACTTCTGAGTTCGAATACTGCATAGTAAACGAGGTCTTCAGCAGGCATTGTTGCGGGAAGCTCAACGACATCAGCTGTTACTGCATCTGCCTTGGTTGCCCAACCCATGAACTCGTAGCCCTTCTTGAAGGGATCTGCGGGAACATCGAGGTCATCGCCGAGTGCAAGTGCATATTCTTCGTATACTTCACCGTCTACATAGTAGGTTGCGGTGTAAGCGCCTGCGGTTTCAACCCATGTTGCTTCGAAGGTCATGCCTTCTCTGTCCATGATTGTTGCATCGGGTGACCAACCTGTGAAGGTCCAGCCTTCCTTGGTGGGTTCTTCGGGAAGAACGATTGCAGCTTCAAATACTGTGGGAACAGTTGCATAAACTTCACCGTCTACCATGAATACTGCATCGTAAGTTCCTTCTGTTTCCTTAGCGTAGAGGTTAACTACCGCTGCACCGACTGTTGCACCTTCTGCAAGCTTGGTTGTGCAAGCTGCATCTGTGTACCAACCGTCGAATTCATATCCGTCGGGAGTGCTGTAGTTAAGAAGGTTAACCTTCTTAGCTTCAGCATCAACGCCAGTTACGATTGTTTCGCCGTATTCAGCTGACTTATTGGCAACGATTGTTCCGTTTACCCAATAAATTACCTGATATGCGCTTGTTTCATAAATTGCGTTGAACTCGAGGTTAGCTTCGGGAATTGTACCGTAATCTGCAGGTGTCTTGCCGTCTGCATCTACCCACTTGATGAAGTTGTAGCCTTCCTTAGCGGGTGCTTCGGGAGCCTCGAGAGCTGTGCCTGCTCTGTCCTTAACGGTAAGAACCTCAGCACCGTCTGCCATATAAACTACTGTATAGTGATATACGGGAGTGATGATGATTTCCTTATCCTCTTCGTCGGGAACATTGTAGGGGAATTCAACGGGATTGCCGTCTTCATCTTCCCAGCCTTCGAATGAGCCGCCGTTGGGATCAACGGGAGCGGGTGTGGGCTCTTCAATCTTATCATCGTAGAAGTATTCATCTTCTTCACCGTTTACATCAACAGTAATCTTGTTTCTGTCATAGTAAACTTCAAGAACGAGTGAACCGTCGCCTGCGATTGTTCCGCTGATTGTACTCTTTTCTGCGTTGAAGGTAAAGCCTTCGACATCAGGTGTTGCTGCTGTTGCAGGCTCGCCTGCTGTGCCGTAAAGAGTTTTTGATTCGTCAGCGTAGGTTTCGCCGTCGCTGTTCATTGTGTAGGTGATT
>JAFQRF010000014.1 GCA_017410195.1 Clostridia bacterium | reverse complement strand
CACTCGACGTACTTTTGTACGCCTTCGGGCAAGCATAACAAGGCTAAAGCCTTGTTATGCTCAGTTTGTCCGTTCTGCATCTTTTTTTCCTATCCCCTTCAAAAAGGCTGTAAAAAAACCTGCGTTTTTTTACAGCCTCTTTGTTTGATTTATGCTGTTTTCACCGTTGTTTTATCCGATGATTCCGGAGAAAACTCTGTTGAAGAGCCATGTGAGTCCGCCCATTTTCCAGTTAAGACAGTCAAAAATGAAATAGATAAATCTCATTGAGAAGTAGCTGCAGGGGTCATTGATGATTACAATAAGCTCTTCTGCCTGTGCCTTATAACCCTCAAGAAGTTCTTTCTTCTCTCCGGATATACCGGGTTTTGCAAGAAGCTCATCAATCTCTGCAATCAGAGCGTTGATATCATCCTCCCAGAAAATGGTTACACGGTCTTTGTTAAATCTGTTCATACCCGTTATAACATTGCTGATATCATAAGCTTCATAAACGGTGACTGTGACGCTGATTTCGTTGCCTGCCTTATCGGTTACGGTAACAGTCTGTTTGCCTTCTGCGGGATTTACGGTAAACTGTCTGCCCATTGCTTCGTCTTCTGCCGTTGCCGCATCATAGACAACCTTACCGTTTACGGTTATTTTTCCTACATTGTCATCGTCAACCGTAACGGTTACGGCACCTTCGTAAACGCCGCCGTCCTCAATGCCTGTTATAACAGGGGAGGTGTTATCAAACACAAGTCCGTCGGAGCTGATATATGCCGCATTGCCTGCATTATCAACCGCCTTGACATAAACAACAACAGTCTGCTCGGGGTCAAGGTTGACACTGTCGGTATATTCAACCCATTCAGCCGCCTTAACATCATCAAGGCTGAGTACTCTGTCGGAAAGATAATAGTAAATCTTGTTAACGCCGCTGCCGCTGTCGGCTGCGGTTATCTTTACCTTCTGTGTTTCCTTGAAGAAATGATTGAAAGTTACTGTGTTGAGGAAGCTGCTCCAGATTCTGTCCTTGACCTGAATTTCAATTTCGGGTGCGGTTGTATCTGCAACGCCCTCAACGGTGATTGTAAGGTCTGACTGCACCTGAGCAACGGTATAGACACCGTTCACGGGTGAAATTTCTGTTCCGTTGACGTAAACTTTGAATTCATCGGTTTTTGAATAGCCGTCAACGGCATCAACGGTGAAGCTGAACGGCTGACCGTAGGCAACGTCTGTACTCTGCTCTGTTGTGACCTTATATCCGATTGTGTTTTCGGGAAGGATTACCTTGCAGGTATCGGGAGTATAAACCGCCCTGACTACCTTATCTTCATTGATGTTTTCAAGGCTGTCGGGTTCCCATACGGGAGGAGTATTTGTGTAACCCGCCTTTTCGGGAATTGCGGGGAATTCACTTGCCGCAAGGCTGTCGCCGTAATTTACGGTTACGGTTTTATATTCCTCATTATCAACAACAAATTTAACCTCAAAGGTTTCATACACGCTGAAGGTGTAGGAAATGCTGTTGCCTGCCTTATCGGTTGCTTCAAGAGTATGCTCCTTGTTATCGGGAACAATTGTAAGGCTGCCGTTTGTAATTTCAACCGCTTCACCGTCGAAAAGCACCTTATCAAGGTTATCATCGGCTGCGGTTACGATGATTTCGCCGTAATAGGTTTTACCGTTTTCAATGCCCGTTATTACGGGTACGGTACCGTCAAGCACAAGACCGTCGGAGCTGATATAGGCTGCATTTCCTGCGTTATCAACCGCCTTGGCATAAATAACTGCTGATTGGTCGGGGTTGAGGTTGATATTGCCGTCATATGCTGTCCATTCCGCCGTTATGACTTCATCAACGGTCAATGCATTATCGGAAATGAAATAATAAATGCTGTTCATTCCGCTTCCGCTGTCGCTTGCAGTCACGGTTGCTTTCTGTGTTTCCTTAAAGAAACGGTCAAAGGTGA
Source organism: Clostridia bacterium (assembly GCA_017410195.1). Taxonomy (GTDB): domain Bacteria; phylum Bacillota; class Clostridia; order Oscillospirales; family Acutalibacteraceae; genus CAG-177. The sequence goes on along the minus strand of JAFQRF010000014.1, from coordinate 24,520 downwards.
TTGTGTTAAGGAAGCTGTTCCACGAATCTTCATCAAGCTGAATCTTCACTTCGGGAGCGGTAATATCCGCAACGCCCTCGACGGTAACAGTCTTTTTGGCTCGGATATTTTCAATTGTATACACACCGTCTGCCTCTTCAATTTCAACACCGTTTACCTTAACGGCAAAGGAATCGGTTTTGCTGTAGCCCTCTGCAAGGTCAACGGTAAAGCTGAAATCGGAGCCGTATTTAACGGTTGTTTCGCCCTGCGGAGTTACGGTATATCCCACACCGCCTGCGGGGAGAACAATTTCATATTCGGATGCTTCAGGCACATCATTGCCGCCGAGAACAGCTGCGACATTTCGCTTGTCGAGTTCAACCGTAAGCAAACCGTTGACATTGTTATCGGTTACAAGCTGCATATTGCTGATGCTTGCATTGCCCTCAACGGTTTCTACCGACCATTCTGCCTGTCTGCCGATTATGCTGTTTGCGGGAACAACAACATTCTTATCGCCGGAAACAACGCGAAGCTCAAGCAAGCCGCTTGTTCCTGCAGGGATGGTTTTGTTTGTGTAGTCGGTGCCGTTAAGATAGATTGCAAAATCGGAGCCGTATTCGCCGATAACGGAATTGGTAAGCTGCATTTCATAGGGTCTTGTTTCGTTGCCCGTCAAATCCTTTGCGTAAACCGAAACAGTTTGCTCAAGCTTTGAGGTATCCATTGCTATATCGGCATTGAATTCACCGTTTTCATCAACCTCAACACTCTTGCAAAGCGTATTATCGAGATAAATGTAAACTGTTGATTTCGGCTCGCTCAGACCTGCAACAGTAACTGTTTCGTTGAAAAACGCGCCGTTATGCGGTGAGCTGAACTGAAGTCTGGGAGCGGTTGTATCAACCTTAAAGCGGTAGCTGCGAGAGAATGCGTCGCCGTTTTCGTTTTCGCCGTAAACCTCGAGCGTATGCTCACCCTCAGCAAGACCTTCTTCGCCGCCGAGAGTTACTGACGTTGAATTTTCGACATTAAATGTGCCTGTTTCTGCGCCGTCATTGAGAGTCCAGGTGCCGTTTATGGGCATATCGGAGCTGATATCAACAACAACCTTATCCGAGTTAACCGCATCAACGGTTGAAGTCATTTTTGATATATCTTCAATAGCCTTTGCACCCTGCGCTCTTATCTCAACCTGAGGCATAACGGGAGCCTTCATTTCGATTTCATCGGTAAAGACTTCTTCGGAGAAGAGAACGTTACCCTCAGCATCGGTCTTGTGAGCAATAATGCCGACACGGTAGGTTTTGCCTGCTTCAAGTCCGATTTCTTCGGTTGTTTCGGTTACATTCTCTGCATTTTCCGCTTCGGAAGCAGAGAGAACGTTGCCGTCTGCATCCGTATATACGGTATTGGTGAAGCTGCCGCCTGCAACGATTGTTTCGGGGAGCTTGCCGCCCTCTTCAGGCTCAATCCACTGGTTTCCGAGTTCGGTTTCAACCCATTCTGTTTTGCCGTCTGCGGTCTGCTTTTCATAAACGGTTGCAACATAGCCTTCATAATCGGATTTTGCGGTTACGTTTACATCAATGCTGTAATCGCCGCCGAGCTTAACGCCGCCGATTTCGGGGTCTGCAGGCTGGTTGGGATTTACATAGGTGAATTTACCCTCTGCCTCGGCAATATCGTTTATGCTGTTTGCTTCGCTGCTTGCAACCACCTTAACGGTGTAGCTGCCGCTCGGAAGGTCTGCAGGAATTTCAAATGTCGCTGTGCCTTTTGTTGCATTTGCCATTCCGCCTGCGATAACCGCAGTATCCTCTGTCTGATAAAGGGCATATACTTCTTCGTCTTCGCCGATTGCATAAACCGTAAGGTTATCAATATCTTCAAGGATATCACCCTGCCAGTTAACGGTCATGTTGCCTGAATCGTATGTGTAGTCTGCGCTGCTGAGACCTGCCATATGCTCCATCTCATAAAGAGCAAGGTCTGCCTGAGCATTGGATGTAAGAGTCCAGTTGTGAGAATATGACTCCTTATCCGTAAATGTGATTGTTGCGTGAGCCTGCTTTGTTTCTTCATTGTATGAAAGAAGAGCGTTTGCATCGGGCTGCTTATCCGCATCAACGGAATTATCAATCCATTTAATCTCATATTCGCTGCCGTCATCTGCTGCGGTAAGCTTTATGCCTGAATTGCCGTATTTATCGCCGTAAGCGATTGCCTGAGCTTCTTCAAGGCTGTCAGCCTCAAAGGTTACGGTAAGAGCCATATCTCTGTAGCCCTTATATCCGCCGAGCTGAATTGTGTGGCTCATACGGTCAACGCTGCTTGTAACCTTGATTTCATCGGTAACGGTATCCACCGGTTCCGCAGCGGGGGCAATCATTGACTCTGCGGCAAGAACTGCATTTGTTCCTGCGCTCATATAGAGAATCTGACCTGTCTGTGCATTGCGGCTTACGGGAGTTGTGAACAGAGCAATGGGATAGGTAGGCTCGGGGGCATCGTATTTGCCGAAGCCGAAGTCAACATCGCCGCCCCAGTAATATGTCAAGCCCATATCAATGCCGATAACGTGGAGCGCACCCCATATTTTATTGGTGTTCAGGCCCAGATCAGCTTGACCTATGGTAATGCTGCCGATCAGCGGCAGATCGGGTATTTTGACCTTTGCGGTTACAAAACCTTCCCAGAATATTGAATCTGTCCGTTTGTCTTCCTCAATAACGATGTATCCGCCTCCGAGAATGATATCAAGGATATTTACGTTGATTGAGCCTCTGAATTTGAATTCGGGATACCAGTAAGCAGATATGCCGATTCTTTCAATCAGCTCGATTCCGGCTATGCCGAGCTCGGTAAGAGCAACGTCAAAGCCCTGTGCACCGATTTTTAAATCCGCTCTTGCTTCAAAGGCGGAGAAAAGTGCAAATTTACCCGAGAACAGAAGACTTATGGGCGGAACCTTTGATGCAACATAAAGCGAACGGTAAACGCCTTCCATTCCGCCGCCCATGCCTCTTATCCAGAAAATGCCGTGGCAGTCAACATTTATGCCGGGATAGTTGCCTTCACAGTAGAAATAAATCTTATCAACACCGGGAGCGATTCCGTCAACCTTCATAAGAGTAAGTGCGGCTTCAACCTTAACAACGGTGAGGAAGCTTGCCTCACCTTCTACGCCGACCTCCCAATGGCCCGCAGCCGGGAGAATCTTAAGGTCAAGAACACCTCTGACGCTGGGAATTCCTCTGAAATATTCGGGAATACCGACTTCAATTGAGGCATTGAAGCCTATGAATCCGCCGCCGAAAAGAATGTTGCTGACGTTAAGATTAAGGGTTCCGCGCTGCGCAATTTCCCACGCTCTCTGGTCTGCAGCAAGGCTTGAACGGACCTCACGGAGCTGAGATGCCGTGTAGTTTTTCTTTGCAAGTGCGTACTGCACAACATCAAGAGGAGAGGTCTGGGTTCTTGAATGGTCATAATTCTTGGGAAGCAGAAAATCCGGTGACATTTCAGCGCCGAAGGAAACAACTCTTCTCTTGGGAGTTGAATCGGTAACCGTGCCGTATTCGGTTGCCATCATACCGAACTGGCAATATCTGAATTCGAATATGATGCCCGCAAGAGTCTGCGCACTGCTTGCCGCACCCGGCCAGAGCAGGGTTATTGCGTTTGTGTTGGTAACGCTGTTTTCAACGTCTGTGGTGGGTGAACCGTCTGCATTATACTGAAGCAAAGCACTGAGTTCACCGTTTTCAAAGGAGGTTATGGCACAAACGCCGTTCCACACCTTTGTTCTGCTGTTGGTGGTATAAACTCTGCCGTCAATGTCAACATTGATAACCTGATCATCCGTGCCCGGATTTTCAACAAGAACCGCAAGATATCCGTCCTCAACATCAAGGCAATTGCTGATGTTAATGGTGTTTGTGATATTTCCCTCAACGTCAGCAATTGAGGTTGCCTTCATTTCAACGGGATTTCCGTTATCATCATAGCGGACGCCGAAATTGCCTCTGATTTCAAGATAAACCTGATTGTTGGGGTCTTTTACCTTAGCCTCATAGTCTTTTTCACTTTCATAGATGCCGACCTTGTATCTGGGGTTGCGGTCAGTATATCCTTCATCCTTTTCAACGGTTACAAGACCGTATATCGGCGACATAACCTCAGGCTTGCTTGAAACCTGGAACTGCAGAAGCTGGGCTGTTGTGTCCTCTTTACCCGCTTCGTTCCAATCAAATATAACCTGATATGCACCGGGAATCATTTCCTGCTCAACGATGATATACATTGTATTCGTGCCGGGGTCAACAACAACATCCTTTGACGGAACGATAACATCATCTCCGCCCGCAACGGGTCTTAAAACGGTTGCATAAGCAGTGGGATCTGCCATAAGAGAGAAGTTATTGCCCGAAAGGAAAAGCTGACGGGTGCCTTCACAGTAAATAACCTGCGGGTCAATGCTGTTGAACGCAACAACCTCACCCAACACACCGGGGCAGAACAGATAGAATTCGCGGCTGCCCAGAAGATTTGCTTCGGTCCGCTCTCCGCTTTTATAAACAAGCACCTCAAAGCGTCTGTATTCGCTGACCTGAATGGGAGAAATCCGGTAGTAAACATCTAACAGAGCTTCTTCGCCCGCAACGAAATCTGATATGTAGGTTGAGTAATCGCTTTCGCTGCCGTAGGAAAGACCGAGCTGCCAATTGCTGTAAGGCACAACTCCGTTCTGCGATTTTATAACAACCGTTGCGCCTGAAAGGTCGGAGCCGCTGATGTTTTCTACCGTCATCTGAAGCTTTACATCGCCCGGAGTATTGCCGACCTGCGGAAGATAGGCATCTTCTGCTTCATTGAACTGCATGCTTGACGGAAGAGTTGTAAAATTGATTGCAACATCTTCCTTTTCGCTTACGGTTGAGTTTGAGAAAACACCGTAATAAGTTCCGATTGTTGCTTCGCCGTTCTGTGCGATTGCACCCATATCATAGTAAAGTGCGTATGCGCTGTCGGCAGTCATGTAATCCATATTATAGGGATTTGTGAAATTAAGAGCTTTGTTCGGAACAAAATCGAAAACACTTGACGCAAGGTTATTCCAATGACCGAAGGCTATCTGATAGGGCATAACCTTTTCGCTGTCAACCGCCGCATCGGTGGTGTATGCGCTGATTTTCGGAGATTTTGCATCGTCAATGGCAAACATTGTGCCGTTATAGTTGATGCCGCCCTGAGTGTCAATAATTGTTTCTCCGATGACAGTTGTGTATTCGTTAAGGGAGTTCGGCACCTGATATGTACCGAAATCCTGATAGCCGAGTGCGGTATCAAGCATAATGCGGAGCTTAACATTTTCAACATCGTCGGAGGTTGTTGAAACCTTATAGCTTATGCCGACCATACCGTGCTGCGATGCCATCTCGTCGAGCAGAGTCAGGCTCTGCTCAACGGTGATATCCTTGATGCTCCAGGAGGCAACAATGGAGTTGCCCTCCTTTGCAATATTGACCTCTCTGCCCTCAAGCCAGAGGAAGCCGTATTTTCTGCCGAATATGTAGTCCTCAACATCGCCGTTTTTTCTGGTAACACGGATTGATGTGTAAGAGGTATCATAATCCTCGGCAGGGTACAAGAGGAATTTGTTGTTATCTGCCTTTTCAAGCTTATCGCCTTCAAGAGTATCAATAAGGAAGCCGCCGTTTTCGCCCGAAACGGTAACCTTGATATATTCATCCGAAAGCTCAAGCTTTTCGGGATTGGCTGTACCTGCATCCGCCGCATAAACCGCAGACGGAATACTTGTCACAAGCATAACCGCAACCAGTACAGACGACAATATTCTTTTAATCCTTTTTTTCATAATATCTGTCTCCTTTACTAATGCTGACTATCCTTATTATTCCGCATAGAGCACGAAGCGGTAGGTTTCGTTGCTCTGGGTTGTGACAAGGAAGCTGTAATATCCCGATTCGCTGAAATCGAGGGTAAATGTGTTTTCTTTTGCATCTGTGTATCCCTGAGTGACAGGTGTTGAGCCGGTTTTCATCTGACCGATGCTCTTGATGCCGGGTTTATAAACAACCTTATATGGCTCGCCCGTGAATGAGAGGCTGATTTCCTGCTCGCCGGTTGAAACAACAACGGTTTCATCTCTTTCCACAGTTTCGCCGTTAACCGTGATTTTCATTTCCTTTCCGTCGTAAACACGCAGCCAGAAGGATTTTACGGTTTCATTGCCGTTTTCATCGGCAACGGTGCATGTTACAAGATATTTACCGCCCATGCTGCCGATATTATAATCATAATTTACGGTCAGCTTGTCAGAAGGAGTAACATCATCGGTAACCATAATGTTTTCGGCAAGAAGAGCTTTGATTTCATCATCGGTTGAGTCGATTGATGTTGAAATCAGATTCTTTTTAACGATTACCGAAGGCGGTGTTCTGTCCTTGACGGGAATGCGGAGAAGCTGAACAATTGCCGCATAGCCGTAGTCATCCTGCGCTTTGACAATCGGATAAATACCTTCCGAATCCTCTTTGATTTCAACTGCAGTCCAAACATTTGCGGCGGCGGTCTGTGCGGATTCGCCGTTTACCGTAAGAGTTGCATTGCGGTTTGTTTTTGCATAGAGAACATCGCCGATATCAACATCATAGGTTTCGGGGTCGATTATCGAAGCCTCGCTCTTTTCCGTTGCAAGAACAAGGGTAAGCTCTTCCGTAATAAGGTCTGCAATTTCAACCTTAACCTCTGTTACGCTGCCTGCAAGGTCTGCAAAATTATAGGTGAAAGTACCTTCCGCAGTAACCTTTTCCGTGAACTGAGTGCCTTTTTTGCCGCTGTACTGAAGAATTACATCTTCGCTTGCGTTGAAGGTTATAACGGCATTCCTGCGGTTTTGAGCATATTCAACGGATGCCGTTACCTCTGCAGGAATTTTATCAATTGTTTTGATTGCGGGCAGTTCAATATAGCCGACAAGAGTTTTGTTGACCGCAGAAATTGCCTTGAGTGTCATTTCGGGAGCATTCTGCTCAAAAACAACTGTTACTCTGTCCTCAAGATATGTAACGGTTACTCCGTCTGGAGCAAGAATTCTGCTGCCGTCTGAATCAACGGGATAAATATCGCTGAGCGCTTTATTTAAATCCATCTGAACGCTGATATCCTGATTTGTAAGACGCTGACCGTATTCATCGTAGTTTGCCGACCATTTCATTTCATCAACCGAAGGAACGGAATTATCAATCTGAACAATGTCAAGTTCAATATTGCCTTTGTGAGTTGTTCCGCCGTGATCATAGGAATAGCCGATAATAACCTTTTGGTTATCCTTATATGACATATACTGATAACCGTAGAAAATTGAAGTTGTGTCGGTTTCGGTCTGTACACCGTCACTTGTAACGGTAAGATTTGTTACACCTTCAATGTTGGGGGGAAGAACATAAACTCTGACCTCATCGCCCGTTTTTGTGAGAACCTGAACGATGTTGGGTTCGGGTGCTTCCGAGCCGAGAGTTGTAACATTGAACTGAACTGATGTTACGTTGCCTTCCTTATCAACGGCATGAAGTGCAAAGGTAGTGTTTTTGCTTATCTCAAGGGTTCTGCCGATAAGGCTTACGCCGTCAATAACATCACTCTTGCCGCTGCTATAATCGGGAACAGCTGCATGGATATCCTGTGTAACGAAAAGCTTAACCGCATTTTCGTCAAGCACATCAACATCAAGAACGTAGCTGTCTGCCCAACCGATTTCTCTGAGAAGAAGGTCAATATCGCCGTAAACCTTCTCTCCGTAGCTTATAGAATAATCGGGCATAATAACGCCTGCTTCTTCGGGTCTTGTTGAATCCGATTTCGTGAATACTGCCTGAATATTCTGTGTGCTGCCGCCATAGGTTGCGAAGCCTGTTATTGCTATATCAGGTGAATATTCGTCGCTTGCGGTTGTGGTTGTTTCGTAAGCCTTGAGAGTAACGGGAAGAACCGCCGTAATATCGGGACCTGTTGCCCCTGCAATATTGGTATAGCCGCTGAAGGTATATTCGGTCACGCCGTCGGGAACAAACACATACTTGGGAGCAACTCCCGTTTTGGGGTCAATAACCTCTGTTCCGTTTTCATCAACAAGAATCGCCGTTATTTCGCCTTCATAGGTGTTATCCTCGGCATTTACCTTATATTTGTTATACTGCCATTCAACCTTAGGGATAATTTCGCTCGGATAAATGTTGTCAACATAAATACCTACGCTTTCGTAGTTGTCTTCATCATAGGTGCAGTCAACATAAAAACCGTTGGAATCCGTATTTGATGTTGCTGTTATTACAAGCTTTGAAGTGCCTTTGCCTTCTGCGCTCCAGCCTTCGGGAAGTCCATCATAGTCGAGTGTACCCGAAGCACTTGCAACGGTTATTGTTACGGGCTTTGTTGTCGGCTCAGTTTCGGAGAAGGTCACAACCGGGTCGGCGGGAAGTCCCGAAACAATTATGGGCAAATCATATTTCACACCGTACTTATCGTACACCTCAACGGTATATTCACCGTCGGCATAGAAGGTTTCGGAAACATCCGTTGCATAAGCATAATAGGAGTTCGAAGCATCCGGTGTCTCATTAAGATAAGTGTTGGCATAAACACGGTTTTTACCAAAATAGGGAGCATAAAGCTCAAGCGAGGGTGCGGTGTTTTCTGCGGTTATGTTAAAGGTTCTTGCATAAACCTCTTCACCGTCAAGATATCCGCAGATTGTTACGGTATGATTAACCTCTGCACCGTTTTCAAGAGTCGGATCATAGGGGAACACAAGCTCAACCATGTCTCTGTAAGTATATGCAATGTCACCTACGCTGAAATATCCTCTTTTAAAAGAAACGATACCTGCATTGTTTGCGCCGTCAACAAAATCATTTTCATCGGAATTAATATCTGCATTGAGGTTAACGGGACCTCTGTCATCCACCTGAACGGTAATGCTGTCAACAATGTCGCCGATTGAAGCACCGCTGTTAACATTGAAAACAAAATTATGGGCAACTCTGTCATCCGCGCCGACGGTTGATGCGGATTCATCATAATAATTAACGGTCATTGTGCCGATTTCGGGGTTAATGCCGTAGGGATAAAGATTTTCTGCGGTATTGTCAACATCCGAAAGGATGGGATATGCCGTTACCGCCGTGCCGACCGAGTCAACAAGGGTTATGAATTCCCAACATTCGGGAGTGCCTGTAATATCGGTTCTTGTTGAGTCGCTGCCCTCGTAGCCGTCGGAAGAAAGGGTCAGCCTTATCGGGTTTGCCGTATCGGTGATTTCGGTATGCTCCCAGTTGTTATAGTAGTCATCGTACTTTGAGTGGTAGAGTTTAAGACCGCCGATGGGTGAATAAGCATTGGTCACATAAACGTCAACATACTGAGCTGTTTTCTTGGTGGTTGTATACTCATAATACTCGTCGTTTTCATCGTAACCGTAGCCTCTGTATTCACGCTCTATTGCAGGACCGAACTCATATTCAAGCTCCATTTCAATCTGATGGTCAAAAAGGTTGAGCTCATAGGTATAAACGGGCGATTCCTTGCCGTTTTCCATAACAAGCTGATAGCAGACTGTATTGCTGCCTATGGCAACCTTGAAATCGCTGACATCGGTCTGTGCAAGCTCCTCTGCCGAAACAACAAAGGATCCCATATGGTCTTCTGTATACCAGCCTAAATAATTGGAAATATAAAGCTCCGCCTGGTTTTCATAGGCATAGTTCACCGTGTATTCAAGAGCGGTATAATCTCCTGTCTGTGCTTTGTTCCAGTAGCGTATGCCCTTTACCTTACCGATATCCTTGCCCAGAATATTTACGCTGTCATACTGAGCAACAATGTCTGTGCTTATGCTTAAAGGATATGATGTGCCGTCAGGCAATGCATTCTGATGCTCAAGAACATAAGCGGGATTGCCGTCTTTTTCAACAACCTCAAGGTCTGCAATATGTGCATAGTTATCGGGCTTTGCTACCGAAATATTGATTGTATCGAGTACCTGACCTTCTTCGGCAGTTACCGTTTCAACAAGGGGACCGTTATATGAATCCTGATAGGTTGCAGCAACGGTTCTTGAATATTCACGAACACCGAAAACCTCGGGAAGCTCCGAATTATCAAGAACGATATATTCGCCGAGAATAAATTCCTGAGTTCCGCCGTCTTTCTGTGCAACGAAAACCTTAAGGATATATGCACCCGTTTCGTAAATGTTGCCGTTCTTATCCTTATCGGAAAGAATTACGCTCTGATTTGAGCTTGAACCGAGTGAATATCTTTCGCTGATTTCCTCTGCCGTATCCAATGCTCCGTTTGCATCGGTTTTGAGAAGCACCGCATAGCTGTTTGCAAAATCAACATTAGCTCTTTCCCATTCGGGAATAATAGCGTTATTAAGGGTAAACTGATATCTTATACCTGTCAGAGTATTGCTGACTTCATAATAAGTATAACCGCCGGCGGTTGTCGCCGCCATTTCCGTGCCGTCTGCGGCATAAACACCGCCGAGCTCAACGGAGTGAACACCATCTTTTGCAGGAGCGTTGGCAATTGTGACACCTTCCGTAACAGAGAAATGTGAATCACCCGAAGGAGTGACCTCTGCACCCTGAACGGGAGTCAGATCTGCCGATGATGCGGCAAAATCAACGGTGATGCAGCCGTAATGGTCAAAAGCGGGGGTTACCGATGAAACAGAGGTATATTTTCCGTCTGCAACCGTAACCTCATACCACTGAGCGGACACATCAAAAAGCTCTGCAGTTTCGCCGTCTGCAAGATTTATAACTCTCACATAGGTTTTATCGCCCGAAACAACGGTGGCTCTTGTATAGCCGCCCTTTGTGTTGGTCTGCTTTGTATAAGGAGCGTGAACGGTGATTGAATGAACTGCCGACGGAACATCAATTCTGCCGTTAACGGTATAAACGGGAATTCTCTTTTCGAAATCGGCAGCAACTCTTATATTGCCCGAAATTCCGTTTTCCTTGCCGTCATAAGCTCTTATATAAAGAACTTTATCAAAATATGTGTCTCCGACATTCTCATCATAGCTTATGTCAACGCTCGGTGCGCAAGGCTCTTTGTCCGTCAAATCAAGCATTGTCCAGCCGTTGGCGGCAGGCTGTGCATCAGGCTCAACCCACTGATATTCAAAGCGGCTGATTTTGTTGGTATCTTCCACAGATGCCGTAACCGTCAGAGTTTCCAAATCCTTAACGGCAAGATTTGTGATAACGGGGGATTTTTTATCAAGACCAAGCTCAACAATGGGTACGCCTATATTGCTTTCATTGCCCTTTGCATCCTTAAGTCTGAAAGCGGCGGTAATGCCCTGCTCATCGCTGATTTCCGTTCCGTTTTCGGGATACATCTTAAGGTGCATATAGAAAACACCCTCCGCAGGAACGGTAAATTCCGTTTCACTCTCGCCTGCACCGATTGTTCCCGTTACGGGAAGGTTGCCCGTAATATAATCGGGTGTTTTTGACATTGTATACTGATAGCTTACGTTAGGTGCGCCGTCATAGCTTGTAAGACCCACGAAGCTCGGTAAGTCTGCGGTGATACCCGAGCCGTAGATTACGGCATCTCCCGCACCCGTTACTTTGCTGTCCGAAATGTCAAGACCGATTATGTAGTAAACCTCATCGCTTGAAGCGGGAGTGTATGCGGAATCGTTAACCTTGAAAACTCCGCCCTCAACAATCTCAACCGTAGGTCCTTTGATATCAAGGAATGACTGATGGCTGATAACGGGTTCAAAGAATTTTTCGGTTTCCGTATCCGCCTTCATTTTGTTGTTGCTGCCGTCATAGATATATGAGCAGTTTATAATTCTCAAAGGCTTTATCTGCGTGCCGTTGAACTGCATATCCTCGGTTATTGTAAAGCTTTCAAAGTTGAGCTTTGAAACAACATTTGAGTTAACGGTTTCTCTGTGTCCTTCAATGGATTTAAGCGAAGTTGTTATCGGATTTCCGTCAGCATCGTTGATGCTCCATTCGATTTTGACATCTCCAAGGCTTCCCTGACCGAGTCTTACGGTTTCGGACATAACAATATCCGCATCAACCGTGTCGCCGATGCCCGAGAATAAATCGGCTCTTTCAATATCTTCGGGCCATTTATCCTCTTCAAGGTTTGCTTTGTCGCTTTCAGCTTTGATTGATGTTCCGCTCATCTGCACAAGCGTTGCATAGGGATTGACTGCGTCAAGTGTTACATTGCGGCTTCTTAAATCCCAGTTGCCGGGGAGGGAAATCTGATTGCCGACATAATCTGTAATAGGCAGAGTAACATTATAGCCTTCAATAATACCCGCGGTTGTCTGAAGGGGATATGAGCCGTATTCACTGATATCGCTTACATAAAGAACCATCCATTCCTCGTTGAGAAGCTCTTCATAGCCGACCCATTCAATTCCTGCCGCCTCGTCGCTTGCGATGAAGCCGTGACCTTTGTGGTTTTCGTCTTTTGAAATTTCTTTATAGAGAGCCTTGTTTTCTTCGGCATCATCAATTTCAAATGTGATTGCTTGTGAACCCAATTCGGTTGCCCTTGCGGTTACGGCAATGGGGGTTGCTCCCTGATCTTTTCTCGGAACAAGCACAATGCGAAGCTTCATTGTTTCAAGCACTTCGGAGTTGACTGTTTTGGGTGCGCAAACACGAAGAGATTCCGAAAAGCTGAGATGAAAAACAGGAACATCATTTTTCAGGTTCATTGATGCATAACTGCGAACAGGCATAACCGCATCTCTTGCAATTACCATAAAATCGGAAATTTCTGCAAAAGTGTCAACAGAAAGCTTTGCTCCGCCGTATTTTTCTGACCAGCCTGAATCTCTGTGACCGGTATATTTCGAGAATTCCGGATAATTTTCGTGATAGCTCTTTACGGTTCTCATCGAACCGTATCCGAACATTCGGCTCTGAAGCTGCGTTATATCCAATAAGCCGTAATTTGATCCGGAAGAACGGAGTACGGGAACTATATTGCTTGTTCCAAGGTTGACGCACATCTTATGTATACCTGCACCTCTTGTTGAAAGCGTCAGTGCGGCAAGACCCGTTTTACCCGGCTTCCTTTTTTGGGTTTCAAACACATCGGTCGGTTTTATAGAAGAACTCGTGCTTTGATTGTAAAAATAACGCTCGGCATTATCGAATTTTGAAAACAGAGAGCTGTCTTCCGACATTGCCATTGGCATAACGTGATATTCGGGCAGGCTCGGCATCGAAATATAGTTGTCCGAAGCGGATATCACAAGACCCACGCTTACGCTGCTGAGCACGATAACTGCGGACAGAATGCCGCACAGCGTTCTTCTGCTAATTCCTTTGATTTTTGTTTTTAACATGTTTTTCATCAAAACACCTCCGTGAGGAATTGGATTTATATTGAGTGCAGAATTCAGAATGCAGAATGCAGAGTTGGTTATACGATTCTGCATTCATCATTCTGCAATTATTTGCTGTTCGACAAAGTCTTTAAACTCATTGAGAACCCGCTTGCCCAAACCTCGGCAATCCATGGCAAGAACTTTTTTAATTTTTTCTTTTCGCATCTCTTCGGGTACATTATATATGCTCAATATCTGATTTAATGCTCCCGATATTCTCACATCAAGCGGAACCAAAGCATCGTTTGAGATAATTGTTGCGTAATCAATGCCGTGAACAAGAATTTCAGCTTCAATAAACTGTTCATCCGTCCAGTCTTTGCATTGCTCGGCAAAAATTCTTTTTGCTCTTTCAACATGGCTCTTGCGAAGATAATCAAGACATACGGGGCTTTGAAAAGTGGAAATAAAAAAATCTCTTGCAACCTCGTTTTCCTCGCAAGCCGCCGCAACAGTCATCAGCTCAATGCATATTGACATATTTGAACTGAGACCCTTATCCGCCTCATATCCAATCAGCCTTTCCTGAAACTCGCAAAGCATTTCGACAAGCACCGCGAGCAGATGCTCCTTTGTCGGGTAATGATAAGTAAGATTTCCGGTTGAAATTCCAAGCTCCTTCGCTATCGTCTGCGGCGATGTTTTTGAATAACCGACTTCAAGAAACATTGTGGCTGCGGTTTTGATAATTTGGTGTTTTATTAGTTTTGATTTTCGTAATTCTGCCATATTCTTTCCCCTGTAACATCAGAATTTCCAATTTTAGCACAAGTACAGTTTAGCACCGATGCTAACATTTGTCAATACTGCTTTTTAAAATTTTTAAGGTTGGTCAACTGTTTATACAATACTTATCAGGTGATTAATAAGCAACTAAACAAGTACCGTGGACTTCAGAGGAATGAAAAAAGATAACAGCCCCAAATCTTAATAACTAAAAATTGGGGCTGTGAGATAAAGTTTTAATGTTTAGTGAGCAGGGTTTTATACCAATGCTCCGTTTATTCTGTGGATTTCAATGGCTCGGAGCATGAATTCTTCCGTTACGTCAAAATACTCCGCCAAATCCCATATTTCTTTTATGCCGTGCTTCAAAGCCTCGGTCAGCTCCCTGACGGGAACAAGCCTTGAAACCGCCCAGCGATCCGCTCTTTTTTCCTGCTTTCCTCGGATTTCGAGCGGCGAATATGCGTTATAAAATGCAAGTGTTTCGCAATGACCGATTTCGTGGGCAAGATGCACCCTCTCCTCAGCCGTTGTTTCTATTTCAAGCGGGTCGATTCCGATATAGCATCTGCCCGATGCGCTTCTGACCGAAACCGAAAGGGTTTTCGGCAGCTCGCAGCAGATGATTTCGGTTCCGCTTTCCTCTGCGATTTCATAAAGCTTATTTGTTCTCGTTTTTTTTCGCCTCCCTTGCTTCGATAAATTTTGCAAAATCAACAACCTCCTGCCACATTTCGTCGGTCACCTCACCGGCACCCGAGAAAAGTGCAACCTTGGCTGCTTCAATGTTGTCCGTTTTACGGTTTTCTTCCGAATCGCTGCCGTTGAGATAATCGAGAGAAACATCAAAAAGCTGTGCCAGACAGGATAGGGTTGAAATAACCGGGGTCTGAAAGCCTGTTTCCCATTTGCTTATCATAACACGGTCTGTTTTCAGACCGAAACGGCTGTTGAGCTTTTCGGAAAGCTCAGCCTGGGTCATTTTATTCTCTTTTCTGAGCATTTTTATTTTTTCTCCGAGCATTTCACTCACCTCACTCAGATAATAACACAAATGTTTCGCAAACGCAACACTTTTTCAAAAAAATTCCAAAAAAGTGTTGACAACGACAACAAACGGCGCTATCATAGATAGTGTCGAGAGCGACACATATATTAGAGGGTGAGGAGAGCGATTATTTTTTGCTCTTCTTTGTGTCGAGTTCGAAACAATATATCTTAAAGGAGAGATAAATATGTATCAGGATTCTGCCGTGGATTATACGGAAATCCCCGTAACCGAAATCAGGCAGCAGCTTGAATATGCAAAGGTCATCTGCGAAGATTTGTTTAACAAATTTGCAGTAAAAAACAAAGAAGAATGTATGTGCGGCGGTGCGACGGAAACAAAGCTTTCGATGCTTCTGGATTTTATCCACGAGGCAATAAGCTGGTGTACGCTGCTTGACATGAACCAAGCATTGAATGAAAAAAATATCAAGGAGGAAATATGAGAGAATTATATGTTGATTTAAGCGTTGAAAATCCCCTTTCAAAAGGCACGGAAGCAGGATATATCGGCGAGAACAATGCAACTACGCTGGTTATTCACCCGGGTTCAAAGATTCTTAATACGGGCTGTTCAAGCTTTGGCGTTGTTTTTCTTTGCAAGGGCGAGATTTTCAGAACAGAGCAATTCAAGCCTGCGAGCGAATTCAGGGTCAAGCTCGGCGCACATCTGACTCAGGACCATTATCTCAGCATGCAGCTTGAGGGTTACTCGGAAAATAACGATGTGCTATATAAAAGTCCGATGGTAACGAAGATTCACTTTTCCCCCTCAATTGAGGGCAATGAAAGCGAAATCGACCCCGCGGATTATCAGATTTATGCTCAGATTGCGCTCAACGCGCAGTCAAGGCACACCCATTTAAATTCAGCAGTTATTAGCCGTCTGAATGTTAAAAACGGCGAACTTACCTATAACAATTCGCCCGTCTGCAAATTGCCGAAAACAAAGACTGTTGTACTTTCTGCTGAAAACGGAGATGTCGATGTTCTGCTGTCAACGACGGGTTCACCCCGAATGGATTTGATATCATATTCGGAAATCGACAGCTTTGCTGTTCCCGCAAGCTCGGAAATTCTGTCGGTTGAGCTTCAGATTGACAGCGAAGATTGCCCCGAATGGCTTGATTTAAGAGAAATGACAGCCTTCGATTCGGAAACACCGTGTATTGTGAATGTTTTTAAACCGTTTTATGATGATGCAACCGAAACAACGGTGTTTGCCCGTACATATTTCATAGGTCAGTATAATAAGATTGCGAAATATCTTTCCGCATTTTTGCTCAAAAACGTAAGAATTACCTATATTGACAGTCAGGTGAGCTGAAAATGAGCGAAATTACTTTAACTGAAATTGAGCACCGTCTTATTCAGGCTGAGGAAAATATCAAAGAGCTTTTCGGAAAGTTCAACGGAATTGATAAGTCGCTTGTCGCAACCACTACCACGCTCAACACTCTGCTTGCCCTTGTCGGTGAGCTGAAAGGGGCGATTGAAGAGCTGAAATCAAGGCGTTCAACGCTTTGGGACAAGCTTGTTTTTGCGGTTATCGCCGCTGCGGCAAGTGCATTGATTACATATATTACAGGAGGAAAAGTATGAAAGAGGAAACAAAAATTATTCTTGCAGATGTTGCCGAAAGAGCGCTCAAAACCTTTTTGCAGGCATTTTTATCGTCAATATCGGTTGATGTGCTGCTTGGAGTGACGGATTTTGATGCGTTCAGAAAAGTCGGGCTTTCAATGCTCGTTGCCGCTCTTGCGGCGGGAATTTCAGCGGCGTGGAACGGAACGGTCAAAACACTCACAAGCGGAGGTGAATGCTGATGAAAACCAGCAAAGGACTCGTTGAATACGCCCGTGCGCAGCTCGGCAGACCCTATTGGTACGGCACCTTCGGCAACACCGCAACAGCAGATCTGCTTCAGATGAAAACAGGTCAGTACCCCGCACATTATCAGCGTGCAAGAATGGAGCGTTACAAGTCCGAAATAGGTGAAAGAGTTCACGATTGCGTTGGTCTTATCAAGGGCTATCTCTGGAGCGAAACTCCCGAAAGCAAGCCCGTTTATAATTCCGCTCAGGACGTTTCCGCAAACGGAATGCTTCTCAAATGCAAGGAAAGGGGAAGAATTTATTCTTTGCCCGAAATCCCCGGGATTCTTGTTTTCATGCCGGGTCATGTAGGAGTTTACATCGGCGGCGGCAGAGTCATTGAAGCAAGGGGCTTCAACTACGGCGTTGTTGAAACGGAAGTCCGTGACAGACCATGGGAAACCTGGGGTAAATGTCCCTGGATAAAATATCCGACCGCATCAAGGTACTTTGCAAAGTGCGATAAGAATGAAACTTCAATTGTTGATGCACTCAAATCATTGGGAGAAAACAGCGCCTATTCCGCTCGCAAGCTTATTGCTCAGGCAAACGGAATTGAGGACTATGTGGGAACAGCAAAACAGAACATAAAGCTCCTTTCGCTTCTCAAGCAGGGCGAATTAATCAAGCCCGAAAGAGCGTATACGGGATAATTTCCAAATTATTATTGCAGACAGACAGTTTACATGCTATAATTTTACATGTAAATTGTCTGTTTTATTTATATTACATTATTATATGTACCATAAAACGGACAAAATTGAATTCAGGAGGCAATAAAATGAAAAAAACAGTTGCAATCATTCTCTGCATCTCGATGATGCTGTCGCTCTGCGTTTCGGGTGCGGCAGGCTTCAACGCACCGAAGCTTTCGCAGGCGGAGTGGGATAAGCTTTATTCATCGCTCAGCGACGAAAACACCCTTCCCATGCTCAACGTCGGCGCAAAAGCAGGCGAAGTGAGCCTTTGCTGGCATGCAGATGCCGATAAGGCGGATGCAAAGGTCAGAATTTCAGAAAAATATTCAATGGCGAATGCAAAAACCTTCACGGGCGAAAAAGCAGAAGCCGAAACTGAGGACCAGGTTGTATGCCGTGTTGACATCACGGGTCTTGAAGAAAATACAACCTATTATTATCAGTGGTATACCGAAAACGGCTGGAGCGAAAAATGCGAATATGAAACAAAATCCTTCGGCGACCATAAAGCAATGGTTATCGGCGATATTCAGATAGGCGGTCAGACCGAGGATTCAACCGTGCAGTCCATGAACGGCTACACATGGAACAACGTTCTTGCAGAGGCGCTCGAAAAGAATCCCGACATCAGCTATCTTGTTTCTCCCGGCGATAACACCTCAACCGGCAAAACCGCCGACGAGTGGCAGACTCTTCTCATGCCCCCCGCAGTCAGAAACATTCCGATGGCGCTCGCAATCGGCAACCACGACAAAAAGGGCATGATGTATAATTACTACACCAATATGCCCAACGAATTCTTCGGCGAATATTTTGAAGGTCTTGACCGTGACTTCTGGTTCCGTTACGGCGACGTTCTTTATCTTGTTTTCGATGCTTGTTCGGCATCTGCCGCAGACCACATGGCTATGGCGAAAGAAGCGGTTGAAAAGAATTCCGATGCAAAATGGCGTATAGGCGTTATGCATCAGGCACTTTTCGGTCCTTCGGTCTGCGCATTCAGCGCGGAAACACAGATTCTTCTCAACGCAGTTTTCACTCCGATTTTCGATACGTATGATGTCGACCTTGTTCTCACGGGTCACAGCCATATGCAGGGACGTTCGCATTTCATGTATGAGAGCATGACAATCGGCAAGGCTGAAAGCGGAAAGACATACACAGACCCCCTCGGCACTGTTTATCTCAACACGAATGCTATCTGCGATCAGAACAGCTTTGAGGAATATGAGTTCCTTAATCTTCCCTATGTTGCCTACAGCTTCGGCAAAAATGACATCACTACTTATACAACCCTTGATTTCAAGGGCGACACCATGGAAATAAAGACCATGAGGGGCGACAACAGCGAGCTTCTCGATTCGCTCACAATTAAAAAGACTGATGACAATGACCACAACGATGATTCAATTTTCAAAAAGCTCCACCGTGTGCTTTATAAAGTAGTTGAGTTTCTCGGCTGGGTCTATCTTGAAGGCGATAAAATTACCGTTGCCATCAGAGGCGGACATTTTTAAGGTTTAATTAATAAAAGGACTTGTGCGGCATGAAATACCGTGCAAGTCCTTTTTAAATAGTTTTTATTTGTATTCCGTCAACTGAATGGTGAATACAAGAGAGTTGATGCTTATTATTCAGACATTTTTGCTTGCATTGATTGCCGTTATTGTTGGAACAATGATGGCTGTTCGATTAATAATAAAATGACTGAAATATGCAATTTTAACCAAACAAAAGAAAGGGGAGTCTGTTTTTTGTTAGATGTGGTGACGGTAATCCTGAAAATGTCTATAATACCGCTTGCGCATTTTTTCAGAATATCAATGTTGCAGAAGTTTATTCTTTGGTTGGTAGTTTAAAAACAAATAAACTATCTGCTGCAAAAGACTGTAGCGTGGTTGAGAAAATAACTGATATTGCAAATTTCTTGAACAAATAAAAAACAATCTATCGCATAAACCGCAAATTCTGACAAACAATAACAGGGCAACAAAAATTTAACGTAGGAAACGGTTTTCGTCATAATTGTGGGGACAAACATTGTTCGCCTGCAGAAAACGAAGATTTTCCCTACAAAACAAGGAGAAAGATATAAAATGAAAGCCACTGGTATTGTCAGAAGAATTGACGACCTCGGAAGGGTCGTTATCCCCAAGGAAATCCGCCGCACCATGCGTATCCGCGAAGGCGACCCGTTAATGATGACATTGGGACAGTCCGATATTTTCTGCGTAAATATGCTTGATTTGTCAAAACGGATGGGAATTATTTAGTACATATCACTAAATTGATTCTTTCAACCGTATCAACCCGAAAAGGGTAAAAATCAAAGTTTCTGTTTGTTTTGTGTTATCATTAAAAATAAGGGATGTGCTAAAATGAAGAAATTTATCAGAAGTTGTTGGTTTAATATGGATACTGCGTGCGTTGAGGTCACTCTGACAGACGGATCTGTGGTGGGAATTGACTGCGTTGCAGTTGAGGATGAATATGCCGACAATATGTATGAACGCTCGGAACTTGATTATCTTGTTTATAACGACCCGCTGAAATATGTGAAACTATTGCTCAGCGGAAAAATGAAAGAACATCTCAGGGACAATACGGATTATACTCCGCTATCGGATTTGAGATGAAGTTGCCGTTATTGACAAAAACCGTACGGATACCCGCACTGAGAATTTTTCCGATAATATGAAATATTGCAGAATAGCACAGAAGAAATTGCTGAAAGTTCAGAATTATATGGTTTAACTTAAAAGATTCATAATATGACTTAAGTGATTTACTCTAAAGTACTCAAAAATACTCTAAAGTTTATTTGAAGCAATTATATGTATCATATTTTTAAAATGATTTAGTTTTTAAACCTAAAGTTTTGTTTTAAAAATTAGAATAAGGCTTTGTATAAAACAGATATAGAATTTAAAGATTAAATTATTGATATAACTAAGAAGAAATCGCTGAAAAGCGGTTTCTTTTTTTATTGAATATTGAAAGGAGAAAAATTTTTATGAAAGAAAAAATCAGAGAATATTACCACATTGAAAACACATCGATTTTTGAAAGTACATTAAAAAAGATTGTACACCGCTTCGCAAAACTCGGAGGTCTGATGCTGAACGGTTGTGCGGAAGTTCACAGGCTTTGGATTAATGCCGACGGAACGGAATATGAGTTTTCAGGGGATACAGTAACAGAGGATTATCACAGAATTGTTCGTGAAATCGATAGTGCAAACCATCTTGAAATCGTTGCAGAATTTACGCTTAATAATTTTGTTGACACAGAGATTTATCTGTTTTCGTCGGATATTGCGAATCATCTGGACAGACTGATACAAGAGAACGGCATCAACAGTCTGGATGGAATATTTTATTCTATGTACCAACTCACCGACGATAATCTTACTGCAGGAGAGTTGATTGCATACGGCAAAAGCAACGGTCAGATTTATACCGGGGATGTTGACGAAGATATAATTGATTCTTTGCCCGAGGGTAACTGGACTTCTTCTCAGGTTGCGGTAGTGCGTAAGCCTGAGCCCGATGAACTGCTGTTTAAGCCCGACTGGATTTCTGTTGCAATGGCATTGCTTTACGGTTACGATATTGATACTATTCTCCAGAGCGGAATGTGGTATTACTCTGTAGATCTGAGCATTAAAAACGAATCGGAACTGGCAGACTTGGTTTCGGAGTGTATCCGTATCAAGGATGAGAACCGGAAAGAATGTTTAGTAATAATCAGTCTTGTTGAAAAAACAGAGAAGAATTGCCGTTTAGCTCATATAGGAATTTGTGATGACGGCAGTTATAAGATTTTGTATCAGTCGATAAAGTAACCGCAAAATCGGGAAACAGGTCAAACTATACGCACCCCTCAGTTTAGGCACTCACAATCCCTTATATATCAACGGTTTCAGAAGCTACTTTTCATACGCTTTTCATTTAATAAAATGTATGAAATATCCGAACGGAATTAATCGAAAAAATTTTTGAAAAATCACATAAAACCAAAAAGCACACTGCTTTACCCAATCAGGTATTACTGTGTGCTTTATGAATATAGCTGATTTTCAGTTTTTTAACGCTGTAATCGGAACAACAAAAACACCGTCAGGTCTGATATACGCTGCATTGGACATACCGCAGATTACACAAAGTACAGACGGTGCAATACCGCCGTTTGCTGCAATTGAGTCACGAAGAGATACCAGATCTGAAGCGGCTTTATCAATTTGATTCGCACCGAGTTTAATTTCAAATGCACACCATTTGCCGTTTTCAAGTTCGATAACTGCATCTATTTCTTTGTTGTTATAATCCTGGTAATGGTAAACACTTGCACCGAAAGATTCTGCATAAATCTTCAGGTCACGTTCAACAAGAGCCTCAAATAAAAATCCGAAAGTTTCAAGATCTCCAATAAGTCTTTCAGGCGTTGCTTTGAGCAACGCACACGCCAAAGCAGGATCACAGAAGTGACGTTTTTCGGCCTGCTTTACACGAACTGATGAACGGATATTTGTTGAGAACGGCAATTGATTATCCAGAAGAAACAGGCGATTAAATACATCCAGATAAGTTGTTACTGTATCCGAATCGATTGTTTCATCGCCAATCTCTTTAATGTCATCAAGAAGTTTTTTGTTTGTTGCTGTAGTGCTTTCGTTTCTTGCGAGAGAACGGAGCAACAAACGCATTTTAGAAATATCGTATTTTTTGCCGTCAATTCTTTGTGAATCATCATCAAGAATGGCATCCAGATATGATTGGGGCAGAAGGGATGCGTTCTCTATGGGAACATTCAGATTTCCTGGCCAGCCGCCTCGAACCACAAAACTGGCAAGATTACGCAAATCAACTTCACCTGTAAGAGACGGAGTGATCTTACCGTTGCAAAGCTCCTGCAAAGAAACCTCACCGCTTGAATCACCGGATTCATAAAGCGACATTGTTCTCATACGAAGCTTGCCGATTCTTCCTGCTCCGCTGTGCAGCACACCTTTTCTCTTGGGTGTGGATGAACCCGTAAGAATAAACTGTCCTTTTTTTGCTCTTTGGTCTACGGTATAACGCACTGCATCCCATATGGAAGTTACTTCTTGCCATTCATCAATAAGCCTTGGAGTTTCACCTTCAAGAACAAGTGACGGAGACATTTCAGCCAAAGCTCTGTTCTGAAAATTATTCGCAGGATTACCTATCAAAAATTCGCTGTTACTGTGATAAGAAGAAGTCCATGTTTTGCCGCACCATTTAGGACCTTCAATGCACACGGCACCGAAAGTTGCAAGATATTTTTTTACCGTTTCATCAATAACTCGCGGCCTGTATTCAGATTTATCTGCTGTTTTTTTCATAGCCGATACCTCCTTATGCAGTTATTATGCCACATTATTTCGGATTTTTCAATACCGTTCGGCCAGATTTTTAATTTCTGTTCGGTGAGATTTTGTAATTCAGTTCGGTGTGATTATGAAATCTCATTCGGTAAAATATATGATGAGTGCCGTATTTTCTGCTTTATTATACTTTTTGAGAAAACAATATCGGCAAATCAAAAATAAAAATGTGGAAAAAGTAACCGTAAAATCGAGGCAACATGTCATACTATACGTACCCTTCGGTTACCGTGCTCATAAGTCCATATATATCAACGCTTTCAGAAGCTACTTTTTCCACTTTTGAAAAGATGAATTAATACAATAGAAACACAAAACCGAGAGCACAGGTCATACTATACGTACCCTTAAGTTGCGGGGTCTCAGAACCGTTGATATACAAGGGTTTCAGAGCCCCTATTTTTCTATTTTTTGAAGTGTTAATGCTATATTGAAATATTACATGATTTATGTTACAATACATATCGTGAAATCCGTTTACAAGGAGAACCGGTATGGCAGACACAATCTACAAAGAAACACGAAAAAAGCATGACCTGACAAGAGACGATGTTTGCGACAAGGCATCGCTTATGGATAATCCCATTCAGCCCGAACGACTTGAAAGAATTGAAAACGGCAAATTCCCGATAACTCCCGATGAAGTAATGCTCCTTGCCGAAATCTACGGCGAGCCGACTCTCTGCAACCATTACTGCTCAAAAGAATGCCCAATCGGTGAGAAATACGTACCCGAAGTCAAGGTCAAAGACCTCGCACAGATTGTTCTCGAAATGCTTTCGTCGCTCAATTCAATGAAAAAGAGCCAGGAAAGACTTATCGAAATCACCGCCGACGGTATGATTGATGACGATGAAATCAAGGATTTTGTGTTCATACAGAAAGAACTTGAACGAATTTCAATTACCGTTGAAACTCTGCAGTTATGGGTTGAGCAGATGCTCGCGGATAAGAAAATCAACATAGAAAAATACAACCAAATCAAAGGCGAATAAGAAATTACGGTGTCCGGAATTAAACCGGGCACCGTTTTTGCATTTATTGTGAAAAAACAGGGTATGTTTTCCGCACAAAGTGTAATTCAGTTTTGTACTTCGGTAAGCTATCATATAGTCAAGGAAAACACAAAGGAGTGTTGCATATGAGCCCAAGACAGAGAATGTTGGCAATCAGGCTGACAGAAAAACTTGCAAAGAATCCCGAATATGCACGAACTATCGGGGTAGAGATATCAAACAAAAAAGACGGCAAGGATAATTCAGACGGCAATATAATAATATCAAGGAGTGATTTATATTGATTGAAATAATATTTT
>JAFQRF010000013.1 GCA_017410195.1 Clostridia bacterium | reverse complement strand
TTCTGCCGACTGTCATCGCAGCTTCATCAATATCAACGAAAGTTCCTACAAGACCGTCATTCTTTGTCTGCGAAAGAACGTCTTCGGTGAGTATGCCGATGAAAAGAATTTTCATTCCGTCAATTTCGATTATATGGTGAGGCTTGAAGAGCCTTGCACCGTTGGTCTTGATATGTAAATTTGCGTTGATAATCGGGAACTTTGCACATTTTTCGATAAACAGAAGATGAGCAACGCCGTAATCTGTTTCGTGGTTGCCGACGGTAACAACATCGGGAGAGAGCATATTCATAATCTCGATTGTTGAAACGCCCTGATATTCGGAATCAATAACCGAGCCTCTGAACATATCGCCTGCAATACAATAGATTGCGTTCTTTTCTTCATTTCTGACCTTGTTGACATATCCCGAAAGCATTGAAACGCCGCCGACAAGCTTTGAATCAATTTCTTCGGCAAGGAAGTCGCCGTGTAAATCGTTTGAATGAAGAATCGTAAGTTTTTTTAAGTTTTTCATATTGTTATTTCTCGCTTTCATTACATTTTTTGCAGCATACTCCGCCGTTCAGATTCTTGCCGTAAACGGTGCATTCTTCACAAACCATAGCTCCGCAAATCTCACAGCGGTTCAATTCATACATTGCCTCGATATTTGCTCTTTCAAAAGCGCTGTCGTGGTCTGCCGCATAAATAATATCTCTGGCTTTTTTAATATCACCGTTCAGAAATCTTTTTCTTTTGAAGCCCGAAACAAATTCAAGCACAGGCGTTTTTACAGCCTTTTTACAGCAATCACAGTAAAACTCAAATTCAAACTTTTCAAGAGTTGAATAATCCGAAAAATCCTTGGTAACAGATTCAAGCATAACAAAGCCCTCCAATAGAATTGAATTTAAGTGATTTTTCTGTTCAAGACGTGTCAACAAACTTTTCTTTCAGGCATTTTACATCCGAGCATATCATTTCACATTCTAATTTTAACAAATAAAAACAAATCGCACATTGTACTTTAGTGCAGAAATGAAACTTTTTTTAAAATTATTTTATTTTTATATAAGAAAAGACGGCAGATTGCTCTGCCGCCGTTAAACTGTAATATTAATCTTCGTCGTAAATCTTGGTCAGACCGAAAAGTCCTTTGAAGAAACCGATGATTTTCTGGAAGAGTCCTGCGTTTGAATTGAGGGTAACTTCATCTTTGATCTCATTGCCGCTCGCATCCTTTGCGTAAGTACCGTCTGCAAGTTTGATTTTTGCTGTAAAAATTGTGTCACCCTTTGCATTTGAAATCGCCTTAAGATTGCCGTTTCCGTCATCGGATGTCACAAAGTTACCGTTATCGGCAATCCATTCGATTTTTGCGTCTGCAGGAAGATTTTCCGCAGTTGCGTAAAGAACAATACCGTCCTTATAATTAATCTTTGTTTTTGACGGAGTCTTGATTTCAAGCGAAGCATACAAAGTCGTTGGAGGAGGTGTTACAACCTTATCCTTGTATGTTGCATTTGCGGTTACATTTGCAGCAGGCATTTTGAAGGTTGTTGTTGCCTTTGATTCGTCTGTAACTGTTGCACCTGTCACAACCCACTTGTCGAACTCTTTGCCTTCGGGCGCGGCATTTGCAGTAAGAGTAACTGTTTCACCTGCTTCAGCCTCAACCTTTGAAGCTGTACCGTTTGTTACCGTGATTGTATAAGTTGCCGGTACGGGAGGAGTAACGGGTTTATCCTTATAAATCGCCTTTACGGTTACATTTGCAGCAGGCATATAGAAATATGTTGAAACTTCACCCGAATTAAGTGTTGCACCGCTGATTTTCCACTTATCAAATTCTTTACCTTCGGGTGCGGCATTTGCGGTAACGGTTATTTTTTCACCCGCTCCGGCTTTTGTTGCTGATGCAGTTGCATTTTCAACAGTTACTGTATATTCATACACAGGTTCACCGATTTTAACATAGTCTGCACCAAAATAAAAACCATCTATTGCGTTGCTGCCGTCAGATTTATCAGAGGACAAAACTTTCAGAGCAGGATCAATTATAACATCGCCGTCAGCTGAAACAATAGCGAAATTCAAAAAATCATCTCCGGTATCAGCTGAAACAACAGTCATTGCACAGTCGAAAATAACAATATTATCATAAGCAGCAAGACCGTCTTCGTTTGAAACGATTTTATATGTACCGCCTTCTATCGTTAATCCAGAGTCTGAATAAATACAATCACCGGAACTTGTTTTAATATCAGCCACGCAATTTTTAATTGTTATATCATTGTAAGCCACGATTCCATCTTCCACAGCATCTATTGATATAACACACTCTGTCAGTTCTATAGTCGAATCCGAATAGATCGATGCATATTCTTTTGCTTTAAGATTGAAGTTTGCATTCTTTGCAATAAATTCGGTTGAATAAATTGCATCGTCAACAGCATCAATATTGTAATTGCCGCCGTTAAATTCAAGCTCATATGCACTTATTCCTTCATCAACACCTGTTACGGTCAATGAAGCAAAAGAATCGCCCGTAATTTCACACTCTCTTGAAAGATAGATTGCAAAATCGTATCTTTCATCAACATTGTTCATTGTGATTTTGTTTTCGCCCTTGAGAACGATGTCAATTTTCTCATCCGAAAAAACAACGTAGGCAGAAGGTGTATATAAAAGGCGCTCATTGAACTTGCCTTCATTATCAAAATTATCAAGGGTAAGAACGTTATCTTTGAGATATGCATAGCCGCCGTCGGGCTTTGTTGACTGAACGGCAGTTGCACCGTTTGCGAGATAATCGCCGTCCTGCATCTTAACACCTGAAACAATGATTTCCGAATCCCTATAAACAGCTTTAACTGTTACATCACATGAAGGCATTGTGAACGGTACATTCATGATAAACTGAAGGTGATCAAATTTTCTGATACCTGTGTACTCCCAATGGTCAAACACCTTGCCGGCGGGTGCAGGGTCAGCTTCAAGCCAGATAACAGAGCGAGGAGTTGCGGTTGTTACGGTAGAATCGATATATAACGCTTTGCCGTTTTCAACTGTTACGGAGTAGGTCTTTGATGTGTCGTAAATATAATAACCCTGCTCGGCGATAACTTCGGTGCGTGATTCGTTAATCTCGTAATCTTCAATATCACCTTGGCTGTTGATTGTCACACTGGGTTCATCAGCAAGGTAATAACCGGGATGCACGGTGTATTTAATCTTTACGAAATATTCTTTATTTTCTTCAAAAACAGTGGGTACAGCATCGGTGCCCTCTTCTCTCCACGAAAGCACTTCACAAGTATATCCCTCATCTTCACTTGCATTAAGAAAGCCTCCGCTTATTGTTGCACCGCAATAAGGCAAATCGACTCCCGAGCTGAGATAATATATCTCTTTCATTTCAATCACGTCGAAGAAGAAAACAACCTTGGCATTTTCTTCATCGGGGTATGATTCAACGTGACCGTCAACATAGCCGGCGGAAGTTTTAAGAGTGAACCATGCATCCTCCATAGGATATCCGACCTCGGTAAAAAGGTTAATATAAAGGCAATATGCCTTGCCCTCTTCAAAGGTTGGTTTGTCATAGGGACTGTAATCTGCTTTGTCTTCCGAATAAGAATCAGCTGAAAACCAGTAAGCCTCTATGCTTTCAACATACCCTTTTTTATCTGTTGATCCGTTAACGCTGTATGACACGGGAGTGAACACACTGCCACCGACGGCAGGTGAAGATTCGTTATACAAAACGATTCCCGTTACAGCTTCATCAGCTGCAAAAGCACTGAACGGTGCAATTGCCGCAACCATAAGAACGCATAGAAAAACTGCCAATGATTTTTTGAGTAATTTCATAAAAATTGCTCCTTTCAATAATTCATAATGTGTATACTTTCGTCAGTATACATTCTTACATTGTAATTCTATCACCTTTTTTCGGTTTGCACATTGTACTTTAGTGCAAAAACGAAAGAAAATTTTATTAATTCCGAAAAAACTTATAAATATATCTTACGGGTGACGAAACGTCGCCCCTACGTTGTTGCCGTTGGATTATCCATAAAAAAGACGGCAGATTGCTCTGCCGCCTTTGAATAATTAATTTTTAGTGTTTTGCTCCGCAGGCTTCACAAACAAGGTTTTTGCCGAAAAGCTTCTGGAAGAAAAGAATAATTTTATAGAAGAATCCGATGATTCCGCCCTTATGGCAATTGCATTCGCAATCGGTATATACAGCCTCGGCGTTTACTGCGATGTTGCCCATAACGAATGTTGTTTCAGCCGCTTTTTCATCTTCAACTGTTGCGCCTTCAACAACCCAATGGCTGAACACCTTGCCGTCAATCTGCTTTGCGTCAAGAGTAACCGTTGTTCCTGCCGTCGCTGTTTCTGCAGATGCAACACCGTTTGTAACGGTAACGGCGTAGGTGACAGGCTCAGTGGGAGGAGTCACAGCCTTATTCTTATATGTTGCCTTTGCGGTTATATTTGCAGAAGGCATTTTGAATGTTGTTGTTGCTTTTGTTGCATCGGCAACAGTTGCACCTGTTACTACCCATTTATCAAACTCTTTGCCTTCGGGCGCGGCATTTGCAGTAAGAGTAACTGTTTCACCTGCTTCAGCCTCAACCTTTGAAGCTGTACCGTTTGTTACCGTGATTGTATATTTGGTTGCAACGGGAGGAGTCACTACCTTATATGTTGCCGTAACAGACACATTCTTTGAAGGCATGGTGAAAGTTGTTGTTGCACTGTTGACATTATCAAGAGCAACACCGTTTGCCATCCACTTATCAAAGACTACACCTGATGTAGCTGCATCTGCCGTGATAGTTATTTTGGTTCCTGCTGCCGCAGAATATGAGGATGCTGTTCCGTGTGTGATATCGACAGTAAATTTTTCTGCATCTTCCGATACAGTTACATTACATGAAACAGAAACTCCGCCTGCCGTTGCCGTTATAGTCGCAGTACCTGCTTTGATTGCGGTAACTTTACCCGCTGAAGAAACAGTTGCAACAGCTGCGTTTGAGCTTTTCCATGTTATTGCCGAATTTGTTGCATTTGAAGGATAAACGGCAGCAGTCAGATTGTGTGTTTTACCGACACCGAGAGTTAAACCTGATTTGTCAAGTGTAACCTTTTCTACCGGAATATCCTTTTCGGTAACATTGATAATAACTTGATTAATCTGTTTTGTTCCGTTGACCGTCGCTGTATAATAACCTGTGCCGAGTTTTGCGGTTTCGGGAACTATAATTTCAATATCATTTGAACCGGCAATTTTATTGAACTGAATTCCACCGTGATTAACGCCCGAAGAATAGGCAAATGAAGCTGTTGAGATTGTTTTTGAGAGGTTTTGGTTGCTGTATAGAGATATTCTCTGAACCGAACCTCTTTCAACGGTTAAATTATAGTCGGGAGAATATGAAATCTCGTTGTTGCCAAAAGCAAATTTGCCGCTTGTATCCGAAATGTCAACAGTAACATTCCTGATTCTTATATCATTGTAGCCGAAGGTATATTCGCCCGTAACCTTAACTGTTTCCGCAACTACGCCCATAAGGTAAACTGTTTTGTATGATGTGCCGCTTTTGATTTTTGAGCCTCTCACGTTATCATAAAGAATTGCATCTGAACCGAGACCACTGTTGAGATACCAATTTGAAATACCGTTAAAGTTTGTTGCGTTTGCAGGGATGGGATTAACGCTGATTTTGACATAATCGCCTGCTTTGGCAGTTACTTTTTCGGTAACTATTTCAATGTCGGTAAGATATACCGTTTGAGCAAGCGTTACCTGAGTGTAAACAGCATATTCGCCGGCATTACAATAATCTGTTTCTTTAAAGCGTGTGTGAATGTAGTATTTTGTGCCCTGAGTAAGATTAGTGAAAACGCCGTTAGCATCGGGCTTTTTATCGTTTTCCCAATCGGGAGTTGCGGATGTTGAAATAACAAATTCCTGATCGGTGAACGTATTATAAGCGTGTATACTTATTGTCTTGTTGGCATAATCTGCTGTTGCGGTAGGTCTTACGGGTGCATCATATCTTTGCTGCTTACCGAGAATCAGAATGGGGCTTATAAAGTTATTTGCATATCCGTCAACGGTAACCATAACACGGATGGATTTCTCACCTTTTGCAGATTTATAAACATCCGGAGTAGGAGTATAGTCCTTACCGTTAGCCAAAGGGATATTTTCCCATTCATATATTTTCGGATGTTTTATCTGCCACTGGAAGTGGACGGATGAGGGATTGGAATTATATATCTCGCCAAGTTTTCCCGAAAGGTAGCAAGTAGTTTTTTTGCCTAACACGGCCGATGATGTAAAAATAACGCTACCGGTAATAGTTTCGGACTTAAATTCAACAATTCCGCCATCTTTATAATCTTCGAAATATTCAACCTCGCTTTTATCAAGCTTGACTCCGTTTACGTATGCTTGTGTGGAATTATTTTTCCACATCTGGTCGGAAATGTTATAATCTACTTTTGTGCCTTCCTTATAACTGTTGTCGCCCTGAGCGTTGCTCTCGGGGAATATTCTTATTCTGTCAAAAGAATTGCTTACAAAAAGGCCGTTATAAATGTTAATAATAGCGTCATTCGTACGGTTCCATAAAAGTAAACCTTCACCGTTCAGAAGAAAAGTTCCATCATAGATTTCCGTTATGCCACGGTTTTCAATAACACTGCCTAAATGACTGAACGCCGGAACAGTAATTCCATTACCGATAAATGTACCGCCGTTTATGGTTACCTTGGCATATTTGGTGGAATTGTTGGAGCCGTCGAAAGTGATTACGGTGCCTGGAATAATAAACTGTGCATATTCCGCTTCGTCAGACAAATACTGCTCTTTATTGCCGCCGGCAACAAAGGTTCCGTCATTAATTGTCAGTCTTGCTTCGGGAAATACGTAAAATATATCTCTCTTTGACCATGAGCGATAGTCAGTTTCATCAAACAACCATACTGACGGAGCAAGGAAATAACCTTCGTTTGTGATTTTACCGCCGCCTACACTGTCATTTATCGTCAGGTTACCCTTTATGTCGAAAAGGCTTGATCCAGACGGTTCTGTCTGGTCTTTGCTCGAGTTAACATTTGAATAGTCTTTTACCTGCACTTTTTTACCGTTAAGGTCAAGTGTTTTGTTTGCGACAACCTCGATAGGCTCTG
Source organism: Clostridia bacterium (assembly GCA_017410195.1). GTDB lineage: Bacteria > Bacillota > Clostridia > Oscillospirales > Acutalibacteraceae > CAG-177. The sequence goes on along the minus strand of JAFQRF010000013.1, from coordinate 5,827 downwards.
TAAGTCCGTTGCTGCCTGCAGGATATTCTTCGATGATATCTTCTTTAATAACGATATTAATATCAGCAGAATACTCAAGCATATTCTTGAGTTCAAACCATGATGATACATAACGGGTGCTGACCGCCTTTGAATCTGCAAATACAGTAAACGGAACAGCAGCCGTAAGCATCAGCAAACAAAGAAGCATTGCCAGCGTTTTTTTGAAAATTTTCATAAAATTTTTCTCCTTTCATTTTGTTTATAATAGGTATACTTTAGTCAGTATACATTCTTACATCGTAATTCTATCACCTTTTTTCGGTTTGCACATTGTACTTTAGTGCAAAAACGAAAGAAAATTTTATTAATTCCGAAAAAATTTATAAATATATCTTACGGGTGACGAAACGTCGCCCCTACGTTGTTGCCGTTGGATTATCCATAAAAAAAGACGGCAGATTTCTCTGCCGCCTTATGATAATTAATTTTTAATGTTTTGCTCCGCAAGCTTCACAGACAAGATTCTTACCGAAAAGCTTCTGGAAGAAGAGAATAATCTTATAGAAAAAACCTACTATTCCGTCCTTATGGCAGTTGCAGTCACAGTCTTCATAAACTGCTTCAACGACAACATCGGATTTGCTCATTGTGAATGTGGTTTCTCTTGCACTTGCATCTTCAACGGTTGCACCGATTATTTTCCAATGACTGAATGCCTTTCCGTCAATCTGATCAGCAACAATAGTAATGCTTTCACCTACAGCGACCATGGGTTTATCTATTGATACCGTGCAGTTGATTGCAGTAATCGAATAGAAGGAATCCTTATATGTTGCAGTTGCGGTAACGTTTGAAGCAGACATTTTGAATGTCGTTATTGCTTTTGTTGCATCATCAACTGTCGCACCGGTTACAACCCACTTGTCAAATTCTTTTCCGACAGGAGGTACGTCTGCGGTAATCGTGATTGTTTCTCCCGCTTTAGCCTCTGCTTTTGATGCAGTACCGTTTGTAACTTTGATTGAATATGAAGGGCTGACAACTTTCATTACATATCCGCAAGCATCACAGCTTCCGTTACTGTTCGCGTCGGAATGTGCGCCGGAATTTCCCGTAGCACCACAGGCACAGTTCTGCCAATGTTTATCTTTATCGTTCTTCCATTCGCCCCATGTATGATTTGTTGCAGAAATTACTTCACCGCCTTCGGTCTTACCGCAACCGTTAGCGCATTCATAAACAGCCTCTTTACCTGTTGTTTCGCAGCCGGGCTCAATCTTATCGGCTGTCTTCTGCATATCGTGACCTGTTTCGGGAATTACTTCGCCGCCCTCGGTCTTGCCGCAGCCGTTAGCGCATTCATAAACAGCCTCTTTACCCGTTGTTTCGCAGTCGGGTTCAATCTTATCGGCTGTCATCTGCATATTGTGACCTATCTGCTCAATCTTGCCGTCGCCGACCTTCCATGCCTCGAGGTCTGCGATTTCTTCTGTGCATTCTTCGTCAGCATAGTACTTGCCGCATTCGCACTCGTAGTATGCTTTGTAGCCGTCATTTTCACAGTCAGCTTCTGTGCCGTCTTTAAGAGTGCCTGCGCAGACGTGAACAGCATCATAAGTAAGACCGTATCCACGTTCATAGACGGTTGTATTTTTGTAAGCGTTTATATCCTTATCATAAACCGGAATATCAAGAGGAAGCTTACCCTGAGCAGCGAAGGTGCCGAGAATAACCTCAACGCCGGCGATGATGTTGGGACCGTATGCAGTTTCAGAACCTGTAATGCCGTTAGCAAGTGCTTCTGCAGGATCTACCGATGATCCCTTGCAGCCATATACGGCAACAACAGCATCCGCATTTGAATATGACTGAACATCATAGGGCTTATCCACAGACATAACAACAGCTGTCTTATTGTTAGCTGCTGCATAATCGCAAACATTAACAGGCAGTGCGGACAGCCAATGCTTACCGTTCATACGTGAAGTGGAAGATATTTCACTGTTAACAATGACGGTGTCTGCCCAATCAAGCTCTGTTTTAATTGCATTAATATCATCACTTGAGAAACGGCAATACTTAACCTCTGCACCTTCGGGAATAATACCTGCTTGTTTCGCACGGTTCCAAGCCATGATTGTCTGTGCACGCTCATTATTGTAAGGAACAAGCATAAGAACCTTGGAAGTATCTGTTAACTTCAGAGGAAGTGTATTGTTCTCGTTCTTGACAACTGTAACTGCTGCTGCAGAAATTTCTCGCTCCATTTCGCGATTTGCTTCACAGCCGACAACACCGTTTGCTTTTTCCAAAGTATAATCAGCGGCATTGTAATCGAGGATACCTCTGTCTTTCTTAACCTTAAGTATACGGCTGACCGCATCATTGATACGGGTCATGGGAATATCACCGTTATTAACTGCAGCTTCAATACCGTTGATAATGGTATCAAGAGCTGCAAGATCGTCAAGATCATATAAAGTTGTGGGCATGCAAATCATATCTACACCGGCCTGAATAGCTACCACGCAAGCCTGAACGGGATCCCATTTATCAGAGATACCCGCCATATTCATAGCATCGGTAACAATGATACCGTCAAACCCCATATCATTCTTCAGAAGCTCTGTAAGAATATCATCGGACATAGTTGCAGGAAGCGATTCCGCAACACCTGTCTTTACAGAAACTATCTTATCTGATTCAAGCTGAGGACAAAGGATATGAGCAGTCATAACCATATCAAGGCCTTTATCGATAAGAATATTATAGGGCTTGAGCTCGTTGTTGTTTAAATCACTGAGAGATTTATTAACAAGAGGAAGACCGTAGTGAGAATCGGTTGCTGTATCGCCGTGACCGGGGAAATGCGCAGCAGCGCCGACAACATTATACTCATTCATACCCTCAATCGTTGCCGCCGCAAGCTCGCCTACCATATCAGCATCATCAGAGTATGAACGCAGACCGATTACAGGGTTGTTGGGATTATTATTAACATCAACAACAGGAGCAAAGTTGGTATTGATGCCAAGAGCATTGAGCTCGGAGCCGATGATTTTACCTGCTTCTTTAGCATACTTTGTACCGTTGGCAGCATAAGTTGCACCCAGAGCCATATTGCCGGGCAAAGCCGTACCGGTAGCAAGTCTGTAAACGGAGCCGCCTTGCTGATCGGCAGCAATCATCAAAGGAATACCGCCGTTTTTGGTAGCAGCAGCCTGAAGATCCTTCGTCAGGTTGAGAGTCTGCTCAGTGTCAACAATATTATTATAGAACAGAATAACCGCACCGAACTTATAGTTTTCAACCACCTGACTCACCTGCGGATTAACCGTCGTAAGGTTTGATCTTGGCGTACTGTCCGTAGGATCTTCGTCCCAATATCTGAAGTCAACCATCATCATCTGCGTGATTTTTTCGCGCAGAGTCATCTGGTCAATAAGTTCTGCCGCAGAGGTGTTAACACCAACTACCGCAAAGATACCGATAACCATTGCAAGTGTAAGCAAAACAGATATCGGCTTTTTGAAAATTTTCATAAAATTTTTCTCCTTTCGGTTTTGTTCATAATGGGTATACTATTGTCAGTATACATTCTTACATCGTAATTCTATCACCTTTTTTCAGTTTGCACATTGTACTTTAGTGCAGAAATGAAAGTTTTTTTAAAATTTTTTCAAAAAAAGACGGCAGATTTCTCTGCCGTCAAAAATCCTATTATTTCAATTTGTTGCTACAAGATATCTGAATTTATTTTTTCTCGCAAGGAGAACGTTTTTTACACGGTTGCGGATTGCTTCATCATAATATTCTTTGCACTCATCAACCGCATTAGCAATATCGTTTCCTGTAAAACCAATTTCAAGCTGAATGCCGTAAAGTTCTTCTGCGGAATCCATCTGTAAATCAAAATCTGTGTCAAACGGTTTTGCTTTTACTTTTGCTATACAGCCATAAATATCCGCATCAATCGGATAATCGTTTATGTCGGATAAAAGTGAAAGTCCGAAATCAAAATAAGGACAAAAGCTGAATTCTTCCGTATCATCGTTTCTGATGAATGCGATGTTGTTTGTGTGTCTATCCTCATTGAGGAAAAACGCATCAAGTTCGAGCATTGCCGTCAGATATGCACCAACGTTTTCAAGATTGGTGTGTTCTTCAATGAAATCAACGGTGAACTTTATTTTGTCTTTCACTTCGGGATAGTCAAGCAATGCCTTCGCCAAAGACTGACCCGTATATGCTCGAAAAAGCTTTTCAAGAGAGTAAATCGTTTCATTATCTTTCTTGAAATTCTCGGAGTAACAGCCGACAAGTTTTTTGCCTTCGTATTCAATGAATGTTGGTTTGTATATTACAAAATTCTGAATATTCGTTTTTGCAAGAAGCTTTGAGATAACAATCTCACTCAGACCCTCATATCCCATATGGTCAGCTTTGAACCATAAGCCGTCACCATACCATTTAGGCTGATTCCCTTTTGAAGATGAATCCGTAGTCATTTTTACAGGTTTGGTTGTTATTGTTTTATTGTTCATAAATCAACACCTGCTTTCATAGACAAAGTTTATATATTGGTTATCCTCTGCCATTCTGCCCTTGGTAGCCTCAACAATCTGAAGCGGGTCGAAATGGTCAATGCCGAGATATTTCAGAATTTCTTTTTTGTTGCCCCGTTCTTCTGGGAAACATCTTTCACGCAGGAAATACTGAAAATCTTCCCACGTCGGATTTTCGATAACACCGAATGCACGGCGGAGAACATCATTTGTGCGGTTGATGATTGAAATTTTTTCATTGAGAAAATCAACGTAGATTTCCGTGCAGACCTTCTGACGGAACATATAATTCATGCGCATCGTGTAGTTGCCCTTGGGGAATGCATTGAGATATTTTGAGATTGTCTGACGGCTGACACCGAAGCTTTCTGCAATCTCCTGAGTTGTTATCCCCTGTTGCTGCATTTCAATTATTTTCTGAATATCGGCATCATTCAAAGATTTTTTGCGCCCTGTTTTTTGTTTGCCTGCGATTTTTCTAAGCTCTGCAACGTTGTCTGTTCCGAACAATTCAATACAAAGCTTGCGGTAGTCTGTTGCCATAATCTCACCTCACAATATAGTGTAAATAATCGTTTCTTTACACTCATTATATTATGAAGCAAACAAATTGTCAATATGCAGAATTGTCAGCTCTTTTGTGAGTAAGATAATAAGCAAGTTAATAAGTAAGAACTTCTGAAAAAATCAAGAGCTATACAGCTAATCAAATCAGCTGATATATCTCTTTATGTTATTATCTCATATCCGATAACGGTGTGTAATCTGTACTGTTTCTCAGATATTCTTCCATCTTGCCGCTGAGCAGTAATCTTACATAGCTCATAGGCTCGTTGTAGATAAGATAATCAAGTTCTGATGTTTCGTACATATTGTCAGCATATTCATTCTCAACTGCATCGCAGTCGATTGACACCATTGAGCCGTCGGTTAACTTCACTTCAACGCAGGCGGTGCCAATATTGAACTCACAAGTTTTGATTCGATTTGTCATTGATAATTCCTCCCTTAATAAATTGTCAAATCCGTTGATATATAAGGCTTATACCGCAATAGCCACTTCGTATGTAATCTCTTTGCTTTGACCGTCAAGCCAACGGTAATTACGGGTAAATTTCATAGTTCGTACGGGACATTTATTCTTGACCATCTGACCGCCGACTGAACCTGCTTCCTTGGAAGTGAGGTCGCCGTTGTAACCCTGCTTAAGGTTAACGCCAACTTCTCTTGCAGCTTCCATCTTGAACTGGTCAAGAGCAGCTCTTGCCTGAGGAACAACT
>JAFQRF010000012.1 GCA_017410195.1 Clostridia bacterium | reverse complement strand
TCTCAATGGCAAATGCAGGTCCCGGAACAAACGGCAGCCAGTTCTTTATTGTTCAGGCAAAAGAAGTTGACAGCGGGCTTCTTTCTCAGATGGAGCAGCTTTCAGACAGAGGATTCCCCACCGAATGTGTTGAAGACTATAAGGCTCTCGGAGGTACACCTTGGCTTGATTTCAAGCATACGGTTTTCGGTCAGGTTGTTGAAGGTATGGAAACGGTTGATGCAATCGCAACCGTTAAAACAAGCTACGGCGATAAGCCCGTTGAAGATGTTGTTATCCTTGGAATTGATGTAGAAACAATATAAAGAAATAATAAGCCCCCGGAATTCGGATTTAAAACCGAGTTCCAGGGGTATGATTTTTATTATCAGAATATGTTAAGAATAATTCTTCCGATGAGTCCGCCGTATCTGTCAACAAGTGCAAATATGAAATCAAAGAAACCGAAATCGAGAATGAATTCATCGCCGCTGTCTGTTGCATCATCGGCATTGAGTGTGAAGCCTTCTGTATAAATTACGCCGCCCTCGCCGAATATTTCAGCTCTGACGTAGCCTTTGATAACATCTTCGTAATCGTTAAGGTCAAAAGCGGTGTCGTCAGCCTTGGTTGTTGCGATAAGCTTTCCGTCTGAAATCCAACGGATAAGAAGTGCATTTTCGGTGTCGATTGTGATTGTATCATCAGCATCGTTAACTGCAATTGATTTAACGGCGGGTCTTGTTGCTGTAGCAACGAATCCCTCGTCGTCAAGTGAGGTGTATCTTACATCTACATTGCCGTCATCGGATGAATTTGCGATTTCTTCGCATTCCGCATCATAGTCAGCAACAAGCTGAGCAAATGTTTTGTAAAGCTCAGTTTCGCCGTAATGTGTTTTGAGTGCTTCTGCAATCTGAGCAAGCTCATCACGGTTGTGAATGCATGTACTCTGCGGAAGAACCTCACCGTTGAGGAGAGCGTTTTTGACATTTGCAGAGGTCTTTTCTTTTGCAAGAACAATAAGGCTTCCCGTATCGATTTTGTCAAGCTGATGAGCATCGCTTGTAGCAATTGCAGTAACGGTTTTGCCTGATTCTGCAGCCTTTGCAAGCATGATATCCCAAAGCTTTCTGTCAAATCTTGTTCTGCCGTCACCCTTGCTGTTGATATCTATGCCGATGCAGGAATCATACTTATTAATATATCCGTAGAACTTATTGATGTAGTAGTTATATGACCAATTGTCCATGTTGTAGGCATCATCCTGATAAAGCTCATAGCGTGCCTGAGTATATTCGCCGGGATGGTTGATAACCGAAACACCGCCTGCTTTATCAACGCCGGTTATAGCATTGCGATAGCCACTGGGAAGATTGCAGTTGAATTCAGCAAACCAGCTGTTCACATGGGCATTGATTGATACTGCGTTGTTTTCAACGCCGTAAGGAATGCGGAGAATTTCGTGACCGTCTTCGGTAACAAGATAATCGTCGGTACCGTTATTCTTCATTTCATATTTAACGCCGTCTGCAAATGCGCCGCTCTGCTCAAGATAATCGAGGTTACCGTCGGATTTTCCGAAAAGAGTCATAACTTTTGTTATAAATTTTGAGCCGAGAGTGCTGTCGGTCCAGCTCATGTCTGAAACACCGTGATCAGTAATTGAAACGATGTCATAACCCGTAAGATAATGGCGTTCAAGCGATTCCGTGAGAGTATCGTCGCCGTCACTTGCGTTTGTATGAGTATGAAGAGCGGTTTTATATTGGTTGATAGTGTTCCAGTCAATGTTTGCATAAGGATTGGTGATTTCATAACCCTCTCCTGTGGGAACTTCAACGGAAGGTGCATCCGATGGTGTCATTGCATCTGTGGGAGTTGAGCCTGCCGCAAAAGCAAAAGGAATGCTTGTGAGGAGCATTGCAGATGCGAGAAAGCATGCAAGAGTTTTTTTGAATTTTTTCATTTTCATTACCTCCGTGTAACGAAATTTTGATGAATAATGATGAAGGTATTATAACAGAGTTTATAGCTTTTGTAAATACTTAACAAAAAAATACATCTAATTTTGTTATGAATAAGTTACTATATATTTGATATTTTTTACAAATTGTGTTATCATTTATAAAAATAACTCAAGGAGAAAAGAAAATGTTTATTATCAGAAAAATTTGGTCCGTTATTACTCTGCCATTGCTGCTTATCACTTTGCTTACAAGTCCCGTTGCAAGCAGTACTGAAACCGCAGAGCTTGTTTCAAAGGATACCTTTGTTTTTGAAAAAGCGCTTCTCATGGGTCAGGGCATAACGACAGACGGCGAATATTATTACACAAGCGGCTCAATTACCGCAATTAAGCTGAATGCACTTGCAAAGTTTACCTTTGACGATATGGAGCTTGTTGACAGCCATATCAATCCTCTGCCTGATAAGTGTAAGGACAGGGATAACGATCATATCGGCGGCATAAGCTGTTATGACGGAAAGATTTATGCATCTGTTGAAGACAGCGAAGAATACCTTTCTCCCTGCATCGTTGTTTTTGACTGCGAAACACTTGAACCAACGGGAGAAATTTTTGACCTGCCTGTTGAAATATATAATGACGGTGTGCCTTGGTGCGCAGTTGACGGTGAAACGGGATATCTTTACGCTTCAAAGTGGACTGATATTAATTCAATTTATGTTTATGATATCCACGATTCAATGAAGCTTGTAAAGGAAATTCCTCTTTCGGAAACAATTCATCGTATTCAGGGTGGCGAATTCTATAACGGAACTCTCTATCTTTCACATGATATAGAGGATAACGGCAACTATAAAAATATTCTGAGTGTTGATACCGCCAGCGGTAAGGTTGATATTGCCGCACTGCGCGATGTCGGCGGCGATAATGTTGAAGCGGAGGGCTTGACTTTCTTCCCTGCAGAGGACGGTTCCGTTATGCATGTTCTTGACTATAATAAAGTAATAGGCATATTTGTTCATCATTATAAGGTTAATTTTGCGGAGGCAGAATAATGATTTTTAAGGATATAAATATCAGAGATCCTTTTGTCCTGACTTTTGACGGAAAGTATTATCTTTACGGTACGAGAGGCGAAACTGCGTGGACAAAAGCCTTTGGACTGGATGTTTATGTCAGCGATGACCTTGATAAGTGGAGTGAGCCGCACGAATGCTTTTCGCTTCCCGAAAACTTCTGGGCTGATAAGGAAATCTGGGCACCTGAGGTTCATTATCATAACGGAAACTTTTATATGTTTGTTACCTTCCGTTCCGAAGAAAGGGACAGAGCAACTCAGATTCTCAAAAGCGAATCTCCGATGGGACCCTTCCTTCCGTTTACCGATGATGCAATAACTCCTGTCGGTTGGAGATGTCTTGACGGAACGTTTTATGTTGACAAGAGCGGCAATCCCTATATCGTTTTCTGCCGTGAATGGCAGCAGGTAAAGGACGGAGAAATCCACGCAATGAAGCTCACAAAAGATTTGGCTGCTGCTGACGGTGAACCGATTCTTCTTTTTAAAGCTTCGCAGCCTGAATGGGCAGATAAAACAAGGGATACATTTATTACCGACGGTCCGTTTATGTACCGCACGAAGGAAGACAGACTTCTCATGATATGGTCAACGTTTACTCCTAAGGGATATGTTCAGGCGGTGGCTTATTCTGATAACGGCGAAATTGACGGAAACTGGTATCACGAAAAGCCTATGTTTGAAGAAGACGGCGGTCACGGTATGATATTTGACGATTATAACGGAAACAAATATCTTATTCTTCATTCACCAAATGAAAATCCGAAAGAAAGACCTGTTCTTCTGAAAATTACAGAAGAAAACGGGACTTTAAAGCTTATTTGACAGGGGAGAGCAAAATGAAAAAAGTAATCAGCATTATTCTTGCAATTTCAATGATTTTTACGCTTTTTGTTCCGGCTTTTGCCGATAATGGAGAAACGGCGGAGCATAATCCTGCCGAGTGTAAAAATGTTCCCGTGATAATAGTAAGAGGTATGGATTTCGGCGGTCTGTATCTTGACTGCGGAACGGAAAATGAAGCACCTGCAATTAATACCGATGCGGAGATGATTGTCAAGGGTGTTTTCAGTGCAATCGGAAAAGGCATTGCAAAATTCAGTTTTGACGGAATAATTGATGGCGTTAAAGACCTTGCAACCGATATATTTAAAAGCCTTTCAATGGATGAAAACGGCGATTCTCTTTATAATGTCGGTGTACCCAAGTACCCGGAGAGTGCGGATAATTATGAAAATCTCCGAAACGGTGAGGGCTTTGAACTCGGAATGACAAGAACCTGCATCGAAGCCTTCGGCGAAGGACATACATATTATGTTAATTATGACTGGCGTCTTGACCCGTATGTTGTTGCGGATGATATAAACGAAACGGTTAATGCCGCAATTGAAAATACAGGTCACGACAAGGTTAATATCGTTTGCTGCAGCATGGGCGGAATAATGACTGTTGCCTATTTGACCGAATACGGCTACGAAAAGGTTAACAGATGTCTGTTTATGTCGTCAACCTTCTGCGGCGCTCAGGTTGCATCGGATTTGCTTTGCGGAAAGGTTGATATAAAAGCCGAAAATCTTTATAATATGCTGAAAAATATGACGGCAGATAACAAGTTTCTTTCGTTTATTATTGATGCGCTTGATTTTGTCGGCGGATTTGATGCTTTGACGAAGGTAACCGATTTTATTCTTGACAATTATAAGGATGAAGTTTTTGCGGATGTCATAAAGCCGATTTTCGGCAGGATGCTTACTCTCTGGGGACTTACTCAGCCTGAGGATTATGAGAATGCAATCAATTATATGTTCGGCGGAAGAAATGAAGAAAATGAGGCTTTTCTTAAACGAACCGATGCACTTCAGGAAATGATGAACGGCAGAACCGCTCTAATCAGCGAAATGCTTGAAAACGGCGTTGAGATTGCAGTTGTTGCGCATTACGGTACGCCCGTTGTTCCCGTCTATGAAAACTCCGATTTTAACGGTGACGGAACTCTCGAAACCTACCAGATGTCGGGCTATGCAACCGTTGCACCTTACGGCGAAACCCTCGGTGATGATTATGTCGCAAAGAATCCCGAATATCTATCACCTGACAGAGTTGTGGACCTTTCAAACGCACTTTTCCCTGAGTATACATATATAATCAAGGATGCGCCCCATGTTGCTGGCTCATACGGAACGGATTACGCCGATTTCCTTGTATGGCTTCTGTCATATGAAGGTGAGTTTTACGCAGGCGCGAGCGAAAAATATCCGCAGTTCATGGTTTCTGACGGCTCTCAGAAATTAGAAAAATTCTGATAAAAAATTACAGCGTGTACCGTTCATAATGAAGGTACACGCTGATTTTTATTGCAGATGTGCGGTTTCGTTTATGTATTCAAATACAATGTCGCCGTAACGGTTAGTGCCTTTTTTATAAAAAATAACCTTTGTTATGCCTGTGTTCTGAATACTGATATCGAAAACAGGTGTTTCTTTTAATCCCATAATAGAAAAGATAAGAATTGTAAGAAATGCTGCATGAGCAACAACCGCAACCTTTTCTCCGTTTGAATAGCGTGAGCGAAGATAATCTGTAACTTTTTTTGCTCTTTCAAACATCTCGGATTCATTTTCAAAAGTGCTGTGATAAACTCTCGGGTCATTTTTATTAACGCCGTCGGCAAGAACTGCATTTTTACAGTATTCTTTCATTTCGTTAAGCTCTATTCCGTCATATTCGGGTGAAATGCCTACCTCGGAAAGAATGGGCAGAATATTAACAGGCAATGAATTTTTTTGATATCTGAGAATCCCGTCTGCCGTGCTTATTGCTCTTATCAGTCCGCTTGAATAAATGAATTCAAAGTCCGTTTCACTCAGATATCTGCCGAGAAGATCAGCTTGATTAAGACCTTTTTCGGTAAGCAGAGGGTCGTTTGATTCTTTCAGCGTCAGGTCATCTCTGCCGTAACCTGCATTACCCATGCTTTGACCGTGGCGGATAAGATAAAGCTCAAGCTCAACAATCGGTTTTGTATTTTCCATAAAAATCCTCCGAAGCTTTGATACATTAATTATATTTAAATATTGCTAAATTGTCAATTGTATGATAAAAGCGGCGAAAAACGGTTATACCAAACATGAAAGAGAAAAGCACGGAGAAAAGACAATGATTGAACGTTTTTCAAGGTTGGTTGCGTATAATTCCAAAATTATTCTTATTATTGCCGTGATTTTGGTTGTTCCGTCTTTATTCGGAATGGCAGCAACAGAAATTAATTATGATATTCTGTCATATCTTCCCGATGAGCTTGATTCGGTCAAAGGGGAAGAGGTTCTTGATAAGGTATTCGGCAATGCGGGAAGCTCGTTTCTTATTGTTGAGAACATGCCGTCAAAGGATGTTTCGGAATTAAAGGATAAAATTTTATCTGTTGACGGTGTGAAAAACGCGGTTTGGATTGATACATTTGGCGATATCGGAATTCCCTCGGAAATTCTTCCTGATATGATAAAAAACATTTTTTATTCTGCTGACGGTAATTCAACCATGATGATGATTCAGTTTGATGATTTCAGCGCATCCGAATCAACAATGAATGCCGTTGAGCGGATAAAACTAATAATGAATAAGCAATGCTTTCTGAGCGGAATGTCTGTCTTGATGTCCGATACTAAAAATATCGTTGAAGGCGAAGCGCCGCTTTATATTGCCGTTGCCATTATTCTTGCTTTTGTTGCTTTAAGCATTACAATGGGTTCGGCTATTTTGCCGCTTATAATTATGGCTTCAATAGGTATTTCGGTTGTTTACAATATGGGTACAAATCTTTTTGGAGAGGTTTCTTATATTACTCAGAGCATAGCTGCCATTTTACAAATGGGTGTTACAATGGATTATTCTGTTTTCCTTTCGGACAGATATATTCAGGAACTCAAATCTACCGGCGATAAAAAAGAAGCGATGGCAAATGCGATTTCAAAAACATTCTTTTCGGTTTCGGGAAGCGCATTGACAACCGTATTCGGTTTTCTTGCCCTGTGTTTTATGAGCTTCTCTCTTGGATTTGATATAGGAATCGTTATGTCAAAAGGCGTGGTGTTCGGAGTTCTTTCCGCCTTGTTTATTCTGCCGTCGATGCTGCAGATATTTTGTAATCCGTCAAAAAAAGCACGGCGTATTGCTTTTATACCGAAGCTCGGCGTGGTTTCATCATTTTCGCTCAAATGCAAGAAATCTGTTGTTATTATTTTTGCCGTGCTGCTGACGGGTTCATATATTCTGAAAAGCAATGTTGATGTTTATTATGATTTCGTAAAAGCTCTTCCGCAAAACATGACATCGGTTGTTTCTCTGTCAAAGCTCAAAGAGGATTTCGGAATGTCATCAACGCATTTTGCGGTGTTCAATGACTCGGTAGAGTCTTATGACGCACTTAAAATGGCAGAAGAATTTAAAAGTGTTGAAGGAGTTGTCTCTGTTTTATCGCTGAATTCCATTGTTGGACCCGCTGTTCCGGATGATATACTTCCTGAAGCTGTTTCTGATATATGCCGAAAAGGCGGATATGAACTGATGATGATAAGCTCGGTTTATCCGTCATCAACGGATGAATCAAACCTTCAAACAGCCGCATTAACCGATGTTTTGAAAAGGTATGACAAAAATGGGTTTTTAACCGGCGAAGCAGCACTTTCAAAGGACCTTGTAACCGTAACCGAGCGTGATTTCAGAGTAACAAGCATTATTTCCGCTGCTGCTGTTTTTGCCGTAATAGCATTTTTGTTTAAATCGTTTTTGATTCCCGCCGTTCTGATTTCATCGGTTGAGCTTGCGATTTTTATTAATGAAGCAATTCCGTTTTTTACGGGAGAAGAAGTTCCGTTTATTGCACCGACGGTTATAGGATGTGTTCAGCTCGGTGCAACGATAGATTATGCCGTTCTGATGACTTCAAGATTCAAGGAAGAGCTTGAAAAAGGTAAAACAAAAATCACAGCAGCAAAAAATGCTGCGGAGCTTTCCGCTGAATCGATTTTTCAAAGTGCGCTTGTACTTTTTAGCGCAACGTTCGGCGTATACTGCGTGTGCAACGTAATGCTGGTTAAAAGCATTTGCATGATGCTTGCAAGGGGTGCGATTATCAGCGCAGCGGTTGTTATTATATTTCTTCCTACACTTCTGGTGCTTATTGAACCTGTTATTAACCGTAAATACAAGGTGAATAAAAATGAAAATTAAAAAAATAATATCAATTATTCTTTTTGAGCTTTTGCTGTTTTCTTCGTGCAGCAGTAATCAGAATATCGATTTGCCGCAACAAAATAATGAATATTCACAGCCGATATTCAACGAAAAAGCTGAAAATGTTATAAAAACAGAAACGGTATATGTGAATCTCGGTTCGTCTGGCAACTTGAAAAAAATAACTGTTACCGATTGGCTTCATGCCGAAAAAAGCGGAGTTTACATTGATGATGTGAGTGTTCTTGACAATATAAAAAATATTAAAGGCAACTCACTGCCGCAGAGAGAAAACGGTATTTTAAGATGGCATATGGACGAAAATGACCTTTATTATACGGGCACTACCAATAAAACACCGCCCGTTCTTTTTTCTGTTGAGTATTTTCTTAACGGGAATGCGATTGACCCCGAAGAACTTGCAGGCAAAAGCGGTGATGTAGTTTTAAGGATAAAAATACGAAATAATCTTTTTAAAGAAATATTTATTAATGGTGAACGGTACACCGTCAGCCTTCCGACTGTTGCAGCAGGCGGAATTATATTGCCGGGAGATATATTTACGGATGTTGAAGTCAGAAATGCTCAGTCTTTTAATGACGGTTCAAAACAGCTTGTTGCTTTTGCAACTTTACCGGGAATAAACGAGAGTCTCGGATTTAACTCAAACAGTACGGATGGATTTACGGATATGCTTACCGCAGAAGAAATAGTATTAAAGGCGAAGGCAGAAAATTTCAGTCTTGAAAACATCTATTTTGCGGTTTTGCCTCTGGCTTCTCTGAATTTTGATTTGGCTATGCCCGAGTCCGTCGATGATGTCGGTGCTGCGATTTCGGCAATCAAAGCTTTCCGTGATTCCGTGCAAAAGCTTGACCCCGATAGAATAATATATTCGTTAATATCCGATGAAAAAAAGATGAGTACCTTGCTCGGTGCGGTCAACGATGCATCTGTGCTTTATGATGAAAACCGAAACTTGATTGAGCTTGCGGGAAAATACTCAACTCCCGAGAATATTGCAGTGATTCAAAGGCTGATTGAAGTGCTGAATACTCCCGAGGTCAAGGCGATGCTTGAGGTTATTTCCGACCCCGAGGTTCAGAGCTTCATAACGGGATTGCCGATAATTATGGATAATTTCGGCGATATTGAACCGCTTCTCTCAGAACTTCAGAAGGATTTGAGCCGACCTGAGGTACAGGCAGAGCTTTCGGATTTGACGCAGACAGTTGAAAAGCTTTCAGAAATAACAAAGGTTATTTCTGAAAACGAAAGGGAAATCGATGCAATTTTTTCTGCACTTGACGGTAACGGCGGACAGTCACTTGAAGCTCTTCTTGAAAGCATTAATCCCGAGGATTTTGAGCTTCTTGAAGATAAATACAGCAATGTTGTTGAGGATAGCGAAACGATAGCCGCTCTTGCAGAGGAGTGGCTGAAATTCGGAAGTGAATACGGTCTTTTCAGCGGTAAAGCAGAGGATATGAGTGTCAGCTTGATGTTTATATATAAAACTGATGTTATAAGACCTGCGATTTCTTGACAACACGGTTTATCGGTATTAAAATATAATCGAACAGTTTATTTAGGATGTGAAAAAATGGGAGTTTGCTATATTGTCGGAGCAGGTGACTGCGAGTGCATTGATTTTGAAAAGAAAAAAGAGGATTTGATAATTGCGGCAGACGGAGGGTATAAGCATCTTTTGTCTGCAAACATAACCCCCGATATTCTCATAGGCGATTTTGATTCTCTTGAGGCTGTTCCCGATACGGAAAATGTTATAAAACTGAATCCCGTCAAGGATATAACGGATATGAACGCTGCCGTTGAGCTTGGAATCGAAAGAGGATATGCCGATTTTATGATTTACGGTGCTACGGGCGGAAGAATTGACCATACCGTTGCGAATATTCAGCTTGTTGCTTATCTTTCAAAAACAGGCATGAGAGCATCCTTGCGTAACGGTAAGACAGTCATAACCGCATTAACCGACGGTGAAACAGCTTTTGATTCATCATTTAAGGGTTATATATCCGTTTTTGCTCACAGCGATATTTGCGAAAATGTTAATATCAGCGGTCTGAAATATAATCTTGAAAATGCTGTACTGAAAAATGATTTCTCGCTCGGAGTGAGCAATGAATTTATCGGAAAACACAGCAGAATTTCCGTGGAAAACGGCACGCTTATAATAATTTATGATTTAAAATTGCTTGACATTTTTTGAAGTTTTGGTAAAATTTATAATATCAATAAAGGGAGGAAAACCTATATGAAAAAAATTAACAGAAGCATTCTTTCAGTTATTCTTGCGGCTGTGATGATGTTTACCGCTGCTGTTCCTTCTTTTGCTGCAGGCGATTTGCTGTGGGAGCATGTTTGGAACGAGGAATATAATAACGGTGTTATTCTGTTTCCCGGAAGCGACGAAAGTGAAATGAACGTTTCGTGGTATTCGGCAACCGAAAGCGAACCGAAGGTTATTATTGATGAGGGCATCGTTATCGGCGACGATGCAAAAGAATTTAAGGGATACAGCGTTGCTGCACCCGATGGAGATTTTGCAAATAAAGTAACGGTTACAGATCTTGAACCGGGCAAAACATATTCTTATCAGTGTATCAGCGAGGGCTTTGAATCGAATGTTTATTCATTCAAAACCGATGCTGATCCCAATGTTTTTTCTGCAGTTTATATGACCGACATTCACACGAGCCATGATGATGCAAATCCGAACGGAATCAAGGATACAGCGGAAATATTTAACAGCACTCTCGGTGAAGCGGCATCAAGAAAGAGAATTTCTCTTCTTCTTTCTGCCGGAGACCAGGCTTCTGAGGGTTATGAAACAGAATATAAGGGCTATTCTTCTGCGCTTGGACTCAAGAGCTTCCCTGTTGCAACAACAATCGGCAATCATGACCGCAAGGGTATTGCTTATAAGACCTTCAATAATGTCCCGAACGAGAGAGAAAAAAACATGGTTGCATCTTATATCGGCGGCAACTATTGGTTCACAAGAGGCGATGTTCTTTTCCTTGTTGTTGACAGCAATAATGCGAGCGGAATGGACCACAGAGATTTTGCAAAGGATGCGATTGATGCAAATCCCGATGCAAAATGGAGAGTTATGATGGCTCATCATGACCTTTACAGCGGCAGAATTCCTCACAGAGAGAGTGAAAATGAACTTCTCCGTATGATTTGGGGACCTATTGCCGATGAATTTGCAATCGACCTTGTTCTTCTCGGTCACAGCCATTATTATACTGTTACAAACGTACTTTATAATAACAAAACCGCCGCTCCTTATGCGACAACAATGACTGACCCTGCAGGCTCGATTTATATGGTTTCGGGTTCGATAACAAGACCTCGAGATGACGACGAAATCGGTCTTAACGGCGAATGGATCGGTTTTGCAAACGACCCTGATCAAAGAATAATTTATAATATCCTTGATTTTACTGAGGATTCGGTTACAGTTTCTTCGTACTATAAAGGTGAAGCGGAAGCTTTCAACAGCTATACTATTGTTAAAACTTCAAAAGAAGGCGGACATCCCAAGCAGATTTTACCATCATTCTTCGACAGCTTTGTCAGGTTTGCGGGAACGGTTTACGGGCTTTTCAATAATATCGGTGTTTACGGTGATCTTAAAGATGCCGGCTTTGATGTTGATTTCTTTGAAGTTGTTTTCAATAACTGATTTAAAAATTATCACACCCCCGAAAAGAATCTTCTTTTCGGGGGTGTGGTGCATTTGGATTAAAGTCCTGTTTTTTCGTTAATGTATTTTCTTGCCATGCAAGCATATTCATAGGGGTTAGCCTTGGCGGGATCCTGCTCTGCTTCAACAACAACCCAGCCTTCATAGCCTGCTTCGTCAAGAATATCAAATACGGGTGTGAAATCAAAGTCGCCGTCACCGGGAACGGTGAATGAGCCAGCTCTTACGCAATCCAGGAAGCTCCATCCCTTTTCTTTACCTTCATTGATAACATCCTGACGGATGCTCTTGAGGTGGACGTGCTTAACTCTGTTGACGTACTTTTTAAGAACGCCGATTGCATCTTCGCCCGAGAATGAAAGATGACCGGTATCATAAAGAAGATAAACAAGGTCGGGATCTGTAATTTCCATGAGCTTGTCGATTTCTTCTTCAGTCTGAACACCCGTTCCCATGTGGTGGTGAACGGTGAAATACATTCCTTTTTCCTTTGCAAGTCTGCCCATTTCGTTAAAGCCTTTTGCAATGAGTTCCCACTGCTCGTCGGTATAAACGGGCTTATCGCCGAAGATGCTCAGAGCTTTGCCCTGGATTGAATTGCCCTGCTCAGATGCGCCGATAACCTTTGCGCCGAGGGCGTGAAGAAAATCTCTGTGCTTGATGAATGCTTCGATTGTTGCTTCATAGCCTTCCGAAAGAAGAAGAGATGAGAACCATGCGTTGCAGATTCTGAGTCCTCTGACGTCAAGCTTATGCTTGAGAGTTTCAACATCCTTGGGGTATTTATTGCCGATTTCGCTGCCGGTATAGCCGCTGAGTGCCATTTCGCTTACGCACTGCTCAAAGGTGTTTTCCGCACCGAGATCGGGAAGGTCGTCATTTGTCCATGCGATAGGGGCTATCGCAAGATTTACCTTGTCTTTGTTAAGCATTTGTAATTCCTCCGTATATTAATAAAGTCTGGCTTTTTCAATGTTTTCTTTCATATCTTCATATGCTGCCTGAACTTTTTCGCTTGTTGATACCTCGGCAACGCCGACTCTCCACCATGCATCATAGCCGTCGCTCATGCTGCCGTGAACAACCTTGATGTCAAAAAGGCAGGGGACAGTCTGTTTCTTTGAGTCCTTGATTGCATCGCGAAGCTCTGCAACGCTCGTTACGGTATATGCCTTGCAGCCGTAGCCTTCTGCAATTTTAGCAAAATCAATAGGAACAATCGGACCGTCAAGCATTCCCGTAAGAGGATTTCTCGCAAGGAACTGAGTGCCGAATGTGTCTGTACCCTGATTGTTCTGAAGATTTTCTATGCATCCCCAGCCCGAGTTATCGAAGAGCATAACGTTGATCTTTGCACCTTCCATGACTGCGGTGTAAAGCTCGCTGTGAAGCATAAGGAAGCTTCCGTCGCCTACCATAGTGTAAACCTCTCTGTCAGGTTCGGCAAGTTTAACGCCGAGTGCGCCGCAGATTTCATAACCCATGCAGGAGAAGCCGTATTCCATATGATATGTTTTGGGTACGGATGAACGCCAGAGTCTTTGCATGCAGCCGGGAAGGCTTCCCGATGAACCGATTGCTATTGCGTTTTTATCGATAAGCTTGTTGATTTCGCCAAGAGCTCTTGTCTGTGAAAGTCCTTCTTTGAGATACATGCTGTACATGCGGTCAACTTCCGCATTATATTCTTCTTTTATCTGCGCAAGCTCTTCACCCCAGTTTGAGCGATATTCTCTTACTGAAAGCGCACCCATGATATCAAGCATTGCGGTTTTTGCGTCTGCAATAACGCTCGTTGCATCCATTTTGAATGCGTCAAAGGAGCAGACGTTGATTGAAAGCATCTTAACGTCAGGATTCTGGAATCCCCACTTTGATGCTGTTGTAAAATCTGTAAGACGTGTACCGACTGCAATTATAAGGTCTGCCTGCTTGGCAATTGCGTTTGCGGCAGGTCCGCCGGTTACGCCGATTCCGCCCATGTTGAGAGGTAAATCCCAACGGATGTTACCTTTGCCTGCCTGGGTTTCACCGATGGGAATGTTGAATTTCTCGGCAAAGAACTGAGCTGTTTCCCATGCTTCGGAATATGTAACTCCGCCGCCGACAACAAGCATCGGCTTTTCACTGCGCATGATTGCACTGACTGCAGCATCAATTTCACGGTGAGTCGGTGAACGTCTGTCAAGATACCAGACTCTCTTTTTGAGAAAGTAATCGGGATAATCAAAAGCTTCGCCCTCAACATCCTGAGGCATCGCAAGGCATACGGCACCCGTTTCTGCAGGGTCAGTGAGAACTCGCATTGCGTTAAGGCATGCGGTCATAAGTTGTTCGGGTCTTGAAATTCTGTCCCAATATCTGCAAACGGCCTTGAACGCATCATTTGCAGTAACTGTATAGTTTGTGGGCTGTTCGATCTGCTGAAGTACAGGGTCAGGCTGACGGCAGGCAAATGTGTCACCGGGAAGCAAAAGCAGGGGAATGCGGTTTGCTGTTGCTGTACCCGCAGCGGTTACCATATTAAGTGCGCCGGGGCCGATCGATGATGTACACGCAATAATCTGACGGCGGTTTTTCTGCTTTGCAAAAGCAATTGCGGCGTGAGCCATGCCTTGTTCGTTGTGTCCCTGATAGAATTTGAGGGAATGTCCGCCCTGCTCGAGAGCCTGACCGATACCGACAACGCATCCATGACCGAAAATGCCGAAAATACCGTCAACAAATTTTGTTTCGACTCCGTCAAAGCTGATATACTGGTTGTCAAGGAATTTGACAAGAGCTTGTGACATAGTAAGCTTCATAATATATCTCCTTCTTGCCGTGATTACCCGTAAAAATTGGGGAATAATAAGGCTGTTATTATAAATAATACCTATTAATAATTTATTATATACCATATATAGTGACATTTCAAGCGGTTTTATCCAAAATAAGGTTTGGAAAATGTTAAATTTTTTGTAAAAAGGGCTTGACAATCACGGATAAATAATATATTATATTTAAGCGCCAAAAAACACGGCTTAATTTTAAAATTAATATGATCCATTAGCTCAGCAGGCAGAGCACTTGACTTTTAATCAAGGTGTCCGGAGTTCGAATCTCCGATGGATCACCAAAACTCCTCGTTGCAACAGCAACGGGGAGTCTTCTTTTTATCGGAGATTCGAACGATATAGTCCATGTGCGGCGGTTTGCCAAGGGCAGAGCCGCACGGACATAAAAACGAATTCGCGACAGCGAAGCTGACGGGTCTCCGATGGATCACCAAAACTCCTCGTTGCAACAGCGACGGGGAGTTTTTTATAATACAATATTATTTGATTGAAATCGCTTCCGTGCCAATGAGCATTTCGGCGAGATTGTTATAGAATTCATGCAGTTTGGTTTTGTCGGCAAAAAGTCCTGTAGCCTGACCGTGATCACCGGTAAGCACCGGCATTATGTTCCATATTCCCGGTTCGATTTTGCCGTCAAATTCTTTTGCAGGATCATTTATAGGATTTTTGCCTGACGGAGTGTTGACCAGTCCGTCATTTTCGTGCCAGGAGCGGTCAAAAGTTAATCCGTATTGCTCTTGAGGCAATTCATGTTTTGAAATAAGACGACTTAACGGTTTGAGAATGGGAAATTTAATATTATGCGGTTTAAAATCATTTGGTGAGCATCCGTTTGAGGTGTAACAAAAATAATTGATGTTTTTGCTTATTCTGATTTTTTTGTTAAGTTCAAACGCACCTTTAAATGATAAATCAGTAAGAACATTATCATCTGTATCTCTCATTTTGTTCATAGCAGTAATTATTTTATCAGCTTTTCTTTCATCTTTGAGCGGAGTAAGACCGTATTGTTCAAGCTGGAAATCTACAAGCCTGCCGTGGATAAACGTTCTTCCTATAATTGCCATTGCAAAGTCAGTTGCACGTCCGAGCGGAGGAATTATGTTTGCTTTTTCGGCAAGATAATAGAGAGTTGTGCCGTTATTGGGGGTGCAGACAGTTGTTATACTTGAAATCCAGTCTTCTTTGCCGCCCGTGAAAAGACCCGAAATATTACTTTCATCTGTTGAGTTGATTTCGTCTTCGTCACCGTAGGTTAGAAGATGTGCAAGCAGCCTGATTACCTGACCGCCGTGACTGTGACCGATGAGGTGAATTTTTGTTTTACCGAAGTTACAGATAAGAGGTTTTTTGTAAGTTCTACCAAAGCGCTCATGTGAATGTCGCTTTGAATGAGCCACGCCGTAATCCACTCTTGTACCGCAGAGCTGAGCATAGAGTTCGCATGCACAGTCCCACGCGCTGGAAACAGGTCCGACCGAGGCTGAGCAACATTCATAACCCTGAGCGGAGAGATATTTCATAAGATTACCCGTTGTTGAACCCCAGTACGGTGCAATTTTGTCAATCCCGACGGCGCTTCCCCAACCAAACATGCCGTGAACAAATATAAACGGGTATCGGTTCTTAGAATTCATAATTTCACCTTTAATCAATCATTAATTCTCAATCTTATTTTCAATTTTTTGCAGATAACCGGATATTTTATTGTATTATATCATCAATGCCTACGTAATTCAAGTTAATGCCGTCCGATAATGCATTTTTGTTGAATAAACATAATTTTTAAACGTTTAAAAATCTATAATCGGAAAGAAGCGAAAAATAACATATAAGTTTTCTTTAATGTTTTACTCTTGATTTTTTCTTTTTGCTTTGCTATTTTATTGTTATAGGCAGGTGAGATTATGAAACAGAGAATATTGCTTGTTGAAGACGATTCGTTCTTGCGAGACGGACTTACTGAAGTTTTGCAAGGCGAAGGTTATGAGATTATCAGTTCCGATAACTGTATGAAAGCCCGTGAGCTGATGAAGTTTTTCTCTTTCAGTTTAATTATGTTTGATGTTATGCTCCCCGACGGCAACGGTCTTGAGCTTTGCACAGAGCTTCGTGCGGCAGGTAACAATGTTCCCGTTCTGTTTCTGACTGCCTGCGATGATGAGATTCAGATTGTGCGCGGGCTTGATGCAGGCGCGGATGATTATGTCACAAAACCGTTTAAGCTCCGTGAACTGCTTTCGAGAATCCGTGCATTGCTTCGCAGAACATCGGCTGTTACGGTTTACAACAGTGATGATATAACAATCGACACTCTCAATATGTCTGTGCGAAAAAACGGCGAAAATATTTTTGTGACTCCCACGGAATTTCAGATTCTTTCCGTGCTTATCCGCAACAGCGGAATTATCGTCACTCGTTCTCAGCTTTTGCAGAATATCTGGGACAGCGACGGAAATTATATCGACGACAACACTCTTTCGGTTCATATGAGCCGTCTGCGTGATAAAATCGGAAGCGGACATATCGTTACCGTAAGAGGTGTCGGTTATAGATGGGAGGATTCAAAATGATTCCTTTCCTGATTTGCACAATCGCTGTTTTAATTGTTGCAACGCTCATTTTAATTATACTGAACGTAAGAAAAAACAAGCAGATAAATAATCTCAAAGAGAATGTTGAGAATTTCATTGAAGGCGGAGAAAAGACTGAATACAGCACAGCTGACAGTAATTTTGCACGCCTTCAGAATGCTGTTGCCGAGCTTGAAAATTTGTTACTTCTTGAAAAAAGCAACTCAGAATCACAGGTAAAAAGCAACGCAGATTTTGTTGCTGATATTTCACATCAGCTTAAAACTCCGCTCGCAGGACTTCGCCTTTACTGTGAAATGGAGCAAAGCTCAACACCGACCGTTTACACAGAAAAAGAGCTTCAGCTGATTGCGAAAATGGAAAGTCTTGTTTTCAATCTTTTAAGGCTTGAGAAAATTAAAAGTGATGCATATGAAATGAAATTTGTTGAGCAAAGTCTTGATGAAATCATTGGAGAAATAATCGGGAATTTCAAACCGTTGTTCCCTGAAAAAGAATTTATTATAAGCGGCAAGGCGGCTTTTCGTTTTGACAAGGAATGGATGATTGAAGCTGTCGGAAATATCATTAAAAACGCTTGTGAACATACCGATGATAACGGAAGAATTAATGTTTTCGTTTCAAAAAATGAAAGCTCTGTTACACTCATAATTGATGATAACGGCGGCGGAGTGCCTAAAGAACAGCTTCCGCTTTTGTTTAACCGTTTTTACCGTGCAGATAATGCAGCCCCCGAAAGTGCAGGTATAGGTCTTGCGATTTCAAAGGCTATTTTTGAAAAGCATCACGCAACCGTTACCGCCGAAAACGGCAAGGAAGGATTGAAAATTATTGCGTGCTTTCCGATTATAAATGCAAATTTAAAGTTGTAATTTTTGCTTTCTCTCCCGTCGTCTTTTGCTTTGCAAAATCCACCTCCCTCGTCAGAGGGAGGCTTTTTTGTAATAAAAATTCAGTTATCTTACGAAATTGTAAGGTTATTGTCACGATTTTGAAAGAATCATGTTTTATAATGAACTCAACAAATCAGATAAGGAGCGATTTTATGAATATCATCGAATGCGTAGATTTAAGAAAAGAATATTTAAGCGGTGAAAATATTGTTAATGCCGTTGACGGAATAACTGTTGCTTTTGAGCAGGGTGAATTTTGTGCAATAACCGGACCGAGCGGCTCGGGTAAATCAACACTTCTTCATGTTCTGAGCAGCCTTGAAAATCCCACAAGCGGAGATATAATTTATAACGGCAAAAAGCTTTCGGGTTATAACGATAATCAGCTTTCCGTTCTTCGCCGCAGACGTTTCGGATTTGTATTTCAGGCATATAATCTCGTTCAGGAACTGACAGGATATGAAAACATAGTTCTTCCCGTTATGCTTGACAAGAAAAAGGTTGACGAAGCTTATATCAATAAGGTAATTGATGTTCTCGGAATTGAGGACAGACTTGAGCATCTTCCCTCTGCACTTTCGGGCGGTCAGCAGCAGAGAATAGCCATTGCCCGTGCGCTTGCAAACAAGCCGTCAATCCTTTTTGCCGATGAACCTACGGGTAATCTTGACGGCAAAAGCGGACGTGAGGTTCTTTCGCTTCTCAAATATGTCAGCAAAGAATTCGGAATCACGCTTATTCTTGTTACCCACGACCTCAATGTTGCAGAGCAGGCAGAGAGAATCATCTCAATTGAAGATGGTAAAATTGTTCGTGATACAAAGGCGGGAGTTTAAGCAATGAACAAGAAAAAACTCACCGTCAACCGCCTTGCAATGGGCAACCTCAAAGCAAGGAAAAAGCAGTATACATTAATGATAATCGGCATTGTTCTTGCGATGATTTTTTCATCAGGTGTTATGTTTTTCGGATTTACGATGCTTTCATCATTGCAGGAGATAACAAATATATCTTACGGCACACAGAACATATTTCTTCACAATGCGGAAGAATTTGATTTTGATGCCGCAAAGAATAATAAAGTGATATCCGAATACGGTATTGCAACTTCAATCGGGTACATTTATACAAATGATGACGAGGGCGGCGGCACATCGCTTGCAAAACTTGATGACAAGGCAAAAGAAATTTCATATCTCACAGTCAAAGAAGGAAAATATCCCGAAAACAGCGGTGAAATTGCCCTTGAAAAGGATGCACTTTTAAGATTGAAATTGCTCGGTGCAAAAGTCGGCGACGAAATAACCGTAACAATGAAAATTGCCGACGGCGAAGGTTATCTCCCCGAAACCGTTAAAAAAACATATAAGCTTGTCGGAATTCTTGCCGATAAAAGATGCAATCTTGAAGATGCGTATTCAGGAAATAACTATCCCGCCGCATTTGTCTGCGACAGCGAAAAGGTTGAACTTGGCGGAAAAGAAAATCTTTCTGCGTATGTCAAGTTCTATTCGAAAACAAACGGTTATGATAAATTCAAGGATGAATTTATCAATCAGGGTTTTAAAAATGAATACGGCAATGCCGATAATGATTTGTATTATTTTACATTTGCAAATCAACACATTTTTTACTCCGGTACAGATGAAAAAAGCGATATTACTTTAACAATGATTTTTGCGCTTATTCTTGCAGGTGTACTGATGATCGCTTCCTGCACAGGAATAGTCAATGCGTTTAATTCCAACTTGCAGGAACGCAGAAAGCAAATCGGTCTTATGCGTGCGGTCGGCGCAACAAGAAGGCAGATAATAACCGTTTTCGGCAGAGAAGCTCTCATAATCAGCCTTATGACCGTGCCTTTAAGTCTTGTGATTTCCTATTTTGCTTCAAAAGGCATTATCTCGCTTATGGGCGAAAACTTCATTTTTGTTCCTAACTTTTTTGTTCTGATTGCGTGCGGAATGTTCAGCGTTATCTGCGTTATGGCTTCGGCAATGATTCCTCTGTTAAGGGCATCAAGAACACCGCCGATGCAGGCTATCCGCAACACAGACCTTTCAAGAAAAATGAAGAACAAACAAATCCGTTCAAAGAAAAACTTCAATG
>JAFQRF010000011.1 GCA_017410195.1 Clostridia bacterium | reverse complement strand
CCGACATAATAGACTGTCAACGCAAGTGCACCGTGTTCTGCCTCAAATCCTTTTTCCGAAACAAGATATGTGCTTCCCCATACTCCGCAGGCATATTCGATTGCATTTGTAGCAAGCATAATTATCCACACAAGCCGAACATCCGACTTTTTTGCCATCTGTAAAAGAGTAATGCTTATCTCTTTTTCTTCTTCTGTTTCTTCGGAGGAAGAGGTCTTTTTCCAAAGCGGAACGGAGATAATGAGCAATGTTGCGATAGCCGCTTGAACGTAAAACGCATAGCGGTAACCACCGCGCCAGCCAATGTTACTTAATGCCTGCGACATAAGATAAGGACTGAGAGATACTCCCACACCGTAAAAACAATGCAGGAAATTCATGTGGCTTGCTCTAAAATGCAGAGCAACATAATTGTTAAGTCCCGAATCAATCGCGCCTGCGCCGAGACCGAGAACAATGGCAAGCGGAATCATAAACCAAAAAGACGGTGCAAATGAAAAGCCGATCAATGAAGCCGCAGTCATAGCCGTGCTGAAAGCAGTAACCTTTGCAGTTCCCAATTTATTGAGTATTCTTGCGCTGAACATACTTGATAACACGGTACATCCCGAAATGAGAAATGTTATAATGCTTACCGCTTCAACGGGAATATTCAGTTCTGTATGTATGGCAGGCCATGCAGAGCCGATAAGCGAATCAGGAATTCCGAGACCTATAAATGCAATATATATAACAACCAATAAAAAAGCCATAAAAACCTCCAAAGAATTAACTCGACAAATTCGAATTTATAAAACTCGATAATAAGGACAAATATCCTCATAATACCCGTTTTTCATGCGAAAGCCTTTTGGTATTGTGCCTAATTGAGTAAATCCGAGACGCTCATATAAATGTCTGGCATGCGTGTTTGTTGCAACAACCGCATTAAACTGCAAAACAGAAAATCCGTGTTCACGTCCTTGCTCAATACAATCCAACACCAGTTTTTCTCCTATATGTAATCCTCTGCTGTGCGAACTGACAGCATAGCTTGCATTACAGATATGACCACATCTTCCGATATTATTCGGATGCAAAATATAGAGTCCGTATATTTTTTCTGTTTCAGTGTCAACTGCAACACCCGTATAGGTTTGTTCAGCAAAAAAGACAGAGCCGCTTTCAGAAGTCAGGAATTCTTCTTGGGGAAAGGCATTTCCTTCCTCAACGATTTCATTCCAGATTTCTATTATTGCACACAAATCTTTTTCTTCATATTTGCGTATTATTATTTTCATTTATTTTTACCTCGTAAAAGTCTTATTTGTCTGAATAAATTTTATAATAACATAAGCTTTTTTTACTGTCAACAAAGAGGACATTGCACGGTATTGTGCAATGTCCTTTCACATTAAAGACAGGCAACAGCACTGCTGACGGCCAGTATCAGGAATCTATAAAAGAGTTTTCTTGCATCGTATTTTATCAAGTTCATTGTTATGCCTAATAATTTCTCCTTATAATTACAAGTGAAAATATGAGTTGTTTTTTGAGCTTAAAATTCGTAATTGGGCTTAATCTTTTCTCCGGTTTTTGCCGATTCAACAATTGCAAGGCAAACCTCAACTGTTTTTGCGCCTTCTCTTGCATCTGTTAAAATATCTTTATCATTCAGAATTGCATCTGCAAAAACTTCAAATTCTTTGACAGCATTGTGGTTATTAACTTCAACTTCAATTATTTCGGGTTCTTTTGTAACTTGTTTATCATCAACCGTAAAGAGTGTCATTGCAGGAGATGTGTTATCACAAATCAGAGTACCTTTTGTTCCGTAAATAACCGTCCTCATTGTGTAATCACGCTTACAACCCGTAGAAACAAAAACTTTACCGGCTAAATTGTCATCAAATTTCATAATTGCGATTGTTGCATCATCATAAGTAACGTGCGGCAAAAGCTTATGCGTGCCGTAAGCAAATACTTCCTGAGGGTCACCTGCAAGCCATCTTAATAAATCAACTGCATGACATCCGCCGCCAATCACGCCGTGTCTTTTAGGATCACAGCGCCACGGTTCCTGTATCAACATATAATCGTGAGCATACTCCGATTCAACAAAATATAATTCACCGATAACGCCTGATTCGATAATTTCTTTTGCTTTTTCAAAAGCGGGAGTAAATCTGCAAATCTGACCTACCATGAATTTGGCATTTGATTCTTCTGCAACTTTCACTATTTCTTCAATATCTTCTCTTGTTAAAGCGAGAGGTTTCTCACAAAGCACATGCTTGCCTGCACGAAGCAAATCGCAAGATACTTTCTTGTGCTGCTGGTCGGGAATTGCAACGGTAACTATATCAATATCTTTATTGTTTACGATATCCATATAGTCAGTTACCCATTTTTCTTCGGGAATATTGTATCTTTCACCCGCAAATCGAAGATTTTCTTCATTACTGTCACAAATCAAAGCAATTTGAGCATCTTTACAATTCAATGCACCTTCAACATGACACATTCCGAACTTCATACCGATATTTGCGACTTGCAATTTCTTTTTCATTGATTACATACCTTTCATTTTGTTATTTGACATCTTGCTCTTTAAAAGATGTTTTGATATAATTTTATTGATTTACAAGTATTATTTCAAGTAATCTTTGTGTGAACTTTTCTTCATTTTGTTGGGAGTTGAAAAAATGGCTAATATTCATAACTATATCAATAAGCAAGTTCCCAGTGTTCTTTATTGCGAAAAAGAATATGATTTGTTGCCGGGAGAGCGTTACGGACCTATTATCCGTAATGTGTATGTTATAGAGTGTTGCGTAGAAGGATACGGCTCGGTTATTATTAACGAAAAAGAGTTCTCCGTTTCACCCGGAGATTGCTACATTCTTTTTCCCGGAGATACAGTTATTCATACGGCAGATTCAACTGAACCGCGAAAAGGATATTGGTGTGCTGTTGACGGATTAGACCTTGGATTTATATTTAAAGAGGCAGGGATTTCTTCTGTTTCGCCTTTTGCGCCGCCGGAGCTGTTTTCTGAACTATGCGGTTGTGTTCAAAAAATGGTAGCTGAATGGGGCAAAGGAGATGCCGGTGAGTGTTTAAGAGAAACATCTTGTATTTATGAATTTCTCGGGATTTTACTGAAACATAAAAAAGTTACAGTATATGATGACAGAATTGAACGTGCAATAGGATTGATGGAAACGAAATATCACGAACAACTCAGCATTGACCAAATTGCTTATGAAATAGGTCTGGAACGCAGTTATTTCTCTGTTTTATTTAAAGAAAAAACAACGGTTTCTCCTCATAAATATTTGACTGCTCTTCGCATACATAAAGCCTGCGACCTTATAGAAAAAGAACATTGCAATATAACGGATGCAGCAATTGCTGCGGGGTTTGATCCATGTAACTTTGCACGAGTTTTCAAAAGAATAATCGGAAAAACTCCAACAGAATATTATAAAACGAATTAGGATTATTAAATAACAAGGTGCAGATTTTGAGCGGCTCCTTGTTATTTATTTTATCGTTCAGTAATTACTTTTATAAGTTTATGACTTATACATGCAGGTTTGTTTGATGCGGTTTACAGATAACTTGACAGATGTAAAGGCGTGGTGTATAATATGCAGGCTGAAAAATAATAAGGACGGGTAAAATGAAAACACAAATAAGACAATTGAAAGAGAAGAAAAACGCTGTTATTCTTGCTCATTATTATGCTCCCGCAGAGGTTCAGGAGATTGCGGACTATATTGGCGATTCGTTCTATCTTGCAAAGGTTGCCAAGAAATGCGAGGCAGACATAATCGTTTTCTGCGGAGTTTCGTTTATGGGTGAAAGCGCAAAAATTCTGAATCCGGATAAAAAGGTTCTTATGCCGGATTTAACTGCAGACTGTCCGATGGCTCATATGGCAACAAGAGAAAAAATTATTGAAATGCGAAAAAAATACGATGATCTTGCAGTTGTGTGCTATATTAATTCAACGGCTGAGCTGAAATGTCTGAGCGATGTTTGCGTAACATCGTCAAATGCGGTAAAAATCGTTAAAGAATTGCCGAATAAAAACATATTTTTTATTCCCGACAGGAATCTTGGCGCTTTTGTTGCAGAGAAGATTCCTGAAAAAAACATTATTATTAATGACGGCTGCTGTCCGATTCATGCGGAGCTTTCCGCGGAACAGATATGCAACGAAAAAACACAGCATCCAAATGCTCTTGTTTTGACTCATCCCGAATGTGAACCCGGGGTTCTTGCCGTGTCTGATTTTATCGGAAGTACTGCAGAAATAATCGATTATGCAAAAAACAGCCCTTGCAATGAATTCATAGTCTGCACGGAAAACGGAGTAGAGTATAAGCTGAAATCAAATAATCCGAATAAGCGTTTTTATTTTCCCGAGCCATGCCCTTGCTGCAGGGACATGAAATTAAATACTCTTGAAAATATTTTTTCCGTGCTTGAAAAAGAGGATAAAGAAATAATAATAAGTGAGGATATACGCAGAAAAGCGCTTATTCCGCTTGATAAAATGTTGGAGCTTGCAAAACAGTAACATGAAAACAGATATAATAATAGTCGGCTGCGGCGTTGCCGGTCTTTATTGTGCGCTTAATCTGCCGAAGAATAAAAACATTACAATAATAACAAAAAACAAAGCATCAAAGAGCGATTCTTTTCTTGCACAGGGAGGAATATGCGTACTTCGTGACGATGAGGATTATGAGTCTTTTTATGAGGATACCATGCGTGCAGGGCATTATGAGAACAATCCCGATTCGGTTGATATTATGATTCGTTCGTCGCGTGAGGTTATCGGAGATTTGGTGTCTTACGGTGTCAGATTTGAGAAGAACGGCAAGGAATTTGTATATACTAAAGAAGGCGCGCATTCCAATTCAAGAATACTTTTTCATGAGGATGAAACCGGAAAAGAAATTACTTCACATCTTTTGGAAACCGTAAAAAAATACGATAATATTACCTTAATCGAGAATTTTACGATGGTTGATTTGCTTTGCAGGGAAAATGTATGCTGCGGAATTGTCGGTCACGATGCGGAGAATAATTTTATGAGCATCAGTGCGGATTATACCGTTCTTGCGACAGGCGGTATCGGCGGACTTTTTGAGCATTCTACAAATTACCGTCATCTTACCGGAGATTCGCTTGCTCTTGCCCTTAAATACGGAATAAAGCTTCGGGATATCGATTACATACAGATACATCCCACCACGCTTTACAGCAAGAAGAGCGGAAGGGAATTTCTGATTTCCGAATCTGTCAGAGGTGAGGGCGCTGTGCTCCTTAACTCAAAAGGGGAGAGATTTGTTGATGAATTGCTGCCGAGAGATGTTGTTGCGAATGCTATATTTGATGAAATGAAAAAAGAAGGTACGGAGCATGTATGGCTGTCATTTGCTTCAATTCCCGAAGAAGAAATAAAAAGTCATTTTCCGAATATTTATCAGCGTTGCCTTGATGAAGGATATGACGTTACAAAAGAAAGCATACCCGTTGTTCCGTCACAGCATTATTTCATGGGCGGAATTGATGTCGACAGGAACAGCAAAACATCCATGCAGCGTCTTTATGCCGTGGGTGAAACGGCATGCAACGGAGTTCACGGAAAGAACCGCCTTGCAAGCAATTCCTTGCTTGAAAGTCTTGTTTTTGCAAAGCGTGCCGCTGAACATATCGAATCTGTTTACACGGAGTCGGAGCATGAATGTTTTGAGATTAACATATCCGATTATGAAGGCTACCGTGAAAAATATAAAGAAGCTGTTCTTTGCGCAATAGAAAAGGAGAAACAAAAAAATGAATAATATAACAATGAAAATGAATGCCGATGAAATGATTCTCAGCGCACTCAGAGAGGATATAACAAGTGAAGATATTTCAACAAATTCGGTTATGAGAGATTTCTCTATGGGAGAAGTTGAGCTTATATGCAAGCAGGACGGCGTTATTGCAGGTCTTGATATTTTTAAGAGAGTGTTTGAGCTTCTTGATGGAAAAACCGAAATTACTTTCTGCTGCAAGGATGGAGATACAGTTAAAAACGGAGAAAAGCTTGGTATAATAAGAGGGGATATCCGTGTTTTACTGTCGGGTGAACGCACGGCGCTTAATTTTCTTCAGAGAATGAGCGGAATTGCAACATATACCCGCTCAATAGCCGAACTTTTGAAAGGCACCAAAACAAAGCTGCTCGATACCAGAAAAACAACACCGAATATGCGTGTTTTTGAAAAATATGCCGTAAAGGTTGGCGGTGGATATAACCACAGATTTAACCTCAGCGACGGTATTTTGCTTAAGGATAACCATATCGGCGCTGCCGGCGGAGTGAAAGAAGCTGTCAGAATGGCAAAGGAATATGCTCCGTTTGTACGCAAGATTGAAATTGAGGTTGAAAACCTTGATATGCTCAGGGATGCTCTTGAAGCGGGAGCGGATATAATTATGCTTGATAATATGAGCGTTGAAGACATGAAGGAAGCCGTTAGGCTCTGCGAAGGCAAGGCTGAAACGGAATGCAGCGGAAACGTTACGAAAGAAAACGTTGCAAGGCTTGTTGATATTGGCGTAGACTATATTTCAAGCGGTGCGCTTACACATTCTTCTCCGATTCTCGACCTTTCACTTAAAAATCTTCACGCAATATAAAGGAGCAAATTTATGAAGGCTGAAGAAAGAAGAAAAAAGATTTCCGTTTTTCTGATGTCCGAATCAAAAGCTGTTTCGGGAAGTGTTCTTGCGGAGCGTTTCGGAGTTTCAAGGCAGATTATAGTGCAGGATATTTCTGTTTTGAAGGCATCGGGTTATGACATTCTTTCGACCCACAACGGCTATATCGTTCGCAAGTCACCGCTTTCCGAACGTGTGTTTAAGGTTCGTCACACTACGGAACAGACTGAGGATGAACTTAATTGCATTGTTGACCTTGGAGGAACGGTGGTTGATGTTTTTGTATGGCACAAGGTTTACGGCAGGATTGAAGCGAAACTCAATATTTTTTCAAGACTTCATGTAAAGCAGTTCATTGAGGGAGTCAGAAGCGGAAAATCAACAGAGCTTATGAATATTACGGGAGGATATCATTATCATACCGTCCGTGCCGAATCCGAAAAAATACTTGATGAAATTTATGATGCTCTGAATGCAAAAGATTATATTGCACCGGTTTTGTGATGTAATCATTTTTATGCTGTAAGGCAGTTTAGGAGTAAAATAATGACACAGGCAATATCAATCGATACTGCCTGTGTTGCTTTTTTGATTTATTTTGCGGCGGGAACTATGATTTCAAGATTTGTGAGCGGGAATGAACAGCAGGGGTGGAAGCCGCCGAACTTATAGTCGGCAAGGCGGCGGTATTCAAGATGCTTCGGAACATAGATTTCGCCCGAGATGAGTCTTGAATGGCAGAATCCGCATTCACCGCTTCTGCATCTTGCGGGAACGGGGATCTCGCTCTTTTCGAGAATCTGCATAACCGAATCTCCCGAGCTGCCGAAGACGATATATGTCTTATCCTGAACCGTTACCGTAATTTTAACCTTTTCGGGGACGCCTTCGGGATAATCCGCCTGTGTTGAAGGATTGTGGAATTCGCCAAACATTTCGTGGCGGATATATTTCTTTGCAAGGCCGAGCTTTTCAAGCTCCTTGTCAACAAATTCATACATCTGCTGAGGACCGCAGAGGAATACTGAATAGGGCTCATCTTCGGGTGCATATTTTTTGATGAGTTCTGCGGTGATAAAGCCTTTCTCGATACCTTTAACACCTCTCTTTGTTTTTTCACTGAGAACGTGAACAACCTTAATTTTGTCGCACTTCTTTTCAAGCTCTTCAAGCTCTTCACGGAAAAGAATGCATTCGTAGTTTCTGCTTCCGTAAAGAAGAGTCATCTCAAAATCCTCGTCGCCGTCAGCGATTGCATTTGCCATTGAAAGGAAGGGCGTGATGCCGCTGCCGCCTGCAAGGCAGATAACCTTTTTTGCATCACGAAGGGGCTGGTATTCAAAGTTGCCCGAGGGTGCGGAAACCTCAACGCTTGTGCCGACTTCCCATGTGTCGAAAATATAGCGTGAAACAAGACCTCCTTCAACGAGCTTTATTGTTAAAACATATCTGCCTTCGAGCGAATCCTTGGGTGATGACGAAATCGAATAGGCTCTTGTTGCGGGCATGCCGTTGATTGTTTCAAAAACGGTAAGATATTTTCCTGCGCCGAAATATGCAAGCTCCTTGGTGCCTTTTTCAGGGTCGGGAACGAGAGTGAAGCTCTTGCAATCGGGTGCAATTTCCTTCACTTCGGCAATTTTGAGATATTGACGCTTGGGGTGAAGTGCCTTGGCAATAACGCTTGCCTGGTCCGAAAAATCGGGGAACTTTGCGGCTGCCGAATCAAATCTTGCCTGTCTGCCCGAGAGCAGGGGAATAAACTTTTTGAGTGTGAGTGATTTAAGGTCTGCCATATTATTTGCCCCCCTTTATTTTTTTGACGACAATGCCGCCTGCTTTTTCGCCCGTATAGTAAGCGCAGCCGTAGCCGTCGCCTCGCTCCTGAGATGCGCCGCAGAAGAAGAAATTATCAAACGGCTGGTCGCTCATATATTGGATTGTTCTCGGGAGCATGCTGTCCCATTTTTCAAGCATATAGCCGTAGGGCGTGCCGAGAGGAGTGTTGAGATATCTTGCAAAGGTGGGCGGAAGTGCAATTTCGATTTCTTCAATATAAGGTGTGATTGAAATGTTGAGCGCTCTTTCGCAGGTTTCAATCATATCCTTTGCAATCTTTGTCTTGAACTTCTTGTAATCCTTGGGTTCAATATCCTTCATAACGTCGCCGAAGGTCATTGTTGTCAGGAAAAGCTGGCAGGTGCCTTCAGGTGTGCAGTCGGGAATGATTTCGTTGAGACAGTTGATGATGCAGTAGTTGCTGAAGTAATTCTGAGCCGCATCGTATTGCTTATCCGAATCCGAGTCGGGAGCGATGAATATTGAATAATCCTTTATTCCGAGCTGCTCTTTTGTAACGTTCATGCCGAGATAAACAGTTGTGAGCGAACATGCTGTCTTTCTTGCGTTGAGCATTTTAAGCTGCTTTGCGGGAATATCATTCTTGTCAAACAAATCCTTAAAAACGGCATATGGATAAGAGTTGCAGATAAAATATTTTCCGTAAACCTCTTTTTCGCCGTTGATAACAACGCCTGCGGGTTTACCGTTTTTAACGATAACCTTTGTTACTTCGGAGTTATACCAGATTTCGCCGTCATGGTCGCGGATAACCTTATCGAGTGCCATGCTCATTTCGTGGCTTCTCATATGGGGGATGCCCGTGCCATTCTTGACGTAGCTGTGAAGAACGCACATATAGTAAAGAAAGTCAAACTGAGATGCGGGTGAACCCATGTAGCACCAGTATGTGTTGAAGATATCCTGAGCCTTTTTGGGCATTCCGAGAGTATCAAGGGCTTCTTTCATGGTGTGTGATGTCATTCTCATGATATCGGGAACATCCTTGAGTGAGCCGGGAAGCTTCGAAGGATCGTCAAGGCATTCGAACGCCTTGAACATTCTTGTTGAAAGGTCAAATGCAGCCATGCAGCTGTCGTATGAACCGGGAACAATTTCATTAAGCTTCTTCGCAAAGTTGCGGAAGCCTACGGGCATTCTTGCATCAACGGTGACCTCAACGCCGTCTTCGTTGATAAAGGTATCTTTATCTCCCTCTTTTGCGGGTACAACGAGGCGGAAGGTTGAATCGTGTGTGTGCCACTGAACGTCACCGCCCATGCGGATAAACATATCCTCGATTGAACCTACTTCTGTTTCGGATGAACCGACACCTGCAAGCTCGTGCAGAGAAGGCTCAAACTCAAATCTGCCTCTTACGAATGAAGATGCCGAGCCGCCGGGAATGTTGTGTCTTTCAAGCAGGAGTGTTGAAAGACCTGCTTTTGCGCAGGTTGCCGCTGCGGCAAGACCGCCGTTGCCTGCGCCAATAATTATTACATCATATTTTTTCATCAGCTGACCTCCGTCTCAATGAATTTTACATATAAAGTATATATCATGTAACAAGGCAAAGTCAATATAAAAAAAGCTTTTCATTTTTATTTTGGTGTGATATCATAAATAAAGAGGTGAGTGAAATGTTTGCGAAAAACTATAATACTGAAATTAAAATTGATTATAACAATATCGACGGTCTCAACAGGTATCCTCAGGACATGATGGCTGAATACAAGCAGTCAATTGAAGAGGGTCTTGATGTCGAAAAATATAAAGGACTTTTCGAGTCGGTTGCCGCACTCGAACCGAGTGAATATAAAACACGATTGAGCGACATTATTTTTGAAATGGTAATTAATGCAGATATGCAGCCCGGTTATAAGTACAACGAGCCGTCAACTCTTAATGAAATCAGAGCTTTGAGAGCTTCACATCAATTCAAGAAAAATATACCCGATACCGAAGCTTTGCGTAAAAAGATTTACGGTGCGTGGATGGGCAGGGCATGCGGCTGCCTTCTCGGGAAGCCGGTTGAAGGCATCAGAAGCGATGAATTCATCCCTCTTCTTAAAGAAATAGGCAACTATCCTATGCACAGATATATTCTCAGCACGGATATTACTGATGAAGTCTGCTCGCATTATAAATTCTCTTTGAAAAACAAGGCATATGCCGATACTGTTGACGGAATGCCCGTTGACGATGACACAAATTATGTTGTGCTTGCGCAGAAAATTGTTGAGGAATGCGGAAGAAACTTTGACAGCGAGGATGTTTCTGTTGCCTGGATGAAATATCAGTCGGTTTATTCGTATTTTACCGCTGAAAGAATTGCTTTTGTCAACTTTATGAACTGCATTCAGCCTCCCGCTTCAGCTGTGTATAAGAATGTTTGCCGTGAATGGATAGGCGCACAGATAAGAGGAGATTACTTCGGATATATAAATCCCGGTAAGCCCGAAGAAGCTGCAAAAATGGCATTCAACGATGCAAGGATTTCTCACGTCAAAAACGGAATTTACGGCGAAATGTTTGCGTCTGCAATGATTGCTTGTGCCGCAGTTACGGATAATATTGAAGATATCATTCTCGGCGGTCTTGCAGAGATTCCTTCAACCTCAAGGCTTTATGAGGCTATAATGAAAATTCTTGACGGGTATAAAAACGGCGTTACCGTTGATGAATGCTTTGATATTATTCATGCTGCATATGATGAACATACCGACCATGGCTGGTGCCACACGATTTCAAACGCAATGATAGTCGTTGCCGCTCTTCTTTACGGCGAAGGTGATTTCGGAAAATCAATCTGTATTTCTGTCGGAATGGCTTTTGATACGGATTGTAACGGAGCAACCGTCGGTTCGGTTCTCGGAATGCGCAATTCAATTGACGGTATCGACGAATACTGGAAGAAGCCGGTCAACGGCAAGATTCATACATCGATTTTCGGTGTCGGTACGGTTGATATCGAAAAGGCTGTTGATAAAACCATTGAGCATGTTAAATAATTTACAAACAGCCGAAAAACAGGTTTTTCGACAAGCTGAAACAGCCGAATTTTTCTCGGCTGTTTGTCATTTTAATAATTCATAAACATTTATGTAATATAATCAAATATTATTATGGAGGTGTTGTAAATTGCCTAAAATACTTGTTGTAGAAGATGATACGGAGCTTAATCGCACGGTTTGTGCTTACCTTAACAGAAACGGCTTTGAAACCTACGGAAGTTTTAATGCAAACGAGGCTTATGATATTCTCTATGAAAAGACGATTGATCTTATTATTTCGGATATTATGATGCCCGGAACGGACGGGTTTGAATTTGCCCGTGCAGTAAGAGAAACCAACAAAGAAATACCCATTCTTTTTATGACTGCAAGGGATGATTTTATGTCAAAGCGTATGGGCTATGCGGTCGGTATTGATGACTATGTTGTGAAGCCTGTTGATTTGGATGAGCTTGTTCTGCGTATAGGTGCGCTTCTCAGAAGGGCAAAAATAGCAAGCAGCAGAAAGCTCGAAATCGGAAAGCTTATGCTTGATTCGGATGAGCATACCGCCTATTATGACGGCGAGGAAATTCAGCTTACCGTGCGTGAATTTGACCTTGTTTTCAAGCTTTTGTCATATCCTAAAAAGACATTTACACGTTCTCAGCTTATGGATGAATTCTGGGATATTGATACAAATTCGGGAACAAGAACGGTTGATGTTTATATGACCAAAATCAGAGATAAGTTTTCCTGCTGCAGTGAATTTGAAATTGTTACCGTCCACGGCCTCGGCTATAAGGCGGTGATTAAAATATGAAAGTAAGCAAGGGTAAAAAATTCTTGTTCTTTATTTACCGCTTTGCTCTGTTTTTTGGTGTCCTGGCATTTTGCTTAACCTGCAATATGACCCTGTTTCTCGGCTTGCTTCAAGCATCAACGGGGCTGGTTTATACCAGAGAGAACATAACGGCAGCTGCTCTTTTTACATTTTGGAATGCCGTTTTTCTTGCATTTGTATGCACCATGGTTGATATTATCAGAAGAAAAATATCCATTGAACGCCCCGTCAAGCGTATTCTTGAGGCAACGGAAAGAATAATGAAGGGCGATTTTTCCGTTCGGATAAGACCGACGAGAAACCCGACCAGCATGAACGAATTCAATCCCATAATCCGTGATATCAACAAGATGACGGAGGAGCTTTCGGGCATTGAAACGCTGAGAACCGATTTCATAGCAACCGTTTCGCACGAAATAAAAACTCCGCTGGCAGCTCTTCAAAATTACGGAACTCTTCTTGAACAGCCCGATTTATCCGAAGAAAAGCGTAAGGAATACGCCAAGTCAATTATTTCGATAACCCATCATCTGTCGGAGCTGATAACCAATATCCTGAAACTCAATAAGCTTGAAAATCAAAAAATTTATCCTGCATTAAAGAAATGCAATCTCAGTGAGCTGATTTGCGAATGTCTGCTTTCGTTTGAAAGTGAGTGGGAGAAAAAGGAACTTGAGATAGAAACGGATATTGACAGCGATATCATAATCAATACCGATTCGGAGCTTCTTTCGCTTGTGTGGAACAATCTGTTCTCGAATGCGGTTAAATTTACCGACATAGGCGGAAGAATCTCCGTTTCGTTAAAAAACGACGGTAGTTTTGTTGTTGTTAAGGTTACGGACACGGGCTGCGGCATGAGCGAGAAAACGGGTAAACACATTTTTGAAAAATTCTATCAGGGCGATTCATCGCACTCAACTGCAGGCAACGGACTCGGTCTTGCTCTTGTCAAAAAGGTTGTTGATATTCTCGGCGGTTCAATATATGTTGAAAGCCGACTCGGAGTCGGCAGTACTTTTACCGTCAAGCTTTATAATCTTTGACTTGTTGATTAACAAAATCAAAACAATATGATATTAAATCAATAACAGATTTGGATTATTATAGCCTCATAACAAAGAAAAGAGGTTATGATTATGTCGGAAGAAAAGAAATTTAACTACAGCTATTCATCTGCAGAAAAAATTTTTGCTAAAAAAATTCGAAAAAAGTATGAGCCGCGAACCACAGAGCTTTCAACGCTTGACAGAATCAAAGAGCTTGATAAAAGCGTTGCAAAGGCAGGTACAGCCGTTTCAATTATTATCGGTATTATCGGTGCAATGCTTTTCGGAACGGGAATGAGCTGCATTATGGTTTGGGGAGATAAGCTTTTTGAAATCGGAATTGCAGTCGGAATTGCAGGAATGGTTGTTGCCGCTGCGGCATATCCCGTCTATCTTGCAGTATCAAACAAACGCCGCAAAGAGGTCGCTGATGAAATCTTAAGGCTTACCGATGAAATTATATAAATTTAAAACCGCTGAAGGTCAACATGAACTTCAGCGGTTTAATCTTTTTATTCCGTTATATTTTTATCTTCGGATTCATTTTCAGAGATTTCTTCCGATGACTCCGCAATTTCGTCTGTATCTTCCGCAGCAGTTTCCGTATCGGTTTCTTCTGCAGCATCTTCAGAATTAAAAGCTTCATCTTCGGGAGATTCAGTTTCTTCTGAAACAGCGGACTCGCCGTTTGTTTCTTCGGGTTCATCCGTTTTATCGCCGTCTGCGTTTTCGCCTTCGGGAAGGTCAAGCTCAACGCTTACGGGTTCACCGTTTTCATCGGTTTCGGGAACATAGGGAGGAACGTAAACAAACGGAGCAAGAACGCCTTTTTCTCTGCGCTTTTTGAAGATTATTGCAGCGGCAATGAGAGCAATGACTGTTAATGCCGATACGCATACGCCGAGGATCAGACCGTCGGGCATGTAGCTCAACTCAATTGTGTGAGTTCCTGCGCTGAGATTGAAGCAGAGATATGAGTCAACAAGGGCGATGATTTCTTCATCCGTAAGCTCAACTCCGTCAACCTTTACGCTCCAGCCGGTATCGTAGGGAATTGAAGTGAAGAACATGCAATCCTCTTCAACGTTTACAATACCCTGAATTTCGGTTTCTTCAAACGAAGTGACATCAAGGCTGCGGCTCTTGAGGATTTCATAGCCTTCGTTGAGCTTTGCATCGTCAACGTAATAGGGGTAGAAATCAATGTAGCCGTATTCGGAATCCTCAATCTTGATGAATACGATTACCTCTTCATCGGGAGAAATAACGCCGAGGTCGTAGATATAAGGCTCGTCAACATACTGTGTATGTTCTTCGCCGTTTGCGGTGATTGAGATTTCCTCAAAGTCGCTGGATTTTACATAGAGATAGCAATGTCTGGTTTCTTCTGTTTTAAGGATGAATGTAAGTTCACCCTCGCCTGCGCCGGTCTTTGTGTAATAAATATCGCCTGTATCAAGTCCGGATGTGATTTCATCCATGTTGTAATACTGAACTTCGTCAATGTTCATCATGCCGAATACGTCCGAAACGCCCGTTGCGTATTC
Source organism: Clostridia bacterium (assembly GCA_017410195.1). Lineage (GTDB taxonomy): Bacteria > Bacillota > Clostridia > Oscillospirales > Acutalibacteraceae > CAG-177. The sequence continues at coordinate 18,402 of JAFQRF010000011.1, read as the reverse complement.
AAACCAATCTCCCTGAGCTATGAAAGGATTTGTAATATCCGTAATCCAGTCTGCGGTTTCGTTGTTAACTCCGAAGCCGATGGGGAGATAATACTTGCTTTCATATGCCGTGAAATTGCCGACCGACATCAGCTCGTTGAAATAATCGGTTTCAACCGTTACGGACTGGCTGTTATCAACAACGTATTTCATCGAGTGCATCATGTTATATACCGGAGTCTGGAGATGATAGGAGTAGCTGTTGATATAGTTGCCGTACATGCCGAGGTCGCTCTGAGTGTTTGAGAGTCTTTCATAAGCCATCGAGGAGAAAGTTGAAACGCCGTTGAAGCCAAACCATGCAGGGTCCATTCTCGCTCTGTTATAGGTAAGATCCATGCGGTACATGTCGCCGCCGTCATGCTCGTCAAGCTGTTCCTTGAGTTCTCTGAAATCACTGTAGTCGCCGACGAAATTCTGCTTGGGTTGATCCATGCTGTAGCGGTCAGTATTTGCGCATGCGATTTCGCCGATAACGCAGCAAAGAAGAAGAACGGCAACTGCAGACTGCTGGTATTTTTTATCTCTCATAAGAGCAAAAACAAGGCAGTACGTGACAATGAAAATAATGCTGATGAGAACCGTTATTTCTTCAACATTCTTTGAACCGATTTCTTCAATGAGGATTATTGAGCCGATAACCGCAAATCCCGAGCCGAGTATTGCTCTGCCGCTGAATTCGTGAAGCCTTGTGAATGTCTTGTATGCAATCATAAGAAGAATGAAGGAATACATGAATGAGAAGCGGTAGGGCAGGTCGTTGGGATAGTGGAAGCCGTGCCAGATATAGTTAAGAAAATTCGTATTGAAGCTGAAGAAAAAGATTCCGAGAATTGAAACATGCGCAATTTTTTCTTTGAGCGGAATTGATTTTGTAAAGAAATACATCGGAACAAGCATAAGTGTCGCAACGCCGCAATATACATTGGGAAGAACATCCTCGCCGCTGCTTCTGATGGTCGGGTCAACGCTTGCAAGATGGTTTGCGAGGAAATCAAATATCGAGAAATATGATTTGAATTCCGAGGGGAAAGTTCCTGATGTTGCAGAGCAATTCTGAAGGATAAAGTAAGTCGGAATCAGTGCAAAAGCAACAAGTCCCGCTGCGGCAAAGCTTGAGAAAGCAAAGGTAAATCCGCTTCTGAGAAAAAGGCTTCCCTTGAGCTTATTCTTGAAAGTATACTTCTTTTCACCTTTGTCGTTAAGAGTGTAAGGCGTTGATTCGTGAAGGCTTGATGCATCGTTGCATGAGAAATAGTAAACAATGAAATAAATGACCGAGAAAATGCAGGTCATGTAGCCCATGTAATAGCTTGAAACAAGGGTAAGCGCAAGGAATGTAATATAAATTTTGGGCTTTCTGTGTTTGATTATCATTTCGATGCCGAGAACAACCATGGGGAAATAGACCATCGCATCAATCCACATGACATTCCAGTAATAAGCGACAAAGTAACCGCACATTGCATAAAGGATGCCGAATGCTGCAGTTGTGTAGTCGTGCCTTCCTTGGGAACGCTTGAGGTAGTAGGTGAACGATGCAGCGGAAAACGCCGCCTTGACAAGAATCATCCCGGCGATCGCTTCGGGCATATTCTTGTGACCGAGGAGCAGCATGATTATCGCACTCGGGCTTGACAGATAGTTGAAGAAGTTGCCGAGGAACGGCGAACCGAGACCGGTCTGCCATGAATAAAGCAGGCTTTGACCGTTTGTGATTCTGTCATAGAATTCAGCAAAAAGCGGTCCGTACTGATGATAGAGATCCATTCGGAGAATTGTTTTGTCGCCGAACGGAATAAGGTCATAGCAGTAGTAAACGAGAATCATAATTCCCACGGTGCAAAGACAAGAAATCCAGCAGTAGGAATTGTTTGCAAAAATCCGCTTGAAAAGCGATTGCTTTTTTTGCAGGGTGTTTTCAGGAACAGTCATAAATTTATCCTCCGAAAGTAATTGTTTACATAATTATAATTAATATAACATACTGTTACCATTTTTTCAAGTGAACAAACTGTAAATCCGTGTTCTAAATTCGGACAAGGAGCAATATATTATCATCAGAGGTGAAACAAAACGGATAACATAAAGCGATTTGATATTGCGGTTCAGAGTCTTTCACGAAGACTTGCGGATGTTTTTACATCCTTTGAAAGCAGAGAAAAAGAGAAAATCCGTGAAATAAGGCTCAGGTCCGGAAATCCTGTTATTGTTGTTTACGGAAGCGAATCAAGGTTTGTTTCTCAGTCGGGCAGACTGACCGAGGTTTATTCCGATCTTAATTTGAAAACGGATGCAAACGAAATAACCGATATTTTTCGAAGAATCTGCGGATATTCCGTTCACAGCTTTACCGATGCAATAAACAGAGGATATGTAACTCTCGCCGGCGGCCACAGGGCTGGTGTAGCAGGTACTGCCGTTGCGGAAAACGGAAGGATAACCGCTGTGCGTGATATATGCTGCATCAATCTCAGAATAGCCCGTGAAATCAAAGGTGCGGCAGACGAAATATACAAGAGCTTTTTCGGCGACGGTCCGTCATCAATTATAATAGCAGGTCCTCCTTCGAGCGGCAAAACAACTATTCTGCGTGATCTTGCCCGTCAGCTTTCGGGGATTGAAAGAGGGCATATGCATAAAACTTTTATATGTGACGAAAGGGGAGAAATCGGCGCTTGTGTTTCGGGGATTCCTCAAAACGATATCGGAGTTAATTCCGATTTGATTTCGTGTTATCCGAAGGAACACGGAATTCTTATCGGTCTGCGCTCGTTCTCGCCCGATATTATTATCTGTGATGAAATTGCAACTGACGGAGAAGTTTCGGCGGTTGAATCGGGGCTTAACAGCGGAGTGAGTTTTGTACTCAGTTTGCATGCCAAGGATGAAAGAGAGCTTCGGGCAAAGCCAATAATGAGGCGACTGATTATGAGCGGCGCATTTGAAAATGTTATTCTTCTTTCGTCGAAAAAAATCGGAAAGACCGAAAAGGTGATTAGGGTCGGTGATTTGATTGATTAAAATAACGGCGATGCTCTTTATTGCACTCGGTTTTTCGCTTTTCGGATTTTATGCAGCCTCGGTGTATGAAAAAAAGGTTGAAATTCTTGACAGCGTTGTGATGATGCTTTCTGTTATGCAGACTCAGCTGAGTTATTCGTGTATTCCGCTTGCATCCTTGCTCGCCCGTCTTGAGGAAAACCGTAAAATAAACGGGCTGGGCTTTGTTTCGGCATGCAAAAAAGAAACGGAGAACGGCGAGCCGTTTCCCGAATCATGGCGCAAATGCATTGAAAACGAAAAGGAGCTGTGCAGGCTTATACCCGAGGCTTTGCCTTATCTTTTCCAGATTGGGGAGGATTTGGGGTCAACCGATCTTGAAGGACAGCTTTCTTGCTGTAAATATTATGAAGGCATTTTTCGCAGGGAGCTTGCCGAAAAAGAGGCTCAGAGCGGCAAATATTCAAAGCTTTTCCCGACTCTCGGGGTAACGCTCGGAATTACAGCTGTCATACTAATTATCTGAGGTGAAATAATATGGATATAACTGTTGTTATAAAAATAGCGGCTGTCGGCATAATCGTGGCGATTCTGAATTCTATTCTTGTCCGTTCGGGACGTGACGATTATGCGCTGATAACGATTCTTGCAGGCATCGTTGCCGTGCTGATGATGCTGATACCTCAGTTTTCGAGTTTGCTCGATACCGTAAAATCCATGCTTGATTTCTGATATGGAGATAGTTAAGGTTGCTTTTGCGGCGGTTCTGACCGTGCTGTTTTATGCGTTGCTCCGCCAGATAAAGCCTGAAATTGCTCCTCTTGTCATTATCGGCGGAGCGGCGGTTATCATAATTGTGTTGTCGGAAAGCCTTCTCGGCGTATCATCCGAGGTTGACGAAATGATGACCCTTGCAGGCATTGAAAAAGAGAATGTTTCGGTTCTTATGAGGTCACTCGGAATTTGCATCGTTACGCAGTTTGCTGCTAACATTTGTTACGATAATTCGTGCTCATCGGTTGCGGCTGCGGTTGAGCTTGCAGGCAGAATCGGCGCCCTTTCGCTTGCAATGCCGATGATAAAAAACGTTGCGGAAATAGCCATAGGACTTATGAATTCTTAAAACATGAAGAAAATTATTATAATTTTTATGCTGATTAACATATTTATTTTGCCGTCATACGCGGCGAATGTTGATGAATATTATGAAGAACAGCTTGAGGCAAGCGGAGCAAAAGAGCTTTCTGACTACCTGAGCGATGAAACTAAGGATTACCTCGGTAAACTGGGATACAGTGATATTGAGTTTGAAAAGATGCTCGAGGCTTCTCCGGGTGCAGTTTTCGGTCTTATCGGAGAAATTACAAAAAACGGAATAAAAACACCGCTCAAAGGGTTTCTGACGGCATCGGGTACCGTTTTGCTTGTCAGCGTATGCTCGGCGTTCTTTCCCAATGACGAAAAAAGCAGGATTGTACTTAACATAATCAGCGGATGCATTCTTGTTACCGGAATTTTTATTCCTGCTTCCGAAGCATTGAAGGCGTCGGTATCGGCAATCGAAGCTTGCTGCGATTTTGAAAAAGGACTGATACCCGTTCTTACCGGAGTTGTTGCCGTGAGCGGAAATCCGGTAATGTCGCTTACATATAAAGGTGCGGCATTTGCTGCTGCGGAATTTATATCGGCGTTCGGAAAAAACTTTGCGTTGCCGCTTGCAGGAATTTCGGGTGCGCTCGGGATAACGGGTGCAATGATGCCGACTCTCAGACTTTCGGCGGTAAGCGATATGATAAGAAAAACAATGACAACAGCGCTTTCATCGGCGGCAGGACTGTTTACGGGATTTCTTGCATTGAAAGGCGTTCTTTCGTCATCTGCGGACGGCATTGCCGCAAAAGGCGTAAGGCTTGCGGCAAATACTTTTATCCCCGTTATAGGCGGCGCAATAGGTGAAGCGTATTCTTCGGTTATGGGAAGTCTCAGTCTGCTGAAAAATACGGTTGTCATTTACGCCGTTGCAGCATTTTTCCTGATATGCATTCCTGTCATAATTAATCTTGCGTTGTGGGTGATATCATTGCGTGCCGCAGGAACTCTGAGTGATTTGATTGACTGCCGTGTCTGTTCGGAAATACTCCGGAACATCTCATTCGTTTTTTCTATGATAAACACTTTGCTGCTGCTTTGCATGGCGGTTTTTGTTATATCAACGGGTCTTGTGGCGGCAATAAAAACGGGAGGATAAATGATGGATGTGCTGAAACAATGGACACTATGCATAATAGTTGCGGCTGCCGCAGGTACATTTGCCTGCGCCGTTTCGCCGAGAGGTTCGGTTGAAAAAACGGTGCGTACCGTTGCGGGAATCTTTGTTATTGTTTCAGTTTGCGCTCCGCTTTCTCGGCTTGCAGATGCCGAGTTTGCCGAATACGCTTATGCCGCTTCGTATGATGCGAACGGTTCGGATACTGCGCTGAAAGAGCAGATGCTTGAATCATGCAAAAAAGCGGCAGAGGAGAGTCTTGCATCTGTTGCAAAAAAGCACGGTGTAACTCTTGTGAGCATCGGTGTTGATGCATCTGTAGACGAAAATGATTGTATAATTATACAGAATATACAAGTCGAAGTTCAAACGGAAGACCCCGCATCTCTCGGTTCATTTCCGGATGATGCCGAAGAAATTCTCGGCGTTCCGATAAGAATAATAATCAGTTAGGAACGGTATTTTAATGTGGATAAAACAATTCAGAAAGTGAAAAAAATCACAGAAAAGATATCGGAAAGCACTCGGCTTGACAAAAAAAGATTGCTTGCCGTTTCGCTTCTGCTTGCAGGTGCCGCCGCGCTTATATTCAGCGAGATGATTCACGATGAACCTGTCGCTCAGACCGCAACGTCAACGACGGCTGCATATGATACGGATGAATATGTTTCGGCTCTTGAAAATCGTTTGGTATCAATAATCTCATCAATTGAAGGTGCGGGAGAAACCAAGGTGATGATAACGCTTGAAAGCGGAAGTGAGGAAATATATCTTCACGATTATGACTACGGAGAAAATATTGATCCGAGCGGAAAAAATATCGTTGAGCGCAGGGATGAATATGTTATTGTTGACGGAGAAACGGGTGAAAAGGGGATAGTTGTCAAGGTTGCGGAACCGGAAATCAGAGGGGTTGCGGTTGTCTGCAAGGGCGGCGACTCGGATACGGTTCGTGCAAGGATTGTTGAAACGGTGACGGCGCTTCTCGATATAAGCAGCGCCGGTGTTAGCGTAGCAAAGATGAATTGAATTCATTTTGCATAAAAATACATATTCGGAGGAACTTTTACAATGATTATCAGAAAAAGACAGCTTTTGCTTGCAACTCTCATTATTGCTCTCGGAGCAGCGGTTTTTGTTAATTGGTATTACACCCGACCTGATGTTGAAAGCGCTTCATTATCGGCTCAGACAACGACTCAGCCTCAGGTGCAGGAGGGTGCAAATCTCGGTGACGCACGGTATGTGATTTCAACCGATACCGTTCTTGAGGATGCGCCTGCGCAAGCTATGGCGAATGAATATTTTGCAGGTGCAAAACTCCGCCGCCAGACAGCACATGATGAAGCTGCAGAGGCTCTCAACGACATAATCAAAGACGGCGATTCATCGGAATCTGTTGCTCAGCAGGCAGGCGATATGCTTAAAGAGCTGTCAAACTCAATTTCTCTTGAAAGTGATATTGAAAATTTGATTTCGGCAAAGGTAGGCTGTGAAAATCTTGTTATTCTCAACAGAGGAAATGCAGAGATTATTGTTGAAAACGGCTCACTTGATGACGTTGCAATTGTAAAAATCAAAGAAATCGCCGTTGAGCAGACGGGATATCCCGTGGAGAATATTTCCATAACCGAAATGGAATATTAATAAATATTTTATAAATAAGTGTTGTATATTTATAAAATAAGTGGTATAATTCGGGTATCACAAGGGCATAGCCCTTCCCGGAGGGAAATAATTTGACAAGACGTGAAGAAAGAGAGCAGGCATTCATCCTGCTTTTTGAAAAAGCATTCAATGCGGAAACCGAGGTTGCGGAGCTTTATGATTTTGCAATCGAAAATGAAGTTATAACCGGCAGCGATTTTGTTAAAACGCTTTTGCTCAAAACATGGGAAAATGTAGAGAATATTGACGGTATGATTGAAAAATATTCCGTCGGCTGGAAGCTCGGCAGAATTTCAAAGGTTGCTCTTGCAGTTCTCAGACTTGCATTCTGCGAAATTCTTTATTTTGACGATATCCCCGTCGGCGTTTCAATTAACGAAGCTGTTGAACTTTGCAAGAAGTATGCGGCAAAGGACGATGCGGCTTTTGTTAACGGACTTCTCGGTTCGGCTTCAAAGGATATCAAATAATGCGTACTCTCGGAATAGATACAAGTAATTACACAACCTCTGTCTGTGTTTATGACAGCGAAAACGGTATTATGCTCCAAAAGAAGCTTCTTTTGCCCGTTAAAGAGGGCGAAAAGGGGCTTCGTCAGAGCGATGCCGTTTTTCATCATACTTCAAGGCTTTATCCGCTTGTTCGGGAGCTTTTTGAAGAATACAGCGGAGAAATCGACGCAATCGGCGTTTCCGAAAAGCCGAGGGATGCCGAGGGTTCATATATGCCGTGCTTTCTTGTCGGAGTCAATGCTGCCAATTGTATCGGTGCGGCAATGAGAAAGTCTGTTTACGGATTTTCACATCAGTCGGGTCATATTGCGGCGGCTCTGTATTCATGCGGCAAAACGGATTTGATGAAAGAGAAATTTATTGCTTTTCATGTTTCGGGGGGAACGACTGAGATGCTTTTGGTTACACCCGATAATGAAAGAACTTTTTCCGTTGAGATAATCGGCGAAACTCTTGACCTCAACTGCGGACAGGCTGTTGACCGCTGCGGTGTAATGATGGGGCTTCGTTTTCCGTGCGGAAAAGAGCTTGAAAAGCTTGCACTTCAAAGTACGGAAAAATACAATCCCAAGGTCAGTGTAAAGAAAGGAAAATGCAGTCTTTCGGGGCTTGAAAATCAGTGCAGAAAGATGCTTGATAACGGTGAATGTAACGAGAATGTTGCAAGATATTGTCTTGATTTTATCTGCAAAACTCTTGAAAAGATGGCGGAATTCGCAATATCGGAGTACGGCAGACTTCCTCTTGTTTTTGCGGGCGGAGTGATGTCGAATTCCATTATCAGAGAAAAGATTCAGGGCGGATTCGGTGCAAGCTTTGCCGAGCCTGATTTTTCGTGTGATAACGCGGCGGGCGTTGCTTTGCTTGCGGCTCTGAAAGGAGCTGAATCAGAATGAGCGACGGAGTTGTGCTGAGCGTCAGCCAGCTTAACAGATATGTAAAATCGATAATCGAGCAGGATATGAACCTGCAGACGGTGTTTGTTGAAGGTGAAATTTCAAATTTTACCAACCACTATAAGACCGGTCATTATTACATGACTATCAAGGATGAATTTTCATCGATTAAAGCGGTTATGTTTAAGTCTGCAAATATGCGGCTGAAATTTATGCCCGAGAATTCGATGAGCGTTATAATCCGAGGCAGGGTTGCGGTTTTTGAGCGTGACGGTCAGTATCAGCTTTATATTGATGATATGCAGCCCGACGGTACGGGTGCGCTCAGCCTTGCTTTCGAGCAGCTTAAAAATAAGCTTGCAAAAGAAGGACTTTTTGATTCCGAAAAGAAAAAAACGGTTCCCGCATACCCCATGCGAGTAGGCGTTGTAACCTCTCCGACGGGTGCGGCGATAAGAGATATAATAAATGTTATTTCACGCAGATTTCCTCTTACGGAGCTTATTCTCTGCCCCGTAGCCGTGCAGGGCGATTATGCAGCTTCTCAGATAAAGGCGGCGATTGAGCTGTTTAATGAAAGAAAAGCTGCGGATGTTCTGATTGTCGGCAGAGGCGGCGGCTCGGTCGAGGAACTCTGGGCGTTCAATGAGGAAATTGTTGCGAGAGCGGTTGCGGCAAGTGAAATTCCGATAATTTCTGCCGTTGGTCATGAAACGGATTTCACAATCTGCGATTTTGTTGCTGATTTGAGAGCGCCGACCCCTTCTGCGGCGGCAGAGCTTGCGGTACCGGATAGTTTTCAGCAAAAGGAAATGCTTATTTCCGCTTACCGCAGAATGAATTCCGCCGTTGCGGACAGAATCGGTACACAGCGTGCAATGCTTGAACTCAGAAAAGCTGCTCTTGAGCGATTAAGCCCTAAAAACTATATTGACAATCTCTGTGTCAGATGTGACAGAGCGGTTATGGCAATGGATGCTGCCGTGAAGCAGAATATTGCCTTGAAGCAGAAAGATTTTTCCTCTCTCTGTGCAAAGCTTGATGCAATGAGTCCTCTCAAAATTCTTGCAAGAGGATACGGCGTTGCAAGCAAAGAAGGAAAAATAATATCCGATATAAATTCCGTCAAAAAAGGAGATAAAATCAACGTTATGCTCAGCGGAGGAAATATCGGATGCGAAGTTACGGAAGTGAAGGTTAACTGATATGCAGAAAATGAACTATGAAAAAGCGGTTGAACGTCTTGAAGAGATTGTGGACAAGCTCGAAAACGGCAATCTTCCGCTTGAAGATATGATGAAGCTCTATGAGGAGGGTACGGTGCTTGCTGCAAAGTGCGCAAAAAGTCTTGATGCGGCTCAGCTTAAAATTACCGAACTCTCGGCAGGAAAGGGCGATGAATAATGATTGATTTCGAAAAAAGAAGTGCGGAATACGTTGAGATAATCAATAAAGCTGTTTCGGAATATGTTTCGGAAAAATCATTCGGCGGCAGAGAATCTTCGGGTCTTGAGCTTATGCTCAAAGCTATGGCTTATTCACTCGAAAACGGCGGAAAACGCATAAGACCGATGCTGACTCTCGAGTTCTGCCGTGTCTGCGGCGGAGATTATATGGAAGCACTTCCGCTTGCTGTCGGTGTTGAAATGATACACACTTATTCGCTTATCCATGACGATTTGCCTTGTATGGATGATGATGATATGAGAAGAGGCAAGCCGTCGAGTCATAAGGTTTTCGGCGAAGCTAATGCACTCCTTGCAGGTGATTCGCTTCTCACTCTTGCGTTTGAAACGGTGCTTTCCGCTCCGAATCTCAGCGGTGAAGCCAAGACAAAGGCAGGGCTTGAGCTTGCAAAAGCTGCAGGCTGTTCTGGAATGATAGCAGGTCAGGTTATGGACCTTGCAAATGAGGGCAGAGCAGCTTCTCTTGATGAAGTAAAAGCAACAGACCGCCGTAAGACGGGCAAGCTGATTAAAGTTTCTGCCGTTCTCGGCTGTATTGCTGCAGGAGCGGATGAAGAAAAAATAAAAGCGGCAGAAAAATACTGTGAGAATATCGGTCTTGCATTCCAGATTGTTGACGATATTCTTGATGTGACAAGTGATGAAGAAACTCTCGGAAAGCCGATAGGTAGCGACAGTCAGAATGAAAAATCAACATATGTTTCACTTCTCGGACTTGAAGAATCGGCGCGTTATGCATCGGAGCTTACGGAAAATGCAAAAAAATCACTTGAAATTTTCGGCAGTGAAGGAGAATTTCTGATTGAGCTTGCAGACAGGCTCTTTGACAGAAAGAATTGATTGTATATGAGTAACCATACCGGAGAAATAAAAATTCTTCTTAATATAAAGCAACCGTCTGATGTGAAGAAGCTCAGTAACGGTGAGCTGGAGGTGCTTTGCACCGAAATCCGTCATACTCTGATTGATACCGTTTCATCAAACGGAGGTCATCTTGCTTCAAATCTCGGTACTGTTGAACTGACCGTTGCACTCCATAAATCTTTTAATTCACCTGAAGATAAGATTATATGGGATGTGGGTCATCAGGCTTATACCCATAAGCTTTTGACAGGCAGATATCCGGAATTTTCAACTCTCAGAAAAGAAGACGGAATTTCGGGCTTTGTTCGTCCTGATGAAAGTGAACATGACAGCTTTTATGAAGGTCACGCAGGTGTTTCGATTTCGCAGGCAGCAGGTGTTGCGGCGGCAAACGCTGTTAAGGGCAGCAAAAATTACGCTGTAGCGGTTATCGGTGACGGTTCCTTCGGAAACGGCATGGCTTATGAAGCACTGAATCACGCAGGTTCAACCAAATCAAAGCTTATCGTTATTCTCAACGATAATGAGATGTCGATTTCCGAAAATGTCGGCGCTATGGCAAGATATCTTGCGAAGGTGCGCGCAAAACCCGAATATTATCGTTTTAAGGCGGGGACTGAAAAAACGCTTAAGAAAATTCCGATTGTCGGTGAATCGCTTGCGAAGCATCTTTTCAGGCTAAAAGCGACACTTAAAAATATAATCTATTCCAGCTCGTTTTTTGAGGATTTGGGATTTCGCTATATCGGTCCTATTGACGGTCACGATATAAACGGTCTTTGCGAGGCGATGAACAGTGCAAAGATGGTTTCCGTGCCCGTGGTTATTCATGTCAATACATTAAAAGGCAGGGGCTATGATTTTGCTGAGCATTCACCCGAAAAGTTTCACGGCATCTCAAAATTTGATGTTGTTACGGGTGAATCGTTTGCTTCGGGTGACAGCTTTTCGTCACATTTCGGTAAAACCCTCTGCGATTTTGCATCCAAGGACAAGCGTATATGTGCGATAACCGCCGCAATGGCGCTCGGGACGGGGCTTGAGGTTTTTTCAAAGGAATATCCCGAAAGATTTTTTGATGTAGGCATAGCCGAAGAGCATGCAGTTACTTTTGCAAGCGGACTTTCGGCAGGCGGGATGATACCTGTTTTTGCAGTTTATTCCACTTTCCTCCAGCGATGCTTCGACCAACTTGTTCATGACTGTGCGCTTCAGCGCAGAAAGACAGTTATTGCTGTTGACAGAGCAGGCTTCGTTGGTGAAGACGGCGAAACTCATCAGGGTCTTTTTGATGTTTCGCTTGCAAGAAGCATACCTAATACAACTGTTTATTCGCCTGCAACCTATTCGGAAATGAGTAAGGCATTTTATAATGCTTTTTATAAAGATGAAAATTTAGTTATTATCCGGTATCCGAGAGGCAGTATGCCTGAAAACGGAGAATCGGAAGAAAAAATCGACGACTATGCAGTTATCGGAAATCCCAATGCTGAAATTGCTCTTGTCACCTACGGCAGGCTTTATTTCAATGCTTTGAAAGCCATGGACATGCTTGCTCAAAAGGGTATTGAAATAAAAATAATTAAAATCAATAAAATCAAACCGCTTCCCGAAGGCGTTGCGGAAGAAGCTTTCGGATGCGATAAAGTCTTTTTCTTTGAGGAAGGCATGAAAAACGGCGGTGTTGCCGAGGGGCTTGCATGTAGACTTATCGAAAAGGGCTATGACGGCAAATATTCGGTAACGGCTGTTGACTGCGAGTTTGTCGGTCATGCGAGTGTGCCGAGACTTATGGAAAAATATTCAATGAGCGCAGAGAAAATGGCTCTTATGATAGAAAACGAGGTTTCTTTATGAGCGAAAAAACAAGGCTTGATGTTGCCGTTTTTGAAAGAGGCTTTGCCGAAACAAGAGAAAAGGCGAAGGCTATGATAATGGCAGGCAGCGTTTATCTCAACGGTCAGAAGGCACTCAAAGGCGGGGTTAATGTCAAAGAAACCGATGTTATTGAGGTCAGGGGAGCGGTCAATCCTTTTGTCAGCAGGGGAGGGCTTAAGCTCAATAAAGCCGTTTCAAGCTTCGGTCTTGACCTTAAAGACTGCATTTGCATGGATATCGGCGCATCAACCGGCGGATTTACCGATTGCATGCTCACAAACGGAGCAAAGAAGGTGTATGCGATTGATGTCGGCTATGGTCAGCTTGCATGGAAGCTGCGCTGCGACGAAAGAGTAGTTAACCTTGAAAGAACAAATTTCAGATATGTGACAAGGGAGCAGGTACCCGATGAGGTTGATTTTGCTTCCGTTGACGTATCTTTTATTTCGCTCAGGCTTATTCTCCCGGTCATGCATACTTTGCTCAGGAACGGCGGACGCTCGGTATGCCTTATCAAGCCTCAGTTTGAAGCGGGTAAAGAGAATATCGGAAAGAAAGGCGTTGTGCGTGATAAATCCGTGCATGAGGATGTTGTCAGAAGCATAACTTTGTTTGCAAGTGAAAACGGATTTAAGGTAATCGATGTTGATTTTTCACCGATAAAAGGACCCGAGGGAAATATTGAATATTTGATGTATATTGAAAAAAATGATGAAGGTGAAATGCTATGGAACGGCTCTGTTGAGGAGCTTGTTGAGCGTTCACACGAAAATCTTGATAAATAATCGGGGGTGAGAGAATGAAAATTGCTCTTATGCCGAACCTTACCCGAAAAGAAGCTTTAGGAGCAACCGAAGGAATCTGTAAAAGTCTTCAAAAGCTTGGTGCGGAGTTCTGTTTTGATTATGAATTCAAAGGTGATTTTGCTTTTACCGGCGCAGAATTCTTATCTGCCGATGAGGCGATAGACGGCTGCGATGCCGTTATTGCAATCGGCGGTGACGGCTCGATAATTCACGCCGCAAAGCTTGCTGCCGTAAAACAGAAGCCGATTCTCGGAGTTAACGCCGGCAGACTTGCGTTTATGGCAGGGCTTGAAGATAACGAACTTAACCTGCTTTCAAGACTTATTGAAGGTGATTATACTCTGGATAAAAGATTGATGCTCAAAACGGGCATAATCTGCGGAGATGAAATTGTAAATTGCGACTACTGCGTTAATGATACACTTATAACTAATAAGGAAAAACAGCGCATGACGGCGATTGACGTTGCGCTTGACGGTAAGGTTTTTAACAGCTATCTCTGCGACGGAATTCTTGTTTCAACGCCGACGGGTTCAACGGCATATTCTCTTTCGGCAGGCGGACCAGTTGTTGACCCCGAGCTTGAAAGCATTCTTTTAACGCCGCTCTGCCCTCATTCACTTGTTGACCGTTCACTTATTTTCAGACCCGGTGCGGTCATAACCGTTGAATCAGCTGAGGACTGCCCTCTGTGTATTTCCAATGACGGAACGGAGCCGATGAATATCGAGCCGGGATGCAAGGCGGTTATTTCAAGAGCGGAATTCACGGCGAATTTCATCAGAATAAAATCCGATAATTTTATTGATATATTATATAAAAAACTCGCACAGAGAAGATAAATATCAAGGAGTGTAAAACGTGAAAAAGAAAAGACATGAAGCGATAATCAGACTTATTGAGCAGTACTGTCTGTCAACCCAGACCGATCTTCTTGAAATGCTCAGAGCTGAGGGCTTCGACACAACTCAGGCAACGATTTCAAGAGATATCAAGGATTTAAGACTTATCAAAAAGGTTGACGAACTCGGCAGAAGCCGCTATGCGGTCGATACGGGTGATTCGGGTGAGCTTCTCGGAAAATACAGAAGCATTTTTGCCCACTCCGTAATTTCTGCAGATTATGCAGGCAACACCATTGTTGTAAAATGCTATACCGGCATGGCCCAGGCCGCATGTGCGGCTCTCGATTCAATGCATTGGGAGGGGCTTGTCGGCACTCTTGCAGGTGATGATACTATTTTTGCGCTCTGCAGAACACCTGAGCATGCATGCAAAATGAAGGACGCAATTGCTGAATTGATTTCCTGAAGGGAAGAATAATCTGTTATGTTAATCGGTCTCAAAATTGAGAATATTGCCGTTATTGAGAGTGCTGAGCTTGAATTTGACAGCGGACTCAATGTTATGACGGGTGAAACGGGTGCGGGTAAATCTATCGTTATTGATGCAATTAATGCCGTGCTCGGCGAACGCACGTCCAGAGAGCTTATCCGTTCGGGATGCGACAGCGCAAAGGTTTATGCATCTTTTGCTGATATAAGCGAAGAAACGCAGTGGATACTTGATGAAATGGGTATTGAAAGGATGCCTGATAATACCCTTGTTCTCAGCCGTTCACTCAGTTCGTCGGGCAAGAATTTATGCCGCATCAACGGCTGTCCCGCAACGGTTTCCGCTCTTAAGGAAATTGGTTCTGGTCTTATCAATATTCACGGTCAGCACGACAGCCAGGCTTTGCTTTCGCCTGATAATCACTGCGGATTTATCGACAGTCTTGCCGAAAATTCAGATTTGCGAGGGGAATACAGAAACGTTTTTCTGAGTCTTGTCGCTGTCAAGAAGGAGCTTGATTCTCTTTATGATACAAGGGATGAAAAGGCGGCAAGACTTGATTATCTTTCTTTTCTGATTGACGAGATAACAGCCGCAAATGTCAGAGTTGGTGAAAGAGATGAGCTTTCAAAGGAAAAAGAGCTTCTTCAGCATGGAGGCAAGGTTGTCAAGGCGCTTGAGAATGCTTATTCCGCTCTTAAAAGCGAAAACGGAATTCTGACAGGCGTTGAAGACTGCGCAAGCGAGCTTGAACGAGCCGCAAAATACTACGAAAGTGCAGAGAATACTGCAAAGGGCATAAGAGGGATTGCCTATGAACTTGCGGATTTTTCTGCAGAGGTCAGGAGTCTTATTGACGGATTTGACTATAATCCAGAAAGGCTTACTGCAATCAACGAACGCCTTGATTTTCTTTACCGTCTGTCAATGAAATACGGAAAAGACGAAGAGGATATTATAGAACATCTTGAAAGTGCTATAAAAGAAAAAAATGAAATAGAAATATCCGACGAAAGAATATCGGAACTCGAAGAAAGGTTATATGCGCTTTCGGATGAAATAAAGATTCTTTCGGCAAAACTTACAGAAAGCAGAATGACGGCTGCGGCTGAGTTCGAAAAGAGCGTTATGGCGGAGCTTGAATTCCTTGATATGCCGAAGGTGACATTTGTTGTTGACAGAAAACAGACTGCACTTACATCAAAAGGTGCGGATGCCATAGAATTTTTAATCAGCGCAAACCCCGGTCAGGAACCAAGACCCATTGCAAAGATTGCATCGGGCGGCGAGCTTTCAAGAATCATGCTTGCAATCAAGAATGTTCTTTCTGATAAGGACAATATCGGCACGCTCATTTTCGACGAAATCGATACGGGTGTCAGTGGTTCGGCGGCAGAGAAAATTGCTCTTAAACTTGGTGAAGTCTCTGAGGGTAGACAGGTTATCTGCGTTACTCACCTTGCACGTATTGCCGCTCAGGCTGACTGCCATATGAAGATAATGAAAACGGTTGACGGTGAAAAAACCTTTACGCAGATTGAACCCCTTGATTTTGAAGGCAGAGCTGCTGAGCTTGCAAGAATATCGGGCGGCGGCAATGTCACGGAGCTTCAGCTTGAAACCGCAAGGGAAATGCTGAAAAACGCAAAGGAGAAATAACCATGAAATTCGGAGTATGTGTCGGTACTGACATTGAAAAAATGAAATATATAAAATCACTCGGGTATGACTACGCAGAGAGCCATTGTCAGGAAATTGCCAAAAAAGATAAAGAGTATCTTGACAGAATGAAGGAAACCGGTATTCCTGTTGTTGCTGCAAATTGTTTCATAGGAATGAGAATTGTCGGCGCAGAAAAGGATGAAACAAAGGTAAAGGAGTATCTTGAAACTCTTTTCTCAAATGCATCATATCTCGGCTTGAAATATCTTGTTTTCGGTTCATCGGGAGCAAGAAGAATTCCCGACGGTATGAGCCTTGAAGAAGGCAGGGCAGAGATTGTTGATTTTCTAAAAAAACTTGTTGTACCGCTTGCGGAGAAGTATAATATTCTTGTTGCAATCGAGCCTCTCAGACCTGAAGAGTGCAATGCGATAAACACCGTTGCAGACGGTGTTGAAATTGCAAAAAGAGTGGATTCTCCGTTTGTTAAGGTGCTTGCAGATGTGGCACATATGTACGTCCAGAAAGAAAGTATGGAAAGTCTTTCCGATTATAAGGGCTGGATTGTTCATGCACACACCTCAAATCCCGATCCGGATTCTTCGCTTGAATGTAAAAGAATTTATCCCAAAAAGGGTGATGATTTCAGTCAGGCATCATTTGTTAAAGCGCTGAAAGAAGCGGGGGTCGGGCATTGCTCAATTGAGGCGAATGTTCTCGATTTTGAATCTGATGCAAAGGATGCTTATGAAGTGTTAAAGGAGCTAAAATAGTGAAGCTTACAGACAAAGATGTTGTAATTTTTTCGGGTGACTCGATAACCGACGGCAACAGAGGAAAGAGCATGGACTGCAATCATATTATGGGTCACGGATATCAGTATATTGTTGCAAGCCGTCTTGCGCTTGACAACGCAGAGAGTATGCCAAAGTTTATCAATAAAGGTTATTCGGGCGATGTTGCGGAGGGTCTGTTTGAAAATTGGCAGACAGATGTAATCGATAACAAGCCTACTGTTTTAAGTATACTTGTCGGTGTCAATGACGCAGGTAGGGGCTGGTTTGACGGAATTACTCCCGATGAAGCCGCAGAACGCCACGAAAAATATCTCCGTAAGATTCTTGAAAAAACAAGAAAAGAGCTCGGAGAGATTAAAATTATTGTTTGCGAACCTTTCTATTTTCCTCTTGACAAGTCGGATTATTCTTACAGATATACACCGCATCCCGACGGTGTTGAAGCTCTTTTCAAGCGACCTGACAGTAATGACCCCGAGGATTCCGTTGCATACCGTGAGGCTGCAAACATAAGAATCAGGGCGTCAACAAAAAGGCTTGCCGAGGAATTTGAATGTATCTTTGTTCCTCTTTATGATAAGATAAAGGAAAATGCCGAAAGGTCAAGAATTGAGTATTTTATCTGGGACGGAACTCATCCGAGCATTGCAGGTCATATGATTATAGCGGAGGAATGGTTGAAAGCGGTTGAGGGAAACACTTGACAAAACATAACTATTTAATGTATAATATCATCCAATGGCAATGACGGGAAGAAGTAGCCGTTTAATCCGTTTCAGAGAGTCTCCGGTCGGTGAAAGGGGATATCGGAAGACGAGTGAAATACATCCCCGAGCCGCTTTGCTGAAAATTGCAGTAGGCAGAGCCGTGTGCGCCCGTTAAAGCGTAAGGGTAATTCTTACCCGCCGAGGAGTATGCCGTGAGGTATGCTCAAATAGAGGTGGTACCGCGTTAATTCGCCCTCTGTCAGCAATGGCAGAGGGCTTTTATTTTGTTACATTAGTAAATAATACCGAAAGGATGTTTTAATATGCAGATTTACGAAGAACTTGTTGCAAGAGGACTTATTGCACAGGTAACAGACGAAAAAGAAATCAGAGATCTTATCAACAACGGCAAGGCTGTTTTTTATATCGGCTTTGACCCGACTGCCGACAGCCTTCATGTCGGTCATTTCATGGCTCTCTGCCTTATGAAGAGACTTCAGATG